>JBMORE010000149.1:0-47500 GCA_049322255.1 Myxococcota bacterium | reverse complement strand
GATTTCGTAGACGAGCTTGCAGACCTTGCAGTGGATCTCGTTTTTCTCCTCGTGAAACTCGAGGTCACCCTTGCACTGGGGGCAGGCCAGAATCTGCTTGAGCTCGGCACTGAGCGGCATCGAACGCTCCTCCTTTTCGTTCACCGCGAGCGCAACTTGGCGGCGAGCGCGGTGGTGCTGTGGTCTTTCGGATCGCCGGCGATCGCGACACGCCCTCCGTACGCGAAGACCTCCTCCCGCTCAGGAATCGTCTCCGGCGAATAGTCGGTGCCCTTGGCGTGTATGTTCGGCCGAAGCACGCGAATCAGCGCCCGCACGTCCGGTTCGTCGAACACCGACACGAAGTCGGAACAGGCAAGCGCGGCGACGAGCTCGGCCCGCTCACTTTGGGGCACGATCGGCCGCCCCTCGCCCTTGGCCGCGCGGGTCGATTCATCGGAGTTCACCGCCACCACCAGCAGGTCGCCCATCGCCTTCGCCGCCTCCAGATAGCGAACGTGCCCCACGTGGAGCAGGTCGAACGCGCCGTTGGCCAAGACAATCGTACGCCCCTGAGCGCGTAACGTGGTCACGCGCGCAACGAGCTCTTCGCGTGACACCAGCTTCGCCGCCGTCGTCATGCCTCGGCCCCGCTCAGCTCGCGCTGCAGCTCGGCACGTGAGACGGTAGCAGTGCCTTGTTTCTGCACCACCAGGGCCCCTGCGACGTTGGCCAGCCTTGCCGCCTCGCCCAAGGAACCTTTGGCTGCCAGCGCCAAGGTGAGGGCGGCCATCACCGTGTCGCCCGCACCGGTGACGTCGACCGCCTCGGCTGCGCCATGAACGGGAATGAAGTGGGGCGGCTTACCCTGCTCGAAGACCGCGATGCCGTTTCGACCGCGGGTGACGACCAGCGCCTGGCTTCCCAAAAGCTTCAGCCCACGGGCGGCGGCGGCGACGAGCTCCTTCTCGGAGCGAACACTCATGCCGGTGAGCGCCTCCAGCTCGGGCTCGTTGGGTTTGCAAACCGTCAGCTGGGTGAGCGCACGCAAGTGGTGACGCGAATCGGCACAGACCACCAGGCCTTGCCTCGCCAAGTCGCGCAGCACCTGGCGCACCTCCTCTGAGACAACCCCGGCGCCGTAGTCCGAGACGAGCACTGCGTCGACGCTCTGGGCAGCGGAGGCGACCTCTCGCGCCAGCTCCGAGCGCACCTTTGCCGGCAAAGGGCCCGGCGCCCCCCGATCGAGCCGGAGCATCTGCTGCCGCGTGGTGTTCACCCCACCCGCGAGGATGCGTGTCTTGGTTTCCGTCTCCAGCCCCGGTGCAGAGGTCGCCACCAACCGAATACCGGCGGCTTTGCACAGGCGGCGCAGCTCGCCGCCCATCTCGTCATCCCCCAGCACGCCCACCACGGTGACCTGACCACCCAAGCTCTTGACATTGGCGGCGGCGTTGGCGCCCCCGCCGAGCTTCACCTCGGCGCTCTCGTAGCGCACGATGAGCACCGGCGCCTCGCGGCTCACCCGCTCGCTGCGACCATAGATGTAGTGGTCGGCCACCAAGTCGCCCACCACCAGCACCCGGCGTCTGGAGAACGCCTGGGCCAAAGGCCTTTGCATGGGGCGCGCTTTGTCCCACAGCAGCCCCTTGCTCACAAGGCCAGCAGCTGCATCAACGCGTCGGCTCCTGAAACCACTTCCACGTCCAAGCGCACGACCCACGCGGGAAAATCGCGCGGCAGTCGCATCCAGTCTTTCTCGGTGGTCACCACCTCGGCGCCGTCGGCGTGCGCGACGGTACGCGCTTCGGCGAGCTCGGCCGGGGTGAAGACGTGGTGATCTCCAAACGCGCGGACGGCGGCGAGGCGAGCGCCGAGCCGCTTCAGCGTACGCACGAAGCTTGTGGGCCGAGCCAGCCCGACGAGCGCGAGCACCCGCCGGCCCTCCAGGATCTTCGGCGAGTGCTCCTGTCCTTGGGGGTCGATGAGGACGCTCGGCCGGTGCACGGCGCGCACCACCGGAACGGAGAGCTCTGGCAACACCGCTGCACTGCCTTCCGCCACCTTGAGCCAGACCAGCGAAGCGCGCTTCAGCGCCTCGACCGGTTCACGCAACGGCCCGCGTGGCATCAAGCGGCCGTTGCCGAACCCCACTGTTTCGTCGATCACCACCACGTCGGCGTCGCGCGCCAACCTTCGATGTTGCAGACCGTCGTCGAGGAGAAGGAGCTGGGCGCCGTGCTCTTCGCGCGCGCGCTGGGCGAGCGCCCACCGGTCGGCCCCCACCCACACCACCGCACCGGGGCATCGACGAGCAATCAGCAACGGCTCATCGCCCACCGAGGCGGCGTTCGAGTGGGGGCCCACCACCTGCGCCTCCTTCTCGACCCGGCCGTAGCCACGCGAGAGCACGGCCACACGAAGCTTCTGGGCGAGGGCCAGGTTGGCAAGGTGGATGACCGCCGGGGTCTTGCCCGCGCCTCCCACGTTGAGGTTGCCTACCGACACCACCCGCGCGCCTTCGACGCGCCGTGCGGCGAGCACTCCCCTCTCATAGAGAGCATTCCGAGCACCGAGCGCGGCGCGAAACACCAGCGACGCGGCCGCCAGCGGGGCCAGCGCGGTCTGGCGCCAAAATCCCTCCTCGGCCTCGGGGTACCACAGCCGCTCGAGGCGTTCGCTCACGACGAGCGCCCCTCGTAAAGCGCGAGCACGTTGCGGGTGATCTCCTCGTTCGACGGCAGCGCCCGCGACACCCTTCGCGCCGAGAGCGAGGCCTCGAGGACGGCATCGGCGGCCAGTCGAGAAACGAGGGCGTCGGCCAGCAAGGGCAGCGCCCCCTCATCGACAGCCACCACCCGCACCTCGCACGCGCGCGCCTGCGCTGCCACTCGGCCGGAAAAGTCGTTACCCAACCCGAGCACCCACAGCTCGTCCAACGCTTGCAGCCAGCGAACGAACGCCTCGCCCCGCTGGTAACCAGCGAAGGTGACCGACGGCCCCAACCCCAACTGGGCGACCCGGACGCGCAGCTCCGGCTCGAGCACTCCGTCGCCCACGAGCACCAGACGCGCCGAGGGCCGCTGCGCCCGAAGGCGCGTAAATGCCTCCAAGCCCAAGCCGTGCCGCCGGGAAGGCTGAAACGTCGACACCATTCCCACCAGTGGATCGCCGTCGAGCGAAAGCTCGCGTCGCAAGGCAGGTCTGCTGGGCGCTGGCCGATAGGCCGGACTCACCAGCGCTGGCATCACCAGCACCGAGCGCCCGCGCAGCCGCACCGCCTCGGCCTGGGTGGCGACCGTGAAGGCGTCGGCCGCCGGCAGTGAGCTCCGTAAGGAGCGCGGCGCGTGTATCGAGCGAACCAGCCGGGCGCCCGTCGGCCGGCCGAACCTCGCCAGGAAATGGTCGTGTGTGAAATGTGCATGCACGACGTCGACCTCGCGTCGCCGGAGCATGCGCACGTCTTTGAAGATCGCCAGCGGGCTGGACTTCACCGACAGCTCCAACCCATCTTCATCGAGCAGGCCCAACGCGCTGAAGCGAGGCACCGCGGGTTCCTCTGCCGCAGTGAGCGTCCGCTTGCGGTCGAGCGCCACCGACACCTCGTGCCCCAGCTCTCGTTGCATCGATGCAAGCAGCGCGACGTTCTCCGCGGGGCCGCTGAAGACGGGGCTGGCCAACAGGTGGAGGATTCGCATTCTCGATGCCTCAGCCGTGCGCCATCTCGCGCGGAATCGCGAGCGGTCTGCCGGATGACGGCGAAGTGAGCAGACGCTCCATGTGCTCGACGTTGCGGCCGCTGGCGCCCGACACCTGCCTCACCGCGGCCTGCGCCAGCTCGCCCAACGCTTCGATCGTCTCCGGCCGCGCCAAAAGCTCGGAGAGCACGCGGTGCAAATGGTCAGCGTCGTTGACCTGAATGCCGCCGCGCCCCACCAGCACCTGCACGCTGTCGTGGAAATTCTCCATCTTCGGGCCGAAGAGCACCGGCCGTCCCTGCGCCGCCGGCTCGAGAATGTTTTGCCCGCCGCGATCGGTAAAGGACCCTCCCACGAACACCAGCGTGGCCAGCCGATAGGCCAACGAGAGCTCGCCGATGGTGTCCAGCACCACCACGCGGCCTCCCGCCGGGTTGCCTTGCGAGCGCAGGCCGACCGAAAGCCCGGCCTGCTGGGTGAGGGTGACGATGCGCGGGGCCCGATCGATGTAGCGTGGGGCGATCACCAACCTCAAGTCGGGATGGTCTTGCAAAAGCCGCTTGAAGACGTCGAGGAGTTGCTCTTCCTCGCCCTCGTGCGTGCTCCCAGCGATGAGCACCGGAGCGTGGGGAGGCAGGTTGAGGCCGGTACGCAGCTCGACGTCTTCTTCGGCGACCGCTGCCGGCGCCAGCGCGTCGAACTTGGTGTTGCCGGTCACCCACACACGCTCCAGGGGCGCACCCAGCCCGAGCACGCGCTCCGCTTCTTCGTCTTCGCGCATGAGGAAGAGGTCGATGTCCAGGAGCGGATTGCCGATGAGCGAGAAGAGCGTGCGGTACTTGCCCACGTGCGCGGCAGAGAAGCGGCCGTTGGTCAGCACCACCCGCGCGCCGGAGTGCTTCGCCGCGCGGATGAGGTTGGGCCAGATTTCGGTGTACTCGAGCACCAACAAGTCGGGGCGAATCGCGCGCACCGCCCGGCGTGTGGCACCGAGCAAATCGTAGGGGGCGTACACCACCGCGTCGATTTGGCCTGCCAGGCGCTCGCTGGCCATCATGTAGCCGGTGTTGGTGGTGGTGGAGAGAATGACCTTCGCCCGGGGGAAGCGCTGGCGAAGCTTGCGAATCATGGGAGAGAGCGCCAGCAAATCTCCCGCGCTGGCTCCGTGCAGCCAAAGCCGTGGTCCCTCGCCCGCGGGCAACTTGCCTTGGGGGTAGAACCCCAGCCGCTGCAAAAACCCGTTGCGCGTCTTGCGATGCAAAGCAAGCAGCGGCAAAAGAACGGCGAAAAGCAAGTAGCTGGCGAAGATGTAGAAAAGCCGCATCGAAGGGCGCTGCTCTATCAAACTGGCGCCCGCAACTCTCTTAGGTGCCGCGTGTTGGCATGGATGGCAGTCAATTCGCTAGGTTGCGAAGCACTTTGAGGAGGTTCTCATGACCCGATTTTTGACTGCAGTGGTGTCGGTCGTCCCTTTGCTCGCCCAAGCTCAAGTGATGCGCGATCGACTGGAGAAGGCGAAGGACCGCCAGGAGCTGCGCCAAGACGCACGCGAGCGGCGAGATGATCGGCATGACGCGATGAAGCTCGAAACGCTCTTGGCCCAGATCGACTCGGCGCGGCAACGCAACGACGTTGCGGCGCTGGCACGAATCGACGAGGAGCTGCGGGCGTTGGTCCAGACCGAGATTGCCGAGAGCAAAGTCGAGCTCGCCAGAGACCGGGCGGAGGTGCGGGCCGACAACCGTGAGCTGAGGTCCGATCGCCGCGAGATTCGACGCGATGTCAGGGCCAAGCGGCCGCTGGCCCTGGCCAACGATGTGCACGACAAGCGCGACGACCGACGAGATCGACGCGATGACGTACGTGATGCGCGCGTCGAAGAAGCGAGCCTCGCGCGGACCCAAGCGATCGCCGCGGAGCTTTCCGGGCTCTACGGGAAGCAGGACGCCCCAAGCCTCGACCGGAAGCGCACCCTGGTCCTCGAGCTCGTCTCACTCGGTCGAGCGCAGAGAGTGCAAAACGTGAGGGAACGTGCCGAGGACAAGCGCGAGCTGCGTGAGGACCGCCGAGAGCTGCGCGAAGACCGTCGGTCGCCCTGAACGTCAGGACGACAGAGGACAACCGCCGACCTTGTCAGATTGGCAGATCCACACCCTCATCGCCCTTCAATCTCAGAGGGAGAGCGGTCCGGCACGGCCGTTGCTTTGTGCCCCGCGAGCGTTCGAGACAGCCGCGGGTGCGCGCATGGAGCGCGTCGGCCGCCGCGGCGACTTGATCACCTTGAACGATCTCGATCACGGTCCCTCCACGCGGATCGGGTTGATGACGATCCACGGCCTCCACTCGTCGCCGAGAATACAGCCCGGCGCCAGGAGCTGAACCTCGATCTGAGCGGTGCCCACTCGATCGAAGGTGATTGTCCGGCCGTCGGCTCCGAGCTTGGCCGCACCGTACACCGCCACCCGAGTCTGTACATCGCCCGCGGGTGGCAGCAGCGCACGGACGGAAGCGCCCACGCGCATCGTTCGTCCCTCGAGGCCCGCGAGCGCGAACGCCGAGGCGTCCCCCAGCGCATCGAAGGCGCAGAGGAAGTCCCCCCGGGCGAGGCTGTCGAGCACCACCCGAGAGGCTTGCTCGGCATCTTCTGGCAGCGTCCGAAGCGCCAGGTGAAGGGACATCGCTTTGAACACGGTCTCATAGGGCGGTGTGCCGTGCGCGTCGTGCGCGCAAAGCGCAATCGGCACCCCTTGGCGCGGAGTGAGGCTCAAAAGCCGCTCGCGCGCCTCGTGCGCGGGCTGCACCAGCACCATCAGCCCGTGCGGTGGGTTGGCGAGGTACGAGCCGGCGCTGCACGCCAGGCGATTGGGCTGCCGCAGCACCTCGCGCAGCATGGAGTCTCCCGAATACAGCTCCAGCCCGTTCGCCAGCGTGCCGCCATCCCAATCGCGCCACGGATTCCGGGGCTGCACCGGGTGGGCGAGCACGGCCGTTCCTCCCAGCCGTCGTATCGCTTCGATCGGATCGGTCTTGCGCTCCTCCTCGTTCAACCCCCGGGGAGCTCCGAGCGCCACCACATGCCCATAGGGCGTGGACTCCTCGACCTGGTGAATGACGAGTACCCCCTCGACAAACACCGGCTCGGGGAGCCTCTCCACGTTGTGGTCGGTCAGCACCACGAAGCGCAAACCGGCTCGGCGGGCGGCGTGCGCGAGCTCCCTCACCTCGCCTTCTCCGTCGGAGGCCGTGCTGTGCACGTGGTACGCCCCGCGCACCATGCCCTCGGTGCCGCGGACGCCGGTGACCGGGTACGGCTTGGAGCCAGCGAAGAGCGAGAACAGCCCCACATAGGCGCCGGCGAGCACGAGCAGGCCGAAGAACGCGCGCAAAAGCTGACGGGCGATCATGCCACCTGCGCCTCTTTCGCCCCGCCGCTCTGGAGCTTCCACAGGCGCGCGTACGAGCCTTGACGACGAATCAGCTCGTCGTGGGTGCCGCTCTCGGAAATTTTTCCGCCCTCGACCACATGAATGCAGTCAGCCTGGACGACGGTGGCCAGCCGGTGCGCGATGACCAGCGCCGTGCGGCCTTCCAGCACCGAAGCCAGGGCCTCTTGCACCTCGCGTTCGCTCTTGGGGTCGAGGCTGCTGGTCGCCTCGTCCAAAACCAGCACCGGAGCGTTCGTCAGCACCGCGCGCGCCAGGCACAGACGCTGCTTCTGCCCCCCGCTCAGCACGACGCCGCGCTCGCCCACCGGGGTGTCATAGCCATTCGGCAGCGCGCGAATGAACGCGTCGGCCTGCGCCACTTTGGCGGCGGTGACCACTTCGTCCATGGTGGCCTCGGGGCGAGGAAAGCGGAGGTTTTCCAGCACGGTGGCCGCAAAGAGGAGGGGTTCTTGGGTGACCAGCGCGAACTGGGCGCGTACGCTCGAAATGGTGGCCTCCGCCACATCGACACCATCGATGAAGACCTGACCCTTCACAGGTCGATCGAAGCGCAAGAGCAGTGACGCAAGGGTGCTCTTGCCGCCGCCGCTGGCGCCCACCAGGGCAGTCACCTTCCCCACCGGCAGCTCGAGGTCGAGCCCGTCGAGCGCCACCCGTTCACCGTAGGCGTAGCTCACCCCTTGAAAACGAATCGACTGTCGCACCGGCGCGAGCGCTCGCGCACCGGGAGCTTCCTTCACCGGGTACTCCACCTCGAGCAGCTCGAAAAGACGCTCTCCCGCGGCAGCCGCCGCAATGGCGAACTGGCTGACGCGCCCCAAGTCCTTGGCCGGCTGGTACATCAGTACCACCGCCGTCAGCAGCGAGACCAAGCTCTCCGGTGGAACCGCCCGGGTGGCTGCGGCCAGGGCCAGCGCTCCGCCGATCGCCACGGCGGCGAAGACCTCCATCAAGGAGGGCACGGCGCCCCGCGTCCACCCGGCACGCACGAGGGCGCGGACATGTGCGCGGGCGTGCGCGTCGAACCGCCCCATCTCGGCGCGCTGCCCGTTGAAGGCCTGAATCGTCTTCAGCCCACCCAGACCCTCCTGCACCTGAGCGGCGAGGTCTCCGAGCTTCGCTTGCCCCTCGCGTGTCCGGCGCAAGAGCGCACGGGTGAGCCGCGAGGCGGGAATGACGGCGATCGGCACCACCGCCATCGTGGCGAGCGCGAGCTTCCAGCTCAACGAGAACACCACCCCCAAAAGAATGACGATTTGCAGCCCGTCGCGAACGTACGACGCCACGGCGTAGGTGGCGGCGGTCTCCACGGCGGAGACGTCGACAGACAAACGGCTGAGCAAGTCTCCCGACAGCCGGCGAGCGAGCTGAACGGGTGAGAGCGACACCAGCCGGGCAAACACGGCGCGGCGCAGATCGGCCACCACGCGCTGGCCGTACAGCCCCATCCAGTAGAACTGGCCGAGGTAGGCGAGCCCTTTGGCGGCACCCAGAAGCACAATCGCCGCTGGGAAGACCACCAACGCCCGAGCGCGATCGAGGTCCGCCAAGCCAGGCACCAGCCGCGCGGCCAACCCCAGGCCTTCGGCGCCTCCCGAGAGAAGGAACTTGATCGCCGGCCCCATCAAGTAGGCATAGGCACCGTTGGTCAGCCCGAGCACCACCATGCACGCGAAGGCCAGAACCAACAGCCGTTCATGCGGACGGCCGTAGGCCCACAGCCGACGCAGCGCGCGAGCAGCCTGCGCGGTCACCGCCCCACCTTGCGCAAGGCCGCTTTGGCAAGCTGGGAGCCCGGGTTCATCTCCAGCACCTTGAGCAGCCGCTTTCGGGCCGACGAGACATCGCCAGCCTCGTTGTCGATGATCGCCGAGATGATCGTCGCCCGCTCGAGGTAAGGGTTGAGCGCGAGCGCCTTCCTGAGCAGCTTCTGCGCCGGTTTGGCTCGGTCCTTCGCGGGTCCGGCGGAGGTCAGATACGTCGCCCAGGCGAGGTGGCAGTAGTACTCCGGCTCACGCGGGTTGAGCGCCACCGCCTCCTCGAAGAGCGACAGCGCCGTCCGTGGATCTTTCCGGCGCAGAGCGGCCTCGCCGCGCTTGAGGGCGATTTCCGCCTCGGCGTTCACCGCCGCCGTGCGGCCGACGTCGAGCTTGCTCAACAAGTATCGTAGATACGCCTTGCGCTTCTCCTCCACGGAGAGCACGCGGTAGGACGCCGACAGCTTGTCCTGCACGGACTCGAGCAGATCCTTGATCTCCGAGGTGTCGTAGTCGGGGTAGCTGTCGGGGTGAAAGCGGGCGGCGACCTCGTGGTAGGCGTGCTCGACCGCCTCGGTGTCAGCGGAGATGTCGAGCCCGAGGACGTGGAAGTAGCTCGAGGTGATGATTCTCACCGCCGCGTCGCGCAGCTTGGCCATCGTCTCGGCGGGCAGGGGTTTGCGTTTCTTCGGCGCGATGCGATCGGGCACAGCGTGAGCGTCGTGCTCGCTGGCCGGCAGGGGCTCTTTCGCGAACGCCACGTCGCCGGTGAGCGCCAAGAACCACAACAAGCCGTACGACTGGCCCAGGTCGGCACGGCCGTGGGCCAAAATCTCCTCCAGAGAGATGCGCCCGCTAAGCTGCATCGCCACCTTGAGGTCCTGGTTGTTCAACCCCAGCGCGGGCAGGTCTTTGCCGAACTCGGCGGTGCGGTGAGGAAACTCGCCCCGGTGCGCCCGCAAGCTCTGCGCGAACACCTTCACCGGGAAGGAGCGGCGCGCGCCCTCGAGCAACGGCGCCAAAGCGGCCACCTCCACCGGGGCAATCTCACCGGCAAACTCGGCTCCCGCGTAGAAGGCGTAACGTCCTGCGCGCATGCCCACCACCTGCGAGGCCTTCTCGCGCAGGTACTCGCGCAGCTTGAGCAAAAGCTCCTCCCCCTCCAGGGGCACGTCGGCGTCGGCGAGCGCCGCTCCCACGCGCATGCCCTGACCCAGCGCCGCCAGCACCTCGTTCGCCTTTTCCTCTGAGAGCACGCCGCGCTCGAAAAGGAAGTTAGGAAAGGCGTCCTGCCGGGCAGTCGACTCGTAGGCCACCGGGCTGCCCTGGAGGAAGTACAAGCGACGGGTGAGGTCGCGAAAGGCGACCACGAGAATGCCGTCGCGCCGCAGCCGGTAGAACGAATGGAGGAGCGCGGGCAAAGGCAACCCTCGCAGCTCTCCCGCGGCGACCGGCGAGCGAGCCATGATCGCCTGCACCCCGCTGCCGCTCTTGGACTTGGCGCTCTCGGAAAGCTCGCGCAGCGAGGCGAGCTTGTTCACCAGCTCGTTTCGCTTGAGCGGGTTGGCGATGTACGCGTTGGCGCGCAGGTCGAGGACCGCGCCCACGCCTCTGGCCTTGCCCAGGTGTGCCTTGTCGACGGCGATAATCGGCACCCGCGCACCCTCGTCACTGGCGCGAATGATCGCTCCCACGTGGGCGCCATCGAGCCTGGGAAACTCCACCGCCACCACGACCGCGTCGGGGCGCTCGGAGATGAACAGCTCCATCGCCGTGCCCGGGTCGCCAGCGACCTTCACCACGTAGCCTGCCTGACCCAGCTCGGCGTGTACGTGCTCGCGGGTGGGGGCGTGGTGCTCGGCGAGAAGAATGGTCTTCATGAAAGGAGCCCCAAAAGGCTGGCGGGGAATCTACCTGAAACCGTAAGGTCCCTCGCCTCGATGCTGCCGTCCGTCCTGGTCGTCGCCGGAGAGGCCTCTGGCGACCAGCACGCCGCCGACCTGGTCGCCGCGCTCAAGCGCCGCGCCCCCGCGTTGCGCTTCTTCGGCATGGGAGGCCCCCGGCTCGCCGCCCAGGGGGTGGAGCTCCTTTACGGCGCCCACGAAGTGTCGGTGATGGGCATCACCGAGGTGCTGCCCAAACTGCCCCGCATCCTTCAGGTCATGGGCGGGCTCGAACGCGCCGCGGCGCGCCGTCGTCCGAAGGTGGCGATCCTGGTCGACATCCCCGACTTCAACTTACGGCTGGCCCGGCGGCTCAAGCGGCTGGGGATTCGCGTCGCCTACTACGTGAGCCCGATGATTTGGGCGTGGCGGCGGGGGCGCGTGCGCACCATCGCCGAGGTCGTCGACCGCATGCTCTGCATTCTGCCCTTCGAGGAGCGCTTCTACCGGCGCGCTGGTGTCCTCGCCCGCTACGTGGGCAGCCCGGTGCTCGAGCAGGTGCCCCAGCCCGCCCCCGCCGAGTCGTTTCGCGCCGCGCTCGGTCTGGCTCCTTCGCAGCCGACGCTGGCGCTCTTGCCCGGAAGCCGGTTGAGTGAAATCCAACGCATCTTGCCGGCGATGGTGGAGGCGGCGCGAAGGCTTTCGGCGGAGCGCGCGGGGCTTCAAATCGTGGTTCCCGTGGCGCCGAGCATCCCCCCCGAGGAAATCGCTCGTCGCTTCGAGGGAAGCGGCCTGTCGTTGAAGCTCGTCGCCGCGCGGGCGCCCGAAGTCGTCGGAGCGAGCGATGTCGCCCTCGTCGCCTCGGGAACCGCGGTGCTCGAGGCAGGGTTGATGCAGCGGCCGATGGTGGTGGTGTACCGCGTCTCGGCGTTGACCTACCTGGTCGGCCGGCTGCTGTTGCGCGTCGCGTACGTGGCGCTGGTGAACCTGCTCGCGGGGCGCCGGCTGGTACCCGAGCTTCTGCAGGGGGCGATGACCCCCGAAGCCATCGCCCGGGAGGCAAACCGTCTCTGGGAGGGGGCTGCCCGGGAGGAGGTGTTGACGGGGCTCGCCGAGGTCCGCCAAAAGCTGGGTCCCACGGGCGCCGCCGCACGGGCCGCCGAAGAGGTTTTGGCGCTGCTCTAACCGCAAGCCGTCTGCTATGCCCGCCGCGCCCATGCAACCGGCCCTGGTCATCATCCCCACCTACAACGAGCGCGACAACGTCGAAGCCATTGCCCGAGCGGTGCTCGCGGCCGAACCGCGGGCCGACGTGCTGGTGGTCGACGACAACAGCCCCGACGGCACCGGGCAACTGGCCGACGAGCTGGCGGCGAAGGAGCCGCGGGTCCAGGTGCTCCACCGGGAGAAAAAGGAGGGGCTGGGCCGCGCCTACCTGCACGCGTTCTCCTGGGGTCTTCAACGCGGCTACACCTACCTCATCGAGATGGACGCCGACTTCAGCCACGACCCTCGGTACCTGCCGCGGCTGCTCGATGAAGCGACGGCGGGCGCGGACCTGGTGCTCGGCTCGCGTTACGTCGCGGGCGGCGGCACGGTGAATTGGGGAGTGGGGCGAAAAATCATCAGCCGCGGCGGCTCCCTCTACGCGCGCTCGATTCTCGGGGTGCGCATTCGCGACCTCACCGGCGGCTTCAAGTGCTTTCATCGCCGGGTGCTCGAGGCGATCGACCTGGGCGCGGTACGGAGCACCGGCTACGCCTTCCAGATCGAGCTCACTTACCGCGCGCTCAAGCGAGGCTTCCGGGTGCGAGAAATTCCCATCGTCTTCGAGGACCGCCGAGTCGGACAGTCGAAGATGAGCCGGAAGATTTTCCTCGAAGCGCTCACCATGGTGTGGAAGCTGCGGCTCTCGGTGTGACGAGTGACTTCCTTCTTCGAGCTCTTCGCCGTCGCGCTCCCGGCGGTGTTCTTCGTGGTCGACCCCGTCGGCGTGGTGCCGCTCTTTTTGGCCATCACCGCGGGCGACTCCTCCAAGAAGCTGCACCGCACCGCCTTGCGCGCGAGCGTGGCCGGTGGCGGAGTCTTACTCTTCTTCGCCCTCTTCGGAGGGGTGCTCTTCAAGTGGTTGGGGGTGTCGCTGAGCGCCTTCCGTGTCGCCGGCGGGCTGGTGCTCTTGATGAGCTCGCTGGACATGCTCCGCGCCCGGCAGTCGCCGACCAAGACCTCGGAGGAGGAAACCAAGGAAGGCGTGGCCAAAGACGACGTGGCCCTGGTGCCGCTGGGCATTCCCATGCTCGCCGGGCCGGGGTCGATCGCCACCGTCGTCGTGCTCATGTCGAAGGGCAAGGGCTGGGCGTCACCCCTCGCGGTGTTCCTCGCGATCGCCCTCACCTTCGCGGCCACCTTCTTCATCCTGCGTGGTGCGACGTACGTGCAACGGGTGCTCAAGCGCTCCGGGGTGGCGATCATCCAGCGCGTGATGGGGCTTTTGCTGGCCGCCATCGCCGTGCAGTTCGTCGCCGAGGGTGTTCGCGACCTCTTGCACCTGCGCTGAAAACGAGCGCCCGTCCCTTCGTCCGCCTCGGGTGGAAACCGGCAGGTGGCGCACACAATTTTCGCGGTGGATGCGAAAGCTCGTGCTGCTTCCCTGGGTGCTGTCGGTGCTCGCGCTGTCCTGTCGAGACGGGTGCATGGAGCGCGCGAGCGACCACCCGGGGCCGCCATTGACCATCCCCGAGCCGGAGCGCCGCCACACGCCCGCGGTGGGCTCGGTCGAGCTACCCAACCAGGAGCCAGCAGAGCGGCTCGTCGAGGGCACCCTGGTCCGCTCGAAGGAGGACCAGCTCACCTTACGCGACGCGAAGGGCCAAGAGCAGCAGGTGGAGCTGCCTGCCGAGGTGGAGATCTTCGCGGGTCGCGAGGACATCTCCCGCGATGCGCTGGAAGAGGGCGCGTGGGTTCGCACCTGGTACACCGAGGTCGACGGCGAAAAGGTGGCCAGCGGGGTCGAGCTGCTCCAGCCTCCGAAAGCCCGGAAAGGCGACCGCTGACGACCGCTACATCAGCACCATGCAGGCCACCAACCCGCCCTTCTGGGCGACGTTGACCACGCGCTTTTTCGATGCGCGCCCGAGAATCGCCAGTCCGTCGGCGGTGGCGAAGAAGCCGCACACGCAATAGAGCTCCTCGAGCCGGCAGCGCCCGTCCTCGCCGAGCACCGGAAAGTCCTTCACCAGGCTGGGCACGTAGCGCTGCACCACGGTTTCGCCCGGGTGGGCCACCGCGTGGGCGATCGCCTGATCCCATTCGTCGAGCTCGGCGAAAGGACCGATCACCACCTTCTCGCCGCCCAGACCGCGGTTGGGCTTGAGCACCAACCCTTCGCGGTTCTTGCGTACGAAGGGCACCAGGTCGAGCTCGCTGCCATCGAAGCCGGAGGTCTTCGTCTCACGCACGGTGCGCGTCCACGGCACGTACTTCTGGAAAATCTTCCGCTGCGCGGCGCTGAAGTGGGGGTGGAAGCGGGGGTCGGAAAGAATCTCGAACGCGCTCTTGTGGTCGAACTCGCCGGCGATCGACGACACCACCCGGTTGTGGGCGAAGGCCCACTTCATCGCCGAAAGATCGCTCCCCTCGTTCTCGTACTCGACGAGGTCGGCCATGGTGGTGTCGCGGTAGACGAGGTCGATCGGTTGGTCGCCGGCGTAGAGCTGATCGCGCTTCACCACCAGATCGCGTGGGTCGACCACCGCCGCCGCGAGGTCATGGGCGCCCAGGAAGCGGGCGATGGCGGGGAACTCCTCCGGCCCGCCTGCCAGCCGCCGATCTTGCAGCAGCCCCACTCTCAGACTGGGTAGGCCCATCTCGTCGGCATGATGGGTGAGCGTGTGCAACAGCAACAGGCGCGGATCGTCCGCCGGCTTGATGAGGAACCCGGGAGCGAGCTTTCGCAGCTTCTTCATCACCGAGCCGAGGATGATCTGGTCGGCCACCGGCGTGTAGTGGATGCCGCCCGCGCCCACGGTGTTCGCCTCGAAGAAGTGACAGTGCGCCTCCCAGTCGTCATCGGCGAAGTCCACCTGCACGTCGAGGCGGCCGAAGATCGTCTGCGGCGCGCGGGCCGCGACCTTGGGCATGGTGGAAAACCATCGCAGCTCGCCTTCGGTGAGCGGCAACAGCGCACGCACCGCCTGCTCGGTCGACCAGAGGAAGTAGAGCCGCTCGAGCGCGTGCACCATCTCGAGACACACCTTCTGGAAGAAACGGCCCTGCTCGCGCGAAAGAATGCGAGGGCGAAGGAGCAGAGGGATGACCTGAAGCGTACCGTCGGCCGCCTCGTAGAGCAGACCCTGCCGGCGCGACTCCTCGACGACCGCGTGCTGCATGGCCACCAGCTCTTCGGGCGCCACGGCGAGGAGCATCTCGTTGAGCGTGCGCCCCAGCCGGTTGGTGAGGTTCTCGCGGAGCGACTTCTTGGGGCGGCCCACGCGCCGAAAGTAGCCGAGCGGCTCCACGGGGTCGATTCCTTCGCCCGGTTTGCCCGGTACGATGACGCTGTGGCACGGGCCCACCCCAAAAACACGCGCTTCGAGATTTTCTTGAACGACGCCGTTCGAGAGTTGGCGTTTCATCAGCCGGTCGCCGCCTCGATCGCCGGCTTGCACGAGCTGGACGCCCACCTGGATGACTTGACCCCCCAAGGCCTCGCCCACCACTTCGCCGCCGTCGGCAGGCTCCGCCGCGCGTTGGAGCGCTTCGACCGCCCGCTTGCACCGGGGCAGATGCTCGATCGACTGCTTCTGTCCTCCAAGCTGGACGCGCTGGCGCACCTTTTGGAAACGGTGCGCCCCTGGGCGTGGAACCCGGACTACTGGACGGAGACCGCAGGCGAAGGAGTGAACGCGCTCATCGCCCACCACTCCGGCGACCCTCCCGCGCGACTGCTGGCCTGCGTCGCCCGCCTGGAAGAGATTCCTCACCTGCTTACGACCGCTCGACGCCAGCTGGCGAACCCACCGCGCGCCCTGGTCACGGTCGCCGAGGAGAACGCCGCCGGCGCGGTCAGCTTCTACGCCGACGTGGTGCCTCGAGCCTTTCCTCAGGTTCGCGCCCGGGCGCTGCGGCGAAAGCTGGAGGAGGCTTCCGCGCGCGCCGCCGAGGCAGCCAAAACCTTCGCCGCTTACCTCCACGAGAAAAAGTCGCATGCCTCCGGGCACGTCGGCATCGGCGAAGCGGCCTTGGCCAAGAAGCTCGCTCTCGATGAGATGTTGGCTTCGCCGCCGTCGAAGCTCGCCGCACACGCGCGCGCGGAGCTGCAACGTCTTCGCTCCCGCTGCGACGAGCTGGCAGCGCTGGCAGCCAAGGGGCGCGCTCGGGGTGCCGCAGAGGTGCTCCGACACCTGGCGACCGACCGGCCGGGCCCCCGCGCGGTGCTGGGTGAAGTGGAGTATGTCCTGAGCGAGCTGGAGCGGTTCTGCCGCGACGCCGAGCTGGTCACCATTCCTTCGGGCGCGCGCTGCGAGGTCCAGCCGATGCCTGCGTACCTCACCGCGATGACGGTGGCGGCGATGGACGTGCCGGGTCCCTTCGACCCCGAAGCGACGGAGGCCAAGTACCTGGTGACGCTGCCCACGCCCTCGTGGAGCAAAGCCGACCGCGAGGCAGCCTTGAGCTTCTTCAACCGCTCGCAGGTCCACTGGGTCACCGCGCACGAGGCGTTCCCCGGACATTTGGTACAGCTCTTTTCCTTGCGCACCTGCTCTTCTCCGGTCCGACGCTTCTTCGGTACAGACTCGTTCATCGAGGGCTGGGCCCATTACGCTGAGGGGCTCATCTTCGAGGCCGGATACCACGGCGGCGAGGCAGCACTCCTGTTGTCCAAGGAGCACGGCGCCCTCTTGCGCGCCGCCCGCTGTGTCGCTTCCCTCGAGCTGCACGCGCGGCAGATGACCCTCGCTCAGGCAGCAACCTTCCTCGAAAAAGAGGGCCTGTTTCCCAAACCGCTCGCCCGCAGCGAAGCGTTGCGCTGCGCGGTCGACTTCTCCTGCCCCGCCTACACCCTGGGGCGCCTGGAGCTCGAACGCCTGCGCTCCGATGCCCGAGCGGCCTGGGGCGAGCGCTTCTCGGTGCGCCGCTTCCACGACGCGGTGATGGCCGAAGGACAGCTTCCCTTGCCGCTGTTGCGCGCGGCGGTGCTCCCTACAGCCGCTGCCAGCTCGGTGCGAAGGGTGGATTTTTCAGATGGGGAGCCTCCACCGCGATGATGTACTCGGCGCGCCGGTTGGCTTGCTCGTCGGTCTCGTCGGGAGTCCCCACCAAGAGCGCCTCCTCGCCGAAGCCCTCGTAGAGCACCGGGATGCGCAGACCTTTCTTGCGGAGGTAGGCCCCGATGCTGCGCGCGCGGTTGAGCGAGAGGGTGCGGTTGCTCGCGGTGCTCCCCACGCTGTCGGTGTGCCCGGCGATGTACAGCTTGATGTCCGCCAGCCGGCCGTACTTGGTCACCGCCTCGCGGATGAGCGCGAAGCTCTTGTCGAGCTTGCCCTGCTCCTGTTGGCGAATGTCCCACTTGCCGGAGTCGAAGTTGACTTCCTCGTGGGGGATGTCGACCTGCCACGGGAAAATCTCCACCCCGGTGAAGAAGGTCGAGGTGTCATAGGCCTGGATGTGAATCTTCATCACTTTGCCAGGAGCCTGCGGCCAGGTGATTTCCAGCGGGGAGTCGGCGGGCTCGCCGTTGAAGAGCACGTCGTCGTCCATCACCACCTTGCCGGTATCCATGAGCACCTTCACGTGCGCCTTCCCCGCAGGCCGGCTGATGCGGAAGGTGACCTTGCGCTCGTCGACCTTCACGTCGCCCTTCTCCAGCTTCATGCGCAGAGGTCCGAAGAGCTCGGTCTCGAACTGCAGCGGCATCGAGCTGGTCGTTCCGTCGGGGAAGTTCACGGTGAGCTCGCCCTGGTAGGTGAACGTGCCTTCGGGCTGGTCGAGCTGAAGCGCCCGCGTCACCCCGGGCTTGCCGCCCCCTTTGATGTCCACGGGCTTACCGTCGCTGCGGTTGAGCTTCACGCGGAAACCGGCAATCGGCTCGAGGATGTGCACGTTGAGCGTGGGCACGCCCTGGCCGATGAGGGCGCGCCCGGAGACGGAGACGTCGATGGCGTCGGCGAAGCCGCTGGCGGAGATGAGCAGGGAGAATACGGGGAGGAGCTTGCGGAACATGACGCCCCTCACCCTAACCCTCTCCCAGAGGGAGAGGGAACTCCCGCCTCCCCCTAGAAGACCCCACCCAGGTTCAGGGTGGTGAGGAAGGCGCCCCCATTGGTGTCGCTGAAGGGACCGCCGTCGGCCACCTCGAGCCCCACCAGCGGCGTCCAGCTCCCACGCAGGCCGGCGTTGAAGTGCTTGGCTCGGTAATCGACACCCACGGCGAGCGGAATCTCGAACACCACGTCGTCCCGGAAGGCCGGGGTCGCATTTTGCGTCGGGTGCAAGAAGCTGGTGCCGATGCCTGCGCCCAAATACGGCGTCAGTCGTTCGTCGAAGGTGGGGCCTACCTTCGCCAACGCGGACACCCCGTTCTTCCAGATGGAGCCCGCGTCCTCCCCCAAGCCTACGTCGTCGGCGATGATGTTGTATGCGCCCCGATAGGCAATCTCACCGCCGAGGAGACCGGCGTGCGCCCCCATGCGAACGCCCCACGCCGGCCCCACGACCGTCAACCCCGCCATTCCTCCACTGTAGAAGTTGACGCCGCCCTCGAGCTGCGCGGTCGACATGACCTCCTTCGTCGTGGGCTCGGGCTCGTATCTTGTCTCTTCTTCTTGCGCGTACGCTAACCCCACGCCGGCGAGCGCCACCACCATCGCCATTTTGTAAACCTGCCTTGTCATCGCAGACCTCCTTCGTTCGGTAGAGAAGATGGGCCTGGCCGATCGGGCGCGAATTGGTCGCCAGGCCAATACGAGGCCTCGTTCGCTCGACAGCACAGCGAACGAGAACCCAAGGCCTACGGCTTCTTCACCCCGCGTGCCACCCCCACCACCGAAACGCCGAACCGGCGGGCGGCCTCGAACGTGCGCTCCCCGTCGAGAAGAATCGTCTTGCCCGCTTCGACGGCGAGGGCCCGCGCTCCCACCTCGTGCATCACCTTCAGCGTCGCCACGCCCACGGCGGGCAAATCGAACCGCTCGTCTTGGCCCATCTTGCACAGCTTGACCACCACGGCACCTTTGCCACCCAAGCGCCCGCCGCGGCGAATCGCCTCGTCGGTGCCTTCGACCGCCTCGAGCGCGAGCACGTGCCCCAGCCGAACCACCACCGTCTGGCCGACGTCGGCGACGCCCAGCGCGGTGGCGACCTCGATGCCCAGGGAAATGTCCTTTTCCGCCGCGGCGTCGAGCGGAGGGCCGGCGAGGTGTCCGCGCGGAGTGAGCAGGCGCTGGAGGAAATCGGTGGGCGCGACGATGGAGATGCCCTCGTCGGCGAACAACTCGGCCACCGCCCGAAGCAACGCGTCGTCGCGAAAGCTACGCACCCGGGCGACGAGCTTGAGGGCGCCCAAGTCGGGCCGGGCCTCGGTGAGGGCGCGCACCCGGCCGATGCCTCCAGCCATCACCGCGCGATCGACCCCCGCCGCACGCAACGCGTTCACGATGCGGTTGACCTGGCCGACACGCACCCAGGTCAGGGACGCGACGACGCCTTCGAGCGCAGGGTCGGTCTCGCCCCGGTGGGCGACGGCGACGACACGAAGCCCCTGCTCCTTCGCCGCTTCGGCAAAGAGAAACGGGAGCCGGCCGTTGCCGGCGATGAGGCCGATGGCTTCCATGCGTCGGTTCGTTCCCTCACCCTGCCCTCTCCCGGGGGGAGAGGGAGTCTTTCTATCTGGTGATGCCCCGCTTCGAGCTGGCGACGAAGTCGAGGAGGAGCTCGATTTCCGGGTGCCCCCCGTGCTCGGCCCGCAGTTTGGAGAGCGCCTCATTCAGCCCGAGCTTGGAACGGAAGAGAATCTTGTACGCGTCTTTCACCCGGCGCACCTGATCCTCGGAAAAGCCGTGGCGGGTGAGCCCGATGGTGTTGAGCCCGGCGAGCTCGGCACGGTCTCCCTGCGCTGTACAGTACGGCGGAACGTCCATCGCCACCATCGAGCCGCCGGCGATGAAGGCGTGCTTGCCGATGCGAGTGAACTGGTGCACCGCCGACAGCCCCCCCAGGATGACGTGGTCTCCCACCTCGACGTGCCCGGCGAGCGCGGCGCTGTTGGCGAGAATGCACCCGTTACCCACCACGCAGTCATGGGCGACGTGGCTGTAAGCCATGAAGAGGTTGCCGTTGCCGATGCGGGTGACGCCTCCTCCACCCGCGGTGCCGATGTGCAGAGTGGCGAACTCGCGAATGGTGTTGTCGTTGCCGATGACCAACTGCGTGTCCTCCCCGGCGTACTTGAGGTCTTGGGGAATCGCACCCACCGAAGCGAACTGAAACACCCGGTTGCGCTCGCCGATCGTGGTGTCACCTTCGATGACCGCGTGCGGGCCCACCTTGGTGTCGGCGCCCACCTTCACTTTGGGGCCAATCACCGCGAACGGGCCCACCTCAACCGTCTCGTGCAGCTTCGCCTCGGGGTGAACCACCGCGGTGGAATGAACCTTGCCCATCTCGCCTCCTAACCTTCCGCGCTCACCGAGGAGCCCTTGTCGACGACGGTGGCGAGGAACTCGGCCTCCGAGACCTTCACGCCGTCCACCAGCGCCACCCCCTTCATCTTCCAAATAGCGCCCTTTTGCTTCACCACCTCGACCTCGAGCTGCAAGCGGTCTCCGGGCACCACCGGCTTACGAAAGCGCGCGCCATCGATGCCCATCAGGTAGGTGACCTTTTCTTTCGGGTCCACTCCCATGCTCTTGTAGGCGAGGAGAGCGCAGCCCTGCGCCAGCGCCTCGAGCACCAAGACACCTGGCATCACCGGGTGGCCGGGGAAGTGCCCCTGGAAGAACGGCTCGTTCACAGTGACGTTCTTGAGCGCGACCAGCTTCTGGTTGGGTACTAGCTCGATCACCCGGTCGACCAACAAGAACGGGTAGCGGTGCGGCAGGAGGTTTTGGATCTCCATGTGGTCCATCATCGCTTCCCCTCCAGAGCGTCGAGGCGCTTGCGTAACTGCCGCACCTCCTTGACCAGGTCGGCGAGCTTCTCGGCGGCGGCGGTGTTGCGCAGCCACCGCTTGTGCTCGATCGCTGGATATCCGGTGACCATGGCGCCGTCGGGCACCTCCTGAGCGACGCCGGCCTGCGCACCCACCTTGGCGAGATCGCCGATGCGAATGTGCCCCACCACCCCCACCTGCCCCGCCAGCACCACGCCAGTGCCCAGCTCGGCCGAACCGCTCACCCCCACCTGCGCGCACAAGATCGACAGCGGGCCGATTTTCACGTTGTGGGCGATCTGCACAAGGTTGTCGATCTTCGAGCCCTTGCCGATGACGGTCTCGCCCACGGTGGCGCGATCGACGCAACTGTTGGCGCCAATCTCCACGTCATCCTCCACGCGGACGATGCCGGCTTGGGGAATCTTGAAGTGCTCGGGGATCTCGGGGTCGAAGGCGAAGCCGAAGCCATCAGCGCCGATCACCACCCCGGCGTGCAGCACCACGCGCGCCCCCACCTGACAGCGCTCACCCACCACCGCGTTGGGGTAGAGCACGCAGTCCTCGCCGACGCGGGCATGCTCGCCGACGTAGACCCCCGGGTAGAGCACCGTGCGCGCACCCACCACGGCGCCGCGCTCCACCACCGCGTTGGCCATCACCGTTGCTTCTGGGTGCACGCTCGCCTCGGGGTGGAGGGTCGCAGCGTTCGAGCGGCCGGGGGCGGGGCGGACGGTGGGATGGAGGAGCGCCGACACCTTGGCGAATGCCAAGTGGGGATTGGCGACACGGACGTAGGTCACTCCGTTGCGGGCGGGCGTATCGCCACCGACCAAGACCGCACTGGCTTTGGTGGCCAACAGCTCCCGGCGGTAGCGCGCGTTGCCGTAGAAGGAAATTTCTCCCGGCCCGGCCTCGGCCAACCCGTTCACGCCGCGGATGCGCAGCGTGCCATCGCCGAGCACCTCGCCCCCCACGTGGGCGGCGAGCTCGGATAGGGCTTTCTCGTGCGCCACGTAAGTGCCCTACTTCTTCGGCGCGTCCTTCTTGGGCGCCGCTGCCGCTTTCTTCACCTTGTTCTGGTCGTTGTACAGGCGCACCAACTCGTTGGTGAGGTCCAAGTGCGCGGGCGCGTAGACCAGGCCCGAGTCCGTCTTCTCGAAGACCATCGTCAGCCCCTCGCGCTGGGCGATGGAGGCGATGATCGGGTCCATCTTCTGGAAGATGCCCTGCAGCTCGGTGCGCTCCTTGGTGGCCATCTCGGCCTTCCCCTTCTCCCACTTCTGCGCGAGCTCGAAGAGCTTCTTCTGGAGATCCGTCTGCCGCTGAATGCGCGTCTCCTCGCTCATCATGCTCGCCTGCTTGTCGAGAACTTCCTTCTCCTTGCGCAGGGCTTCTTGCTCCCGGTCGAGCTCCTTTTGCTTCTCGTCGAGTGTCTTTTGCAGGCGCTTCTTCGCCTCGCGGCCCTCGTCGACCTCGAGAAGGGCCCGCTGCAAATCGACGTACCCGAGCTTCACGTCGGCGCGGGCGGCCAGCGGGAGCAGCATGACGGCGGCGAGCATCCAAGCGGTTCGGTGCGGCATCTTGGCTCCTACATCAGAAAAGTTTTCGGCCTTGTAGCGGCTCTAGAAGAAATTCCCAATCGTGAATTCAAAGAGCACGCCTGGGTTGCTGGGGTCCGGCGGAGTATTCAAGGGAATGCCCCACTCGAACCTCAGCGGGCCGATGGGCGAGAACCAGCGGAAGCCGAAGCCCACCGAGTGGTAGAGACCCAAGGGCAGTTTCTGCTGCCTGTCCTGGAAGAACTGCTCGTCGGGGCCGTAGGCGTTGCCGGCGTCGTAGAAGACCACCCCACGGATACCGACCTTCTCGAAGATGGGGAACTCCAGCTCGAAGTTGAAGATCGCCTGCTTGGTGCCGCCAACGACGAATTTTTTCGTTCCGGCGTCGCCGCTCAGTTTTTCGCCGATGACCTCCGTCGGCCCGATGGTGCGCAGGATGTAGCCGCGCACGGTGTTGATGCCGCCCAAGTAGTAGTTCTCTGAGTCGGATAGCGAGTCCTCCTCGAGCGGCTGGACGAGGCCGAAGGTCGCGTTCGTCTTGAAAACGAGGCCTAGGAAGGGCAACGGAACGTAGCCGCGGGCGTAGGCGGAGTGACGCAGGAAGAGGAAGCTGCCGAAGAGCCACTTGGGCGCATATTCGGTCGACCCGTAGAGCATCCAACCCTTGCTTGGAAAAAGGCGATTGTCGCGCTTGTCCCAGGTAGCCGAGAGCCGCAGCGAACTGGTGACGCCGTTGCGAAACCGACCAGCCAGCGTGATGTCCTCGCCCTGGGAGCCCGGCTCCACCTGCACGTGCTCCTGGGTGTAGGTGGCGTTCACCATCACGTCCTCGAGCACGTGGTAGCCCAGGTTCAAGTTGCCGCCGGTCGAGTTGCGTAAGAAGCCGAAGAAGTCCGACTGAACGCGGAAGAAATCGAGCGAGAAGATGTAGTTGGTATCGAAAAAGTGCGGGTCGAAGAAAGACAGCTGCACGAAGGAGCGCAGCCCCGACAGCTGTGCGCTGGCGGCGACGCTCCAGCCCCATCCGAGGAAGTTGTTCTGGGAGACCTGCGCGGTGAAGATGAAGTTCTCCACGTTGGAGAAGCCCAAACCGACCTGGAAGGTGCCCGTGGCCTTCTCTTTCACCTCCACCTGTACCGTCACGTGCTGGGGGTCGCTGCCCGGCTTGTGCGAAACGTCCACCGTCTCGAAGAAGCCCAAGGCGGTGACGCGGTCCTTGCTGCGGCGCATGCCGGTGCCGCTGAACAGCTCGCCCTCGTAGATGCGCAGCTCGCGGCGAATCACCGTGTCGCGCGTCTTGGTGTTGCCGACGACGTCGATCCGCTCGACGAAGACCTGCTTGCCCTTCTGCACGTCGAAGGTCAGGTCGATGGTGCGCGCCTCGGCGTTGACCTGGGTGACCGGAGTGATGTTCGCGTAAGCGTAGCCATCGTCGTAATAGATGTCGGTGATCGCCAAGATGTCGCGGGAGAGCTTGGTGCGGTTGAACAGCTCCCCCTCCCGGGAGGTCATCAGCTCCCCCAGCCGCTCTTTGGAGACGATCAGCTCGCCGGAAAAATCGAGCTTGCCGATGGTGTACTGCTCGCCCTCCTCGACCTTGAGGGTGATGTAGATGAAGCGCTTGTCAGGGGTGATGGAGACGAGGGGCTTGTCCACCTTGGCGTTGATGAAGCCGCGGTCGTAGTAGGCGGCTTGCACCATCGCCAGATCGCGCTGGAAGAGCTCCTCCCGGAACGTGCCTTCGTTGGTGAGGAAGGAAAGGTAGCTGCCTTCGCGAGTGGCCATCACGTCTTTGAGCTCGCTCGCGTCGACCTTGACCGCGCCCAGGAAGCGAATCTCCTTCACCATCACCTTCGCGTGCTCGCGAATGACGAAGACGACGTCGACCTCGGAGGACTCGGGGATGGGGTCGATGCGGTGGGTGACCTCGGCGAGGAAGAAGCCCTTCTCGACGTACTTCTCTTGAATCTTCTTGGCGTTGCGCCGCACCACGTCGAGGTCGAGGATCGAAAAAGGGCGAATGTCGATCGCGTCTTTCAAATCTTCGCGCGACAGCTCCTCATTTCCCGAGAGGCGCACCTCACGCACCGCGGGGCGCTCCTCCACCCGAACCACATAGACGATGCCGCCCGTGGGCAGCCGCTGCACGAGGAGCTGAATGTCGGAAAAGTAGCTCAGCGCCCACAGCGAACGCAGATCGTCGGCGGTCTTCGCCGGGTCGAAGACGCGGCCCTCCTTGTTGCGCAAGGCACGTTTGACGGCCTCGGCCTCGACCCGCCGGGTACCCTCGACACGTATCTCGACGATGCGCTCGTTCGACTCTTCGGCCAGCGGAGCATCTGGCGGAACCTCCTGGGCCCATACGAATCCCGGCATCAGCAGGAGAAGGACAGCCCAGGCTGGAAAGGGGGGCGCGCGCAAGGAGGCGGAATCTAGGAGAGAGCGCCACACCCGGACAACGCCCAAGTGACCTTCGCGGTCGAGTGAGTCACACCGACCCCTCGACGCTGAACACCCGCCCTTCCGCCAAGCGAAGCTGGCGCGGCATCGAGCGGGCCAGGGCTTCGTTATGGGTGACCACCACCGCGGTGATGCCCAGGTCGCGGTTCACCTCGCGCAAGAGCTGATGAATGCCTTCGCCGGTGGTGGGGTCGAGGTTGCCGGTGGGCTCGTCGGCGAGGAGGAGCGCCGGCTCGAGCACCAGGGCACGCGCCAATGCCACCCGCTGCGCTTCGCCTCCTGAAAGCTCGCCGGGTTTGTGGTCGACCCGGGCACCCAGCCCCACCCGCTCCAAGAGCGCCCGCGCCCGCTTCAGCGCCACCGCGGTGTCCACCCGCTGGATGAGCGCCGGCATCGCCACGTTCTCCAGCGCGGTGAACTCGGGCAAGAGGTAGTGGCTTTGGAAGACGAAGCCGATGACCCGGTTACGGAACTCGGCCAGCTCGGCATCGTTCATCTCGAACACCGCCCGCCCCTTGAAATGCATCGTCCCCGCGGCAGGGGCATCGAGGGTGCCCAAGACGTGGAGAAAGGTGCTCTTCCCCGCGCCGGAGGCTCCGATGAGCGACACCAGCTCGCCTTGTTGAATCTCGAGCGACACCCCGCGAAGCACGTCGATGCGTTTGCCGTGGAGGAAGTAGCTCTTGAAGACCTGGTGGATGGACAGGAAGGCCATGGGTCACTCCGCCTTCAAGCCGTCGACCGGCTCGACCCGCGAGGCCTTGAGCGCCGGGTAGATGGACGCCAGGAATGTCACCAGAATGGCGATCACCACCGCGATCGCCGTCTGCGCCCACTCGATGCGCACCGGCAGCGCAGGGATGTAATAGACCTCAGGGTCGAGCTTGATGCCCACCTTCTCGATGAAGAGGCACCAGGCCAGCCCGGCGAACAGTCCCAGAACGCCGCCGGCAACGCCGATCTGCAAGCCCTCGGCGAGGAAGATTTTCACGATGCCGCCGTCGGGGACCCCCAACGCCTTGAGCACCGAGATTTCTTTGCGCTTCTCTAGCACCAGCATGATGACGGTGGCGACGATCAACCCCCCAGCGACGATGACGATCCAGGAAAGGATGATCGCCATCACCAGCTTCTCCAGCCGCAGCGCGGAGAAGAGGTTGCGGTTCATCTCGCCCCAGTCCTTGGTGCGGTAAGGGTAGCCGTCCAGCTTGTCGTGCACCGCCTTGGTGATGCGGCGGGCGTCGTCGATGTCGGCGACCTTGAGCTCGATGCCGGTCGCCCCCTTGATACCAAAGAAAGACTGCGCCTCCTCGAGCGCGATGTAGACCATCTTCGAGTCGTACTCGAACATCCCCGAGTAGAAGATGCCGGCGACGCGAAAGGGACGGCTCTTGGGCATCGGCCCCTGCGGCCCCAGCTCTCCGCCCAGCGGAGAGACGACGTTCACGCGGTCTCCCACCACGACTTTGAGGCTCTGAGCCATCTCCCGGCCGAACACGATGCCCGGGAGCGTCTTCGCCATCTCATCCTCCCCTTCGGGAAGCTCGATGAGGGGGTCGGCCGGGCGCTCGTCGACCACTGCTCCGCCCTGTGGAGCGATGCGGTGGGCCTCGATCTTCTCCGGGTCGGCCAGCGCCTCGAGGGAGCCTTTCACCATGTTGCTGGGCAGGTCGGTCACCTCGCCCACGCTGGAAGGGTCGATGCCCTTGATCAGAGCACCGGAGATGTTCCCCTCCGACGACACCATCACTTCACCATGGATGAAGGGAGTGACGCCGGTGACGCCCCGCACCTGCCTCACCTTGTCCATCACCTCGGCGTACTCGGGCATCGAGTCGGAGTACTTGAGCACCACCCCGTGGGCGTTGGTCCCGAGGATTTTCTTCTGCAAGTCGAGCTCGAAGCCGCTCATCACCGACAAGACGATGATGAGCGCCATCACCCCCACGCCCACCCCGCCCACCGAGAGCGCGGTCATCATCGCGGTGGGGCTCTGCTCCTTTTCCTTGAGCTGGTGCAGCGCCTTGGTGGCCTGCAGCGGATCTTGGAGGCCCAGGGCGCGAATACGCGTGCGCTCTACCGCGGCCTGGGCGGCGTGGAGGATGGCGTAGATGAGCAGCGGCGGGAGGATGCCGAAGATGAGCACTGCGAATGCGCCCAGCAAGAGCGAGGGACGGAAGATGTGCACGTGGCGCGAGGCGACGAAGAGCTCGAAGCCAGCGCGCAAGTCCACCCGACCGCTGGAGGTGGCGACAAAACCACTGGTGATGCCCAAGAAGAGCATCAGCACCAAGCCGGCGAAGACCAGCCAGTACCCCATTTCGGGTCGGCCCAAGAGCCCTGCCAGGTAGCTCACCTCGCGCAGGCGGTAACCCAACGACAAAGAGAGCTGCGGCACCGAGTGCATCAGCCCGAGCACGATCGGCACCGGCAAGCCGAAGTAGATGATGGCGATGGTCGACTCGGGAGCGGACATGCGCCGCGCCCGGGTGGCCCCGACGAAGCCCCCCGCGAAGGCGATGGCGAAGGCAACGAAGAGCGCCATCACGAAGGCCAGCGGGGGAGCAAAGCCACCGCTCTCCCCTTCGCTGGCCACCAGGAGGGTGTAGAGAAAGATGAAGCCCAGCTCGGCGCCGAGAATGCCTCCGCCGTACGCCGCCAACGTGCGCCAGTAGAAGTCGCGGTAGCTCGCCAACCGAGGGTAGAGCGGCGCGCCTGCGGCCGGGCTGGGTGCTTCGCCGACGTCGACGTGACGGATGCCCACGAAGGCGATGAGTGCCCACCCGCCCAGCCAGAAGAGCGTTCCCAGCCCGGCGCACGCCCAGACGACCGTGCCCACGCCCTTCATCGGCACTCCGACGGTGGCGAAAAGCACCTCCGCCACCTGGGAGCGAAAGAGCGCGACCACCGATGCGGTCACCAGCTCGACGAAGCTGCCCCAGCCGAACGCCAAGAGAGCCAGCTCGCTCGATACCAGCGGCCAGGCACGGGCCAGGGTGAGAGCGACCCCGAAAAATGCCGCCCCTACGACAAGGAGCACCCCTCCGCCCCAGAGCGGGCCCCACTTGTAGACCGTCTGGCGTTCCGGGGCGGCCACGGTCAGCGATTACCGTCCCAGGGGCTTGAGCAGCGGGAAAAGGATGACGTCGCGAATCGATGGCGCGTCGGTGAAGAGCATGGCCAACCGGTCGATGCCGATGCCTTCTCCCGCGGTGGGAGGCATGCCGTGCTCCAGGGCTCGAATGTAGTCCTCGTCGTAGTCCATCGTTTCTTGCTGACCCCTCCGCTTGGCCTCGACCTGGCCGAGGAAGCGCTCCTTTTGGTCCAACGGGTCGTTGAGCTCGGAAAAGGCGTTGGCAATTTCCCGGCCCGCGACGAACAGCTCGAAGCGGTCGGTCATTTCCGGGCGGGCGTCATTGCGGCGGGCCAAGGGGCTGACCGCGGTGGGGAACTGGGTGATGAACGTCGGATGGGTCAGGGTGTGCTCGACGTGCTCCTCGAAGAGCGCCCCCACGAGCTCGCCATGGTTCATCTGCTCGATGGCCGCCCGCTCGGCGTCGCCGTGGGGCATCTTGAGCAGCTCGGCCCGCAGCCGGTCGGGGTCGGCGAGGTCCTTGTCCGACAAGCCAGGCACCGCCTCGCGAATCGCCTCGGCCATGGGGATGCGCTTCCACCCCTTGCCGAAGTCGAGCTCGTGGTCCCCGTACTTGAGCTTGGTAGAGCCACACACGACTTGTGCCGCCTCGCTGAGCATCTCTTCGGTGAGGTCCATCAAGTCTTCGTAGGTGGCGTAGGCCTGGTAGAACTCGAGCATCGTGAACTCCGGGTTGTGCCGGGTGCTGATGCCTTCGTTGCGAAAGTTGCGGTTGATTTCGTAGACCCGCTCGAAGCCGCCCACCACCAGGCGTTTCAAGTACAGCTCAGGGGCAATGCGCATGAAGAGCGGCATGTCCAGCGCGTTGTGGTGGGTGGTGAATGGCCGCGCCGCGGCGCCAGACACCAACGGGTGCATCATCGGTGTCTCCACCTCGACGAAGTCGCGATCGTCGAGGAAGCGGCGAATGAACTGCACCAGCTTGGTGCGCTTGACGAAGGCCCCCTTCACCTCAGGGTTCGCCACCAGGTCCAAGTAGCGCTGCCGGTAGCGCACCTCGGTGTCGGTGAGCCCGTGCCACTTCTCGGGCAAGGGGCGCAGGGCCTTGGTGAGCGGAGTGTAGCGCTGGGCGACGAGGGTGAGCTCGCCGGTCTTGGTCACCATGAGCGGTCCCTCCACGCCGATGAAGTCACCCACGTCGGTGAGCTTGTAGAGCTCGTGCGCCTCGCCCAGGGTGTCCTTCTTGATCATCACCTGGATCTGCCCACTGCGGTCTCGCAGGCGCAGGAAGGAGAGCTTCCCGAAGGAGCGGTTCTCCACCACCCGCCCGGCGATGTTGTAGACGGGCGGCGCCCCCTCGAGCTCGGCCGCGGTGGCCTTCTGGTGCTTGGAGAGAATGTCGGCCACCCGGTGCTTGGGCCGGTAGCCATTGCCCCAGGGGTTGACTCCCTTTTCGCGCCACTTGTGCGCCTTCTCCAGGCGCTGCGCGTACAGCTCCTGCTCCTTCGAGCCCTCGTCTGCCATGTCCTCGCCTGGTGAAAAGGCGCGGCACCGTAGTCAACGAGTCCTTTGAAGGCAACGAGAGTCCAGAGTAGACGGGCTGCGGCGTCACTTGTGAAAGCGAGCCGCCTACGACATGAACTGCGGCGAGGCCGAGCTGGAGATCACCGACCTGGGCGGCTGGAGCCGGGGCGTGCGCGGTTGCGGCAAACAGTCAACCTACGTCTACGTGCAGAATACCGGCTGGGTGCTCAACACCGATACCAAGGAGACGCCCAAATAAGCTTCAGGGCGCCATCAACACGATGAGAGCCGCGACCAGGGCGCCGATGAGTAGCGGAATGATCGCCTCTACCGGTATCCGATAGTGGACGTGCGCTAAATGAATGCCGCGATGGCCGAAGAGGCGCTTACGACGAACCCGGCGCATCACCATCGAGGCCAGCGTGGGCGGAGCCTTCTCCTTCTCCACCTTCTGCACCCGCTTCACCACCAAGGCGTAGCGGTCGTACCCCGAGCGGCAGTCATGGCACCCATCCAAGTGCTGGCGAAAGCGCGCCTCGTCCTTCTCGGCCAGCTCGTCGTCGAGGGCGGCCAGAAAGAGGCTCTTGGCTTCGCGATGTGACAGCTGCGCGTGCACGGTCAAAGTCTCCTTGAAATCAACCCTCGGCCTCAAGCTCGGCCAAAATACCTACCAGCTTCTCGCGCGCCCGATGTAGGCGGCTCTTCACCGTGCCCTCCGGCAGCTCGGTGATCTCCATGATTTCGTCATACGACAGGCCCTCGATGTCCCGTAAGGCGACCAGCACCCGGTGGTCCTCATCGAGCCGGGCGATCGCTTTCTGCACCAGCTGACGCTCCCTGGCCGCCTGGAGCGCCTCGTCTGGCTTTTGCGGAGCACCCACGGCCTCGTTGAGCACTCCTTCGGAGACTTCGCCAAACTCGTCCGACCGCCCTCGCCCCCGGCGCTTCAAGTATTTGAGACGATTGAGACAATGGTTCTTGGAGATGCGGAAAATCCACGTCGAGAGCTTCGCGTCCATGCGGAAGCGCTCGAGGTTCTGGTGAATGTTCACGAAGATGTCCTGCACGGCGTCGTGGGCCTCCTCGCGGTCGGCCAGCATGCGGACACAGAAGTCGAACACCCGGTCTTGGTGGGCACGTACCAAAAGCTCGAAGGCCGTGGGGTCTTTTCGGCGCAGCCGGGAGACCAACATCGCCTCCGAGATCACCTCAGGGTCGTCATGCCCTGGCGCTGTGCTGCTCAACCCAATCTCGAGCACTTCGCTCGACACCCCAGACCCTCCTTCAATCGATGAGTGTATGCCTTCGACAACCTCCAGCGCCTTGGGTTCCAGCACGAATTGGACCTACATCTCCCACACCGGTCGGAAGCGAGCAGTCAGTGGCTCCGCGACCGAACAGGTGTCAGCGTTGCAGCGAGCCGCGCACGTCATGATCCGTGCGCGGCTCACCGCCCCACGACTACCCCACCGACTTGAGCGCGGGGGTCTCGACCTCCGCCTCTTCTTCATTGCCGCGACGAGGCCCCACGGCGAAGAAGTCGATGGCGGGCTGAAGCTTGGCCTTGAGGTCCAAGTCGAACCGCGCCATCACCAACAGCGCCGAGTAGTAACCCGTCAGCGCCTGCCAGCCCCTCGACTCTGACAGGAAGACGGTGTCACTGAGCCCCTGCGCCAAGGCGAACGCCGACCGCGTCACCCCGCGCAGCTTGTCGGCGCCCTCGAAGGACTTCATCATGTCCTCGACAGAGATGGACATGTTGAGCCCTTTCTCCACCGCTAGACCTGCAATCAGCGGTGCGAGTAGGTGCCAACCGGGGCGCGGCTTCGCCTGCGTGCGCCGCCCCTCGGCGTCCAGCACCTCGACGACAGGATCGGCCGCCACGATGGCTGCCTCCACCCTCGTCTCGATCTCCGCCACGGTGGCATCCGTGACGGGAGCCTTACAGCTCTTCTTCTCATTCATGATTCACTTCCTTTGCTTTTTCTGCGGCGACCCATTCGCCCCAGTAGCCCTTGGTTTTTCAAACACGAGGCCAAGCCGCCTTCGACCCTCACCAAGAAAAATCCTCAGTGATGACGGTCAGCTACGCACTGGCCTAGCCAACCACCTGGGAGGCTCCCGTCTCGCCGAAGAGACGCCGGTCTCACCAGACGGACGACTCGCGAAGGGGCGACTCCGAATGCATCTCTTTCAAGGGCCCCACATCGCGTTCGATGTCGGCAACATGGAAATCCTATTCGACGAATAGGATCGAGATGACCTCGACGTCTCCCTTGAAACCCGCATCAAGACGTTCTTCTGCGAGAACATCGAGCCCCTCGAGTCGAGACAACCCGTCGAAGCCGCGGCGCACATCAACCCTGGGCGGTTGGTCGAGCTCGCCTTCCCGACGATCGCCCTTCGGTTGTTGACGCCGACCCTCTCCTTTCAGCCCTTGTGAATCCGGTAGGCACCGGTCTTCGGGTCGACGGTCATGCGCGGCGGCCGGTGTTTTTCCTCGAAGTAGAGGTAGCCTGGCTGCAAACCTTTCCAGAACTGGAGGTGCTCGTTGGCACGCGGATGGCGGGCGAGCTCCTCAAAGCCGGCGGCGTCGAGACGGCGCGGGAAGATGTGAACGGGAATGCGCCTTTGACGCGTATCGAGGGCCATCACGAAGACCTCTTGAATAGGCCCGTCCTCGATGGCGATGCAGCCGATCGAAACGCAGCTGCCGTGTATGAAGATGTCACCCCCCAGCCAACCCTTCTCACCCAAGAGTCGATCAGAGTCGTTGGGGTAGCTCACCCCCAAGGAGAGGAGGAAGTTGCTGCGCCGGTTGAAGCGGTCGACGACGTAGAAGCCCTCGGGTACCTGGAGGTCCCCCAAGCGCCGCTTGGGCCCCAGCTCTCCCGATGCCGAGCAGAAGGAGTAGCTCTTCACCTTTGAGAGCGGCTGGCCCTTCTTGCCTGCCCACACCTCGAGCTCTTTCTCATGCTTGAACGCCCGCACGTACAGCTCGTCTGGTGGGTAGACGAGGTTGGCGGCACGGAAGAGATCCTTGATCACCTGGCCCTTGGCCTGGCGCGCCTCGGCGACCCGGTCTTCACCGACGGCAGCGAAGCTCAACAACAGCACGACGAAGAAGGTTGCTCTCACGGCGCTTGGAACCCGTCCACCGGGTAACTGGTTCCCTAGGCGAGGTGGCGTGCCTATCTGATGCAACAGATGCACGAGCACACCCTCGACGATCCGCACGCTTGGCCACCACTCCCCTTGGCGGAGTGGCGCGACACGTACGCCACGGTACACCTGTGGACGCAGATCGTCGGCAAGATCCGCATGAAGCTCACCCCGCCGCTCAATCACTGGTGGCACGTGCCGCTCTACGTGACGTCGCGCGGGCTGACGACCTCTCCCATTCCCTACGGGGAAGATTTCTTCGAGATCGACTTCGACTTCGTAGACCACACGCTACGGGTGCGCACCAGCGGCGGACCGACCCGAGCGCTGCCGCTGATTGCGCGCACCGTCGCCGACTTCGAGCACGAGCTCTTCGCCGCTCTTTCCGCGTTGGGCGTCGACGTTCGTATTTATGAAACGCCCGTCGAGATTCCCAACCCCATCCCCTTCCCGAACGACACCGTCCACCGCTCCTACGACCCAGAGGCGATGCAGCGCTGCTGGCGCGTGCTCGTCGCCACCGATGCAGTGCTCAAAGAATTCCGAGGAGAATTCCTCGGCAAGGCGAGCCCGGTGCACTTCTTTTGGGGCAGCTTTGACTTGGCGCTCACTCTCTTCTCGGGGCATCGCGCTCCTGAGCGCCCTGGCGCCGACCCGATCACCCGCGAGGCCTATTCCCACGAGGTGTTGAGCTTCGGCTTCTGGCCCGGAGGCGTCACCGCCACCGGCGTTCGTCATGACGAGCCCATCTTCTACGCCTACGCCGCCCCCGAACCGCCTGGTTTTTCCGCCGCACCTGTGCGTCCGAAGGCAGCGGTCTACGCGCCTCAGCTCGGTGAGTTCATCCTTCCCTACGAGGCCACGCGCCATGCCCCTTCTCCACGCGAAGCGCTGCTCGACTTCTGCCGCAGCGTCTACGTCTCTGGAGCCACTTTGGCCAGGTGGAATCGCGCCGAGCTCGAGCGCCACATAGCCGCACCGGGGCCCTGACGACGATGGACGACTCGATGAGCCCAGCAGAGGGGGAGCGCGCCCTGCTCACGGTTCGCGACCATGGACCCGGCATGGCGCCGGAAAACAGCGCGAGGATCTTCCAGCGTTTCGAGCGGGCGGTCGCTGGCAAGCGCGGCGGAGGGCTCGGACTCGGTCTGTGGATCGTCCATCAGCTCGTAGAGGCCATGGGCGAGTCGATTCGCGTGATGAGCCGGTTGGGTGAAGGAGCAACGTTTGTCGTCGAGCTACCGCGGGGCGCCACCACCGAGCGACCCTGTCTACTCAGGCAGGGCGCGATTGGGATTCTTCACGCCCAGAAGCTTGGCGGTGATGAAATCGTCGAGCTCACCGTCGAGCACGGCATCGACGTTGCCTTTCTCCACTCCGGTGCGGTGGTCCTTCACCATGCGGTAGGGCGCGAGCACGTAGGAGCGAATCTGCGAACCGAAGGCGATGTCCATCTTCTGCGCCTCGGCGGCGTCACGCTCGGCCTCGCGCTTTTTGAGCTCCAAGTCCCGCAAGCGGGCGCGCAAGATTTTAAAGGCCATGTCCCGGTTGGCGCTCTGCGACCGCTCGGTCTGACAAGTGATGACGATGTTGGTCGGCAGGTGGCGCAATTGCGCGGTGGAAGAGGTTTTGTTCACCTTCTGCCCACCCGCTCCGCCGCCGCGAATGAACTTGAGCTCGATGTCCGTCTCGGGAATGTCGATCTTGATGTCGTCGTCCACCTCGGGCCATACGTCGACCGAGGCGAAACCCGTCTGCCTCCGAGCGTTGGCGTCGAAAGGGCTGATTCGCACCAGCCGGTGTACGCCGATTTCCGCTTTCAAGTAGCCATAAGCGTACTCTCCGCGGACGTGCAGCGAGGCGTTCTTCACCCCTGCCTCTTCCCCCGCGACCACGTCGGTCACCTCCACCTGCCAGCCTTTGCCTTCCGCGAACCGGGTGTACATGCGCATGAGCATCTGTGCCCAATCCATCGAGTCGGTGCCCCCGGCGCCGGCATTGATCTCGATGAAGCAGTTGGCACGGTCGTTCTCACCCGAGAGCATGCGTGCCAGCTCGAGCTTGGCGACCTCCGCCTCCAGCGAGGCGAGGGTGGTGGCGGCCTCCCGGCGGGCGGCCTCATCGTTGGCCTCCTCGGCCAGCTCGAAGAGCACCTGGGCGTCGTCGACTCCCCGCTCGGCCTTCTCGAAGGCGCCGACGGTGGACTCCAGCGACGCCTTCTCCTTGAGCAACGCTTGGGCCTTGGTGTTGTCGGCCCAGAAGTTGGGGAGCGTGGCGTCTCGTTCGATCAGAGCGATGCGCGACCGCTTGCGATCGAGGTCAAAGATGCCCCCGAAGCCCAGCCAACCGGGCCTTGATCTCGTCGATTCGGCTGTTCACGTCGTTCGCCATGATGTCTCCCTCACTTCTGCTCGCCTCCCTGCTTCCTCTCCAGCCAGGACGCTGCTGCGCACCCAAGGCCAACGGGCAAGAGCAAGGCGATGAGCCGCCAATTGTCTTGATTGAACACCGGAATCACCTTCACGCATAACCCGAGCAGGCCGACGGCGGCGAGGCCTCTCCACAGCCAAAAGAGCCAGCGCCTGGCGCGCTGCGAGCCCACCGCAGCGGCGATGCCCAGCGGCAGCGCGGCGAAGGTAAAGGGGTTGGCGAAAAACAAGTTCTCGTTGCGCCAAGTGACGGTGTGCTCCGTCGCCACCCACATGATGAACAGCGCCAGGCCGGGCAAACCCAACACCAGGCCGACGAGCGCGCTGTGCAAAGCAAAGGCGATGCGGGGACCGCGGCGAGCCAACCCGCGCAGGCCGAGGGCGAGAGGAAGGACGCCCAGCGCGGTGCCCAACAGCAGCATCCACGGTCCGTAGGCAGGCGGCGTCTTGGGCAGGGGTGGCCGTGCCGCGTCGAAGTAGGTCCATGACCGGGCGACCAGGGGCGTCGGCTTGCCTGTAGCGTCGAGGTAGCTCAAGGCGGCGACCTGTTTCTCCAGCTCCTCGGGGAGGAAGGCCTCCTGGGCCTGGGTGATCGGCCGGTCGATTTCGTCGTTCATCAAGAAGTCGAGCAAGAGGCTCATCGGGGGGCTCACCGCCGAGTGGCGGCGCGTGTGGTCGCGCAGGCTCATGCGCGCTGGCCCTCCGGTCGCCTGCTTGAGCTGCCCGTCGATGACGCGATCGATCAAGTCACGCGGTCGGGTGGCGCAGTTGTCGTCGTAGTGGTGGTAGCGGTACTCGCGGTTTTGGGGCAGCACGTTGTCTGCCAGCGCTTTGGCCAAGACCAACCTCCGCTCAGGTACGAGGTTCAGCTCCTGAATGCGGACGTCCCTGTCGAGGTATTGGTAGAAGCGCAAGGTCGACATCACCCCGTCTTCGCCCACCCAGAAGGTCAAGCGACCCATCGCGAAGCGGGCGAGCATCGTCTCATCGAACTTGAACATCCCGTAGTTGTAGAGGCGGGCGTGGTTGAGCCGGCGGTCTTCCACCACCAGGGCGGTGTGACCAAACCAGGAGGCGACATCGTCGCCCGGCCCGAAGGTCGCCAAGGAGACGACCAAGTCCTCACCGTGGCTCTCGCCCGTGGCCCACGGCGGAAGGGATGCGAAAGCCGCCCTCCCGACGAGGCACAGGACCAAACCCAGCAGGAAAGACCAGCGAAGCACGGGCGCCCTACGTAGCACGTCGTCCCCAAGGAACAACCGGCGCGAGCGCCCGAATGCCTTGGCCTTTCAGCCCCCGAACCACCTTCGCTCGACCGCCTCCTCCTCCTTCTTCTTGGCGGTGAGGTTGACCGCGCCCGCGGCATCTTCAGGCGAGGCTTCCTCAGTGACGATGGACTGGTCGACCACCACTGAAGGCGCGGGCTCGCCGCCAGTGGAGCGCAGCGCCCCCGGCCCAGGAACGAACGCGGGTGTCGCGGCCGGATGCGAAGAGGCTGGGGCGCCGCCCACGGTTTCCAAGGACGTGCCAGAGGCCATCGCTGGGCGCTTGGGGCCCGTCTCCAGCGCCGAAAGGGAGAGGTGCTTAGCGAGCGCCTCGCGAATGACCGCAGCGACGGTCACGCCCTGACGGCTGGCGGCAGCGTTCAACGCCTCGGCGATCTCCGCCGTGGCGCGGAAGGTCACGGTGCGAATAGAAGCGAGCACCGTGGTCAACTGCTCGAGGGCCTGGCTGGGCTTACCAATAGCGAAGTCCCCGCCGTCGAGCATCGACTTGATGCGGCGAGCCAGCTCTTCACGGGTGTACCAGGTGCCGTCGAGCTGAATCGCTTCCTTGTCGAGGTCGAGGGGCAGTTGGCTCATAGGCCTGAAAGCCTCCCGCCACGGGGGAAGGCGAGTCAAGCCACGTGGTGGGAAATCATCCCTCGTTTGCCCAGGAGCTTGCGTTCTAGGCCCGACATCTGCTTCGCGTCGGCCCGCCGGTGGTGGTCATACCCGAGCAAGTGCAGCAGTCCATGCGCCAAGTACCGCGCCAACTCCTCCTCCAGCGGCCGGCGGCTCTCTTTCGCCGCCCGTTGGGCCGTGGGCAGGGAGATGACGATGTCGCCCAGCGGGCGCGGGCCAGGAGCACCGCGCGGCACGCTCCCGGTGGAGAAGCTCAAGACGTCGGTGGTCTTGTCTTTGTGGCGCCACACACGATTGAGCAGGCGAATGGCGCGGTCGCCCACCAGCGACACGGAGAGCTCGCAGCCCCCAATCCCCAAGGTGTACAGAAAACCCTCCGCCTGTTTGCGCAACCGAGCCGCATGCGTCTTGGCTCCCGGGTGGGCTGCGCGCACCTCGACCTGGTTCTTCGGCTGTGAGGGAGGTGCCTTTTCCATGCGGGCGAGCTTGGGGCGAAAGGCCGGGGCGCACACGGAGATGTAGTCACACGCCACGTGCTGTTCGTTGCGGTAGACCACCCTCGAGCGCCTTGAGACGAAACCCGCTTCGCCGGCGCCGATGTGCTCGGGGCGGCCGTTCACCACCAGCGTCAGCACCCCGGTGAGCACCACCACCACCTCGTCGAAGTCGGGGCGCTGGGCCGGCTCGGACCAGCCTGGTGGAGCCAGCATTCGTGCCACCGAAACGCTCCGGGTGCCAGTGGTGGCCGCTCCCACCAACTCTTCAATGCGCTTACCGTCGTCGCGGGGGATGAGCTTGCCTCGCCGGATTCTCACGGGCGCATCCTCTTCACCTCATCGTGTCGCTGTGGTTTTCGTGATCCACAGCCGTCGGCGGAGCAAAGACACTCCGAGCAAAAGGACATATGCGAAGCTCGCTCGACCTGTGGCGCACCCGCACGATGCAGGCGGTTCGCCTTCGGGGGAATTCGTGTCGGGTGTTCCTGCATCGGTGGTACCGGCGTCGCGGGTTCCGGAGTCCGGCTCCTCCCCGCCGTCCACCGTCCCGCTGTCGGGAGAGCCGGCGTCGACGGGGGGAGAAGAAGTCCCAAACTCATACGCCCCGAGATCCCAGGTTCCGTCCGTCCCACGGGCGATTCCGTCCATGTCCCTGTTAAAGGGGGTGCTCAGCATCGTCCCAGCGGGGGTAGGGCCGCTCAGACGCAAATTTCCGGCGCCGTAGTCAACGAACGGACTATTGGTGACTCGGGTATTGTTCGAGCTGACAGTACAATCGACGCCAGAGCTGACAGTGTCGTACCAGAGGTTGTTGCGACAAATATTCCCGCTGCCTCCGTTGACGAGAATATTGCCGCCAACGCCCGCACCTGAAATCCCCGCGACGGTGTTGTTGTAGACCAGGGTGTCATTCGTCGGTGCGCCCAGCCACGACACCCCGTCACCACCGACGACGATGGTCCCTCCAGAGTTCTCATGCCGGGTACGGTAGAACCAGTTTCCGTAGATCTGGTGATTGTCGTGCGCACCAGCGCCGCCTCCCCAGCTCGCGATCTCCGCGGTACACCCCTCGCCCGGAAGACCGGTGTTGCCGCAGGCGTTGTAAAACTGGTTGAAGCGAATGACGAGATTGCGGGCGATGTTTTGCCCCCGAATCGCCTCTTTTCCCCAGCCATTTCGAAAGTGGTTGTATTCCACGGTCGCCGTATCGGTACCGGCGAACTGGACCATGGTGTACGAGGCGATGTTGTGAAGGTAGTTGCGGGCGATGGTCCAGTTCCGGCACGTCTCGTCAAAGCCCCCGTGATAGATCGCCTCACCGGGTTCAGACCCTGTGTACGTCGTTCCTTCAGCCCCGCCGATGTTGAAGTATTGAACGACGACGTTCGCCGCACACACCCCGGGTGTTTGAGCGGTGGAGGCGACGATGGACGTGACTCGAAAGCCATAGCTGGGTCCATCGGCCCAGTTGCTTTCGTTGCGCACCTGCCCGTCGAGCATCCAATGGTCCGACCCGAGCAAAATGGAGTCGAATGTCGCTTGGCCGGCGTACCCGTCGTTCCACCCCACGCCGGTGCCATGGTTGGCGACCGTCGCCTTGCGGAACGTCAAGACATTCGTTCCTGAGCTGGGGGTGTTGAGCGTCACCGACCCGTAGCTTCCGGCCGCAATCCAGCACACGTCCTGCCCCGACCGCTGCATGGCAGTCTCACACGATGCAGCGGAGGCATAGGCGTTCGTCCAGTCGGTACCATTGTTGGCGCCGGTGGCTCCCTGGCGGACGTAGCGGTCGGCGGCCTGGGCGAACGACGGGCTTAGTAGGACAAAAAAACCGACGAGCAGGGCTCGACGCATCAGCAACTCCTCTTTGCCGGACCAGACCGTTTTCACCTGTTGGTCAGCGCCCTTGGGCGTGCCAGCGCGTGGCACCTTAGCTCCCCGCGCTGCGCTTGGTATCGCTCTTCCCCTCGAGGGGCTTGGCCACCGCGAGAGGTGCCTTCACCGGCTCGGCGGACAGGCCGGTCTTGGTGTTGGCTGCGACCGCCCCTGGGGGGTACTGCGGCCGGGCGTGATAGATGCCCTCGAGGGTGTGCACGAAGGAATGGGCGATGAGGTTCAAGTCCTTGAGCGTGAGGTCGCACTCGTCGAGCTGACCTTCGCTGAAAATCATGTTGATGAGCTTGTGCACCAGCGCCTGCAGCTTGGGCGTGCTCGGCTCGGGCATCGCCCGGCTGGCCGCCTCGACGGCGTCGGCAATCATCACCAGGGCGGCCTCGCGGAACTGCGGCTTGGGGCCCGGGTAACGGTAGATGGAGTCGTCGATGGCTTGCGGGTTTTCCTTCCCCTCCTGCTCCTTCACCGCCTTGTGGAAGAAAAACCCCACCAACCGGGTGCCATGGTGTTGGGGAATGGCGTCGGCCACCAGCTTGGGCAACTTGTATTGCCTGGCCATTTCCAGCCCTTCGGTGACGTGGCGCTTGATGATCACCGCGCTCATCGCCGGGGCGAGCGCGTCGTGTCGATTCTCTCCCTTTTGGTTCTCTCCGAAGTAGAGCGGGTTTCTGCCTTTGCCGATGTCATGGTAGTAGGCGCAGCTGCGCGCGAGCAGGGGGTTGGCCCCGATTGCCTCAGCCGCCGCCTCGACCAACGACCCGATGATGATCGAATGGTGGTAGGTGCCGGGCGCCTGCACGATGAGCTCTTTGAGGGCCGGGTGGTTCAAGTTGGCCAACTCCAGGAGCTTGATGTCCGACGCGTAGCCGAAGCTGACTTCGATGAGCGGAGTGAGCGCCATCACCATCACCGGCACCGCGACGCAAGTTCCCGCGAAGGCGAAGCCGGCGCTGAGAAAGGTCTCTGCCGAGACCCCCTTGCCCTCGGCCAGCGAGAAGAAGAGCACCGCCAAGAAGCTGACCGTCCCCGTGACCAGCCCCGCCCGGAAGATGCCCAATCGGTCCTTGGCGCGGGTGATTTGATCGGAGGCCACCAAGGAGCCGATGAGGGAGTACATGGCGAAAGACAGCGAGTTGTTGAGCATCACGCCCGCGAGGCACGACAGGACGACCGCGAAGAACAACGCCAACTCTTCGCAGAGCACGAAGCGCACCAGCATCGCCCCCGCAGCGACGGGGATGGCGAAGTAGAGCGCCTCGGGGGGGATGGTGGCGTAGCGGTCATGCACCGCGTCGGACACCGTCACCCACAGGTGCATCAGCCCCAGCATGACAAGGAGCAAAAGGCCCAGGAGCAGCGCGTCCTTTCGAGTAGGGCGGAAGCGTCGGAACGCTGCCCGGCAAAAGGCGTAGACGCCCCCGATGAGCAGCGCCACCAGGCCGGTCCCCCCCAGCTGCAGCTGTAGCACGTCCAGCTGGTCGGTCTGGGCGCGCATGCTCGCCAGCATCACCAAATGGACTTCGCCCACCAGCTCACCGTCCCCAAGAATTCTTTGACCCTTGCGGATGGTGATGACCGAGTCTTTCACTGCCTCGGCGGCGGCGCGCCGGCGGGCATCGGTTTCGGCGATGTTGATGGTTAAATTGGGGTGAATCTGCCGCTTGGCCAGCCGCAGCACCGCGCGGCGGACCGTCATGGGCGAATCGGGCAGGAGATTTCCGGGCACCGAGGCGAAGCGCTCGAGCTCGCTTTGGGCCTCAGAGATGTCGAAGACCCTGGGCGGCTCGACCCCCGAGAGGTGCTCTCTCGAGCCTCCGAGAACGCGCACGGTGATGCCCTGCGCCCCCACCCGCGACAGCTCATCGCGGGAGATCGAGATCTTCGCCCGATACGCGGTCTCGATGAGGGTTAAGGTGGCGTGCTCCACCTCGCGGGAGAACTTGGCCGCAAGCAAGGCTGCGAAGTCTTCGTCTTCTACGGCGGGGAGAATCAGCTCGAAGGCCTTGCGCGCCTCGATCAGCGCAGAGGGATAGCTGGAGACATGTTCCTTCTCTCCCTCGTCTTTCCGTTTCTTTGTCCCGTGCTCGGCCTTGCCTGCCTCGAGCTCGTCGTGGTGACGGGCGACGAGCTCTTGCATGACGTCGAACGCGTGCTGCACCGTCTGGGTGATGTTGCTCTGCACCGAAGGGTCGTAGTCGAACACCGGGCGAACCGCGGCCCGGGCCTCCTCGCGGCGCTGCTCGGTGGCTGCCTTGTCGACAATCTCGTAATCACGCCCCGCCTTGAAACCCGAAGGAGACGTCCAGCGGAAGGGACGCCCGACGTCTTCCGCGGTGAGCTGGGGCAGTTGCTGGCTGTACAACCCTGGCGAGACCAGAAACGCCGCTCCCACCGAAGCGCCCAAGAGCAACACCGCCTGGGTCAGCTTGCCTGTGGCCCCCGGGGGCAACTTCCACCGCTCGACCAGGGCGTCGAGTGGGGAGCGCACATCACCGGGAGAACCAGAACTTCCCGCGCTCTCAGGCGCAGGTGACGGCTCGTCGGGCATGGGGCCACCACGCTAAGAGGAAGAGCTGCGCCTTTCAAGGCGCACAGCATCGCCTAGCTCTTTTCGTAGGCGCGAATGACGTCCTGAACCAAGGGGTGGCGCACCACGTCGACTTCGGAGAAAGAGGCAAACGCGATGCCTTCGATGTCCTGAAGAATGGCGCGGGCGTGCACCAAGCCGGAGGTTTTGCCCACCGGCAGGTCGATTTGGGTGGTGTCGCCGGTGATGACCGCCTTGCTGTTGTAACCCAGGCGGGTGAGGAACATCTTCATCTGCTCGACCGAGGTGTTTTGCGCCTCGTCGAGAATGGCGAAGGCGTCGTTCAAGGTACGACCGCGCATGAAGGCGAGCGGCGCGACTTCGATGGTGCCTTGGGCGATGAGTTGGGCTGCGCGCTCATGGTCCATCATGTCGTGCAAGGCGTCATAGAGCGGCCGCAGATAGGGGTTCACCTTCTCGGCCAAGTCACCGGGGAGGAAGCCCAGCTTCTCTCCCGCCTCCACTGCGGGGCGGGCGAGGACGATGCGCTTGACTTTGCGTTCCTGCAGCCACGCCACCGCCATGGCCATCGCCAGGTAGGTCTTGCCGGTGCCCGCAGGGCCCGTGCCAAAGACGATGTCGTGCTGGCGAATCGCCTCGACGTAGCGCTTCTGCGCCAGACTCTTGGGAGTGACGGCCCGCCCACCGCGCGCGAGCACAGGTCCTGCGAAGATGTCTTTGAAGTCGGCTTCACCATGGCTCATCACCTTGATGGCCTGCTCGACGTCTTCGCGGTAGACGCTGCGCCCGGCGCGGAGCAGCTCGGCCAGCTGCAGCAAAAGACGAGCCCCCAAGGCCACCGCCTCGCTCGGACCGGAAAGTAGAAGCTCGGTGCCGCGCTGCCCCACCCGAATGCCCAGGCGACGTTCGACCAGCTTGAGATTTTCGTTCTGGGCCCCGGCCAGGGTACGAGCGATGTCGTTGTCGAGGAGATCGACCTTGGCGGTCGCGGGCGCGGGAACGACGACGGAAACTGGGACGGGCCGACTCAAATCGAATGGAAAGCTAAAGTCCTGGCAAGACTAGCGCAACGGCGGCAGCAAGACGAACCCGCTCTGGGTTCGCCGATAATAATAACCGTCGCGCCAGGGGTGGCGCAGGTCCTTGGGGCCGAGCAGGCCGGCCTCCACCAGCGCCTCGAGCTTCTCGGGAAGCTCACCTTTTTCCAGGCGGTAGACATCCAGGGCGGCCTCCAAGCGGGCAAGCTGGTGCCGGGAGACGAGCCTTTGAGCTGCTGGGTCGGAGTAGGAGGATGCGGGCTGTCCCGAGAGCCGTAAGGAGTCGAGGTTCAGCCGGGACACCAGAAAGGCCAGACCGGCGAGCACCAGCACCGTCACCATCACCACCCCCACTGCCCTCGCCACCCGCTCGAGCACCGTGGTGTCGACGGCGATGGTTTCGCCCCTTCCCTTCGCGGGCACCGCGCGCAGAAACTCCAAGTTGACCAGGTTGCACAGCGCCTTACAGGTCTCGAACTCCCCCAGGCAGGACTGATCGATGATCGTGCGCACATCTCGTCCGGGGACGGTGAGCGCATACACCCGCCGCTCCGATTCCCCAATCGACTTGAATTCGCCGTCGTTGACCTCCTTCTTCACCTCGCCGAAGGCCGCGTCGAGCTCGTCATCGTCGGTGTCGCGCTTCGTTTGCGGGGGTAGCTCCTTGGCCCGCGCGAAGGTCATCTGGTAGCTGGTGATGCGTTTTCTGATCACCGGCCACTCGTCGACCATACGGAAGCCCTCCATGAGCACCGATTCGGCGCGCAAGGGAGTGACCGCTGAGGAGTCGTAGTCGACGTCTTCGGTCTGCTCGAACTCGTAGCTGCCCGATTTCCAGGAGAAGAGCTTGTAGAGCGTCTCCGTCATCTGGAGGTGGACCATCTGCTTGAAGCGCGCGGGGGTGAGCGCCTGAGTGGCGACCAAGACGTCGCCCAGCCGTTGCAGGGTGCGCTTTTGGCTCTGCAGCGCGTGCTCGAGCTGCTGCTCGCTGATGATCTGCGCACGCACCAGCATGTTGCCGATGAGGTCTTTCTTCCTCCGGGTGGTGTTCTCCGCCTTGACGATGTCTCCGTTCTTGAAGCCGATGTGCACCTCCTGGTCCTTCGACTTGAGGTGCAACAACCCCGTCTTCTGCTGCTGGCCGATCAGCTGGAAGATGTCGGCGATTCCGAAGTCCTTGAGCGTTCCCTTCAGCGCCATCGCTCACCTAGGCCTGTCGCTTGTACAGCCCGACCAGCGAGAAAAGGTAGACCGCCGCCAGCGCCGCCAAAAGCGGAGCCAGGGTCAGCGTTGCCGGCAGCTCTCCGTAGGGCGCGCGCAATAGCCCATCGCGCAAGAAGACCGCTGCCACCGCGAAGAGGAAGAGGAAAACGTAGAACGAGCCGCGCACCGGCAGCCCGAGGAAGAGGTGACCCGCCCCCGAGCACAACAACCCGAAGAGGTACGAGAGCTTGTCACGCCGGCTGTGGTAACGCGCCACTTCGATCTGCTTTCGCACCTTGAGCGGGGGCGCTGCCACCCCCTTGAGCGCAAACACGTTCATGCATTGGGCGCACATCGTGCTCGCCGCCCCCAGCTCGGGGTCGCAGCGACGGCACACCGCGCGGCCACACTTCTGGCACACCTTGGAGGCGTTCATCGCCCTGCCCAGAAAACCCCACCCCACCAACAGCACGCTCGCCGCCAAAGGATAGAACAGCCCCAGAGAGTCGCTTCCCAACCCCAACACCTGCGCGGCGATTTGTGCTTGCACCCGGTCTCCCATCTGCCTTGCCGCCGTCAGCTCGCCCAGCTCCTGGTTGGAAAGCCCGGGGCTGAGGAGCAGGCCGTTCATCTGCAAGCTACCCGCAGAAGGTTCGGGCCTTCGGCCGAGCGCAGGGTCGAGCGCCTTCGCCGCGGACAGAGCGCTGTGGGCGAAGTCGAGCTCCACCGCCTTGCGGTCGGGGGGCAGCACCACCGCGCGTCGTTCCCGCAGCTTGGCGAGGTTGAAGGGGGCCGCTGCCAGCGTCGGGTCGGCCTTGGCCGCCCCTTCGTAGACCGCGAGCGCTCCCTCGAGGTCCTCGCGGTAAAACATCGCGTTGCCCAGGTTGACCAGCGCTCTGGCGTCACCGGTGCGACGGGAGAGCGCGGCCTGGAAGTGGGCCGTGGCTTCCTCGAGCCTGCCGCGTCGAAGCTCGTAACGCCCCAGGGCGAACAGCTCGGCAAAGCCCAGCTTCTCCTCGGCGGCCAGCTTTTCGAAGCGGGCGGCGATCGACTCGACTCCCACGCCTCCCCGCTCCAAGCGGTACACGTCTTCTGCCGGCGTGCCGGCGAAGGAGGCCAGATGCGCCAGCTTCCCCGCCAGCACCGGGACCGCCCCCAGTGAGGAGAGCAGCACCGCCGCCACGACGCGCTCGCTCTTCGAGAGGTAGAGCGCGGAAGCGGCAAAGAGCGCAAGCAACGCCGGAGCCAGGCCCAAACGCAGCACCAGGGGCAGCCCCAAGAGCAACAGAGCCAGCGCGGTGGTCTGCCAGCGGGCGGCCGCCTGGGGGAACAGGTGGTGGAAGTCGTGGAAAAAATAGCGGGAGCGACGCAGAAACAGCACCGACGTCACCACCACCGCCGTGGCCACCAGCGCCACCAAGAGGGCAGCCCCCAGGTTGCCCAACGCCGATCGGGCGTGCCGGGGGTCCTTCCAAGTGGCCCAAAGTCCCAGGCGAAGCTCACCCAGGTAACGGCCCACTTCGGAGACATCGGCGAAAAAATAGGCACGGGCGAGCGCGAAGCGCGCCAGGGGAAGGTCAGGGGCGAGCGCCGCTGCCGCCAAGGCCAGCTCGACCGTTCCCGCGGCATCCTCGGCGGCGCGGCGGGCGTCGGCGGCCCGAACGAGGCTCGTCGCATACCCGTCGAGGTTCGACGCACCGGCCGCCTCCTTGAGCCTCAATAGCTCTGCCTGGGCGGTGCCCATCGCTTGGAGGTCACGGGCGGTGAGGGCGGCACGCAGCTTCTCCCACCCTGCCGACAGCTCGTCGTCGGAGACCTTGTCAACGCGCAGCGGCGGCGGAAGCTGTTGCTGCTTCGGCGCGGGCGCCCCTGCCTTCTCCACCTCCGACGGCTTTTTCACTTCTTTGTTGGCCGGCGGCGGTTTGACCGGGGCCGCCACGGCCGGAGCCGGACGCGGGGGCACGTCTTCGTCCCCTTTTTCGAGGCGGGTGGGTGGAGCCACCTTGGAGGGCCTCGGCTTGGCGTCGGGGTCGAGCTCTTCGAGCGCCTTGACCGCGTCGCTCTGGGCCCAGGTGTCGGCGACCAGCGCCAGACTGGCGAGGGCCAGGAGAGGCAGGCGAGGCAGAGAGGGCATCGCGGCGGGAGATGATAGGTGAGGTGCCGTGCGACCGGTAGAGGTTGTTCATTCTCCTCCCCCGCGCTTTCCCTATCGGAGAGCCGGAGAGGTCTGATAGGGCGCGGGAATGACGCGCGCGCTCTCTCCAGGAAGCGAGTTGGAGCGGCTCTTGGGCATCATGGCCCGGCTGCGAGCCGAAGGCGGGTGCCCGTGGGACCGTGAACAGGACTTGCGCTCGCTGCGCCCTTACCTGCTCGAAGAGGCCTTCGAAGTCCTCGACGAGATGGATCGGGTCGTCGGCGGCGGCTCTTGGAAGGCGCTGTGCGAAGAGCTGGGCGACCTCTTGTTCCAAATCGTCTTCCACGCCCAGCTCGCCTCCGAGCTGGGTGAGTTCGGCATGGCCGACGTGGCCAAGGCCATCTCCGACAAGATTGTCAGCCGCCACCCCCATGTCTTTGGCGAAGTCATGGTGAGCGGGGCCGAGCAGGTCTTGCACAACTGGGCCAAGCTCAAGGCGGAGGAGAAGAAGAAGAAAACCGGCAGCGAGGGGTCGGTGCTCGACGGCGTGCCCACCGCGGCTCCCAGCCTGCTGCGCGCCGAGCGCCTCAGCGAGAAGGCCTCGCGCATCGGCTTCGATTGGCCCGACCTCCAAGGCGTGCGCAAGAAGGTCGACGAGGAGCTGGCCGAGCTCGACGCGGCGATTGCCTCGGGCGACCGCGACGCGCTCGAGCACGAGCTGGGCGACGTCTTCTTTGCCCTGGCCAACCTGGCGCGCTTCATCAAGACGCCGCCCGAAGACGCCCTGCGCGCTGCCAACCGACGCTTCACCCAGCGCTTTCACTACATCGAGGCCAAGCTGCGCGAGCGGAACGTGGCCTTCGGTGAGGCGACCCTCGAGGAAATGGAGGCGCTGTGGCAACAGGCCAAGGCCCGAGAAAAAGCGGGCGGCTGACCCAAGGTCTTTCGCTTTCCCACAGGCGCTGTGGAAAAAGACTGGGGAAAACTGTGGAAGGGCTGGGGGTCGCGTCGACTCGCCCCAGGTAGCCTTTGTGCCCACCCGTTTCTGCTGTTGAATGCGGCACGTTCGATTCCGCCGATCCGGCGCTCACTTCGGTCCAACCCAAGGCCGACTTGTCAACACCTGGTACTTCAGGGCGCAAC
>JBMORE010000148.1:0-71689 GCA_049322255.1 Myxococcota bacterium | reverse complement strand
CATTGGCAACTACTATTGGGGCGCCATCGCCGATTACTCAGCAGCCATCGCCGAGGGCAACGAGACCAACAACGCCATGACGGGCAACGCCGTCGCCGTCAACGGCCCTGATCTCGTGGTGACCGCCGTCTCGGGCCCCACGATGCCGCAGCGAGGCACCTTCCAGAGCTTCAGCGTCACCATCAAGAACCAGGGGCCCGTGAACATCTCCAGAATTTTCTACACCGGCTTCTATCTCTCGACGGATCCGGTCATCACCACTTCGGACAGGTATATTGGCTACACCTACATGTCGAGCCTCGCCGCGGGGGCCAGCTATACACAGGGCCTCGGTACGACGATTTCTACCGCCGTGCCCTACGGGACATATTACGTCGGCGCCATCGTCGACTTCACCAACGTCGTCCCCGAGATGAACGAAACCAACAACACCCGAGTTGGAAACACCCTGCAGCTCATCTCCGGGGCCGACATGCTGCTCACCGCGGTGAGCGGGCCTACGACGGCCCTTCGGGGTACGTACGTGACCGTGTCAACCACCCCGAAGAACCAAGGCACGGGCGCGACTCCTGGCAGCTACTACGTGGGCATCTACCTCTCGACCGACAACGTCATCACTCCCTCGGACATCTACCTGGGCAACTACACGGTGTCTCAGGCGGCGGGAGCCAGCACCACGGTTTCGACGAGCGTGCGAATTCCGCCCACGCAGGCAGCGGGCACCTACTACATCGGGGCGTACGCCGACTACCCGCTCCTCGTGGTGGAACCCAACGAGACCAACAACGGCTTGGCGGGCAACGCCATCAACGTGACGCAGTAGCTGCCCCTTCGCACCGGGGCGCGGTCTACAGCGCGCCCCGGGCCTTGATTTCGAGATAGCGATTCACCGCCGCCAGCGAGAGCTCCTCGGGGTGTACGTCGATCATCTGCACCCCCTCCTGACCGATGCGCGCTTTCATCTGCTCGCGTTCGTGCAAGAGCTCGCTGGCCACCGCGTGCTGAAAGGCCTCCTCGGCACTGGGCGGCGGGGTGGAAAGGAGCGCCGAGAGCGCGGTGTCCTTCACCGACAGGCACAAGGGTACGTGGCGCCGCGCCAGCCGCTGTAGCGGATACACCATCGTCGACGCTTGGTCTTCGTCGAGAAAGTCGGTGAAGACACACAAGAGGCTTCTGCGCCGCAGGCGAAGGTTGAGCTCTTTGAAGAGCGCGAGGAAGTCGACATAGGTGAGGTGGGGTTTGGCCGAGTAGAGGGTGTCGACGATTTTTCGATACTGGGTGCGGCCCGAGTTGGGCGCCAGGTAGGCCTTCACGCCGTCAGCGAAAACCGCCAAGCCAACGCGGTCGCCGTTGCGCACCGCCACGAAGGCGAGGAAGAGCGCGGCGTTCACCGCGCGATCGAGCTTGGTCAGCCCTTCGACCCGCGCGGCCATCGAGCGGCCTGCGTCCACGCAGATGAGAACGGACTGCGAACGCTCCGACTCCATCACCCGGGTCACCGGCCTGCCGCGGCGAGCGGTGGCCTTCCAGTCGACCTCACGCGCCGAATCGCCCTGGGCATAGTCGCGCAGGCGGGCGAATTCGCTGCCCCGGCCGTCGCGCCGCAGCTGCCGAAGCCCCAAGTTCACCAAGTCGAGCGCCGCGTCCGAGAGGAGCAGCCGGCGGGCACCCCGCAGGTCGGGGAAGACCGACACCGGCTGGGCGGCGGAGACGACGCGCTCCTGCCAGGTCAGGCCGAAGGGGCCGCGCAGGCGCACGTTCAGGTCACCGAAATGGAACTTGCCTCGTTTCTGCGGGGTGGCCCGGTAGGAGAGCTTGGCCCGGCTCTTGGGCGAAAGGAGCAAAGAGAGGACGTCGGGCTCGGCGCTCACCTCGGCGGGGAAATCGTCCTTCACTTGGAGGAACACGGCCCGCGGCCCCGAGTGAACCACGTGCACGTCGACTCGATTGGGTGCACCCACCGAAAGCCGGCCAGGAAGCTCGCGCCACAGCGTCAGAGGTACCTTGCGGGCGAGGAGGAAGTCGGCCAGGCCCAAGAAAAGCAACAGAAAATCCAAGAGCAGCGCCAACGGCCAGATGCCGGGGACGAAGCCCGCCGCCATCGTAGGGACAGCGATCAGACAGATCGACGTCCACAGCCTCGCGGTGGGAATCAAGGCAACCCTTTCCCTCTGGGAGAGGGTAAGGGTGAGGGGCCTGGCGCTTCCCTCACCTCGGCACCTCCACCGAGCTCACCACCTCGCGCAATACATCGGCGGCGGTCGCCCCATCGAGCTCGGCGTCGGGAGACAAAAGCAGCCGGTGCTTGAGCACCGGGCCCGCCAGGTAGCGTACGTCGTCGGGGGTGACGAAGGGCCGCCCGCGCAGCGCGGCGAGCGCCTTGGAGGCCAACAGTAGGTGCACCCCGGCGCGAGGACCGGCGCCCAGGCGAATGCGTGGTGAGCGACGGGTGGCTCCCACCAGCCTGCGGATGTAGGAGAGCACCGGTGGCTCGACCGTCATCTCGTACAGGGCACCGCGGGCGGCGAGCACTTGCTCCTTGGAGACGGCCGACGCCACTCCGGCGCGCTCGAGGTTTCCCGCGTCGAAGCCCTGGTGCACCGAGGCCAAAATGGCGTCTTCGTCGCTCTCGGCCGGATAGCCGACGTCGACCTTGAAGAGGAAGCGGTCGAGCTGCGCCTCGGGGAGCGGATAGGTGCCCTCCGACTCCACCGGGTTTTGCGTGGCGAAGACGGTGAAGAGCGGTGAGAGGGTGATGTCCTTGCCCTCGAGGGAAACCGAGCGCTCCTGCATCGCCTCGAGCAGCGCCGACTGGGTCTTTGCCGGCGCGCGGTTGATTTCGTCGGCCAACAAGAGGTCGGTGAAGATCGGCCCGCGCACCAGCACGAAAGACTGGGTCTTCAAGTCGAAGATGCTGGTGCCGAGGATGTCGGCGGGCATCAGATCGGGGGTGAACTGAATGCGCCGAAATTCAGCGCTCACGCTCTTGGCGAGCGCGCGGGCCATGAGCGTCTTGGCCACCCCGGGCACTCCTTCGAGCAGCACGTGCCCGCCGGCGATGAGGCCGCACAGCATCAGCTCCAGGGCATCGTCTTGACCCACCACCGCCTTGCGCACTTCCCGCAAAGCGCTCTCGCGCACGGCATTGGCTCTCGGCACCGCGTTGCCGGACACGGAAGCGGTCGTTGCATTCATCGTGCTTTCCCCTCGTCGAGCGTAGCCGAACGGTCATTTGGGCGGCGGGTGTGATGAAGGAGCGAGCGGGCGAGCGCCGCCTTCTGCGCGACCTTGAGCACCGCTCCCTCCGAGGTGGCGAGGTGAGCCAGCTGCGTCACCTCGGCGAGCGCTGCGCTCAGGTTCTGCCGGCCGCGGGAGGCGAGCGCCGAATTCACCTCGGCGGCGTCGGCGCGTGCGGGCAGGCCGGCGTGGAAGGCCAGCTCCTGGGTGAGGCCGCGGGCGACGAGCATCGCCGCGTACGCGTGGTGCTTGCCCTCGCGGTAGAGGCGGCTGGCGGCGTAGAGCGCGTCGGTCGAGCCCACGCGTTCGTCCTCGGCAGCCGCACGCGGACGGCCGAAGCGGCGCAGCGCTCCCGCCCACAGAATCAGACCCAGCAAAAGCTGCGCGATCGAATACTGCAGCCCGTAGCGCGCGGCGAAATCGGCGATCGACCGGTCGCTGGTGAAGCCGTGGTGGAACTCGTCAAAAGCAATCGCTCCCTCCTGGGCGAGCGTACCCAGGGTGGAGAGCCAGAACTGGGCGTTGTCCGCCCGCGCCAGCGCCGCATTGCTGGCGAGCTCAGGCGCGGAAAGGACCAACACCTTCCCTTGACCATACGGCACCAGCGCGGCCACCACCTCGCCCAAGGGGTCGTCCATCAAGAGCGGCGCCGCCTCCGCGGGAAGGTCGAGGTGCGCGCGCACGTGCGCCTCCAACCGCTCCACCCCCAGGGTGTAGGGCGTCGGCTGCATCGGCACCAGGGTGCGCAAGCCCAGTTCTTTCTGTGCAGGAGACAGGCGCACGTCCAAGGCGTCGAGGAGCTCGTCTTCCTCGGCGTCCCAGGGCGCGTAGACGAGGGTGTGGCCCTCCTTGACGTGCCCAAGGAGCTCTTCTCGCTCCCTCTCAGTGAGCCCGCGGGCCTTGAGCACGTTCATGCCCTGGTGGTGCTTCTCTTCGTCCACGTCCTCGGGCGCGCGGTTGCCCTTCTCCTCCTCTTTCGCGTTCTTTCTTTCCTTCAGAAAGCCGAAGTCGTCATCGGGGTCGACCGCCAAAAGGACCAGGTTCACCTCGTCTTCGATGACCTCCATGTCGCGTTGCAGGCGGTGCACCGGCAGGCCGCTCTCTTCGGCGAGCAGGTACAGCCCACGGGCCCCGTCGCGTTCCGAGCGATAGGTGGAGAGCCTGTCGGCGAAGGCGCCACGCGCCGCGCCGCGAAAGAGGAACGAGCCTACGAAAGCCAAGAGGGCCAGCCCGCCGACGACGAGCAGCGGGAAGCGGTCACGCATGGGAGGCGCCCGGTTCGGTGGGGGACGAGAGCAGCGGGCGCGACAGCTCGCGGAAGGAAAGGTAACCCTCGTTGCCCACCTGGATTCTGCCGTAGTAGGCAAAGTCGAAGCGGTCGGTCAGCTCTCGAAAAGGCGCAAGCCACTCGCGCCGGCCCCTGAAGCCGCGGAAATAGTCCCAGTTGCTCTTCGCCGGGTCGTAGTCGATGGCGCCGTCGCGGTGCAGGCGCGACAGGAGCGCCAGGTAGAGGCTGCGCACCGCCTCGCGAAACTGGCCACGCGCGGCCAGCTCGTCGGCCAAGCTGGCCCAGCCTTCTGGAGAACGCGACAGCGCGCTCATCGGGTCGGTCGTCAGCGGAGTCTCCTCGAGGGCGCTCACGTCCGCTTCGCCGCCGTCGACGTGCTCGGGCTTTTTGCGGCTCAGCAAGAGGTAGGCGAGGAACACCAGACTTCCTCCCACCAGGGCGATCACGATGAGGTTCGCGGCGGTGAGGCCACCTGCGCCTCCCGAGAGGGGAAGGTTCAGCTCGCTGTCCGACCGGCCGGACCTGCGTCTGAGCCAGTCGAAGAAGTCCTTCCATAGCTGGCTCCACCATTTCTTGAACGCCTCCCACCAGCCGGGGGGCGGGGAGGGAGCGTCTTTTTCGGGGGTGGGCGCGGCCCCACGCCTCTGGGGGTCGGGGGCGAACTCCGGCCGGGCGAGGATTTCTTCCGCTCGGGTACGCGGGTGGGCGCCGTGCGAGGCTTCGAGGGCGTGGCGCGCCTGGGCGATGAGCGGCAGCCCTTGGCGAAGGCGGGTCTTGGCGTAGTCGCAGTCGCCCTCGTCGTACGCGTAGCCTTCGACTTCGGCGAGGAAGCGCGCCAGCGAGGCGTGCTCTTTTTGGGAAAGGCCTCCGGCGAGATCGATTTGCTTGGAGAGCTCTTTGTCGTGAATGCCGCACTCGTCGGTGAGGGCGTACAGGCGAGCGCGAATCTCCTCCGCGTCTGCCGGAGCTGGAGCGCCTCTGAGCTGCTCCGCCTGTACCGGAGCGGCCCAGAGCACGCCGACGGCGGCGAGGCCCACAGCGGCGGCGGTGCTCGTAAAGGTTTTCTTGGGGTGGGGCACCGGCAGTTGCTCGATTGCCGAGAGAAGGTCGAGCCCCTCCTGGCGCACGCGGCCGTCGACGAGCAGCAAGGTGGCGGCAGAAGCACGCAGCGGCTCGAAGAGGGTGAAGCCGAGCGCGAGGGCGGCAGCCACCCAGGCTTCGTTGTCCAGCGAAACGAAACGGTCGACGAAGGTGAGATCGAGCGCCAACAGCTTGCGTCCCACCAACACCAGCACGTTGGCCGCGATGTGGATGTTGAGGACGACCAACGCTTGCGCCCAGAAGCACAGGCGCACCCAGACCGCCCAGGCACGCGCAGGCCCCAGCGCTTTGGAGCAGGTGCCGTAGAGCGAAAGGGGGTGCCCCTTGCCCTGCATCGTCACCGCGTAACCGGCCAGGTGCGAGCCGACGAAGAAGAAGTACAGCCCGAAGGTGAGCGAGCCGACGACGAGGTTGAAGACCAAAAGGTAGGCGACGGCGATGCACAAGCTGGGCAGCCGGCCCAGCGCTTGGCGCAACGAGCCCAAGACAGTGGGCTCGGCGCTGCCCAGAAGCTGCCCCTCGAGAAAGTGACAGGCCGCGCCCTGGAGCACACCGCGGCAAAACCAGGCCAGCACCAAGAGCGCGGAAGGAACGAGCACCTCTTTGCCGCGAGCGATGGCGTCGAGCCAATGAAGGAGCGAGCCGGTGACCAGCGCTCCGGCGGGCAAGGTGAGCGCCCACACCCCGCTGGAGCGGGTGGTGAGGCGAATCGCCGCGTCGAAGAGAGCGATGGGCGACCGGGGACGCAGCTCGAGGGCGGAGACGGCCATGGGTCAAGAAAGAGCGCTGGCCAGAAGGTACACGCCGCCCAAGACGGTTCCCAAAGAAAGCAGGGCGAGAAAGAGGTTGCCGAACGTCCACTCCTTGCGGTCGGAAAGAGCCGTCGCCTGGGCCAGCCTTTGAGCCAGGCACTTGGCGCAGCGGTTGATGCCCTCGAACTGGGTGGTGCACTCCACGCAGATCACCTGCCGGCACTCGACGCAGATGCCCAGGCCGGCGCGTTCAGGGTGGTAGTGGCAGCGACCCGAGCCGTGAAGCATGGGCGAAGCCTAGCCAATAGGCGCAAGCGGGGCGACCATCGAAAGAGGTCCGGTTGACGCAGCAAATCTCGAGCAACCGCTTGTTCTGTACCGAATGTCCACTGGAGACAGCCGAAGGCCATCGAAAAGGCGAGCGAAGGGCAATCGCGGCAGGGCCAGGGTCAGCCAGAGGGGCGAGGACGAGCAGGTCTGCAAACAGACCAGCTCGGCGAGCAGCACATCCAGCAGCGCCGTGCCTCCGCCCACAAGGCGGAATGTCCCGTGGCGATCGTCTCAAGCAGCTGCCCTTCGACCTTGAGCTCGCTGGCGAGGAGAGAATGAAGGCCACCGGCGTTGCATCGGGAAACGCTCGCAGCTCGTCGAACAGGTCGTTGTACGTGAGTCGGCGTAAAGGATTTGGGGGCCGCGGAACGAGCAGCCCGGTGGCTCGTCGATGCGCCTGAGTCTTACTCACCTGAGCGAACTCCGAGAGCGTGACGGAGGGCGGCTCGGTAGAGTCGGGGCCCTGCCCGCCCGGCTGGAGTTTCGCCCCAAACCGGCCGACCTTGGGTGGGGTAGCGGGGGCATTTGCTCGCGATGCGACATCAATAGCAAAGAAGCACTGCTGAAAGCATATTCAAAACAAAGGACCTCGCAACTGGAGCCCCAGGGCAGGCCCCCAAAAGCTAGGTAGCCAGTCGGCTCCCGGCAGCCCCCAGTCTCGGGCTGAGTCGTTGCGCGACCAGAGATCAAGCCTGGCAGGTTCGGGCCAGGCGCCCACTGCCGCCAAGCGTAACGACCCTGAAACCAGCGCATCCGTGGCTCTCCCTCCTTAGCGGGATGCTGCGCCTGACCACCTCAGTGAATGCGGCGCCAGCGCTTGAACGCCCGGACGTCCTGGGGCGTGAGCGCGAACCACTCGCCCTCTTTCCGCTTGCGGGCGAACCGCCGGTGCCAGTAGGCCTCCACGCCCTCAGGGTCGTCCGTCTGGATGTAGTGGACCGGCTGGCACTTCTCCGGAAGCTGGATGCCCAGTTCCCCTTCCCGCCGGAGCGGGTTGTTCGTCCGGCCGATCTTGTACTCGCGGCGGCTCCCGTGCTTGAGCAGATACACGTAACCGACCGTGGCGGGCGTGCCCTCGGTTTCCACAACCGTGGTTGCCGGCCCGGCGGTCGGAACTTGTCGCCAGAGTGCCGCTACGTCATCGAAGCCGGGGTTCGTCTCGCAATGAGCGAGAATGCGGGCAGCACGCTCTGGTTTTGAGCCGAGACGCCGGAACACCTTCTCGGAGGGGAACTCAGGGTCGTTCCTTGTCGCCAAGAGGAGATCACCCTGCGTCGGGACGCGGCCCAGCCGGCGGGTGAGCAGGGCGAGCTGCCCGACCAAGAACGCCTCGTCGTATGCCTCGGACATCCGGTTTGGCTCAAACCCGGCCTCACGGACGGCATCGCTCCAGCGGGTCCAGTGCTGCCCGTACCAGTCGTAGTACCGGATGCCGGTTTCCTCCCCGAAGCGCCGCCAGCCGAGCGCGATGCCGCCGTTGGCCTTCGCCATGCGCTGAATCTCGCGGAGGATATGTGCCTTGTCCATCGCCATCCCGTTGGAGACGTTCTTCGCCACTCCTCCCGACGAGTGGCTCTGAGGGAGCAACGACTACAGCTCGTCGAGGAACTCGTCGTTGTACGTGTAGCGGGAGAGCCGCTTGACCAGGGCCTCCATCGCCTCCACCGGCTTCACCGCGAAGAGCATCTGTCGAAGCTTCTTCACCTTCTCGTACTCCTTCAGGGTGAAGAGCTTCTCCTCTTTGCGCGTGCCCGACTGGGGAATGTTGATCGCCGGCCACACTCTTTTTTCGGCGAGCAACCGGTCGAGGGTGACTTCGCTGTTCCCGGTGCCTTTGAACTCCTCGAAGATGACCTCATCCATGCGGCTGCCGGTGTCGATGAGCGCGGTGCCCACGATGGTGAGGGTGCCCGCCTCCTCGGTGGAACGGGCGGCGCCGAAGATGCGCTTGGGCCGTTCGAGCGCGCGGCTGTCGACGCCGCCGGTCATCGTGCGGCCGGAGGAGTCGACCTCTTTGTTGTAGGCGCGGGCCAGGCGGGTGATGGAGTCGAGGAGCACCATCACGTCCTTCCCCGCTTCCACCATGCGGCGGGCGCGCTCCAGCGCCAGCTCGGCGACCTTGAGGTGGTCGGCCGGGCCGCGGTCGGAGCTGGAGGCCAACACCTCGGCCTTGGGGATGGTGCGCCGCATGTCGGTGACTTCTTCGGGCCGCTCGTCGACCAAGAGCACCATCACGTGAATCTCGGGGTGGTTGGTGAGCACCGCCTGGGCGATGCGCTGGAGCATGATGGTCTTGCCCGTCTTGGGGGGAGCGACGATGAGCGCGCGCTGCCCCTTGCCCAAAGGCGCGATGACGTCGAGCACGCGGGTCACCATCTCGCGGTGGCCGTGCTCGAGCTTGATGCGTTCGATGGGGTCGATGGAAGTCAGGTCGGCGAAGTGCGGCAGCCGCGGCGCGCTCTCCGGTGGCACCCCGTCGACGCTCTCGACTTTCTGCACCAGCCCCTTGCTGCCGCGCATCAGCGCCTGGGCGTGGAGGTACTGGCCCGGACGCAGACGGAGCTTCTGCACCAGGTTCTTGGGCAGCTCGGCGTCGTCCGGTTGGGGCAAGAGGTTGCGCTTGATTTGGCGCAAAAAAGCGTTGGGGCCCTTCACGTCGGTGTCCAGCACGCCCTCCACGGCGGCGAGCTGGCCAGAAGGAATCGGCTGGGGGCCGCCGGGGCGCATCTGTTGGCCCTGTTGCGAAAGCTGCGCCTGGCGCGCTTGGTACTGGGCCAGCTCGTTGGGGGTGAGGAAGACCTGCTGCGGCGCGCCGTCGGGACCGGGCACCATGCGGTAGGCCTGGCCCTCAGGGGTGAAGTGCACCTGAGCGCCGCGGCGGCGGCGGCGACGACGACGACGACGGCCCTGGCCGGGCATCGGTGCGCCTCCCGTGACGGAGGCGGACACCTCGGGGCCGACCTCGTCACCGCCGCCCTCCTCCGGGCCACCGTCGTCGGGGCCTTCGTCCAGCTCGGGTTCGGGGGCAGCGGCCTGGGTGGGGTCAGTGGAGTCGTGGTTCTCGCTCATGGAGCCCTTCGCCCCCGGCCAACCCGGGGTGCGCTCGTTCGGTTGTGGGACAGGAAGCCTGCGCGGGGTAGTGCCGACTCACCGCCTGGCGAGCTGGCCGACCAAAGCCGCCGGCTTCCTGGGCGCCCGCCGGCGGCACCGTGCCAGCCGGAAGGACGAAGGCACCATAACAGGCCCAAGGCCCGTGCGCGACGGTGTTTGTTTGATTGGAACCAATCTCGCGCCCGACCCGCGGGTTGTCTTCCTGCTCGGGGTTCTATAAGCATAAGTATATGCCACAGGTAATAGTTGAGTTGGATGATCGGATCCTCAGCAGGCTCAATGAGGTCGCTCCACCTTCGGCGAGGAAGCGGTCGGATTTTATCCGCGAGGCGATCCGGCGGGCGCTCGATGCACGGGCTGAGGAGCTCATGGAACGTGCGTACCGCGAGGTTCCGCAAGATGCGGCCGAGGTGGACCTGGATCCACAGACCTGGGAGCCCGTCCGCTATGCGAAGAAGCCGCGGAAGAAGAGGCGGGCTCGATGAAGCGACACGAGATCTGGTGGGCGAACCTTCCCGAGCCCATTGGGCGGCGGCCGGTGCTGCTCCTGTCGCGCGATCAGGCGTATCGAATTCTCACCCGGGTCACTGTCGCCGAGGTGACGACCACCGTCCGGCATATCCCGGTCGAGGTGCCCCTTGGCGCCGAAGAGGGGCTGCCACGAGCCTCAGTCGCCAACCTGGACAACATCCACGCGGTGGCCGTGCCGAGGCTGGTGTCAAGGATCGGCAGACTGCCTGTGGAACGAACGCCCGAGGTTGAACGGGCTCTGGGCTATGCGCTCGACATTGCCCGTCTGAAGGACCAATGACGTCATGGGCCTTCGGTGACTCCAGCGCTCAGCGCACGACGAGCTGGTACTCCATGCGTGCCTGGACGCTGGGAGTCAGGAGCAGCGCCTCGCTCAGCCCGAGCTCCTTGGCCAACGAGGCCAGTCCCGTAGGCAGGGGAGGCGGCGAAGCGGCGAGCAGGTGGGCGCCGGTGCCGAAGAAAAAGCCGCCCGGCTCGCCGAACACCGGTAAGTCGATCTCCTCGCCCAAGGGAATGCCGGCCCGCTTCTTCGCCGCTGAAATGGCGTCCCAAAGTCCGCCGAGCTGGTCGACCAGCCCGCGCTGTTTGGCGTCGGCCCCCGACCAGACCCGGCCCCGGGCGACCTGGTCGACTTTTTCCTTGGGGAGGTTTCGCGATTTACCCACCTCGGTGATGAACTCGTCGTAGAAGGCGTCGACCCATTTCTGGGCGGCGGCGCGCTCGGCCTGGGTCCACGGAGCCCAAAAGCCCATCATCCCCGCCAGCTCGCCGCGGGTGAGGGTTTCTTGGCTTGCTCCCAGTTTTTCTCCCAACTCCTGCACCGCGGGCTTCAAGAAGAAGACGCCGATGCTCCCAGTGATGGTGGTGGGGGAGGCGAACACCTCGTCGGCGCCCATCGCCACGTAGTAGCCCCCCGACGCCGCCACGTCGCCCATCGAGGCCACCAACGGCTTCTTCTTCTTCGCTTCCAGCACCGCGCGGTACATGAGGTCGGAGGCCAGCGTGTCGCCGCCGCTGGAGTCGACGCGCAGGACGATCGCCGATACCGCAGGGTCGTCGGCGGCCCGCGCCAGCGCCCGAATCACCGTTTCGACGCCGGCGACCTTCGCCACCCCCAAGGGCTCGTCACGGCTCTTGCCGCCGGTGATGTTGCCGATGACGGGAACGATGGCGACCTTTCGCCGCTCGCCCCAGCGCAGGTCGCGCACGTCGCGCGGGCGATACGAGGGCGTAAAGCCGGCGCCGGGAACGAGCGTCTTGAGGCGCTCCTCGAGCTCCGCGGCCGCCACCACGTCGTCGACCAGGCCCAGTTCCTTGGCGCGCTTGGGCGTTTTGAGGCCCTCGTCGATCGCCGACTCCAGCTTCTCGGCGGAGAGGTTGCGCGCGGCGGAGACCCTGTCGGAGAACACCCGGACGTTGGTGTCGAGGTAGGCGTTGATGGCCTCGCGTTGCTCCGCGCTCATCTGCGTGCGGGTCAGCGCATCAGGCGCGTTCTTGTAAGCGCCCACGCGGACCACGTCCCACTGCACGCCCAGCTTGTCCATCGTGCCGCCGAGGAAGGTGCTGGAGGCCGCAAGCCCGTCGACGACGATGTTCGCCCCCGGCACCGCGTACAGCTGGTCTGCCCCGCTGACTGCCAGGTACTCGGCGTCATCGGCAGAGAGAAGCACCGCGATGACTTTCTTGCCCGCAAGCCGCAGGCGCTCGAGCGCCGCGCGCAGCTCCTCGGCCTTGCCAAAGCCGATGTCCACGTGGTCCACCTTCACCACCAGCCCGCGCAGGTCGGGGTCGCGCTCCGCGTCGTGGAGCATTCGGGTCAGGCGAAGGTAGGGGTCCTCCTCGCGAGCTCCGAGGAGCGCGGCGGTGGGGCTCTGGGCTTCGGACAGCGCGCCGGCGAGGTCGAGCAACGCCACCTGGCCATCGTCGAGCTCAATCGAGCGGTACTTCTCCTGCGACAGCCGCACCTGCACCACGTGGTCTAACCCGTCGGGCGCGCCGCCTCCGGCGTAGGTCAGGCCCAGGTGGGAGGTGTCGATGGTCGCCGCCACCTGGAGGAACAAGTCGTCGCTCGAGCGCAGGCCGTGCGAGACGCCAGCGCCGATGGACAGGCCTTTCACCACCTCTGCCTTCAGGGTGTACGAGAAACGCCCGGCGTCGAGCCCCGCCACGTCGTCGAACAGGTAGTCGACCCCGAGGGTGTAGCGCTCGCCGAACGGCCGCACGCCGATGCCCAGGTCGTACTGCCGCCGCAAGGCCACCGCGCCACGGCTGGGGTCGTCGATGTTGCGTGCCACCAGGCCGAAGGAAAACCCGCGCGCCACCCGGCCGCTGATGCCCAAGTCGAAGCTGGTCAGCTCGTCGAGGTCGGCGCTCTCTGCCGAAGAGAAGAGGTTGTAGGACATGCCGAGGGCCAAGGTGCCGGTGCCGAAGGAGAGCGCGTAGCCGGTCTTGCGGTAGTCGAGCGAGCTGTCGCTGCGAACCCACTCGAGCGAGAAGCCGGCGCCCAACAAGTCGAAGAAGGTGCTGCCCAGGTACAGCCCGTCGACCACGTCGTTGCGCGCCACTGCCCTCTCGTGGGCGTAGAAGAGCTGGGCCGCGCCCACGAAGGAGAGGCCCGCGGGGTTCACGGCGATGGCGGTCGCCTCGTCAGCGAGCGCGGCGCCGATGGGCGGCAGCGTGGTTCCGCGGGAGGGGTCGTCGTGGAAAACGGCGGCGGTCTGCGCGAACGCCGCGGCAGGCACCAGGAGGAGCCAGAGGAGCCGAGCAAGCATAGGCCCGCCCTTATACCCCCTCTTCCGGGTACGGCTACCAATCCTCGGTGCCGGAGACGCCCTCGAGCGGGTCTCCGGAGCGGCGTTTCTTCTTCTCCTTACCGGTGCGTGCGCCGCCGCGGTCCTCGGCGCTCCAGTCCTCCATGCCGGTCTGGCGATCGAGGGGGTCGGAGCTGCGCCTCACCTTGTCCGCTTGGCCCTCGGCGTTGTTGACCAGGTAGTTCACCAGCCGGCCCACCTCGCTCTTGAGCTGGCCGTATTCGTCGCCCTGGAAGACGATTTTCCTCATGGCCAGCTTCCGCCCCGTGGGTAGGTCGTAGTAGCCGAGAAAAAGCTCGATGCCGCCGCTTTCGTTGATTTCCTTGAGCACCCCCACCAGCGCGCGGTCGAGGCCCAGCGATTTTCCCAGCGAGGCCATGGTGGTGCCGCCCTTGTCCTTGACCACCTCGGCGGCGAGCTTGTCGAGCAGCGCGTCGAAGGCGCGGTATTCGGGGGTGGGCTTCAAGTCGACGAAAAGCTCGCGGTCGTCGGCCGAGACTTCGAGCAATTCGCCCACCTGCTGAAACCCCGGCCGGTCGATGCGCAAGAGGTGCTTGCCCATGGGCAAGGTCTGCAGGCTCACCGGGGTGAAGCCCTGAAAGGCGCCGTTCAAGTAGACACGGGCGCCGGCGGGGCGTGACTTCACCTGCACGTTGCCGCGCAGGTTCGCGCTCTGGCTCGAAGCGACCTGGTGGCGGAAGGCGACGAAGTCTTGGGTGAAGCGCTTCTTGTCCAGCTCGTAGTGGGGGTGGAGCGCCTGCAAGTCGAGGAGGGTGAAGCGCGCCTCCTCGGGGTCTCCGCGCTCGTGCAGCACCGCGGCGTACATCGCCAGCGCGTCGCACAGGCGGCCGCAGTCGGTCATCGCGTGGGCGGCCCCGCCGAACTCTTTGAGGGTGGCGCGCAGCTTGCGCTCGGCGTCGGGGAGGTCTCTCTTCTCGAAGGCCAGCCGGCTCTCGCCAAACCCCTTTTCGGCGCGCTGCAGCGACGCCTGGGCGTCGTTGCTCACCGGCATGCCGAACAGCTCGTCGGTGGGCTTGACGGCAAAGCCGCGATAGTCGCGCAGGGCCTCCACCATGTAGCCCTCGAGCCGAACGAGGTGGGCCTCGGCTCCTTGGTCCATGGGCACCAAGAGCGCCGCCACGCGCCGTGAGGTAGGAGGAGGAGCGGCCAACAGAAGCGGAGGGAGCAGGGCGAGCGTGACCGCGGTCATGCAAAACCTCGAGGGCCCCAACGTTAGCATCCGGTGGGATTGCTGGACTTCCGATCGACCGTCGTTATAGTCCCCGGCTGCTACAGGTCTGTAAGAACCCGAAAGCGCTAGGAAAAACGCTCCAATGGCTGAACAACTGAGCATGTTTGCCAAAGCCAGCTCCAAAAAAGGTCGCCAGGGAGGCGGAGGCAAAGGGGGCGGCGGGGCAGCGTTGGCCGGCGGTGGGGGCGGGGGCGGCGAGCGGTTGGCGCCCTTGGCCGAGGAGACCAGGCGGCGCTACCTCAACTACGCCCTCTCGGTCATCACCTCGCGCGCGCTCCCCGACGTGCGCGACGGCCTCAAGCCGGTGCAGCGGCGCATCCTCTACGGGATGTTTCACGACCACCACCTCACCCACGAAGCGAAATTCCAGAAGTGCGCCAAGGTGGTGGGCACCATCATGGGCCAGTACCACCCGCACGGGGACACGGCGATCTACGACGCCCTGGTGCGGCTGGCGCAGGACTTCTCCTTGCGCTACCCCCTGGTCGACGGCCACGGGAACTTCGGCTCCCTCGACGGCGACGCGGCGGCGGCGATGCGTTACACCGAGTGCCGCTTGCAGCCGCTCGCCTCGGAGCTGCTCCAAGAGCTGTCGAAGAAGACGGTCGACTACCGGCCCAACTACGACGGCTCGCAGTTCGAGCCCATCGTGGTGCCGGCGCGGCTGCCGCAGCTCTTGGTCAACGGCACCACCGGCATCGCGGTGGGCATGGCGACCAACATTCCTCCCCACAACTTGACCGAGGTGTGCGACGCGCTCATCGACCTCATCGCCCACCCCAAGCTGGAGACCAAAGACCTGCTCAAGCACGTCAAGGGCCCCGACTTTCCCACCGGGGGGCAGGTGCTCAACTCGAAGAAGGAGCTCAAAGACATCTACGAGACCGGCCAGGGGGCGATTCGTCTGCGCGGGGAGTGGAAGACCGAGGAGCTCCGGCGCGGCGGGCAGCAGGTCATCGTCACCTCCATTCCCTACGCGGTGAACAAGGGAAATCTAGTGGCCAAGTTCGGCGAGCTGGTGCGCGAGCGCAAGCTGGCCCCGCTCATGGACGTGCGCGACGAGTCGACCAAGGACGTGCGCATCGTGCTCGAGCTTCGGCGCGAGGCCGACCCCGAGCTGGTGATGGCGTACCTCTACAAGCACACGCCGCTGGCGACGAGCTTCAACGTCAACCTCACCTGTCTGGTGCCCACCGAGAACCCGCAAGTGGGCGCGCCCCAGCGGTTGGATTTGAAGTCGATCTTGCGCCACTTCCTCGACTTCCGCTTCGAGGTGGTCAAGCGCCGGCTGGAGTTCGAGCTGGCCAAGATCAAAGAACGGCTGCACGTCCTCGAGGGGTTCGAGAAGGTCTACGACGCCCTCGACGAGATGATTCGCCTCATCCGCAAGTCCGACGGCAAGGAGGACGCGGCGAAGAAGCTCATCGCCCGCTTCAAGCTCTCCGACGTCCAGACCGACGCCATCCTCGAGATGAAGCTCTACAAGCTGGCGCGTCTGGAAATTTTGGTGGTGGAAAAGGAGCTCAAGGAGAAGCGCGCCGAGTCGCGGCACCTGGCCGGCTTGCTCAAGGAGCCCAAAGCGATGTGGGGCATCGTCAAGGACGAGCTCAAGGCAATCTCCTCGGCCTACGGCGACAAGCGGCGCACCAAGATCGGCGGCGTGGGCGAAGAGGTGGAGTACACCGAGGAGGCGTTCATCTCCAACGAAGACGCCCACGTCATCATCACCCGGGACGGGTGGGTCAAACGGGTGCGCGAGCTCAAAGAACCCAGCCAGACCCGCATGCGGGAAGGCGACGAGGTGATGGCGGTGGTCTCTGGCTCGCTCAAGGCCAACCTGGTTTTCTTCTCCAACTTCGGCACCGCCTACGTCACTCGTTTCAACGACGTGCCGGCTTCGACCGGCTACGGAGACCCGGTACAGAAGCTGTTCAAGTTCGACGACGGTGAACGGGTGGTGGGAGCGCTCTCCCTCGACCCGCGCCTGCCCCAGCCGGAGAAGCTGGTCGCCGTGTCCCGACGGGGTTTCGGTCTTCGCTTCGCGCTGGCGCCGCACACCGAGCTGTCCACCCGCGCCGGCCGCCGCTACGCCCGTCCGGGGAAGGACGATGAGCTCATCGGCGTCACTGCGGTGGGGGAGCGCGACCTTCTCGCCGTGGTCACCGAGAAGACCAACGCGCTGGTGTGCAAGGCGAGCGAGCTCAACGAGCTGGCAGGCCCCGGCCGCGGGGTGACCGCGATCAAGGTCGCTCCCGATGACCGGGTGGTGGCCTTCCTGTGCTCCGCCAAGAAGGACGCGGCGATCGAGCTGGAGAGCGCCAAGGGCAAAAAGCTCGTCCTCTCACCGGGCAGGTACGAGGTCACCGGGCGCGGAGGCAAGGGGCGGGAGATGAGCAAAAAAGACAAGGTGAAGGTGGTGCACCGGCCGATCGAGTGGGCGCGCCTGCCCGAGACTCCCTCTCCCACGGGGAGAGGGTAGGGGTGAGGGAACGAAAAATGGCCAAAAAAACCACCTACACCGGCGCCGACATTCAAGTCCTCGAGGGCCTCGAGCCGGTGCGCAAGCGGCCGGCGATGTACATCGGGGGCACCGACGCCGCCGGCTACCACCACCTCTTGTGGGAAATCGTCGACAACTCGGTCGACGAAGTCATCAACGGCTACGCCACGCGGGTGGAGGTGACGATTCACAAAGACGGGCGCACGGCCTGTGTGGCGGACAACGGGCGGGGCATCCCCGTCGACCTGATGCCCAAGTACAAGAAGCCGGCGATCGAGGTCATTCTCACCACACTGCACTCGGGCGGGAAATTCGAGCAGGGCAACTACATCCACTCCGGGGGCTTGCACGGGGTGGGCTCGTCGGTGGTGAACGCGCTGTCGAAGAAGCTGGTCGCCGAGGTGAAGCGCGACGGCAAGCGCTATGAGCAGAGCTACGCACGCGGCAAACCCACCTCGAAACTGAAGACGATCGGGCCAGGGAGAGGCAGCGGCACTGCCATCACCTTCGAGCCCGACCCCGACATCTTCGGCGCCAAGGTGCGTTTCGACGCCGCGCTGATTCGGGAGCGGCTGGAGGCGAAGAGCTACCTGCACAAGGGCATGGAGGTCGTCTTTCGCGATCAGACCACTTCTGCTGCCTCGGAGGTCGTCTTCAAGCACGACGGCGGTATCGCCGAGTACATCCAGAAGTTGGTGCTCGAACGGAGCAAGGGGCTGGTCCCCGCGGGCTCGACGCCTTTCTACCGCGCGCACGAGAACGGCGCCCGGCTGGAGGTGGCGCTGTGCTGGACCGAGGCCACCGACGAGCACGTGCGCTCTTACGTCAACGGCATTCCCACCAAGAACGGGGGCACGCACGAGAACGGCCTCAAGAACGGGTTGGTCAAGGCGGTGCGTAACTACATCGAGACGCACGGGCTCACTCCCAAGGGGGTCTCGCTCACCGCCGAGGACATTCGCGAGGGGCTGGTGGCGATTCTCTCCACCTACGTGGTCGAGCCGCAGTTCCAGGGGCAGACCAAAGAACGGCTCAACAACCCCGAGGTGGCCGGCCAGGTGGACAACGTGGTGCGGCCGGCGGTGGAGAAGTGGCTCAACGACAACAAGACGATTGCCGAGGCGGTGGTGGCGCGCATCATCCTCGCCGCGCGGGCCCGTGAGGCCTCTCGCGCCGCATCGCAGGTGACGCGCAAGAGCGCGGTGAGCCACAAGCTCAACCTGCCCGGCAAGCTCGCCGACTGCGCCTCCACCGACCCCGACGAGAGCGAGCTGTTCATCGTCGAGGGCGACTCGGCCGGCGGCAGCGCCAAGATGGGCCGCGACCGGCGTACCCAGGCGATTCTTCCCTTGCGCGGCAAGGTGCTCAACGCCGAGCAGGCCTCCACCGACAAGGTGGCCCAGAACAAGGAGCTGCAGGACATCGTCAGCGCTTTGGGCTGCGGCATCGGCACCGACGTCAACTTGGAAAAGCTGCGCTATGGCCGCGTTTTCCTCCTCATGGACGCCGACAGCGACGGGCACCACATCTCCACGCTCCTGCTCACCTTCTTCTACCGTCACCTGCGCCCGCTCATCACCTCAGGGTGTGTCTTCCTCGCCCAACCACCGCTCTTTCGCATCGAGATTGGTAAGGACACTTACTGGGCGGTGGACGAGGACGATCGCGACCGCATCGTGGCTCAAAAGAGCAAGGGCAACGCCAAGCCCAACATCATGCGCTTCAAGGGGCTGGGGGAGATGAACGCCGAGGACTTGAAGATCACCACCTTGGACCCCAAGAACCGAGTCAGCCTGAAGGTGATGATCGACAACGAGCTGGAGACCGACCGGGTGATCAACGACCTGTTGGGCAAAGACGTCTCGGCGCGCTTCAAGTTCATCATGGAGCGCGCGGGCGAGGTGCAGGAGCTCGACGTCTAGCCACCCACCAGTGAAATGCCCCTCACTCGTGCAGTTTGGACGGCCTGTCCATTTTACTCATGAGTAAAATGGACTATAAGCCAATTTGTGCGTATCGCCCGGTACCTGCGCGCAGCGGTGGAGAAGACGTTGCGCGCGAAGAAGATGGTTTTCGTTGGCGGTCCTCGCCAGGTGGGGAAGACGACGCTGGCCCTCGAGCTGCTTGGGCCGGACGCCAACGAAAAGCACCCCGCATATTTGAGCTGGGATGACCCGCGCACACGCCCGCGCATTCGCCAAGCGGAGCTGCCCCCGGGGGAGGCGCTCCTCGTCTTCGACGAGATTCACAAATACGCGCGCTGGCGAAGCCTGGTGAAAGGCATCTGGGACACCGAAAAGTCGACGCGCAAGATCGTGGTGACCGGTTCGGCGCGCCTCGACTATTACCGCAAAGGCGGAGAGTCTCTGGCCGGCCGCTATCGCTACTTTCGACTCCACCCGTTCTCGCTGCCTGAGCTGAAAGCCTCGTCCACACCGGTAGACCTGGACGTGCTGCTTCGCTTCGGCGGGTTTCCCGAGCCCTTGTTCGCACAGGACGAGACGGAACATCGAATCTGGCAACGTGAACGCCTTTCCCGGGTCGTGCGCGAAGATCTCCGCGATCTGGAGCGCGTTCAGGAGATAACCCTCGTCGAGCAGTTGGTCGACCTGCTACCCGCGCGCGTCGGCGCTCCGCTGTCGATCGCCAACCTGCGCCAGGACCTCGAGGTCGACCATAAAACGGTGGAACGATGGCTTCAGATTCTCGAGAACCTCTATGTCTGTTTTCGCGTCGCGCCCTATGGGCTGCCGAAAATCCGCGCGGTGAAAAAGGAAAAGAAGCTGTACCTCTGGGATTGGTCATGCGTGTCCGACCCCGGAGCGCGCTTCGAGAACCTGGTTGCCTCCCAGCTGTTGAAATACTGCCATTTCATCGAGGACACCCAGGGTCATCAGATGGAGCTTCGATTCCTGCGAGACACCGACAAGCGCGAGGTCGACTTCGTCGTGCTCCGCGATCGCCGGCCAGAGCTTGCCGTGGAATGCAAGACGGGAGACCGTGCGATTGGACCCGCGGTGAGATACTTCGCTGAGCGTACCCCCATCCCACGGTTCTTCCAGGTGCATCGCGGCGAGAAGCATTTCTCCTCAGGCAAAGTCACCGTTGTGCCCTTTGCGCGTTTTTGCGCCGACCTGGCGATGCCGTGAGCCGAACGCCTGGCTGTTCGGTGGTCCAATTGTCGGTGTCCGGCGGTCGACAATACGTTGACGCCGGTGAGCTCGCTCCACTTGGAACGCCGAAGGCCGCGGGCGGAGGTCGACGCCCATGGGGCCGAGCAGGCCCAGGGGGAGGTCGAGAAAGCGCTGGTGATTGCGCGGGTGCTCCTCGACGCCCGCAAGCCAGCGGAGGCGATGGTCCACGTGTCCCATGCGCTCGCCCTCGAGCCCGACAACCTCTCTGCCCTCAACTTGCTCGCCAAGCTCTGCCACGTGCAGGGCAGGCTCACCGACACCCTTCGGCTGTGGCAGCGCATTCGTACGCTCGCCCCGGGCAGGGAGGGGGCGCTCGAGCAGCTGGGCTTTCTCCACCGGTTGGCCACCGACGAAGAGTTGTCACGCCTGCGGCTCATCCCGGTGGGGCAAGACGCGTACGCCCAAAGGCATTCAGCGGAGGTCGAATTGGAGGCGGCGTTTTTCCGCTTCCGCGCGCGCGACTTCAAGGGCGCGCTGGGGACCTGCGAGCGGGTGGCGGCCCAGTACCGTTCGCGGCCCGCCCTCTACAAGCTGGCGGTGCTGCAGAAGGCCTGGTTCCAGGAACGCACCGACGACTTGGGCGGCGCGCGCGCCACCTTGGAGAAGCTCGGCCGCGAGCGCGGCTTCGAGACCGACGTCGATCGGCTGGGTTTTCTCGCTCGGGTGTGCGAGCGCTTGGGCACCGAAGACGCGCTGCACCAGGCGCTGTACATCTACGACCATCTGCACGCGCATCACGGCAGGCTTTCGGCGCTGCCCCACCTGGCCACCTTGGCCGAGGCCTTGGGGCAGACGGAGCGCGCCAAGGCGCATCAGCGCGAGTACCTGCGCCGCTTCGCCCAAAGGTTGCACCTTCCCACCCTGGCAGACCGGGTGTGCGCGCTCGCCGCCGTCTACCTGCCGCTGGACGAGCTTCCTTGCCAGCAGGTCGACCCCGAATCGCGCCACGCCGCAGAGCTAGAGGTGAGGCGGACGAAAAGCCTTGCCGCTCGCCGTCGCCGCCGGGCGCTCTTGGCCTTCCTGTGCGGAGAGAGGGAGCGCGCGGCACGCCTCCTCGTCCGCTTGTGCGCCACCCGCTGGGCCGAGGCGATGGACTTTGCCTACCTGGGCGATGCCCGCGCAGCGCTGAAAGACCCTTTGGCGCCTGCGGCCTACCTCGAGGCGGCCCGCCGTTGGAAAGGAGTCGACCCCGCGGTCTGGAAGAAGGTGCTCGCGGCCGGCGACCAAGAAGAGCTGCGTGCATTGCTCTCGGATTCGCGGCGTGCCGAAGAGGTGAAGGAGGCGCTCCTGGCCACCGCCCGCGCCGAGCGCACCTCACCCCGCGCGTGGCGAGAGCTGGCGCTGTTCGAGGAGCTGGCCGGCTTCGACGGGAGCGCTCACCAGGCCAAGGCCCACGCCCTGGAAGCGGTGAGACAGGAGCGGCCGGACCTCGGCCGGGTGAAGGTGGCGGCGGTCTACCACTTGGGCAGCAAACCCAAGGGGCTGGTGCACGAGGTGCTCGTCGCGCGCCGGTGGGTCGGGCAGAGCGGTGGCGGTCACCTCGCCGACGTCGGTGTGCTCGGGAGCGTGGCGCCCGATTTTTCGGCGCTGGCCGCGGGCACGCTGGCGTCGGCGAAGGACTACGTGCGGGGAGTGTGGCCGCATCTGGCCGGCGGCTGCGACGACTTCGTTTACACCCTCAAGGTGAGCAAAGACGACGAGCTCTCCAGCGGCGCCTCCGCCGGACTGCCTTTGGCGGTGGCCTTCCTCTCGCTGTTTTTAGGAAGGGAGGTGAACCCCCAGGCCGCCTTCAGCGGCGCGCTGGTGTGTGACGCCCAGACCAAGCTGGTCGTACGTCGCGTGGGCGACGTGACGTACAAGGTGAAGGGGGCGCTGCACCGAAACCTCGAGATGCTGGTGCTCCCCGAGGAGAACCGCCCCGAGGTGGAGGCGGGAGGGGTGCCCCTGTCCATCGCCACCCGCATCGTTCGCTACGCGCGGTCGCTCGACGAGGTGGTGGAGCTCTTGTGGGGCAAGCAAGCGTGGGACTGGTGAGGCGGGCCAACTCGCCCGCCCCACCGCTTTTGGGCTTCAACGGCGAGCGCTCACCACACGCCGATGCCGGCCTGCCGCGCCGCCACCCACGGCTGCATCATTGCCACCCGCGGGTCCACCCCGTAGCCGTACAGCGCCTCGACGCCCCGGGTGGTGATGGGCGAGAAGGGGGAATGGGTGAGCCCGTAAGGCACCTGCTGGCCAAAGCCCAGCGGGTTGACGTAGGGGTTGGCGAAGAACGGCGAGGCGTGGCCGTTGCCGATCTCGGTGCCGAAAGGGCTGTGCGACAGCCCACCGAAGGTGACGCGCGCGTTGAGCACGTCGATCGTCTGCGCCACCAGGTCGTTGAGGATCTGCAGCTTGCGGATTTCAGGGGTCATCGTCTTTTCCTTGTTGGTTTTCTTCACTGCGTGGGACTGCCTGCGAGGCGCCGCCACCGACGCGCGGCCCCCGTTTCGGGGCGGCACTACGCCACCTCGATCTTGAGATCGCGGCGAATCGCCGCCGGGTCTTTCACCACCTTCACGGTGAGGATGCCGTTCTCCAGCCGCGCGTCGGCCGACTCGGTGCGCGCGCCCAGCGGCATGGGCACGCTGCGCTCGAAGCGGCAGGGGAGGGCCTCGGCATAGGTGGGGCGCGGGGGCTCGCCGTTGGCACCCGGCCAGGCGCGCAGCGCACTCAAGCGAAGCACCCCGTGGAGCACCTGAACGACAAGGTCGCCGCGTTTCACCCCCGGCAGCTCGGCCGCACAGCGCCACTCCTGCTCGGTCTCGAAGACCGAGACCCGGGGAGCGAAGGTCGGCAGGCCCCCCGCTGCCGGCAGGCTCTGCAGCGCCGCCTCCAATCGCTGGAGGTTCTCCTGGACGTACTGCTCGGGGTTGGCGTCGGGAGGGATGGGCGCCGAGGGGCGCTCGTGGCGACGCGGCTCCATGCCGGTGAGCTGCCGGTAGAGCTGCTCGACGCGCGCGGTCTGCTGATCGACGTTGAACATGCGGGCTCCTTCGAGAAAGACGGGTGAGAGGCGCGGCTGGGAGTACCCAAATGCGCCGGCGCACGAAATCGATCGGGAGATCACCGCGGCGTCGCCCAAGCGACGCTCACGGGGTTAGACGTCTGCTGGGAGACGAAACGAAGGGCTACGGCTTTGCGCCCGTCACTCTCTTGCCGCCCCGGAAAATCTCTACCTTGCCTCTGCCGCCCGCCAAAAACCCGTGGGTGGTGGCGGTCACCGCCTGGGTGGCGGGCGGGTGGTAGATGACTCTCATCTTCTTCCCCGTCGGCAGAACGCCGCTGGTGGCGTCGACCCGCACGAACACCGTCGTTCCTTCCATGTAGACGCGCTCCGGGTCGTGCCGGTGATCGAGCTCGGCCATCGTCTGGCCGTCGTCGACGCGGGTGACGTCGTCACCGAGCTGGCGCACCCTCACCCGCAAGAGCGAGCCGGAAGCGCCGGAGAAGAGCTCGCGCACTCCTTGAAGGGTGACCGCGAGGTCGGCGCCGTTTTCCGCCGCGGCCTTGTCGGAGAGCTGTAGCCCGGTGGACTTGGAGTTGTCGGTATCCAGGAAGATGGTCGCGTTGGCGCAGCGGTTGCCGCACTGCCCGCCCCAGGGAAGCTTGTCGAACTGCACCCGTAAGGCGTAGTCGCTGCCCTGCGGCGCTACGTCGATCTGCCTGGCCAAAGGCCGGTCGGCGGGATCGTCGTCGGCAGGCTGGAAGGTGAGCAGGGCTTTGTCCTTGGCGAGCGCGGCAAAGGACACCGCCCAGACCCAAAGGAGCACCGGTCGCATGGTGCACATTAAAGGCCGAAAGGGCGGGCGTGGCCACCCGTCTGTCAATTCCCTCACCCCACTCCGCGGGGCAGGCGCAAGGTGAAGGTCGAGCCCAGCCCGACCTCGCTCTGGGCGTGGAGGGTGCCGCCCATGGCGTCGACGATTCTCTTGGCGATGTACAAGCCGAGGCCGAACCCCTCGTAGTGACCGACCGGAACGGCGCGCTCGAAACGCTCGAAGATTCGCTCCAAGTCCTGAGGAGAAATGCCGATGCCGTGGTCGCGTACCGTCAGGGTCACCCACCGAGGCTCGACGGAGAGCTCGAGCTCGACCGGTTTGTCGGCGCCGTACTTGACGGCGTTGGAGAGGAGGTTGCTCACCACCTGCTCCAGCCGAAACCGATCCCAAAGGCCGACGGCGGGCCTCGTCGCGGGCAAGCGGAAATGGGCGCGCGAGGGCTCGGGCAAAAGGGAGAGTGACTCGCGCAGGATGTCAATGAGGTCGGTCGGCTCAGGCTCCAGGCGGAGCACGCCCGTGGTCAGGTGCGAGATGTCGAGCAGATTGTGGACGAGCTTGACCAGTCGATCGATCTGCCGCTCGGCGACTTCGAGCTTCTTGGCGATCTGCGGGAGCACCGAGGCCTCGGCCCGCCCGCTCTGGCTGAGGCGCAACGCCGTCTGGGACTGGAGCCGCAAGGTGGTCAGCGGCGTCCGCAGCTCGTGCGAGGCGACCGAGATGAAGTCGTCACGCACCTTGAGCGCGGCCTGCAGCTTCTGGTTGACGCTGCTGAGCTGCTCGGTCTTGGCTGCGTTCTCCAGGGCCGCCCCGGCCAACGCCGCGATGAACTCGGAGAGGCGCCGCTCCTCGTCGCCGAACAGCCCGCTCACCTCCCGGTGAAAGGCGTAGAAGCAAGCGGCGACTTTCTCGCGCACCCAAATGGGCGCGCACAGCGCCGACCGAGCTCCCGAACGCAGCAACTCCTCGGTGGCGCCATTCGACTGGTCTTGCGCGTACACCACCGGTTGTCGGCTTTCGAGGGCCTTCGCAAGGAGCGTGAGGCTGAAAGTGGCGTGGGCGCCTCCCGCGGCCACCTGAAACTTTTCCGGGGAAACGTCACCAGGCGCTTCGAGCATCAGGCACTCCTCCGCCCTCAAGAGCGCCAGAGCGGCCTGCCGCACGGCGGTAAAGACGTCGTCGCGCGAGAGCGCGGAGGCGATTTTCCGCCCCGCCTCCAACACGGTGCTGAAACGATCGGCCAGCGAGAGCGTGACGGGTTGCACCTGTGCCAAGTCGGCCGGGCGCCCTCCGAGGCCTAAGCTCCAGCTCCCTCCCATGGCGTGGAGCGCGGCGCGGGCGGCGGCGAGGTCATCGGCGGCGTGTGGCCAACCGAGCTGAAGCCCGAGCTGACCGCGGACCAGCAGGGTCTGCGCGTGCTCGAGCCGCGCTTTTTGTTGCAGGGCCACCTCGAGACTCCGCTGGAGATGGCGGCGCGCCCCATCGGCCTCGTTGGTGAGCGCGTACAAGAGCCCTCCTTCCCGAAGCACGTGGGGCAGGTTGTTTCGGAAGCCGCGGGCCATTCGCAGCGCCAGGCGATGGACCTTCCAGGCGCTGCGCAAAAGCTGGGCTCTGCGCTCGAGCTGGTGTCCCGAGAGGTTTTCGATCTCGATACGCAAGGCGGTCGTCCACCAGGCCGGGATGCACGCCACCTCCTCGGTGCGCACCTTGGCGGACTCGACCCGCTGTTGGGCCTTCTCGAAGAGCGCGGCGGCGGCGGTAGGTTGGCCCGCGTGGAGCAGGCGAACCCCTTCCGCCTGCAAAAGCTGCGCGTGGGTTTGAACGTCGTCGGTCCTGAGCGCGAGCTGCTCTTGAATGAGCGCCGCAGGGACGCGGCCCCCCGAAGCCTTGGCCCACGGGTCGAGGCTGCAGCTGGCAGCGCGCACCTCGCCGATGTCTTTGCCCACCTGATGGACACGGCGGCTCATCTTCACCGCTTCCCTAAGCTCGCCCTTGCGGTACAGGCAAAGCGCGACGTCGACCATGGAGTTGTTGGCCTCCCAGAGATCTCCTGTCTGTTCGAGCAGCCGCGCGGCTTGCCGCTTCGCGGCCAGGGCTTCGTCGAAGCGCGAGGCGACGATCAACCCCCAGGCGTAGAAGCTGAGCGCCTGCCCCTCCCCCCAGCGGTCTCCCAGGGACTGACGAATCGTAAGCCCCCGCTTGCCGTAGGCGAGGGCTCGCCGGGGCCGCGGCAGCGTAGACATCATGGCGCAGTGATTCGAATAGGCCTGACCGAGCTCGAGGGTGGGCGGGTAACGCTCGGCGAGGTTCAGCTCGCGCAGGTGGGCCCAGGTCGCGCGGAAGGTGTCGAGGAAGTAGTAGGCGTAGGCCAGCCGGCTGTAGAGCCGAATGGCCAAAAGCTCCGCTTCTGCCCCCTCGAGCGGCCGGCGTGCCAAGAACAGCCGTGGAAACGCCGTGTGAAAAACCTGAACCACCGCTTCCCAGAGCAGGAAGGCAAAGAACGTCAGCCGCCGCTTCGGTACCCTGTTCCCTAACAAGTGGAGCGCCCGCTCGATGGCCGCGACCGCCGTCGGCATGTCGCTGCGCTTGAAGGCGAGCTCACCGAGCTTGCCTTCGAGCTTGGCGCGATCGAGGTCGCTACGCGCCAGGGCTCGAGCGTTTTTCAGTCTGCGCTCAGCCTCGTCGTACTTTCCGCGGAGCAGCTGTACCTCGCCGAGCTTTTCGGCGACCAACTGCCGTGTGGGCTCTTCTGCGCGGGCGGCTCCCCGTTCGGCGATTCGGTATTGGGTCTCAGCGACCTCCAGGGCGTGCTGGCGTTGCGCCTGCTCGCCTGCCAGCAGCGCATAGGGCAGAGCGCGCTCAGGGTCTCCGGCGGCGTCGAAGTGGTAGGCGAGATCGAACACGCGCGTCGGGTCCACCGCCTCCAGGCGTTCTGCCGCACGGCGATGCAGGTGCGCGCGCTCGCTTGGTGGCAGTCTGCCGAGCAGATCCTCGCGCAGCTTGTCGTGGACGAAGACGTAGCCTTTGCCCGTGGAATCGGCCCATACGATGTGGCGGCGCCGAGCCTCGGTGAAGGAAGGAAGGGCCCCCTCCGGAGCGACATCGGCGAGGGCGGCCGCCAGCTCGAGCGTGAATTCCCTCCCCAACACCGCTCCGGCAGTGAGCAGGGCGCGCGCCTTGGGCGACAACCGCTCGATGCGGCTGCTCAAGAATACCGCGGCACGATGCGACGAGCGCACGTCTCCCATCGCCGCGGTGTCCACCTCCCAGCCCGACGCGCCGGAGCGGAGCGCGCCTGTCTCCACCATTCCCTCCAGCACCGCGCTGGCCAAGAAGGGGCTCCCCGCCGCCAGCCGCACCACGCCTTCGCGAGCGGCTTGGGGGAGCTGTCCCGCCATCGACTCAGCAAGCATCGCCACGTCATTCGCGCCCAGGGGAGCCAAGGAAATGCGCGCGGCGGGCGAGAGCTCCACCAGCGGGTGTTCCTGCGGCACTTCCTCGGGGCGATAGGCGGCCACCAGCAACACGTGCCGCGGCGGCTCGGTCTCCTCGCGCGCGCTTTTCGGACGAACCCACCGTTGGAGCAGCAACAGCGTCGCCTCGTCGACCCATTGGCAGTCGTCCAGGAGCACGAGCGCCGGGCGATCTCGGGTACCCAACGAGCCGAGCAAGACGCCCAGGGCTCTGACGCGCCGCTCCTGTCCGTGGTCTCCCAACCTCGACTCCTGGGAGTCGAGGGCGTCGAAGCTGGGCCCGAGCACCTTGGCAAGGGCAGGAAGGGTGGCGCAGACCGCCCCGCGCCATTCGCCCAGACGGGCACGAAGAGTGTCGGCCAAAGAAGGTTCAGCCTCCAGCTGGTAGGCCAGACGACGGGCCAAGGTGGCGAAGAGCTCGAACGGTTGCCGCGCCTGTTGCTGGATTCCACCAGCGCGCAACACCCAAGCGCCTTTCGCCGCAGATCGCCGAGCGACCTCGTCGAGCAGGCGCGTCTTGCCGCCGCCGGACTCCGCCTCGAGAATCACCAGCGGTCCCTCGCCCCGGCGAGCGCCCGTAAGCCCGTCGGAGAGCTCTTCGAGCTCGGCACGGCGGTTGACGAAGGCCGCCTCGGTCAAGATGGTGCGCCGGTCGCGAAGCCCTACCACCAGCTCCGGCTGCTCGATGCCCCGTGCCAAGGCCACCGAGATTTCATCGAGGTCCGCCAGTACCCCTCGCGCAGACTGGTAGCGGTTCCTCGGGTCTTTTTGCATCAGGTGCCTGACGACCTCGCTGAGCGCGTAAGGCACGCCGAGCCCCAGGCTCGCCAGATCCTGGGGTGAGCTGGCGAGGTGCTGGCGGAGCACCTCGCCGAGACTTTCACCCCGGTAGGGCGGAACGCCGGCGAGACACTCGTAGAGCACCACCCCTGCCGAGTACAGATCCGATCGCTCGCCGGCCTCTTCGTCGAACAGCCCCACCTGCTCGGGCGATTCGTAGAGGGTCGCGTGCTCTTGCTTCGAGCCGAGCGGCTCTTTGCGCTGGTCGAGGCATTCGACCGCTCCTTTTTCGCTCAGGAGGATGTTGGCGGGCCGAAGGTGCCGGTGCACCTGGCCGCGGTCGTGGAGCTCTGACAGCTTCGAGAAAAGACCTCGCCCGAGGAGAACCACTTCCTTGACCGAAAGCGCTCCTTGTTCGAGCCGCTGCTCGAGTCTGACAGCCCCGATGGGGAATTCGGAGCACTGTTCCATTTGATGGATGAACAATATTTGCAGGCTGCTTCGTCGCGATGCACGTCGTTGGGCATCTGTCAGGGAGCCGGACATCACGACCGGCCGCTTCGGAACAGAGGCGGGGGAACGAGCCCCCGCTAAGGCGGAGGCGCGGGTAACGGACGGCGCCCACGCACCGACCACCACCCTGCGGTGCTGAGCACGGCCAAGGCGAACAACGTCCACACCGCGGCCCAGACGAGCGAAGGGACGAAGGTGACGTTGGCCAAGAGCTGGGCGTCGGTGTGCGCGCGCGCCGACCCGTCCCACAGGTCGTCCTTCAGATCCATCACCGCGTAGAGCGAGGAAAAGGCGGCGAGAAAGAGGTTGAGCACTTCGACGGCGGCGAGTGGCAAGACCCGCGCCCCGGTGCCCAGAACCCCCGCAGTGCCTAGGCAGAACAAGAGGGTGAACCCGTCGCGCGCGTAGAAGAACGCGATCACCACCAGCCACGCGCTCATCGCTCCGAGGACGATTCGCCGCAAACGCAAGCGGAAGGTGAACAGCAACAGGAGCGCGCCGGTCAGCGCGCTCCCCAGGTAGCCGCCCGAGTACACCGCGACCTTGGCGAAGAACCCGCTGGGGAGCGAGGAGAGGCACTCGCCCGACTCGTTGGGCCGCAAGGTGATGTGCTCGACGCTCCCGCCCACCCAAAGCGAGGCCACCGCGTGTCCGGTCTCATGAAAGGCCACCACCAAAATCTTGAGCGGCCACAGGACCGGCGAGTCCCACAACGCCACCCCGAGGGCGAGCGCCACCACCAGCGCGGTGAGCTTCTTGGCATCGAGGGTGCTCGAGGGGGGCACGGGTTTTCAATTCTCGCCCGAGCGAGCGCATTCCCGCCTGCTTGCCGGAAAAGGGCGGTACCTACAGCCCGGGGACACCGGTCGAGCCGCTAAAGACATCGCGGTTCACTGTCTTGGCCGCCTCGGCCAACCGCGCAGGGAGGGCCCGCAACGCTGGGTAGTCGCGCAACAGGTCGGCCAGCTCACGGTGGCCCAGCAGGGCGACAGTAGACTCCTCGGGCACATAGACGCGTGCACGGCAAGGGGCCCCTGACAGAGCGCTGGTCACCGCGATGAACTGCCCCTGGGTGGCCTCGTGGAGGACCGGCTCTTGGCCGGCGCGCGGCTTGTGCTCCACCAACACCCGCCCCGAGAGCACCACCGCGAGCAGGTTCGCCACCTCGCCCGGGTGCACCAGCGTCTCCTGCGCGCGCAGCGAGCGCTCCACGAAGCGGCCGATGATGCGCGCCCGCGCAATCGAGTCGACGTCGACGAACAGCCGCGAAGAACCCAAGAAGCCCTCGAGCAGTCGCTCACGGTAGAAGTCGAGCAGCCGCTCGTGCAGCATCGGGTCGGTCTGCACCAGCCGCCCCAGCGCCTCGCAGGGAATCTCCAGCAGCATCACGTCGCCGATCGCCCGGGCACAGGCGGCCCGCAGCGCCCCGGAGAAGAGCCCGAACAGGCCAATCGGCTCTCCTTTGCCCAAATGGCGCAGCGCCACCTCCCGCTCATCGCGCCGGCGAAGAATTTCGACCATGCCTTCGACCACCACGTAGAAGGAGCCGGCCGGATCTCCCTCGCGGAAGAGATACTCCCCTGCAGCGACCTCACCTTGGCGGGCTTCGGCGAGCAGCGCTTCGAGCGAACGCGCCGGAAGGTTGGTGAACAGGGAAACCTGGCTCAAGGCGTAGGCCGCCACCTCGGGGTCGGCAGCGGTGGACGCGGTCAGCCCCACCTCGTGCTCGGCAGAGACCAGCTCCAGGTCCTCGACGAGCGGCATCTCGGGGAGCTCCACCGGCCCCTCGGCGACGGCGCGGGTGAAGGCCTCGCGCTCCTCCCGGGAGAGCTCTTCCTCGTAAGTCTGGAGCACGTCGGCGGGAATGAGCGAGGGCTTGACCGGAACCGGCTGCTGCAACGGCACCGCCACACGGTGTGCCGTCTGCCGCTCGTGCGGGTTGAGCTGCCCCATCTTGGCTGCCTCTCCTACGGTCGAGAAGGCGCGCATTGTAGGGATTTGCCCGACCCCGTTCAACTCGGCGGCCTGTTCAGCTAGAAGCCCATCCGCTCCATGGATGAACAGGTGCCCCAGGGCGGCCCGGCGCTGCCCGAATTTCCCCCGGACGCCGAAGTCTGCGGCAATTGCAAGCTGTGGCGCCCGCACTCGGTGGACGACCGAGGGTGGGTGGGCCCCTGCCGGCTGCAGCCCGAGCGGGGCTTGTTTCCGCCCTCCGCGCCCATCTGCAACGCCTTCGCTCCCAAAGGCGTGGCCAGTGCAGTCGAGCGGCCCAGCCCTGTACAGGCTCGCCAGGGGCGCAGCGTGGCTCCCACCCTCATCCGGCGCGCGAAGGACGGCGCCACCCCCGTCGACCTCGGAGGAGACATGACCCGTAGCGAGCTGATGGAGATTTTCCTCGAGGCCACCGGCCAGGCCGAAGTGGCGCTGGCGCCCAAGTGGGAGGGCGGGGTGATTCAGCTGTTGCCGGGTAAGAGCGAGCTCGCGGCCAAGGAGCTGCCCATCGACACCTTCTTCCACAAAGTGGTGATGGTGCGCGACCGGCTGCGGACCCTGGAGCAGAAAATCAACGCCCACCCCAAGCTTTCCGACGCCGAGAAGGTGGAGATGCAGCAGTACATCACCCGCATCTACGGCTCCCTCACCAGCTTCAACGTGCTCTTCCGCGACAAGGCCGACCAGTTCACCGGTGCCAAGGGCGACGAGTAGATCGCCGGCTCGATGGCAGACGCCAAAGAGAAAAGAGAGCTCCGCGACAAGATCGAGGCGCTCCAAAGCGAGCTGCGCAAGAGCCAGGAGCGCAACAAGAAGTTGCACAAGCGGTGCGCCGAGGCCGAGGCGGAGGCGGCAAGACTGGCCGCGGAGCTTCGCAAGCACACGGAGAAGAACGCCGCGGTGCCGGACTCGAGCCCCGCTGATAGGAGACTCGTCGCCCTCGCCCGCACCCCAGAGAACATCGAGGATGCGGTGCTCTTGCTCTCGAGCCTGCCGGGCCTCAGCACGGCGGATGCTCGGCTTCGCCTGCGTGCTCCACCGCCGTCACCCCTGATCATCCTCCCCTCCGCCTTGGCGGAGGCCTTGTGCGAGGCGCTGCGCGACAACGGCTTTGCCTCCGTCAGCTGCGATGCGCGCATTCAGCTCGACCGAACGCGAGTGCAAGTGCGGGGCTTCGCGCTGGAGGACGAAGGGATTCGGTTCAACCCCCAAGAGCCTGGGCCCGCGTTCGTTCCTTTTGCCGAGTTGAGCCTGCTCATTCGTGGCACCCGCGTCGTCGAGCGACCGGAGACAGAGCTCAGCCCGCTGCCCTGGCAAATGCGCGGCGGTACGAAGAAGGACAAGCGTCGCTCCGAGCACGTGACCGACTTCTTGTGGGTGTACTCCAGGGCGGGAGCGAAGTTCGAGCTGTCGCACCCGTTGGACTTCGGTGGGCTGGGGGAACGCATGCGTCCTTTGGCCCGCCAGAACATGCAAGTCCTGGTGGAGACGCTGCGCCAGCGGGCACCGCAAGTTGTCTACGACCAGCAGCTGGTGCGTATGGCCCGCTGGTCGCTGGCGCTCTTGAAAGATGGTGACAAGCACGAGGCGGTGGCGGAGCTCATCTGGCAAGCGGTTTTGGCCGGGCACTGGTCCGCCGCTTAGACGCCCATCTTCTCCAGCACCTGCTGCACTCGGGCGCGCCCGCGGTTGAGCGCGCTCTTCACCGTCCCCTCGGGAATGCGTAACAGCTGCGCAATCTCTGGGTACGACAGCCCGCGCAGCTCGCGAAGCCACAGCACTTGCTGGTGCTGCTCGCTCACCTCGGAAAGGGCGTCGGCGAAGAGCGCTCCCAGTTCGGTGCCGATGGCGGCCTGCTCCGGGGTGAGCGGGGTGGCAGGGGGGCTGGAAAGACGTGAGCGGCGGCGGCGCGCCCGAAGAGAGTTGATGCAGCTGTTGACCATCACCCGGTAGAGCCAGGTGGAGTACGCCGCTTTCCCGTCGAACCGCACCCGGTGGAAGCACAGGCGGGAGAAGACCTCCTGCACCACGTCTTCCGCTTCGTCGGTGTCACCCAAGATGCGCCGGGCGATCGCCAGCGCTTTTCGCCGGTGTTGTCGGTAGAGGTAGGAGATGGGCGGGAGCCCCGCCGCGGCCGCTTCCATGTCGTCCTCGCGTCAGTCGTGCGAGGTCGAACGGACGGGAACAAAAATCGATCTACCGGTCGCTACTCTGTCTCGTCTTGGCGGGTCAGCCCCCACTGCCTGAGCCGCTTGAACAAGGTGGAACGGGCTACCCCCAGCTCCTTGGCCACCCGCTCGCGGCTGTTGTCGTAGCGGCGCAGCGCGGCCTCGATGATCTGCCGCTCGAGCTTCTCCAGCATCTGCTCGAGCGTCATCCCCGGAGCCAGCCCGGGAACCGCCAGCCCCACCTCCGGGTTCACCTCCACGTCGAAGCTCAAGTCGCCCGCTTCGATCATCGGGCCTTTGCGCAAAAGGAGCGCGCGGTGCACCACGTTGCGCAGCTCGCGGATGTTGCCCGGCCAGTGGTGGGTCTGCAGCCGATCGAGCGCTGAGGCCGCGAAGCGCACCGTTTGCCCGCGCGGCGCGAACTGCCGCACGAAGTGCTCGGCCAAGGTCATGATGTCTCCGCGGCGGTTGCGCAGCGGCGGCAGGTGCAGGGGGATGACGCACAGGCGGTAGTAGAGGTCTTCGCGGAAGGTGCCGGCGCGCACCGCCCCCATCAGGTCGCGGTTGGTGGCGGCGACGATGCGGGTATCGACGGTCATCGGCCGCGAGGCGCCCACCCGCTTGATCTCTCCCGACTCCAGCGCGCGCAAGAGCTTCGCCTGCAGGTCGACCGGCAGCTCGCCGATTTCATCGAGAAAGAGCGTGCCCCCGTCGGCCTCCTCGAAGGCGCCCTTTCGTGCGTTCACCGCCCCGGTGAAGGCGCCCTTCTCGTGCCCGAACAGCTCGGACTCGATCAGCTCCTCGGAGATCGCCGCGCAGTTGACGGGAATGAAGGCTTCTTGCGCGCGCAGCGAGCAAGCGTGCACCGCGCGGGCCACCAGCTCTTTTCCCGTACCCGATTCGCCCAAGATGGCCACCGCCGCCGAAGAGGGCGCCACCTTCTCGATGAGCTCGGCCAGTTGCCGCATCGAGGGGTCGCTGCCGATGAGGCCCCGGAAAGAGGTCTCCGGTTTCGCGGTGGAGGTCGGTTCGAGCACCAGCTCGGTCTCACCGATGCGCAAGGTGGTGAAGAGCGGCACCTCGGCCTCGTACACGCGCACGTTGCCCACGAAGGTGCCGTTGGTCGAGCCTTGGTCGACCACCTGGAACAGCCCGTCGCGCCGCGACACCTTGAGGTGCCGCGAGGAGCAGAAGCGGTCCTCCAGCACCAGGTCGTTGGAGCCGTCTTTCCCCACGGTGAAGGCGTCGGCCGACAGCTTGTGCACCGCCTCGCGGGGGCCCTGGCGCACCCGCACTTGCGCCGCCTGGTACTTCGACGTCGGCGAGTCCTTGGGCAAAAGCTCGGTCGTTTGTGCGCCGGCCTCGGTGGCTTGCTCGCTGTGGTCGCTTGCGGTTCGCTCGCGGAAGACGGCACGCCACTGGCCGAGCGCGATGTCGGCGCCGTCGGCAAGCGCGGTGCGCTCCTCCTTCTCCCCCGCCACCACCGTGCCGTGTCCCGAGAGGTCCTCCAGCCACCACTTGTCTTCCTCGGCGAAGAGCGCCACTTGCTGCCGGCTCACCTCAGGGTCGGGGATGACCACGTCGCTTTTCTCGCCGCGCCCCAACACGACTCGCGCGCGCTCCAACGAGAAGCGAAGCACCTCGTCCCCACGGCGGAAGAACACTAGCTCGGGCATGCGACCCCCATAGCATTTCGTCAAAGCAAGGGCGCGCCAATGTTGTGCACCACCACCCCGCGCAGGGGGGCTCGCGACAGCGGTCCATCAGCCGTCACCAGGGCAGCGCCGTGCTCGATGGCCGCGGCCACATAAAGAGCATCGTAGGCGGACGTGTTGGCGCGCAAAGACCACGCCCGTTCGAGCAATGGGCGGTGCGGCAGCCGGTGGATGGGCCAGTCACGAAGATCCTCGATGGCCTCTTCGGCGCGCCGCGCGGAAAGCCGATGGGCGAGGGCCTCCTTTCGGAGCACTGCGAGCACCTCGACGTCAAGGAGCTCGGGGGCGATGAGGTTGGCCTTCTCCACCAGCAGCGCGACCTGCGCACCCTGCGCTGTCTTTAGTAGGTATTCCACCGCAGCGGACGCGTCGAGAACCAAGGTCACCGTTCAAGCTCCTGGGTTCTCTCCGAGCGCACCTCCTCAAGGGTACGCGCCGATGGCCGCTGGAGGTCGACCGGCTCGCGTCCCGCCAAGCGGCGCTCGAACTCGTCACGCGCAAGCTCCTTTTCCACCGCTGCCAACACGACGTCTCGCACGCTGCTCCCACGCTTGGCTGCCAGCGCGCGCAGCCGTCGGTGCACCCGCTCCGGAACGTTTTTCACCTGAAGGTTGCTCATGTCATGACTATGGCATCCCTTTGGCATGATTGCATCCCACGACGAGTCATGGAGCAAGGAGGCTCCAAGTGTCGCGGATAGGGGCAGCCTCTCCACTTTTGCGAAAGGAAAAGGCAGGGAAGTCAGCCTGTTCTGCCCGGAGCGCCGCTTGCAGTCCGAAGGCTTGCCCTCGATGCGTCAGTTGCGACCAGGAGTCAGGCTGGGCCCTTACCGCCTGGGGCGCAAGCTCGCCCATGGCGGCATGGGCGACGTCTATCTGGCGTACCCACGAAGCGGCGTTGGGGAGCCCTTGGCGCTCAAGGTGCTGCACCGTTCGCGCACAGCGAGCGAGCGCGCAGTGCAGAAGTTTCGAGCGGAGGCGCGACTGACCTCGTGTTTGAGCCACCCCAACCTGGTCGAGGTCTTCGACAGCGGCGAGAACGGCGGCTGGCACTACCTGGCGATGGAGCTCGTCGACGGCGTCACCCTCGCCGAGCTTTGGGAGGCGCTTCGCAAGCGCAAAAGGCACCTGCCGATCGAGCTGGTGAGCTTTCTGGGCCGGGGCATTCTCTCGGCGCTCTCGCACGTGCACGGGCAGGTGGGGGACGACCGCCGGCCGCTGAAGGTGGTGCACCGCGACGTCACTCCCAACAACGTGATGGTGTCGACCCGCGGCGAGGTGAAGCTCATCGACTTCGGCATCGCCCACGGCCTTCACGTGCCCAGCGACACCGTCCCCGGCACTTTGCGTGGCACGCTGGAGTACGTCGCCCCCGAGCAGCTGCGCGGCCGCCCGGTCGATGGGCGTACCGACGTGCATGGCGCGGCGGTGACGATTTTCTTCGCCGCCACCGGCAGGAGCGCTTTCTGGAGAGGCAACGAGCGCGACTCGCTCGAGGCAGTCCTCGACGAGCCGTTGCCCGACCTCTTGCAGCTGCGGGCGGATGCTCCGCTGTCGCTGTGTACGGCGCTACGCAAGGCCACCGAGAAGAGCCCCGACGGGCGGTTTTCGTCCGCCGCAGATTTTCAGCGTGCGCTTCCCCCGGTGTCCTCGCGTGCCCCCGCCGAGCTGGGCAAGCTGGTGCGCGAGCTGTGCGGGCAGGCGGTGGCGCAGGAGGGGCGGGTGAGGCTGGCCACGCTGGAAGAGAGCCGCCGTGCCGCGTTGTGGGGAGGAGCGCTCGGTTTGTCCGCAGCACTCTTTCTGGCAGCCGGGGTCGTCTTTTTCTCTCCCCCTCGCTCTGCGCTGAATGCAGCTTCGCCGACGTCGATCAAGCCGAGGACCTCCGCCCACGCGCGCCAGGTGAAGAAGAAAGCTCCGCCGGCGGCTACGAAGCAGCCGGAGCGTTACCGGAAGCTTCGGAGCTCCAAGTAGCCTGTTAGCCTACTGGGTCAAAGCCCATGGGCCACGCGGCACATTTTCTCTCCCGTCTCGACCGGCTGGCCTCGGCCGACGTGGAGGTCGCCCTCTCGCTGTATCGAGATTCAGAGCTCGTGCGCCAAGTGCTCGCACACGCCGGATTGCCCAAGGACGCCGAACGTCTGGCGCTCGCCCTCTCGAGCGAACCGGGCGGGCCTCACTTGGTCGTCGCGCGCGACGGTGGCTTCGTCACCTGTCTGGGCTACGGCATGTCCGTGGGCAGCCTCTTCGTCGTCACGCGCGAAAAGCTCGATTCGGTGGTGGGCCGCGTCGAGCTTCAGCGGCGCCGAGAGCACCTCGCTGACGAGCTCGCGGGAGGGGAGGGCAAAGGCATCAACTTGCTCGTCCGCCTCATCCGGTCCGATCAGCTCTCGCGCGAGGAGATGTCGGGGCTGTTGGCGTTTCAGCCGGCGCTTCAACCGGCGTTCTTCAACCTGTGGCTGAAGAACACCTTCGAGTCCTCCCAGGCGATCAACGTGTCCCTCGCCTTCGGGAAACCCCCGCCGCCACCGAAGAGGGGGATGCCCACGCTTCACGAAGCAGTGTGGGCTTTGACCACGAGCATGGGGCACCTGGCGGTGCTCATCGCCGCCATCGACGGCGCCGCCTTTTTCGACCGCCTGGACGAGGACTTTCTCCTCGTGCGCAAGGCGCTCGTTCCGCTGGCGCTCGGCTGCGGCCACTTGCCCACCTGCGTGCGTTCGCTGTGGGCGGCCGCGCGGCTCGGCAAGGACCAGCTCCAGAACGCCAAGGCGCGTCTGTCGCACCCTGATGACTTGTTCGACTTGGAGGCGGCCGCGCTGGAGGTCGCCGCCATCGGGCTGGGGCACGCGAAGCTCCATGCCGAGGCACGCAAGGCGCTCGACCGGAAGAGCACCTTCGAGGAGGGTGAGGAGCCCGGCGACTACGCAAAGAAGCTGAAGGCCTCGCTCGCCCAGGTGATGGACCAGCCGGAGGCGGCGCTCAACGCCCAGCTGGCGCAGGGCAGAAACGTCGCCGTCACCCTTTCCCGCGCGGCAGCCGAGGCTTCGCCCCATCGGTTCCACCGCCCGGAGGACGTTCCTGAAAAGCTCGCCCGGACGATCGCCGTCACCGTGGACTTGAGCATCCACGGCGAGAACCATGTGCGGTCGCTTCTGTTCACCAGCTTGCCGTTCCTCGCTCGGTGCGCCGCCGAGGACCTCTACCTTCCGGGAGAAACCATCGCCGCCTGGGAGAGCAAGACGTGGCGGCCCTGGCAGACCCAGAGGCTTCTGCACGGAGTCAAAGCAAGCCAGCCCCTGCCGGTGCGGGTCGAGAAGAAAACCGAGCGAAACGCCCCTTGCGTTTGTGGCAGCGGCAAGAAGTACAAAAAGTGCTGCGGAGCGGCCTGAGCCAACCTTGAAAATTGAGTCCTTATCACTCATATTTCAAGGTAAGTGACTGTCCTCCCGCGCCCGTGGCACCTCCATCGACTGGAACGGCTCCTTGCCCGAAACCCGGTGGTGGCGATGTTGGGCGCACGCCAAGTAGGCAAGTCGACGCTCGCCCGACAGCTCCTCGGTCGCCGGCGTGGCCCCGCGGAGTATTTCGACCTGGAATCCACCCAGGACCTCGCCCGGCTGCGAGAACCTTCGGTGGTCCTCCAGCCCCTGCGTGGGCTCGTGGTGCTCGACGAAGTCCACCGCCTCCCGGAGATTTTTCGCGTGCTGCGCGTTCTGGCGGACCGCCCTCGAGCCCCGGCGCGCTTTCTGGTGCTCGGCAGTGCCTCCGAGAATCTGCTCAGGCAAGCATCGGAGTCTCTCGCCGGACGCATTGCCTTCCATGGTGTCGACGGCTTCGCGCTCGAGGAGACCGGAGCCCACCGTCTCAACGCCTTGTGGCTACGAGGTGGTTTCCCTCGGTCGTTCCTCGCCCGGTCCGAAGAAGCGTCGCGTGAGTGGCGCCAGGACTTCGTCCGCACCTTTCTCGAGCGCGACGTGCCCCAGTTCGGAATACGTGTGGCCTCGAGCACCCTTGGGCGATTTTGGGCCATGCTCGCGCACGCACACGGCCAGATCTGGAGCTCCGCGGATTTCGCCAGCTCTTTCGGCGTCGCACACACCACCGTACGGCACTACCTCGACCTCCTGGTGTCCACCTTTGTCGTGCAGCAGCTTCTCCCCTGGCACGAGAACCTCAGAAAAAGGCAGGTCAAAGCGCCCAAGGTTTATGTGGGCGACTCGGGCTTGTTGCACACCCTGCTCGACATTCGTTCCCTTCGTGACCTCGAGCGCCACCCAAAGCTGGGCGCTTCCTGGGAGGGCTTCGCCATCGCTCAGGTGACGATGCGCCTGCGGGCTCGTCCTCGAGAATGCTACTTCTGGGCGACCCACGCTGGCGCGGAGCTCGACCTCCTCGTCGTCCGTGGCTCGACTCGCCTGGGTTTCGAGATCAAGCGAACGGATGCGCCCGTCCTCACCCCGTCGATGCGTATCGCGCTGCACGACCTCAAGCTGGACCGCCTCGACGTCATTCACGCAGGACGGCACACCTTCCCCATGGCGAAGAAAGTGCGCGCGGTGGCGTTGGAGCGAATCATCGAGGACCTGGAACCGCTTCCGAGCTGAAAGCCGCTACCGGAAATTGGGGCGGCCCAGGTAGCCGGTGAGCTTGCCCAGCCGCCAGTTGGGGTCCTTCGGGTCGGAAGGAATCATCGCCAACCCGGTGCCGTAGATGCCCAGCGACTTGACGAAGTCGGGGTCGGCCTTCAGGCGCACCTCGAGGTTGGGCTCGGCGTAGCTGAGGCGCTTGGCGAGCTTGAGCGTGCCCGAGCCCTTCACCTCCAGGCCCTGACCTTTGGCGGTGAAGCTCTCGAGAGTCCCTTGGCCCTTGACGACCTTCATCTTCCCCTCGATGTCCCCGAGCACCACCTTGGGCAAGTCGATCGGCGTCGGCTCGGGCCCGTACATCGGAATGGCCACCTGGACGGTTCCGCCGTTCACCGTCACGTTCGTAAGCTCGAGACGAAAAAATCCACTGGCCTGACCGAGATCGGGTTCGGCAATCTTCGCTCCCCCCACGGTGATTCGAGGGATGCTCAGCTCCACCCGGCCGCTCAACTTCCCCGTCAGGTCCACGCCGGAGAAGCCCTTCAAGTTCCCCTGCGAGAGGTCGAGCTCGTCCATGTCGAAGTGGACGACGAGGTCGCTGACGCCGCCGACGTGGGCGCTGGCCGAGCCTCCCAACACGCTGGCGCGCACCCACACACCCAAGGGGTACAGCGAGGGCAGCACCGAAATTTTTCGAATCACCAGCGCCTCGGGGGTCTTCTCCTCGGCTCCGGTGGCCTTCTGGCTGATGCGCACGTCGGTGGCGGTGATGCCCAACCCCGGCCCCAGCCCGCCCATCTTCACGTAGAGCCCCGCGGCGTCGGCCTCGTTTTGCACCCGCTGCCGCAAGGCGTCGTAGGGGAAGGTGAGGAAGAGCGCGAACAAGAGCGAGAAAGCGCTGAAGGCCGCGTAGCGGAGCACCACTTTCCAGCGGGGGATCTGAGCGTTCGGAGGCATGGTCAATTCTTCATCCGATAGGTGGCGATGGTCACCCACGCGGTGAGGTTCTCTTGCGCCACCCGCGGCTCGATGCGCAGGTACTTCACCTTCACCACCCCCGGGCCACGCTCCACCGAGCTCAAGAAATCGACCAGGCGCCCCAAGGTGATGTCGGTGAGGGTGAGCTCGACCGCGCTCTCCATGATCTTCCCGTCACCGATCGCCACGTCGGCCTTGGGGTTCATGGTGGGAATGTCGAGGCCGGCGGCAGTGCCCTTCTCTTCGAGGTAGCTGATGAGGCGAATGTTGCTCGCGGTGAGGTTTCGCTCCACGCCCTGGCGCGTCTGCTCCGCCTCGCGGTAGCTCGCCGCCAGCGCCTGCACCTCGGCGAGCTTGCGCAGCTTGTCTTCGGTGCGACGGCGGTAGGTGCCAGCCGCGCTGGAGAAGGAGAAGAGGACGAGGAACACCACGAAGCACGCCACCGCGGCGGCGGCGAGCGACACCAGGCGCCGCTCGCGCTCGGTGAGGCGCCCGAAGGCAGTCTGGGCATCGGCGATGAGGGCCTTGAGCTGGTTCATGGCTTACCCCTGAGGCACGGCCGTGGGGCACTCCACCTGAATGTCCAGGCGGAAGGTGACCTTCGAGCCGTCCTTCGACTTCTCCACCTTGCCCTCTTGCACCTCCTTGAAGCAGCGGAAGGACTTGAGGGCGGAGGTGATTTTGTCCACTTGCTTCGAGCTGTCCGTCTCCAGGCGCACGGTGACCCGGTCCAAGTCGACCACCACTTGGTCCATCGTCACCGGTACCTCGGAGGGCATGCGCTGCGCCAGCTCGGCGAGCACGTTCACCGCCGACATCGAGGGAATGACCGCCGCCGGGCTCTCCTTGCCCTGGAGCAGGTTGAGCGCCTTGTTGAAGTCTTTCTCACGGGTGCCGAGCACCCGCTCGGTGACGTCGCCGAGCATCGCGTCCACCGCGCGCTCGCGCCTGGCCAAGACGGCGTTGCGCACGATGCCCGAGGAGATGACCAGCGCCAAGAGGACCGCGGCGAACGCCGCCAGCCGGCCCAGCTTTTCGCGCACGTAGTCGAAGTCACCTTTGAAGGAGAGCTCGCCGCGACGGAGGTTGAAGCGCGGCGCCTTCACTCCCGAGGCCTGACCGCGCAGGGCCAACGCGTAACCTTGCGCGGCGCTGGGCTGCTCCTCCGCCAAGATGAGCGAGGCGGCCTCCAGCGGCAGCTGCAGGGGCTCGACGGGCACGCCCAAGTCACGGGTGAGCTGGTCGGCGAGGCCGCGGAGCCTCGTGGTGCCGCCGCACAAGAGCACCCGCGACACGTTGCCGCGGGTCTTCGCGGTATACGCCTTGAGCGTGGGCCGAAGCTCGCGCAAGAGCCCTTGCAGCGCCCGCTGCATCGCTCCTCCGACGCGCTCGGCCTCCGGGCCAAAGGCCGCCGACCCCACCGCGCCCCGCTCTTCCTTCCAGCGCTCGGCCTCCTCCATCGGTAACCTAAGCTCGTTGGCCACCGCGCGCGTCAAGTCCTTGCCGCCCCCGGCGAAGGTGCGCGCCAGCTCGAGGGTGCCGCCCAACCGGCCGATCGCCACGCTGGTGCGCTCGTGGCCGATGTCCAGAATCGCCATCGGCGCATCGTCGCCCGCGGCCGGGGAGAGCGCGGCGAGCAGGTTTTGGTAGCAGATGCCGGGGTGGGTGACGACGCGTGGGTCGAGCTTGAGCTTTTGTAGAAGCTCGAGCAACGCGCGCAGCTCGTCTTTCTTCACCACTCCGATGATGAGGTCGCTCTTCTTCTCCCGCGTGCTTGCCACCTGGTAGTCGAACACCGCGTCGGAGAGGTCGAAGGGCAGCTGGCTCTCCACCTCGAAGGGCACCGTGGCGTCGATGCGTTTGGTGTCGGTGAAGGGGAGCGTGATGACGTGCGTGGCCTGCGAAGGGCCGGGGAGGGAGACCACCACCTGGTCGGCCACGAGCGGCTCCTGCGCCCAAAGCTCGTTCAGCGCAGCCTCGAGGGGAGCCAGCGCGCTGCCTCCTTCCGGGCGGGGACCGACGCGCACCGTGCGGTAGGCGCGGGTTTGATACCCGCGCAGGGTGGTTTCGAAGAGCACCGCCTTCACCGAGTAGCTGCCGAGGTCCAGCCCCAGGATGCGAGCCATGGCTATTCCTCTCTCCAGTAGACGAGGGTGCCCAGCCCCTCGTTGGTGCGCACCACCGCGGTGAGCGTCTTCTCCACCGCGCCGGCGGTCCCCACGCTCTTGAGCTGGAAGGTGGTGGTCTTGTCGCCCACGTACCGCTGGTTGGCGGGGTTGCTCTTGATCGAGGGGTTCACCGCCACCCCCGCGGACTCGACGATGTTCACGAAGTCCACCACCGACATGCCGAAGATGGCGAACATCTTCGCCAGGCGGATTTTCTGGATGAGCGAGTCGATGAAGATCGGGTCTTGCAGCCGCACGTCGGGGCGCGAGGGGTCGGCCACCGAGCGAATGGCCAAGGTGAGCAGCACCGGATCATCGGTGTTGATGTTCAGGCGCGAGTTGATGTCCGGGTACACGGTGAGCTTGTCGCGAAAGGCAGCCATGAAGCGGTCGTTCACGCCATGCACCCGGTACAGCTCGTCGAGGCTGTCGAAGCGCGCGTTCTTCGCCTCGTAGCGCGGGTCGTAGCGGTCGTAGTCGTGGTCCTCGTCAGAGAAACCTTTGGCGAACGGGTCGCCCTGGCCGGTCAGGTTGAGTTGCGATTGCACCTCGTCCTCGTCCACCCAATCGCGCATCGAAACGACCAGGTCGGCAGGGGCGACCTTCACCTTGTTGGAGTCCTCCTTCTCGAAGAGGAACTCGTACTTCTTGTCGCCGAAGGTGGAGAGCGTTTGTGCCAAGAGCACCTGGCTGGTGAGCTGGGGAGCGTCCAGCTTGTTCAAGTTGATCTTCTCCTCCTCGTCGAAAATCTGGACATCGAAACACCCCGAGAAGCCGCCGAACTTCCGCGTCGCCATCGCCTTGCCCAGCTCGGGGAACTCATCGTCGAACTCGAACTTCGAGCTCGAGGATGCAGGCCCGATGCCTCCGCGGGGAGGCTCGTCGTCGACCAGCCCTTGCAGCATGTGGCAGTCGATCTTCGCCATGCGCCACAGCTGAATGGACAGCGAGGAGGGCTGGGGAACCTGGGGCGGGACGCCCAGAAGGCTGAGCAGGTTGGTGGGAATCTGAATGTTGTCCAGCTGCCGCTGAAAGCGGAGCATCAGCCGCGCCAGCCCGATGCCGCTCTTGGCCAGGAAGTAGGCGCGCACCTCGTCGCGCTGGTTGGCGGCCAGCTGCATGTCGACCCGGGAGTTGTAGGCGAGCTCGGTGCCCACCACGGTGAGCAAGGCGATGGCAATCACCACCATGATCAACGCCACTCCGCGTTCTCCACGTCCCCCTCTCCCGCTGGGAGAGGGTTGGGGTGAGGGGCGAATAGCCGTCCTCATTGAAACCTCGGCAGCTCGGTGTTGAGCACGATGCGGGTCTGGGTGGTGTAGCGCCGCTCCTTCTTGTTCTCGTCGAGAGCGACGAGGGTGATGCGTACCCGGGTGGGCAGAAGCTTCGTACGCTCGGCGCGCCGGGTGTCCCACTCGTCGTCCCACTCCTTGCGCTCTGAATCCCAGTAGGCGAATTCGATCTTTTTGATTCCCTCGAAGAGAACCTCCTCGGTCCCCCCACGGTCCATGCGTTCGCCCACGTTGGCGTTCTCGCGGCGCACCAGGTCGTCGCGGTTCTTCACGTTCGGGTCGGGAGACGACTTCACCGAGTACTCCACCACCATCTGGTCGGACTCCTTGGCGTCGGCGTACAGGCGCTGGTGGGCGAGCGAGGTGAAGAGCAGCCGCTCCTTCTCCCCGATGAAGTTGGTGGGGCGGTCGAAGGCGTCGCGGTAGCGCTTGGGGTCGTAGCGGTCGCTCACATACGCGGCGCCAATCTCGCGCACCATGCGGTTCATCGCCGTGCGCACCATGCGATAGTGCTCGGCGTCGGCCTCGACCACTTCCTTGGCCTTCATGCCCGTCGAGAACGCCACCGCGATGAGCCCGCCCATCATCGAGGTGATGGCGATGGCGATCATCACCTCCATCAGGGTGAAGCCGTTGTGTTTGGGCCTTCTCATTGAGGACGCACCTTGATGGGCCGCGGGGTTCCCAGGCCTCCGGGGAGGAGCCCGCCCGCGGCACCGCCGATGGGCAGTCGCGGATTGATCGCACCAGGGATGTTGCGCGCGCTCTGCTGCGCCATCCACTGTGCGAGCGGAATCACCGGCATGTTGTCGGTGGGATCGACCATGGTGCCGCCCGGACCGGGCACCGGGTTGGCCACCGGTGCGCCATTGTCCTGACGAACCCAGTTCGGGGTGCCTGGGGCCGACGTTGCCCCGGTGCCGCTCAGGCCGTTGCGGTCGCTGCCAGGCCCCAGGGAGACGACGTGGGTCACCAGGTCGATGCTTTCCACCAGCTTGCCTTCCTTCCAGCTGACGGTGAGGTGCACCTCCCGCACCGCCTTGGTGATCTGGTCGATCATCTGGGTGAACTGGCCCTGGGCCAGCGCGGCGGCGGGGCCGAGCGCGGCCAGAGGATCGATCGCGCCGGGATTTTTGGTGTTGCCGCCGCCGCCGAAAAGCGCAGCCAGTCCGCCCAGCCCCGACTCGTCGCCCTCTCCTCCGAGGGGGAGGTTGAAGAGGGCGCCGATCAGCTTCTGCGGGTCGAGCCCGTTGGTCTTGGGGGCGATGATTTTCGCCCGCCATTTGAAGCTGGGCCAGCCCTCGTCGGAAAAGTCGCCCGACTCCTCGTCGTCGTCGTTGGAGAAGCCCTTGTCGTAGAGCTCCTGCTCCAAGTCGATCATCTTCCCCCGCGCGAGCAGCGTCGCCACCGTCAACTTCTTGGTGTACGCGTGGTTCGCCACCGCTCCGGAGTTGAGGCTGAAAATGGCCATGAGGGAGACGGCGAGAATCGCCATCGCCACCAGCACCTCGAGGAGCGAAAAGCCGCGCCTCATGACCTGGGCACCTCCAGCTCCTCGGCCACCACCTTGGTCTTCCCGGTGAGCGGCGAGACGGTGATCGTCCACACGTTGTCCCCCTGGCGCACGTAGACGTGGGCCTTCTCGGTGAAGCCCTGGGGGAAGAAGTAGAGGTAGGCCGTCCCTGCGCTCACCGCCTCGCGCTGGTGACGTGTCCACACCGAGAGCTTTACCGCTCCGGGGAGCTCGCGGGGCTCGATCTCCGGGCTGGTGTACTGCGAGTACTTGGCGGCGTTCTCCACCCGGTCCTTCTCCGCCGCGAGCAGTTCTTGGAGAGAAGGCCCGTCGGAGTATGAGCGGAAGCGGTCATCACTCGCACCGCGGTCCTTCTTGCGGGCTTCCTCCTCCTTGGCACGCGAGGCGTCCTCGAGCTCGTCCTCTCGGTCTTTGCGCGCGGTGACGTTCCCCGCGGCGCACTCGGCCCAGTAGCGCGCGACGTCCTCGTCCTCCTTGGGGCCGGGCAGCTCGAAGACCAGGCGGCAGGTTTTTCCGCTCAGCGCGGCGGTGTCGTAGAGCGAGCGGATGACGCCGCCCAGCTCTCCCGCGGCCGCCTTGGCCTTGGTCCCGGTGAGCGCGCCCACGCTCAAGACGGCAACGGAGAAGAAGACGGTGATGAGGGTCAGCGCAATCATCAACTCGATGAGCGTGACGCCCCGGCGACCCCCTCTCCCTTTGGGAGAGGGCGGGGGTGAGGGGGGCGAATTCGTCAGGCTGACGCCCCTCACCCTGACCCTCTCCCAGGGAGAGAGGGGATTGTGGTCGTGCGCGCTCATCGGGCTACTGCGGCTTGGGGCCGTCCTTGGTGGAAAGATCGGCGTCGTTGCCCTCGCCGCCGGGGGCCTTGTCCTTGGCGTAGCTGACGATGACCGGCTTGCCGCCCTCGTTGAGGTAGACGTACTCGCTGCCCCAAGGGTCTTGGGGGATGGTCTCCATGCATTGGGTGTCGACCAGGCCCTTGAGCCCCACGCCCGTGTCCGGGTAGCTGCCCTTCTTCACGTAGAAGCACTTGAGCGCGCCCTCGAAGTTCTTCATCTGCAGCATGGCCGAGTCGCGCTTGCCCTCCTCGAGCTTGGGGATGAGGGCGACGCCCACCAGCCCCATCAGAAGGGCGAGGAGGACGATCACCACCATGATCTCGATGAGCGTCATGCCACGGCGGGCGCGGCGCAGAATGCGTCTGGCTTTTCGGTTCATAGAGGACCTCTAGGGGACGGCGGACGAGTGGATCGCCGACGGCGGCGAAGCGCGCGGCGGCGTGTAGAGCTTGATACCCATGCCGACCAGAACGGCGCTGAGCGCGAGCAAGGCGAAGAGCGTCACGCGCTGCACCCACCAATCGAGCGGCTGGGGGGAAGGCTGGTTCATGGGTTTCATCGAATGGACGAGTTGATTTGAAGGATGGGCATCATGATCGAGAGGGCGACGAAGCCAATCACCACGCCCATGCTGACGATGAGCAAGGGCTCGAGCAGCGCGGTGAGCGCGCCCACTCGCACGTTCACCTGCGACTCGTAGCTGTCGGCGACGTTGACCAGCATGTCTTCCAGTTGGCCGCTGCGCTCCCCGATCGCCACCATGTGGTAGACCAGCGGAGGAAACTCCCCCGAGCGCTTGAGCGGGTTGGCGATGCTCTCGCCCTCGCGAATCGCCTCGCGCGCCTTCTCCACCACCCCGGCGAGCACGCTGTTGGTGATGACGTTCTTGACGATGTCCAGCGCGGTCAAAAGCGGCACTCCGCTGCGAAGGAGTGTGGCCAACGTGCGCGAGAAGCGCGCCACCGAGAGCATGCGAATGAGGCTGCCGAACACCGGCATCTTCAGGGCGAAGCGGTCCCACACCGGCTTTCCCGCCTCCGAGCGCTTCCAATAGAAGAAGGTGACGATTCCCCCCACGAACATCGGCAGGAGGACGAACCACCAGGTCTGAAGGGTGTTGGATGACCAGATGAGCAACCGCGTCGTCCACGGCAGCGTGGCCCTCATGTCCTCGAAGATTTTGGTGACCCGCGGCACCACCAGGGTCATGAGGAGCACGAGAATGCCGCCGCCGATCACCGACATGATCGCCGGGTAGATGAGGGTGGAGATGATCTTCTGCTGCAGCCGCGCCTGCCCTTCGGTGAACTCGGCAAGTCGCAAGAGCACCGCGTCGAGCGCGCCCGAGTGCTCGCCAGCGCGAATCATGTTCACGTACAGCGAACCGAAAATCTTTTGGTGCTGGGCCAGCGCGTCGCCCAGAGAGCTGCCCTCGTTCACCCGCTGCTTCACGTCGGAGAGCACGCGCTTGAGGCGCTCCTTCTCCACCTGATCGACCAGCGCGGTGAGTGACTCGACCAGCGTCACTCCGGCCCCGAGCAGGGTGGCCAGCTGCCGGGTCATGATGGCGATGTCGTCCGAGGTGATGCGCCCGCGCGCCAGCTTGCGTAGGTCGATTTGCCCCGAAGCCACGACGGCGCCGGCCTTGCCGTTGGCGCGCGCTCCTTCCGCCTGCCCGAGGACGTCGGTGAGGAACACGCCTTCCTTGCGCAAGAGGGCGCGCAGGGTCTTGGCCGAATCGGCCTCCTTCAGGCCGTTGACCGTCTTGCCGGCTTCGGAGAGCCCTCTGTATTCGAAGACGGGCAGATTACAGGTCCTCCTGGGTGACGCTCAGGACTTCGGCGATGGTGGTTTCGCCCTCCAGCACTTTGCGCGCCCCGTCGTCGAGCAGCGACAACATGCCCTTCTCCATCGCCTTCTTCTTGATGCTCGACGAGTCCACGTTCTTGAGCACCAGCTGGCGCACGTCGTCGTCCACCAGCAGAAACTCGTAGATGCCGGTGCGGCCGCGGTAGCCGTTCTTGCTGCAGGCGAGGCAACCGGTGGCACGGAAAACGGTGGAAACACCCCGCGCGGCCAGCTTCTGCCGCGACAGGCCGATCTCGCGCAGCTCTTCGTCCGTGGGCTCGTAGGCCTGCCGGCAGTCGGGGCACACGCGGCGCACCAGACGCTGCGCCAAGATGGCGGTCAGCGAGCTGGCGACCAGGAAGGGCTCGACGCCCATGTCCACCAGGCGGGTGACCGCGCCGGCGGAGTCATTGGTGTGGACGGTGGAGAAGACCAGGTGGCCGGTGAGCGAGGCCTGAATGGCGATCTCCGCCGTCTCCTTGTCGCGAATCTCGCCCACCATGATGACGTCGGGGTCCTGGCGGAGAAAGCTGCGCAGCCCGGCGGCGAAGGACAGGCCGATCTTGGGCGAAATCGCCATCTGCGAGATGCCCTTGATCTGGTACTCGACCGGGTCCTCGACGGTGAGGATGTTCAAGTCCGGGGTGTTGATGCGCGAGAGCGCTCCGTAAAGGGTGGTGGTCTTGCCGCTGCCGGTGGGGCCGGTGACCAGGACGATGCCGTGCGAGCGGCGGATGATGCCGTCGACCTGCGCCAGCGTGTGCGCGCTCATGCCGATCTCCGCCAGGTCGAGCAGGGTGGCGCTCTTGTCGAGCAACCGCATGACGATGCGCTCGCCGTTGGTGGTCGGAATCACCGACACGCGAATGTCGATGTCGCGCCCCGCCAGCTTGATGCGAATGCGCCCGTCTTGCGGCAGCCGCTTCTCGGCGATGTTGAGCGACGCCATGATCTTCACGCGGGCGACGATCGAGTTCTGGTAGCGCTTGGGCGGCTTGATGATCTCTTGCAGGACGCCGTCGATGCGGAAGCGCACGATGAGCTCACGCTCCATCGGCTCGATGTGAATGTCGCTCGCTTGCTCCTTGGCGGCGCGGAAGAGCAGCGAGTTGACGAGGCGAATGATCGGCGCCTCGTCGTCGGTGTCGAGCAGGTCTTGTGGCTCTTCCAGCTCGTGAGCGAGCTCGTCGAGGTCTTGCGCCTCCATCTGATCGACGAGCTGTTCGGCCTCGTTCACCGCCCGGTCGTAGACCGAGTTGATCGCGTCGACGATCGTCGAGGCCAGCGCGAGCCGGGGGCTGACGTTGCGCTGCAAAAGCATGCGGGCGTGGTCGAGCACCGCGGTGTCCAAGGGGTCGGCCACCGCCAGCGCCACCGCCTCGCCCTCGAGCTGCAAGGGCAAGAGCCGCGCCGACTTGGCGAAATTGATCGGCACCCGCTTCACCAGCTCGCCGTCGATCTCGTCGGAGAAAATGCGCGCCAAAAAAGGCAGGTCGAGCTGCGCGGCCAGCGCCTGGGCCACCTGTTCTTCGGAAACCACCTTCATGCCCACCAACACCTCGCCCAGCCGCCCGCCCTTCTCCGCCTGGAGGGCGAGCGCTTCGTCGAGCTTCTCCTGGGAGAGCTGAGCCGAAACCTTGAGGATCTCTCCCAGCGGGCGGCCGAAGAGATAGGCCGGTCCGTGCGCCACCATTTCGGTGCGCTCAGATGCGGCCGTCTCCATGGGCGCGTCCAGCTCCTGGCTCATCGAATCTCCGGCTCGCCCCCGGGTTGGACCTCGAGGCGCTCGGGGGAAGGGGCCTCCGGCGGCGGGGCGACTTCAGGGCCTCCCTCCACGGGAGGCGGCTCTTCCCCCGGCGGCACCTCGGTTCTCGGCCGTGCCGCCGGCTCGCCGGGGGTGATGACCTTCTCGCCCGGCACGCCCGGCCCGCCGTGTTCCACCTTCTGCAGCTCCTTGGAGAGCGCGGCGCTCATTGCCGCCAGCGGCCCCTTCTTGCGCGCAAAGTCGATCGCCACGTCGTAGCCCGGCACCTGGCCGTAAAACTGCTCGATGAACTGCTGCCGCTCCTTCATCTTGCGTTCGAAGATGCTGCGGAAGTCGCTCTTGTCTTTGATGATGTAGGGCGTGAGGAAGAGCAGGAGGTTGGTCTTCACCTTCTTGCGGCTCTGCTCGCGGAAGAGGTGACCCACCACGGGGATGTCGCCGAGCAGCGGCACCTTGGCCACCGACTCGATGGTGCGGTCTTGCATGATGCCGCCCAGGACCACCGTCTCCTGGTCCTTGGCCACCACGGTGGTCTTCGCCGATCGCTTCGAGGTGGTGGGGCCGAGCACCGGGTCGGAGGAGGCGATCTCCTCGGTCTGCTCGGTAATCACCAGGCGAATGAAGTCGCTCTCGTTGATCTGCGGCTTCACCGTCAGCTTGAGCTCGACGTTCTGCCGGGTGATGGGGGCGAAGAGGCTCCCCAGCCCGCCCAGGCCGGCGGCGAGGGAGGGGGTCAGCGCGTTGGCACCCGGGATGGTGGAGGACAGGCCGCCCAGCTGAGTGGGGGAGAAGCCCGCCTGGAAGGGCACGTTCTGGCCCACGGTGATCTCCGCCTCCTCGTTGTCGCTGGTGAGGATGTGCGGCGTCGAGAGCACGTTCACGTCCGAGCTCTGCTGCAGCGCGTGCAACACCACCCCGAACGCGGGAATGTCGATGCCCAGCTGCGCCAGCTCGGGGATGACCGGGCCCTGCAGCCCCGCGAGAAAGCCGCCGAAGTTGGCCAGGCTCAACAGCGAGAAAGAGGGGGGCAGCCCCTGGTTGGTGTACTTGGTGGCCAACACCCCCGGGACCGCGCCCTGGTCGGTGCGCAGCGAGTAGCCGCTGTGGAGGTTCAACCCGAACTCCGAGTTGCGGTCGAGGTTGACCTCCATGATGACCGCCTCGACGAACACCTGCCGGCGGGGAATGTCGAGCTTCTCGATCACCCGCACCAGGTTCCGGTAGTCGCTCTGGCTGGCGACGATCACCAGGGCGTTGGTGCCCTTGTCGGCGGAAATCTTCACCTCGCCCGCGAAGAGCTCGGCGGCAGTGACCGTGCCCTTGATGGCGCCGGGCGTAGGTGTCGGCGGAGTGGGAGTGCGCGGGCGGTTGGCGGTGCCCTGGGCGAGCGATTGCAGCGTGCCCGCAACCTCCTCGGCGTTGGCGTTCTCCAGGTAATAGACGTTGATGCGCCCCTCGCCGGAGATGGGAATGTCGATCTCCTTGATCAGGGCGAGGATGCGGTCGAACGCCGCCGGGCTGGCGATGATGATGAGCTTGTTGGTCCGCTCGTCGGGAATGAGCTGCGACAGCGTGGCCGGCCCTCCGCTCTCGGCTGCCGCACCCCCCGGCTGACCGGCCGGAGGAGCCCCTGAGATGGCGCCTCCCACCGGTGGAGGAGGCGCCGCGGCGCCCGGACGCTGTCCTGGACGTTGCGCCCGGCTCTCGAAGAGCTTCTGAATTTTGTCGGCGATCTCCTGCGCATTGGCGAACTGGATCTGCACCACCCGCACCTCGTCGGAGGACGCGCGCGAGTCGAGCTGGTCGATGATCCGCGCCAGCCGGGCCATGTTCGACCCCAGGTCGTTGACGATGATGGTGTCGGGTTGGAAGGGAATGGTGTCGCCGGAAGGAGTGACCAGCTGCTGCAAGACGCCGCGCAGCGCCTCGATCTCCACGTACTTCACCTTGAACAGCCGGGTGACCATCTGCTCGTTGGTGGTCACCGGTTCGTCGGCCTCGAGAACGGTGGGGATGGGGTACTGCTTGGCCCGCTGCTTGTCGACGATCTTGAGGAAGCGCCCGTGCGGGTACACCGCGAGGTTGTTGGCGTCGAGGGCCGAGAGGAACGCCGCGTAGAACTGGTCGGCGTTGACCTCGACCTTCCCGTTCTCCGGGCCGATGATCGAGATTTTTCCCCGCACGTTCTCGGGGAGGATGAAGGTCTTGCAGGTGGCGTCGGCGACGGTCTGCACCAGCTTTTCCAGCTCCACCTTGTCGAAGTAGATGGAGAAGCGGGCCTTGCGCCGCACCTCCTCGCACGATGGTGTCTTGCGCGGAGTGGCGTCGACGGGGCTGGTGGGTTGCGGGGGAGCCGCGGGCTGTCCGGGAGCCGGGGAAGGCGCACCGGGAGGTGTGGGCACGATCTGTCGCTCACGCACCGGTCGTTGCGCCAACGCCGGGAGCGCGCCCAGCATGAAGAGTGCGATGATCGCGCCCCTCACCCCAACCCTCTCCCAGGGGGAGAGGGGGTACGACGTCAATCCATCTCGAGGAGTGGTCATAGAAAGAGCGTTCAGCGGACGTTGTACGTCTTGCGGACGACCGAGCCGTTGCGCTCGATCTCGATGTCAATGCGGCTGGCTTCTTTGAGCTTGGAGTAGATCTCCAGCGCCTTCTCGGGGCTGTTCAGGTCGTAGCCGTTGATTCGGCGAATGACGTCGCCGTTCTGCACGCCGATCTTCGTGTAGATGGAGTCGGGGCGGATGGAGAACAGCTTGAAGCCTTGCGCCTGCCCGTCCTTGAAAGCGGGAACGATGCGGGCCTGCATCGCGACGTCGTTCAAGTTGGAGAGCGTCTTGTCGATCTCCCCGCGGGGAACCTCGTACTCGTTCTCGTTGAGGGCGCGAATCGAGGAGCCCAGAGCCACCGAAGGGGGCGCGTTGTTCACCGGCGAGGCGGCGACCTGCTGCGGCTGCGGCGGCGGAGGAGCGTAGGCCACCTGCCCGCCGCTGCCGGGGGTGCCGTCGATGAACTCCCGCCGGCCGTTGTTCAAGATGATGACTTTCTCGCGCTCGATCTCCAGCACCTCGGCGCCCAGGATCGTGTCGCCCACCATGTACGACTGAGGCTTCTGGTTGCCGTCCTGAATCGAGGCGATCGACCATTCAGGGGCGCCCGCGAGCAGCGTTCCCAAAAGCTTGAGCGCCAGCCCGGTGTGCACCGGAGGCGCGTTCATGTCCACCAGCTGTGTCGGCTCGACCACCTCGGGCTCGGCCACGGGCAGCGGCAACCCGGTGAGCTTGGAGAGGCGCTCGATCGACAGCTGCGCCAGAGGTTCGACCGGCTTGGGCCGCGCCACGTGCGTCGCGCCCGGTGAGGGCAACGGTGAGATCGCCATCTCCACGAACAGGTTCACTGTGCGCGCGACGAGGAGGGCCACCAGGAAAATGAAGACCAGGTGAACCACCCAGAAGTGCTTTCGAAAGAAGGTCTCCATGGTCCGTTCGCGACAAGACGCTCGAGCAAGGCAGGTGCCATGGGAGGGCTCGTGGACGCCGTCTGCTCGACACCCAAGTGCCTGGATTAATTCCGAAAAGCGCTGCCCTGACTGCTGGTAGAGCGGCCGCGGATTCGGCGTGGGACAAAATGTCAGACTGCTTCCAGGTGGATTGACGCGGTGTCACCCGTCCAGCCGCCATCGACGCCTCGCAAGGCGTGCACGGCGCTTTTGCGCCACTGCCCACCCGTGTGCACAGGCCTCGAGGCAAAGCTTTCGCTAAACGTTCTAGAACACGGGCTTTTCAATGGCGATGCACAGCCCTTTCGTCGGCCCGCCTCTTGCCCTCTAATCGTTGCCCTCATCCTCCGGGAGGTCACCTCCATGAAGTCCCCATTGGCTCGGCCTCGGTTGTTGTTGCCCTTGCTCCTCCTCGCGGCCTGCGGCACGCCGGAGGGAGCCGGCGGAGTTCCCACTCAGCTCGCGGTGGTCGAGATGACCGAAACGTCGGTCACCATCAGCTGGAAGGACAACGCCAGCAACGAGGTGCGCTTCCTCATCGAGCGGAGCACCGTCTCGGCGACCGAAGGTTTCGAAGAGCTGGCCACCGCTTCGACCAACAGCACCCGCTTCACCGACAACACGGCGCTGCAGGGGCTCACCTATTGGTACAAGGTCAACGCGGTGTTCGCGACCGGAACCCGGGCAACTTCGAAGGTGCTCGAGGTGACCGTCGACGGAGCCACCACCCCGCCCGCGGCTCCCACCAACGTCGTCGTCAAGCCGGTGTCCGACGTCGCCATGCGAGTGACTTGGAGCGACAGCTCGAAGAGCGAAACCGGTTTCAAGGTCGACCGTGCACCGGCCGCAGACGGGCCGTGGACCGAGGCGGGGCAGGTGGGAGCCAACGCCACCGAGTTGGTCGACACCGGGCTGGTCAGGACCACCACCTACTTCTACAAAGTCCGGGCCTTCAACAAGATCGGCGATTCGCCCGACTCGGAAGTCGCCAGCGGCACCACCCTGGTGGCGGACGATTCGGTGCCCCCGAGCACTCCAGGCAATGTGCGGGTGACTCCCCAGGGCTCGTCCTCGCTGGTGGTCGCCTGGGATGCGGCGACCGATGACGTGGCGGGCATCGACGGCTACCACGTGTACCTGCGCGGTGTGCTCATCAAGACGGTCGACGCGGCGACCTTGAGCCACACCGAAACGAACCTCGCTTCGGGTACCGAGTACTGCTTCGAGCTCGAGGCGTTCGACTTGGTGGGAAACCTCTCACCGAAGTCACCGCAAGCATGCGGCACCACCAACATCACCGTGTCCCCGCCGGGAGACCCGGGTGGGCTCAATGTCACCACTCCCGCCAACCCCGCGGGCGCGTCGACCTGTCCTCCGACCGCTGCTCCGGTGGGCGCCACCCAGCTCAACCTCGCGTGGACCGATGCCTCGAACAACGAAGATGGCTTTCGCATCGAGCGGGCGACCAATACCAACGGCCCGTTCGCCGAGGTCGCTCAGCTCGGCGCCAATGTGTCGACTTACCAAGACACCGGGCTGAACCCCTCGACCACCTACTTCTATCGGGTCGTCGCCTACAACTCGGCGGGTCCCTCGAACCCGACCGCTGTTGACAGCGCAGCCACCAGGCAGCTGCCGCCCGCTGCGCCCACCAACTTCAACTTCGTCATTCAGAACCAGGCCACCGCGAACGTGATTCGGCTGACTTGGACCGACGCCTCCAACAACGAGACGAACTTCGATTTCTATGAAGCGCTGAACGGCGCCGCGTTCGGGGCCACCGCGACCGGCAACGTCGGCGCGGGTACGACAGCCACCAACCGCAACGAGCGGAACGCCGCCAACACCTACTCGTATAAGGTGTGCGCCAGGAACAACGGGGGAACCTCGGCCGCCACACCGACGCTGACGGTGACCTTCCCTGCGCCGCCCGCTGCGCCCACCAACGTCACCGCGACCAACGTGACCCAGACGTCGATGGACCTCTCGTGGACCGACAACTCGGCCAACGAAACCGGCTTTCGCATCGAGCGCTCCACCGCGGCGACGGGGGGCACGGTGACCCAGGTGACCACCGTCCCGGCGGACACCACCACCTTCCAGCTGACCGGCCTCGCTGCGAACACCCGGTACTTCATTCGCATTCGGGCCACCAGCTTCGTCGACGCAGCCAACCCCGGCTCGAGCTCTCAGCCTGGCACGGGGACGCCGCAATCGGCCGGAGTGCTGACGCTGCCGTAGGTCTTTTAGCCCACCAGGCCCTTCATGTTGACGTCCACCACCCGGTACACCGTGGGGGTGCCGGCAACGCCCTTGAGCTCGACATGCTGGGCCCCGTCGGTCACCACGGCCCAGGAAACACGCTGGAAGGTTCGCTCGCAGACGTAGACCTCGCCCTCACCCGCGAGCCCCTGGAGCCGCGAGGCGAGGTTCACCGCATCGCCCAGGGCGGTCACCTGGCGCTTGGCATTGGCGCCCACGGGAGCAATCACCACCACCCCGGTGGCGATGCCCACGCCCACCGACAGCCGCCGGCCGTCGAGCAAGAGGCTTTCGCGGGAGTACTCGGCGGTGGCGGCGATCATCGCCCGCGCCGCGTCGACCGCCTGAAGCTCCTTGTCGCCGCCGGGGGCGCGTGTGCCGAAGAAAGCCAGCAAGCCGTCTCCGAGGTACTTGTCCACCTCGCCCCCGCGTCGGTCGATCTGCGCCACCAGACGCTCGAACAGACCGTTGAGCATCTCCACCACCCACTCGGGGTCGTGGGCGGCCGCCAACGAGGTGAAGCCGCGCACGTCGCAGAAAAGGGTGGTGACCTCGCGGCGCTCGTTGTGGGTGATGCCGCCCAAGGGTGCCAACAGACGCCGGCGTGCGATGGCGGCACGGGCGCGGGCGAGGAGCTCTTCGGTGCCAAGCGGCTTGAAGAGGAAGTCGTCGGCGCCCTCGGCGAAGGCCGTTGCCAGCAGGTCGGGCTTGCGTAGACCCGAGATGCCGATGAGCGCGGTGCGCGCCAGCTCCGGGCGCCGGCGCAGCTCGCTCAAGACCGTCAGCCCGTTCTCCTCGCCCAAGACGACGTCGATGAGACAGAGGTCGGGTATCTGGCGCTGCAGCACCACCTCCATCGCCACGGTGGACGACACCGCGGTCACCGACAGCCCGGCGGCGGCGAGCATTTCACTCAGCACCCGACGCGTCAGCACATCGTCGTCGACCAGAAGTACGGCAGGAGCGGACATCGTTGGTCAGTCTACCGGGGTTGGGGCACTTACTCGATGAGGTAGGTGAGGACGTTGATCCGACCCTCGCGTAGGACCTCGAGGGTGACCTCGCGCAGCGTGCCGGCCTGCGCGTAAAGGTCGAGGGCCCGCCGAGGATTGGAGAGCTCGACTCCATTCACCTGGCGAAGAACGTCGCCATTTCGCAGGCCGAGGCGTTCCCAGATCGACCCTGCACGCAAACCGAAGAGCTTGATGCCCACGGCCTTCCCCTGCTCGAACGCCGGAACGAGCATCACCTGCGCCCCATGGTGGGGCAGCTCGTCCAAGGCCTGCTCCACCGTGGTGCGCAAAAGGGTGAAGCGGTTTTCGCCGAGGGCCGGAAGCGAGGTGCCGGCGCCCGCGGGGGCACCCAGCTCGAGCCACTCCTCGCGGCCGTCACGCAGGACCGACACGCGCCGCCGCTCGATGGAGAGGACATCGGCTCCCTCCAGCTGGTCGCCCACCGCGACGGTGCGGGTCTTGCCGCCATCATCCACGAGGACGAATGACCAGCGCGGTTCCGCGCTGACCAGGGTGCCGAGCACGCGCGCTGACAGGGGCGCACGCGGTGGCACAGAAGCGGGGCGCTCCGTGGATGAAAGGCGCATGCCCAAAAGGCGCGCCAGCCGTTCGCCTTCGAGAGCGGTGGGCACAGGGGGAGGGCGTGGCGCCGTCGACCTGCGTGAGCCGTTGATGGCAACGGGTTGGGCCCAGAAGAGAAGAGCGGCGTGAACGAGGAATATGGTGAGGAGAGTGAGAATGATGGCGCGCATGAACGCACCCGCGAGCAATGCAGATGCCACCGGCCTCGCTGCGCCTGTGGGAGAGCGGCCGGGGGCAAGAGGCATTCCTCACCACGACAATCTGTCGCCCTGACACGCGCATACCCCTGCCACGCTGGCAAATCACCGCCGGGAACGCGGGAGCGCGGCGAGCTCCTTGGCGAGCAGACCGATGAGTCGCTGCCGGCGGGGGTCGAGCTTGCGCGCGCGCCGCAGGAGCCGCCGGAGCTCGCCCGACGATTCGGCGTAGACCGGCCCCGGTTCGGCAGCGAAGACGGCGCTTCGCGTCGCCTCCAGGCCCAAGAGGTCGTCGGCCGAGACACCCAGCACCAGGCACAGCCGTCGCAGGGTTTCGACGCTGGGGAGCATCACCCCCCGCTCGAGCCGGCCATACACGTCGGGTGAGATGTCCAGCCGCTCGGCCACGTCGGCCTGGGTGAGGTCCGCTCGCTGGCGGGCGGCTCGAGCCGCTGCCCCCAGAGCGGCGGCCAGCCTCTTGTCCATGTCCCCTCCTACCGGTGGGAGAGAGCCCGTATGCGGTCAAGAGGGCGCCGGCCAGGACGTGACAGGTCATGCAAAAATCGACTAACCTGATGGGTCGTATTGGCCCGCGGCTTCGGGGATCTCGGAATGCCTCCCACCTTCCTCCTCGTGGACGACGACTGCACGTTACTCGCCCTCTACAAAGACGTGGTGGAGGGGCTGCCGGTGCGCATGATCTTCACCGCCAGCGCGAAGGCGGCGCTCGAGATCATGAAGCGCGAGCAGCCCGACGTGCTGATCTGCGACTACCTGATGCCGGAGATCGACGGCGTGGAGTTGGTCGAGGAGGTTCGTCGCACCTGGCCGAAGGTTCGATGCATTCTGCACACCGCCTTGAACGTTCCTCCTCGCTACGGGCTGGATGTGCCGGTGCTGGCCAAGCCTTGCCCGCCAGAGGTGTTTCGGGAGCTGCTGCTCGACCTCGTCGAGGAGGGAGAAACGCCCAGACGCTAAAGCCCTACTGGGCGGCCGGGGGTGGCCTTACGGCTCTTCGGCGGCCTCGCGCTCCAGCTTGCGGTAGATGGTGCGCGCGGCGATGCCGAGCAATCGCGCGGCCATCGTCTTGTCGCCGTGGGTGTGGCGCAACGTCTCGTGGATGACGCGGCGCTCCACTTCCTCCATCGGAGTGCCGATGGGGATGACCAACAGGCCCGCCGACCCCACGGGGCCGTTGCGCACCGTCTCGGGCAAGTCGCCCACGTCGACCACCTCGCCGCGGGACAAGACCACCGCCCGTTCCACCGCGTGCTCCAGCTCGCGCACGTTGCCCGGCCAGGCGTAGTTCTCCAGCACCGACATCGCCTCGCTGGAAAAAGCGCGCACGGCCTTGCCGTTCTTTCCCGCGAAGTGGCGCAAGAAGTGGTTGGCGAGCAGCGGCACGTCCTCGCGGCGGGAGGCGAGCGGAGGAATGCGCACCTCCACCACGTGGAGCCGGTAGTACAGGTCCTCCCGGAAACGACCCTCGGCCACCTCCCGGCGCAGGTCCTTGTGGGTCGCCGCCACCAGCCGCACGTCGACCTTCACCGTCTGGGTTCCGCCCAGCCGTTCGAGCTCACCCTCTTGCAGCACCCGCAGGAGCTTCACCTGCGCGGCGGCAGACATCTCGCCCACTTCGTCGAGGAAGAGGGTGCCTTTGTCGGCGCGCTCGAAGCGGCCCTCGCGGCGTGCCACCGCCCCGGTGAAGGCACCTTTTTCCACCCCGAACAGCTCCGCCTCGAGAATGCTCTCCGGCAGCGCGGCGGCGTTCACCGCCACGAACGGCCCACTCGCGCGGGGCGACAGCTCGTGAATGGCGCGCGCGGCCAGCTCTTTGCCCGTGCCCGACTCGCCGATGAGCAGCACGGTCGCCGACGAGGGGGCCGCCTGACGAAGGGTGTCCATGAAGGCGCGGAAAGCGGGTGACTGGCCGACCATCGCGCGTCCACCCGGAGCGCCCAGCTCGGCCAGGCGTTCTTTGAGGTCGCGGTTCTCCGCGAGCAGCGCGTGCTTCTCCAGCGCCTTCTGCACCGCCTTCACCAAGGCGTGGCGCTTGAGCGGCTTGGTGATGAAGTCGTAGGCGCCGTCTTTCATCGCCGAGACCGCGGTTTCCACCGTGCCGTAGGCGGTCATCAGCACCACCTCGACGTCGGAGCGAAGCGAACGGGCCGCCTTGAGCAGCTCCTGCCCGTCCATGCCCGGCATCATCAAGTCCGTCACCATCACCGCCACTTCCGGGCGCCGAAGCAGCTCGAGCGCTTCCTGCCCGCTCGAGGCGGCGAGCGTCTCGACTCCCTCGCGCTGAAAGATGCGGACCACCGACTCCAAGTTGGCGCGGTCGTCGTCGACCACCAGGACGGTTGAGGAGCTCACGCGCGAAAACCTCGGGTCTGGTCAGTTGCACAAACCGAAGAAGAAGTCACAGTCCCCCGAGCAGCACTGGCTGTCCAAGGTGCAGGGGTCGTTGAGGAGGCGGCAGTAGCAGATGCTTCCCTGGCCGAAGTCCTGGCAGGTGTAGGGAGCTCCGCGGCACTGGCCGGAAACCGTGCAGCCATCGTCGCACTCACCGATGTTGTCTCCGTAGCTCGCGTAGAAGTAGCAAACTCCGTCGCCCCCGCAGGACTTCGCGCTCCCGGTGCACAGCCCGTAGCAGATGCCGCCCGGAAACGAGAGGCCGCAGCGGCCCGACTCGCACTGGCTGTCCGAAGTGCAGGCCGCTCCGTACTTGCCCAGGCCCTTGTCTTTGCTCTCGCAGAGCTTGCTCCAGGGGTTGCAACCGTAAGAAGCGCCGCTCCCGGAACAGTCGGCGTCGGAGGCGCACAAGGGTAGGCAGTGGTTGTTGTCGTTTCCGGTGTTGGTGTCGGCATCGAAGCAGGCGTACCCCTGGCGGCACCGGCCTGTCGCCATGAGCCCGTTGGCGGTGCAGCGCGCCCGGCAGACGTCGAACGCCCCCGACTCGACGCATATTCCGCCGTTGCAGCCGGTCTGCGCGGTGACGTTGCAGCTGACCGAGTTGGAGCAAACGCCGTTGGGCGCTCCGGAGGCCGCCTCGGTCAAGCAACGGCCGCCGGCGCACTGGGAGTTGGAGGTGCACGGCTTGCCGTCCGTTTGGTTTTGGCACAGCGGGCTGGCCGCGCACTTGCTGTCGCCGCAGTCGATCGCCCGGTCGCAGGTGTTGTCGGCTCCGTCATTGCAAAGCTCGGTGCCGGCGCCCACGCAATCGGAGTCGGCGCAGTCGGTCTGACCATCGCCATCGTTGTTGATGCCGTCGGAGCAGTTGATTTCCTTCTTCGTTCCTCCTGCGCACTCGCAGCCCGCGCCGCAAGAGGCCCCGGTGCAGTCGGGGTCTTGGCAGTCGGTGAGCTGGTCGTTGTCGTTGTCCAGCCCGTCGTTGCATTTGCCCGCCTCGGAATTGTTGACGCAGTTGGGAGCGGCGGCGCAGTCGGAGTCCAGGCAGTCGGCGCGGGTGTCGCTGTCGTTGTCCACTCCGTCGCTGCAGTTCTCGGCGATGGCACATGCCGGGTCGGCGACACAGTCGGGGTCGGCGCAGTCGACCTGGCCGTCATCGTCCTCGTCGACGCCGCCGGTGCAAACCTCCTGGCCAGGGACACACCGGGGCGCCGCCAGGCACGCAGGGTCGGCGCAGTCGGTCAGCCCGTCGCCGTTGTCGTCGACGCCGTTTAGGCAGTCCTCGTTCTTCGCCAGACAGCTGGGGTGGTTGAAGCAGTCGGGGTCGGCGCAGTCGGTCTTGCCGTCGCCGTTGTCGTCTCGACCGTTGTCGCAGAGCTCCGGCTTGCGCTGGGGCGGGTTGGGCTCGGAGGAGCTGCACGAGGCGCCGAGCAGGGCGAGCGCCGCCAACACGGCCAAGCTTCCTGGGCGTGACGGCATTGGCACTCCGAACGCGGCCCCTTCGATGGAGGGGAGAGTACCACAGCGCGTCAGATGCCGAAGGGAGAGGTCAGTCCTCTCCCTCGCCCGCGGGCGCGCCGCCAGCTTTGGCCAGGTCTTCCTTGGTGATTTTCCCCGGGTCGATTTTCCGCACGCTGGCGGTGAGCTTGTCGATCGTCTCGTCGAAGTCGAAGTCGCCTTCTTTTTTGAAGCGTAGGAAGTTCACCCGGGCGACCACGAAGTTCTTGAGGTAGGGGCTCAAAAGCCCGCGCTCCTTGAGCTTGGCCACCACCTCGGCCACCGCGTCGTCGAAGGTCAAAAGCTTGTCGGAGCGCGCTTCGCGAATCTTCAGACCCTGGGAGAGCGGAACGTCGAGGAAACCTTCCAGCCGTTTCACCACCGGGCTGTAGGCGCTGCCGGAGAAGCGGGGGCGCTTTTCGTAAGCCGCTCCCAAAGTGGCGAAGTGGGGCTCTTCGAAGACGTCGACGTAGTCGGTCTCTTTGCCGCCCAGGTCGGTCAGCCCGCGGTACATGCGAATGACCTCCAGCGAGCGTTCCTTGAGGTTGTGTGCCTTTTCGGTGTTGAGGGCCAAAATCTTGAAGGCCACGTCCTCCTCGGGAAGCACCAGGGCGGTGACCGCCTTCATCCCCAAGAGCTGCATCGCGCCCAGGCGGTGGTTGCCGTTGGGGGTCCAGTACTTGCCGTCTTTGCGCACGGCGATGATCGGGTCGAGGTAGCGATCGAGGCGCTCGATCGCGTTGGCCAAACGCTTGACGTGGGGCTCGGAGCGGTCGCGCTGATAGGGCGTGGGCTCGACCTTCTCCAAAGGGAGCGAGGCGAGCACCACCGGGTGGCCGCCCATCGGATCGCGGTAGACCGCCAGCGCGGCGCCTCCGTCGGCGGCAATCTGTTCAGCCAGCGTGCGGCCTTCCGCCGGCACGTCGTGCGGCACGTCGACGGCGGCGAGGCCCTTGGACTTGGCCTCCACCTTCTTGCGGCGCTTGGCCGGCTTCTTCTTCACCACGACAGAATCCCTCTCCCTATGGGAGAGGGCAAGGGTGAGGGACCGAGAGCTCCCGTTCCCTCACCTCTTCCCTCTCCCACGGGGAGAGGGGGTTCATGTCCCGCTCACCGTCAACTCGGAAAAGCGCACGGTGGGCGCGCCCGTCGACCCGCGGAACTGCAAGTCGCTGCCGATGGCGTCGATGCCCTTCATCATCTTCAGCAAGTGGCCGGCGACGGTGACCTCCTGAACCGGGTAGGCCAGCTCGCCGTTCTCGATCCACAACCCGTTCGCCCCGCGGGAGTACTCGCCGGTGACGATGTTGGCACCGTGGCCGAGCATGGCGGTCACGTAGAAGCCACTCTTCACCTCGCGAAGAATGTCCTCCGGCTTTTTCGTGCCGGGCTCGAGGTAGAGGTTGTTGGTGCCGATGGCGGGCAGGGAGCGGTAGCCGCGCGAGGCGTTGCCGGTGCTGTGAGTCTTCGCCTTGCGCGCGGTGAAGGCGTCGTAGAGGAAGGAGCGCAAGATGCCTTTCTCGATGATCGCCGTCCTTCGGGTGGGCACGCCCTCGCCATCGAAGGGTGAGGTCCCCAAGCCCTTGGGCAACAGCCCGTCGTCGACGATGGTCAAATCCTCGCCGCCCACCCGCTGGTGAAGGAGCGGCGCGAGGAAGGACGACTTCTTGTACACCGCATCGCCATTGGCCGCTGCCGCGATGCTGGAGACGAACGAGGCGGCCACCAGCGGATCGAAGACGACCGGCACCTGTTGGCTCTTCACCTTCTTGGCGCCGAGCATGCGCACCGCGCGGCGCGCCGCCTCCCTTCCGATCGCCTCGGGAGCATCGAGCGCGTCGAGAAAGCGCTTGTAGTCGACCCAGTACGCGGTCTGCAGCTGGTCGCCGTCCGAGGCGACCGGAACGGCGTACAGGTAGACGTAGGTGCCCTGAAAACCGGCCCTGACTCCTTCGCTGGAGGCGAGGTAGACCTCGGAAATGTTCTCTCCCGCGCCCACGCTCTCGAAGGTGCGCACCCGCGGGTCGACCGCCTTGCCCGCCTTCTCCGCCTCCAGCGCGGCTTTGATCTTCCAGTCGCTGGGGAGCGCGGCCACCTGGGGGTCGAACAATTCGCCGACGTCGGTTGCTCCCACTTCCTTGCGCGAGGGCAGCCCGTTGAGGGGGTTGGGCGCGGCGGCCTCGGCCAGCGCGAGCGCACGGTCGACGAAGTGCTCGAGGCTTTGGCCCTCGAAGTCCGAGGTGTACGCAAACCCCAGCCGATCTTTCTTGATGACCCGCACCCCCACGCCCTTCGAGGTGGCCTGGGTGAGGTCTTCGATTTCACCGTCGCGCACGCGGCACGCGGCGTCGCGCCCGACCTCGATGAACGCTTCGGCCTGGCGGGCGCCTTTCTTCTTCGCGCGGGCGACGAGCTTTTGGGCGAGGGCGAGGTAGTCCACTTCTAACCTCCCACCCGTGTGCCGCCCACGGTCATGTCGTCGATGCGCACGGTGGGCAGGCCCACACCCACCGGCACGCTCTGCCCGTCCTTGCCGCAAGTGCCCAGGCCGGGGTCGGGCATCGGGTCGCACCCGACCATGGAGACGTTCTTGAGCGCTTCAGGGCCCACTCCGATGAGGGTGGCGCCCTTCACCGGCCGGCCCAGCTTGCCGTCTTCGATTTCGTACGCCTCGCTCACCTCGAAGACGAAGTTGCCATTGGTGATGTCCACCTGGCCGCCGCCGAAGTGCGCGCAGTACAGCCCCTTCTTCACCGAGCCGATGATGTCCTCAGGGGTGTCGTCGCCGGGCGCCAGATAGGTGTTGGTCATGCGCGGCATCGGCAGGTGCTTGAACGACTCGCGCCGGCCGCTGCCGGTGGAGCGCTGGCCCATCAGCTTGGCGTTGAGCGCGTCGTACATGTAGCCCTTGAGCACGCCCTTTTCGATCAGCACTTTGAGCTCGCCCGGGTTGCCTTCGTCGTCGACGTTCACCGAGCCGCGGGCGTTGGCCACTGTGCCGTCGTCGATCACCGTCACTTTCTCCGACGCCACCTTCTGCCCCAGCTTGCCGGCAAAGAGGCTGGTGCCCTTGCGGATGAAGTCGGCCTCCAGCCCGTGGCCCACCGCCTCGTGGAGAAGAATGCCGCTCCACCCCGGCGCCAGAACCACCGTTTGCTGGCCGGCGGTCGCCTCCACCGCGCCCAGGGTGGACACCGCCTGCCGCGCAGCTTCACGGGCGACCAGCTCGGGGGTGAACGTCTCGAAGTGGGTGAAGGGCACCCGGCCGCCGCCGCCGAAAAAGCCGCTGCGCCGCTCTTTGTGCTTCCCCTCGGCCACCGCCTGCACTGAGAGCCGGCAGAGGTCTTGCGTGTCCTCGGCGAAGCGGCCCTGCGTGTTGGCCACCCACAGATGCTTGGTTTGGTCGGCCCAAGTGGCCACCACTTGCTTCACTCGCCGGTCGTAGGCGTGCGCGGCCTTGTCGGCGCGCAGCACTAAGTCGGCCTTCTTCGCCACCTCGATTTCCGACAGCGGCACCGGCACCCGGTAGTGGCTGGGCGAGGGAGCGCGGCTCACCTTGAACGCCTGCTCCGAGCCGCCTCCGTGGGCGATGAGCGCCGCGGTGGTCGCCGCGCGAAAGAGCGCTTCGTCGTCGAGGTCGTCGGAGTAGGCGTAACCGACCTTGGCGCCCGCAACCACTCGCACTCCCACTCCTTGACTAAGGCCGGTCTGCGCGCTCTTGATGCGCCGCTCTTCGAGTAAGACCGCGGTGACGAGGGCGCGCTCCACGTAGACCTCGGCGAGCTCTCCTCCCTTGCTCATCGCCGCCGACAAGAGCCGCTCGATCAGCTCCAAGGAGAGCAGGGGAGGGCGCGGCGCGACCACCGCGGGCGACCGTTCGCGGGGCTTGGTTCTACGGGTGGAGCGGGTGGGCATCGCTTTTCGTCCTTCCCAAAGGCGGAGGACAGTAACGGCGCGCTGGGGCATTCGGCAACGCTCGGCCTCTGTTGCGAGTACTTACAGATGTTCGCCAGAAGCTCGGAGAGTGGCTTGCCTGTGAAATGCCGAACGAAGGCGTCAGCAACCCGGCGAGCTACAGCGTGCTCGCGTACCTGAGAAGCGCACGGGCAGCCTTGCCGGTCACTCCCGGCGTCCGATCGACTTCGAGGCCGGTGATCACGCCATCGCGCTTCGCCGTCGGCTTCGCCTCAGGGTGGCGAAAGTCTACGATTTGGGCCCCGTCGGCCGTCTTCAGCTTGGAGACGGCGCTGCGCAGGGCTTGCTTGACTTCTGCGGCCTTCGGCGGAGTCTCGAGCGTGCCATTGTCCCCGCGCGAGGTTTTGCCGTTGACCGCGATCAGCAGCGCGCTGACTCCCTGGCTGGAGACCTTGGCGGCCCTGCACGCCTCCCGGACGGCCTTGGTCAGATCGCCGTAGTCGCCCTTGCGCCCGAACAACTTGAACGCCTCGTCGGTCACCGACTCGAGGGTCTTGAGCGCCTGACCGAGCTGCGCGGCAGTCGCTCGAGCTCGAAGCTCCGCCGCGGATGTGCGGGGCATCTCGCTGACAGTGCTCAACCACTCGTGGATCGCCCCAGCCAACGGGTTCTTGATCGCAGCCGCTTCCCGTTTATCGACGTAGCCGTCGTTGACGCGGCCCTTGGCGCGCTCGTTCTCGAGCGAACGCAAGGCGCGCCCAACTTGTTGCTGAACCTCGGACAAGGTGGGAACCCGGCCTGAGGTAGTCTGAGCCTGTCTATGGGCTTCGCGGAAGGCCAACGCGCCGGTCTTGCCAAAGCGCGGTTCGCGCTCCATGCGCTCGATCAGTTTCTCCAGCATCGCTTGGTCAATCGGAGTCTTGGGCTTGAGCTCACTTAAGGCCACTCCATTGACGACGATCGGCTGCGGATTTCGTTGGAGACGTCCAGCGGACAGCGGGTACTTCAACCGATTCCCTACGTGGACTTCGCTCTTTCGGATTGGCATTTGTGGCTCCCCTGAAAGCTCCACCAACGTCAAGCAGTCACCAGTGGCACTGCGTGGCAACTGATCTTGGCAGCATAGAGTAAGGCGCACAACGCTCGCGCACTTTCCTGTCTTCTAGGCGGCCGTTAGACTTTCCCCAAGCTTGGCTCCCCCTTCTGAAAAGACCGAACCCGGCATCGCGCCGTACGCCGGCGAGGCCGATGAGCCGTCCGAGCCCGCCGGGCTACCCGAAGACGAGGACGTCGCGGAAGACTCGCAGGCGTCGGTTTCCCACTCCGAGACACGCATCGGCCCGCTCGATGCCCTGGACGACGAGGAGCCTGACGAGGACGACGAAAACGCCACCCGCGCGGGCCCACCGCTCCAGCTGAAAATCATCGCCGGTCCCGACGCCGGCAAGACCAGGACGTTCAAAGGGGCGCGGATGGTCATCGGCCGCACTCCCGACTGCGACTTGAAGCTCTCCGACCCGTCGGTGTCACGTAGACACCTGGAGCTCCTTCGCGCCGAGGAGGGCGTGCTCTTACGTGATTTGGGCAGCGGCAACGGCAGCAAGGTGAACGGGAAGAAGGTCACCGAGCAGCTTCTGCAACACGACGACGAGATCGCCATCGGCAAGACGAAGTTCCGCTTCGTCGACGAGATGTCGGCGCTGAAGAAGCTGCGCGAAGAGGCCGAGGGGCAGGCGCAGGCACCCGAGGAAAAGGAGCCGCCCTCCCAGCCAGAAGGCTCCTCCGAGGAGGAGAGCTCTGCCTTCTCCCAGGAGGAGGTCGACCCGGCGGACCCGGCCCTGCGCGCCGCCACCAACCCGAGCCTGCCGGTGGCTTCGGCACGTCCGCCCCTGCGCCGCGATGCGCCCGCGCCGAAGCGGACCTTCCCTTGGCAAAGGTGGGAGAAGAAGCAGCGCCTGCTCGCGGCCGGTGGCGCTTCGCTCCTGCTCTTGGTCGTCGTCCTCGCCATCGCCACCCGGAAGCCGGCTCCTCCCCCGGTCGACCCCCGCAAGGCCCAGGCTCAAGAGAAGATGCAACAGGCGCGCACTGCCATTCGCGCAGACAAGCTCGAGGAGGCGGTCAAGCTCATCGAGGAAGCGGAGAAGCTCCTCCCCGGCTCGGACACCGAGGGGCTGCTCGAGCGCGCCAGCGCCGAGATGGGGGCGCAGAAGACTTTGGAGACGGCGAGAGCGCTCGTTCGGCAGGGCCGCTTCGATCAGGCACGCCAGGAGCTGGCTCACTTCCCCGAGGTTTCGGACAAGCGGATGCAGGAGAAGGAGACGCTCGCCCAGGACATCGATCGGCTCGAGCTGGAGCAGAAGCGCGAGCAAGTGGAGCTCCTCCTGGCCAGTGGAGACCTCCAGGGAGCCAAGGCGCTCCATGCCTTGCTTCCCGCTCCACAACGGCAGCTTCTTCGAGCCAAGCTCGAAGAGGCCGAAGCGGCGGCCGCCGAGCAGGAGCGCGCCGAGCAGCGACGGACGGAAAAGGCGCGGGCTCTCTCCACGCAGCGGCGCGCCCAGGAGCGTGCCGAGGAGATGGATGCGGCCTTCGCGGTGGTGGCGCGCAAGCTCCACGGGGGTGAGTACGAGCGCGCGGCGGCGGAGTGCGACCGGGTGATCGACGCTTACCGCGGTGACGGCGAGATTCGCGCGCGCGCCAAGAGACTCAAGGCGCTTCTTCCCGCCTTCGGGCGCGCGTTCGAGGAGGGGCACAAGAAGTTCAAGGCCAACCAGCTTTTATCGGCGGTGAGGCCACTGCGGCGGGCGCGCGAGCTCTATCGGGAGATTGGCTTTCACGGCGCGCTGGGCGAGCAGGTCAACGAGGAGCTGGGGGCGGCGGCGCTGGCCGCGGGGCGGGACGCGCTCTTGCGCGACGATCTGGCGACCGCGGCCGTCAACTATCAGGAGGCAGCGCAGCTTTCCCCCGACGACCCCCGCGTGCGCGAGGGGCTGGAGAAGGTTTCGGCCAAGGCCGAAGAGCTCTTCCAGTCGGCGTACATGATCCGCGACCGCGACCCGCGGGAGGCGATTTCACGCTTCAAGGTGGTGCTCTCGGCGACTCCCCCCGGCTCCACCTACCACGAGAAGGCGAAGACCCAGCTGGCCGCACTGCAGCCATGACGGCGCTATCTCGCGCCCCGCTCTGCGATAAGGTGCTTCCCTCATGAGCCAATCCTCTTTGCGCGAGCTGGGGCTGGACTTGGTCGGGGAGGGTCAGTGGGAGCGGGCGCTGGGCGTCTTCGCCGAGGCGGTGCGCCGGCAGCCGGCCGATCACCGCTCGCGGATGCTGGCCGCGCGCTGCTTCCACGAGCTGGGTGAGAAGGAGCGCGGGGTGACCGTGCTGCACGCTTGCGCCGAGGGGCTCTTGCGGCGCGACTATCTGCTCTCGGCGATCGCTGCCTGCAAGCAAGCGCTGTCCTTCAGCCCCAACGAGCGTCGCCTCAAAGACACCTTGGCCCGGGTGCACGCCCGCGCGGCCAAGGACAGCCCAGGAAAGGCCGCGGTGCCCCCGCCGTTGCCACCGGAGTCTCTCTACGAGGGCAAGGTCGCCGACGACCTGATGACGCTCTCGGGCAGCGAGCTCTCCAACAAGGCCATCGAGGTGCTCGCCGCTCCCGACAGCGGAGGCGCGGCCGACAAGGACGCCCGCCCCCCTTTGCCGCTCTTCGCCGACCTTTCGCGCGACGCCTTCGTCGACCTGGTTGGCCTGATGGGCTACCGCCAGTCGAAGGCCGAGGAGCTCTTCTCCAAAGAGGGGGAGGGTGGCGACGCCATTTTCGTCATCGTGGCTGGCAAGGGCGAGGTCACCCGGCAGATGGAGGGACAGAGAAAGACGCTCGGTTTCCTCGGAGGAGGGTCGATCTTCGGCGAGATGTCGCTGCTCACCGGCGCCCCCCCCACCGCGACGGTGACCGCGGTGGTCGACACCGAGCTGTTCGAGCTGCGGCGCGAGCACTTGAACCAGCTGGCCAAGCAGCACCCCTCGGTGATGCCCACCCTGGCCCACTTCGCCCAGCAGCGCATGGCGAAGAACCTCATGGCGACCTCGCCGCTCTTCCAGCAGATTCCGGAGGTCGATCGCGCGGAGCTGCTTCGCCGCTTCGCCTTCCGGGCGTTGCAGTCTGGAGAAAAAGCGTTGGTCGAGGGCGAGCACTCCCCCGGGTTGTTCTTGGTGTTGGGGGGCGAGCTGGTGGTGCAGAAAGAAGACCCGGCCGGCGGGGCGGTCTCCTTGGGCATCCTGCGCGAGGGGGACATCGCGGGAGAGATTTCGTTGCTCACCGGCCTGCGCGCCACTGCCACCGTGGTGGCCACCCGCAAGACCGCCACCGCCTACCTCGAGCGCGCGTCCTTCGATGACTTGGTGAAGTCTTTCCCCAACACCAAGGTGTACCTTCAGGGACTCTCGGAGCGACGGCTCAAGCAGATCGGCGAGGCGCTGCGGCCGGCGGAGATCATCGACGCCGACGAGCTGGTGGTGGAGGGCGCCGCGTAGGTGAGGGTCCCCTCGTCGCGGGTGCTGGTGGGGGTGGTGGCGCTTGCCGTGGCGGGGGCGGTGCTCGCGCTGTGGCCGCGCCGCGAGCCGACTCCCAGGGAGCTCCTCGAGCGCAAGGTGGTGCAGATGACGCGCGCCGCCGAGGAGAAAGACTTGGGCGAGGTGATGGAGCACGTCTCCGAGCGCTTCAAGAGCGCCGAGGGCCTCGACAAGCAGGGCTTACGGGGCATCTTGGCCGGGCAGCTGCTTCGTGGGGGTTGGGTGCGGGTCTTCGTCACCGACCTTGCCATCGCCGTCACCAGCGACCGGCACGCGGCGCTCGATGCCACCTTCATCTTCGCGCGCTCGGACGCCAAGACACTCCAGGAGCTGGCGAAGGAGAGCGTGCTCTCCCGCTACCGGGTGCAGAGCAAGGTCGAGAAAGAAACCGACGGCCAGTGGCGCTTCGTGAGCGCCCGGTACCAGCGGCAGTGAGGCCAACCCTCTCCCACTGGGAAAGGGAAAGGGTGAGGGGCGCGCTACTGGCTACTGAATGATCGGCTTGGCCTCTTCCATCCAAAGCTTGGCCATCGGCCGCTGGTTGGCGGCGACCAGACGTCTGTTGACGTCTTCCAACAGGCCGTTGAGCTTCTCCCGGGGCGCCTGCTGCGTCTTCAGCTTGGCCAAGGCGAAGGCGAAGTTCTGGCAGCCCTCGGCGAACATCTTCTTGGCGAACTGGGTGTCCCCCATCGCCACGTAGGCTTCGGCGAGCGAGCCGCTGCCATCGGGCGGGGTGATTTGAGCGAGTGCCTCCATCGCCTTGTCCACCTCGCCTTTTTGGAGCAGCAGCGCCCCACGGGCATAGTGCGCCTTGACCAGGTTCACGTTCTCGGCGGCCACCGCCTTGTCGTAGGCGGACATGGCGTCGTCGAGCTTGCCCGCCTCGCGCAAGATGTCCCCTCGGGTCAGCCAGTAGCGATCGTCGCGGCTGAGCGCGGGCACCTCCTTGCCGTCGGGCAAGGTCGCCTTCACCTTGGAGAAGGTGGTCTCGTACGACGAAAGCAGCGCCATCGCTTCCTCATGGTTGCCCGCTCCCTGCAACAACGTCGCGCCGTCGAAGTAGATCGCCGGCGCCGTCGGGCGCTTGGCCACGGCTGCCTTGAACGCATCGCTGGCGGCGGCGTCTTTCGTAAGCCCCAGCGCGCGTGCCTTGGCGAGGAGGGCGACGTGCTCATCGGGGTGGATGGCCAGGGCCATCTGCGCCGTCTTGACCGCGTCGTCGTGGCGACCCTCGAAGTTGGCCAGCTCGGCCTTGACCGCCAGCGCCCGCGCCTTGATGCCCGGGGTGAGCTCGGCGTCGCGCGACAGAATGTCTTCGACGGTGTCGGAGGCGTCCTTCACCCGATCTTTACGGTGGATGTAGGCCAGCGACGCCGCCAGCCGCGCGCGGAAGTGGTCGGGGTTCGCGTTGAGGGTCTTGGTGAGCGCGTCCAGCGCCTGCAAGTAGTTGCCCTCGTCGATCAGCGCCTCGCCGAAAGCGGTGCCGAAGCGCGGGTCCTTCCACGCCTTGTCCATCGCCTGCGCCAAGGCCTGCTTGGCCATGCTCAAGTTGCCGAGCTCTTGCTGCGCCCGGCCGACCGCGTGCCACAGCCGCGCGCTGGAAGCGCCCTTCTTGCGCAGCTCGTCGATGTACGCATCGGCCTCGGCGGCCTTGCCCTCGGCGAGCAGGTGCAGCGCGCGGCTGGCGTAGCGCTCCTCCGCGTTCGACTCTTTCGCCTCGGCCTTCACCAGCAGCTCCTTGGCCTTGGCGTCTTCTCCCGGGACCTTGTGAATCAGCCACAGCTCGGTGTGCAGGCCCGCCGCCACCGCCAAAGCGTCGGCGTTCGAGCTGTCGATCTCGAAGAGCTCGTCCAGCTTGGCCAGCGCCGCGCGGAGGTCCTTGGGGTTGTCGCGCAGGGCGAGAGCGCGCGCTTCTTTGAGCCGCTCGGTGGTTTCCTTCTTCTTCGTCCCCCGCGCGTAGATGAAGTACACCGCCCCGGCGAGCAGCAGGCCCACCACCGCGATCTGCGCCACCGCGGAGCCGAAGCTTTCGCGCCGCTTCCAGTCGCGCTGCTTGGGGTTCGTGTCTTCCGCCACGGCCATGAGAAACCTCAGAAGTTCAGCGGCCTTACGCCGACAAGGAGAGGGCGCGGTATAACGTCGCGTTCCGTGCCCTGTCAACGCACCGTTGGA
>JBMORE010000147.1:0-7834 GCA_049322255.1 Myxococcota bacterium | reverse complement strand
ATCGCAGCCCAGGGCGCACGTCACGTCCCGCGAGGTGTAGCTGCACGTCCCTCCCGCTCCGCAGCTTCCCACCGAGTCGTAGCTGCGCTGCGACTGCGCATCGAGACAGGTGGAGGGAGGCGGGGTGTTGCAGCTTTTCGGCGCTCCGGCACAGACGCCGCTCGGGTTGCAGGTGTCCCCCTCGGTGCAGGCATTGCCGTCGTTGCACGGGGCGCCCACGTCCACCTGGTACTGGCAGGCCCCTCCCACGCAGGTTCCGCCCTTGAAGCAAGGCGGAGGGTTGTTGCACGTCACCCCTGTGCACGGGCCTGGCTGGCAGACGTTGTTGCTGCATCCGCCCGCACAGGCGCTCGTGACTGGGGCGTATTGGCAAGCCCCATTCACGCAGGTGCCCGGAGACTCGTAGGAGACATAGTTGTTCTGCCCCGAGCAGCTCCCTGCGAGAGGGGTGGTGCAAGCCTTGGGCGTCCCCTGACAGCTTCCCGCCCGGCACATGTCTGCCTCGGTGCAGTCGTTGCCGTCGTTGCACTGCGTCCCCTCGTCTTTGGGGAGGTAGGTGCAGGAGCCGCCCGCGCACACTCCCCACTCTTGAAAGCACGGGCCGGGAGGGCTGTCGCAAACGACTTGGGCGCAAGGGTCTGCCGGCAGGGCCGTCCCCGCCAGGGGCACCAACAGCTCCGGCGCATTGGCCGCGTCGCTGCGCACCAAAAGCCGCGCGGAGTGGTTTCCCTCGGCCCCCGGAGAATAGACGACACGCACGCTGACGCTGGCGCCCGCTTCGACATCCACGACTTCTGGAAGGCTGGTGGAGAAGGCCTGGGCCGCCTCGCCGATGATGGTTACCTCCTCGAGGTGGAGGACGGCGTGGCTTTGGTTGAGGAGGGCGACGTTTTTCTCCACCGGAAAGCCCACCGCGGTGGAGCCAAAGTCCAAGGAGGCGGGGTCGGCTTCAATCTGCGGGCGGACGGTGCCGATGCGAACGTTGCCGCACTGGCAGCCGGCCAAGGTGGCGAGAAAAAGGCCGAGGGAGGGAAGGAGACGACGCATGGTGACTCCGCATAGGTGGCAGGGCTTCGTCTCGTCAATTGCGCCCAGCCCCGAAAACCCGTTTCGGGTTCCTCGTGCCATGAACGTTTTGCTGAAGATTCTCGCGGCTTTTCCCACTTCGGGCTTGACCATCCACTGGGGCCGTTCATGCTCTCCGTATGGCGACTCTCGCGGACCTCCGCCGTGAAAAGCTCGAGCGCGCTCTTCCCCTTCTGACGCAACGTCTCCAGCTACCCGGAGTCAAGCGCATCCTGCTGTTCGGCTCGCTGGCAACTGGCCAGGTGGGTCCTGGCTCGGACATTGACTTGATCGTCGTGCGCGAAGACCGTCGGCGCTTCATGGAGCGACTCGAGGAGGTCTATCGAGCCATTGCCGAAGTGGGCGTGGCCGCTGACGTGGTGGTCTACACCCCCGAAGAGATGGAGGAGCTCACTCGCACCCGTCCCTTCATTCAGCAGGCGCTACGCGAAGGCCGAACCCTTTATGAAGCCTGACGCCAGCAAGGAAGCGTCTCGGTGGCTCCGGCAAGCCAGAGAGGATTTGGCGGATGCGCGCTACGCGATGGTGGGCGGGCGGTGGCACCTTGCTTGTTTCCTCGCGCAGCAGTCCGCGGAGAAGGCGATCAAGGCGTTTTTGTACGCACAAAGCGGGGAGCTGGTCCGCGGTCATTCGGTGGCTGAGCTCTGCGGGGAAGCCGCGCGGATCGACCAAGACTTTACTGCGCTCAAGATCGTGGCCGGTCCCCTGGACAGGTTCTACATCCCCACGCGCTATCCAGACAGCTTGCCAGGCGGTATCCCAGCGGAAGCTTTCACTGCCGCAGATGCCGAGGGCGCGGCCCGGGCGGCGGAGCTGACGGTAGAACGGGTCACCGCCAAGATCGCTCCCGCTGAGAACGAGCAGAAATAAGATCGTTCCGACCCCGGACCGCCGAGAGCATCACGAGCTTGCGGTGCGCGTCTTGGAGAGCCGCTCGCATGACGCCTCTTCCGCCGGTGAGTGAATGACACGACTATTGGGCTGATGTCGGTTGAGCGGCGGCCTCGGCTTACAAACGCCGGGAAGGGCGGAGCCTTGGGTCAGGGGAAGGAGACGACGTTCACCGGAACCAGGCGGTCGGTGTTCGTACCGTCGCCGAGCTGGCCACTGTCGTTGAGCCCCCAACATTTGACGCCGCCGGTCGTCGTGAGCACACACGTGTGCGCGTACCCAGCGGCAACCGCAGCGACGCCTGAGCCAAGACCTACGACGTCCACCGGCGTTAGATGGTAGGTGCCTCTAGCGCCGTCGCCCACCTGACCGTCGTCGTTCCAGCCCCAGCACTTGACGCCGCCGGAGTTCGTAACCGCACACGTGTGCGCATACCCAGCGGCAATCGCAACGACGCCCGATGTGAGGCCGGAGACGTCGGTCGGAACCGAGCGACCCGTCGTGGTGCCATCACCGACTGCCCCGGTGTTGTTGTAACCCCAGCACTTGACGCCGCCGGAGTTCGTAACCGCGCACGTGTGCGCATACCCAGCGGCAATCGCAACGACGCCCGACGTGAGACCGAGGACATCAACTGGTACGAGCCGGGTCGTGGCGGTGCCGTCACCGACTTGACCCTGGGAGTTGGTACCCCAGCACTTGACACCACCGGCCGAGGTCAGCACGCATGTGTGACGTTCTCCACCAGCCACAGCCGCAATGCCGGAGACGAGACCGGAAACGTCAACGGGGCTGAGCCTATCGATGGTCGAGCCGTCGCCAACCTGACCATAAAAATTGGAGCCCCAGCACTTGACACCGCCGTTTGAACTGACCGCGCAGGTGTGACCGAATCCGGCAGTGGCGGCTGCGACGCTCGCAACGCCGAGCACGTCGACAGGCGTGAGCCGGCTTATCATCGCGCCGTCTCCCAGCCTGCCGCTGGCGCCGTTCCCCCAGCATTTGAGAGCGCTCGTGTTGGTGACAGCACACGAGTGCTCACCTCCTGCGGCAATTCCAGCGATGGAAACGAGCCCCGAAACGTCCCTGGGGACGGCGCGGTTCGTGGTTGTTCCATCACCGAGCTGGCCAGACCTGTTCAAACCCCAGCACTTGATGGTGCCGGCTGCAGTGAGCGCGCACGAGTGATACCACCCCGCGCTCACGCGGCTTGCCGTCGCTGTTCCGCAGCACGCAGAGCCGCAGACGTTGTACCCGGAGTTGCAGGTGAAGCCGCAGGCTCCGTTGCTGCACGTGGCGGTGCCGTTGGTTGGCACGGGGCAGGGAGTGCACGAGCTGCCGCAGCTATTCGTGCTGCTGTCGGAGACGCACTGGCTGTTGCAGATGTGCTGCCCACTCGGGCACGTCGAGCGGCATTGTCCCGTCGCCGAATCGCAGCCCAGCGCGCACGTCACATCCCGCGAGGTGTAGCTGCACGTCCCTCCCGCTCCGCAGCTTCCCACCGAGTCGTAGCTGCGCTGCGACTGCGCATCGAGACAGGTGGAGGCAGGCGGGGTGTTGCAACTCTTCGGCGTTCCGGCACAAACACCGCTCGGGCTGCAAGTGTCCCCCTCGGTGCAAGCATTGCCGTCGTTGCACGAGGCGCCCACGTCCACCTGGTACTGGCAGGAGCCGCTCACGCACATTCCTCCCTTGAAGCAAGGAGGCGGATTGTTGCACGTCACTCCGGTGCATGGGTCCGGCTGACAGACGTCGGCGGTGCACCCTCCCGCACACGCATGAGTCGTCTGGGCGTACTGACAAGTCCCCGCGACGCACGTCCCGGGCGAAGCATAGGAGACGAAGGAATTGGGCCCGGTGCAGCTGCCCGCAGGAGGGGTGGTGCAGGCTTTAGGCACTCCCTGACAGCTTCCCGCCCGGCAACTGTCTGCCTCGGTGCAGTCGTTGCCGTCGTTGCACTGCGTCCCCTCGTCCTTGGGCAGGTAAGTGCATGAGCCGCCCGCGCACACTCCCAACTCTTGAAAGCACGGGCCGGGAGGGCTGTCGCAAACGACTTGGGCGCAAGGGTCTGCCGCCAGCGCCGTCCCCGCCAATGGCACCAACAACTCCGGGGCATTGGCCGCATCGCTGCGCACCAAAAGCCGCGCGGAGTGGTTTCCCTCGGCTCCCGGGGAGTAGACGACGCGCACGCTGACGCTTGCCCCCGCTTCGACATCGACGACTTCCGGAAGGCTTGTCGTGAAAGCCTGAGCCGCCTCACCGATGAGGCTCACCTCCTCGAGGTGAAGGACAGCGTGGCTCTGGTTGAGGAGGGCGACGCTTTTCTCCACCGGAAAGCCCACCGCGGTGGAGCCAAAGTCCAACGAGGCGGGGTCGGCTTCAATGTGCGGGCGGACGGTGCCGATGCGGACGTTGCCGCACTGACAGCCGGCCAAGGTGGCGAGAAAGAGGCCAAGGGAAGGAAGGAGACGACGCATGGTGTGCTCCGCATAGGTGGCAGGGTCTTGCCCAGTCAATTGCGCCCAGCCCCGAAAACCCGTTTCGGATTCGTCGTGCCAGGACGTTTTGGGATGCCGGCGCTTATACTTCGCTCGTGCCTTCCACCATCGCACAGGCTTCTCGCCAGCTGGCTCCTCGTTCCTTCTGGTACCAGGGGCTCACCCGCCGTGCACAGAAACGACCGGTGGATGCATGGCTCATCGAGCAAGCGAACTTGCGCGGTTTCTTCGGAGCGGCGGTCCTTCCGACCGGCGCTTCCATCGACCCGGCGCTTGCTCTCGAGGAAATTGTCATTGGGCTGCTCTCTCCTCACGCGCCCATGGAGGGGCGAGCCCTGAAGCTCATCGTCCGCCTGCTCCAATCGGGCCAACTCGACACCGACCGACTGCGGCTGCTCGCGAAGAGAGAACGAGCCGAGCCGATGCTCCACTGGCTTTTGACCCGCATTCCGCCTGAGGAGCGAAATCCAAGCATCGAAAAGCTTCGCGCCCTATTCGCCTCGCCGCCGCGCGGGTACAGGCCGATTCAGTACGACTACGATGCGAGCCGTCTCATCCGTCGACCTGCGACACGGGAGCAGCTGTGGCGAGCGCGCCGGAGCTGATTCTCCGCACGCTGGACCGACACCTGCGCGGCCCGGCGCAGATTCGCCTCATGGGCGGCGCGGCGCTCATCTTGGCGTACGGCATGGACCGTACAACGGAAGACGCAGACCTGCTCGAGGACGATCGCGAATGCGAGCTGCTCATCGAGCAGAGCGGCTTCTCCGAGGCGCTCGAAGCCGCGAATGCAGAGCTGGCGCCGCGCGGGCTGTACGTGTCTCACATTTGGGGACCCGAGCAGCAAATTCTCACTCCCACCTGGCGGACGAATTGCCGCCCGGTGCCGGGGCTCGACTTCCGCCACCTCAGAGTCACCTCGCTCGGCCCGCTCGATCTCATCGTGAGCAAGCTGGCCCGCGCCGATGCCCTCGACTTGGAGGACGTGCGCCACCTCATCAAGCATGAGCGCCTGTCGTCGGAGGCGGTGCGGACAGCCATGGACGAGGCCGTCGTGCCGAAAATCTACACGGAGGTTTTTCCGGCGAGCCGGGCCCGAGTCGAGGCAATGCTCGAAGCCGACGCTATGCATGACTGACGGTGCACATCCGCTTCAGGGGAAGGAGACGACGTTGGTCGGAGTGAGACGGGTGATTGTCGTGCTATCGCCCACCTGGCCGGAGCCATTGTCACCCCAGCACTTGAGACCACCAGCGGTGGTACGCGCGCAGGAGTGGGTCGACCCTCCAGCGATTTCAGCGACGCCGAAGGAAAGCCCGGAGACGTCCGTCGGAACGAGGCGGATGGTCGTAGTGCCGTCGCCCACCTGACCGTAGGAGTTGTGGCCCCAGCACTTGACTCCGCCAGTGGTGGTGATCGCGCAAGAGTGATCTCCCCCGCCAGCGGCACCAACAACTCGGGCGCATTGGCCGCGTCGCTGCGCACCAAAAGCCGCGCGGAGTGGTTTCCCTCGGCTCCCGGGGAATAGACGACGCGCACGCTGACGCTGGCGCCCGCTTCGACATCGACGACTTCCGGAAGGCTTGTCGTGAAAGCCTGGGCCGCCTCGCCGATGAGGCTCACCTCCTCGAGGTGAAGGACAGCGTGGCTCTGGTTGAGGAGGGCGACGCTTTTCTCCACCGGAAAGCCCACCGCGGTGGAGCCAAAGTCCAACGAGGCGGGGTCGGCTTCAATGTGCGGGCGGACGGTGCCGATGCGGACGTTGCCGCACTGGCAGCCGGCCAAGGTGATGAGAAAAAGGCCAAGGGAAGGAAGGAGACGACGCATGGTGCACTCCGCATAGGTGGCAGGGCTTCGCCTCGTCAATTGCGCCCAGCCCCGAAAACCCGTTTCGGATTCTTACCGGCCGCGTAGGCTGCTTGGGGTGAGCTCGCTCCGATCCGCCTTTTTTCTTTTCGCCGGCCTCTGTCTGACGGGGGCGCTGAAGGCGTACGCCCAGACTGCCCGAACGGCGCGCTTCTCTTATGTCCGCCACCCGGGCGCGGAGGGCTGCCCCGATGAGGATTCGGTGCGCAGGGCTGTCTCCGCTCGGCTTGGCCGAGAAGCCTTTCACGACGACGCCGAGCTTTTGGTCCAAGCCGTGGTCGAGCGCGCTTCACCTGGGCTCTTGGCGCGGGTGTCTCTCTCCGACCGGGCCGGGCGCACCTTGGGGAAGCGTGACATCGCCTCGCCGGTCAACGACTGCCGCGAGCTTGCCTCGGCGATGGAGCTCGCCATCAGCGTCGCCATCGACCCGGTGGCGGCCATGCGCGTCGCGCCTCCCGTCCCTGTGCCGCCTCCTCCTGCGCCACCTCCGCCGGTGGTCCAGGCGGAACCAGCTCCTCCGCCCCCTCGTGGGATCGACCTCGGGCTGAGCGCCTGGGTTTCCGCCGGAGACGCGCCCGCCTTGAGCCCGGGCCTTTCCATCGACGCGCGCTACCGCTGGCGCATCGCCTCGCTCGGGCTGGAGGCGGGAGCTGGCTTTCCCACCAGCTCGCCTGCGTCCATCGGCCGCGTTGTCTCCTCCCGCTTGCTCGCCTCGGTGGTCCCCTGTCTTCACCACCGAGCCTTCTTCGGTTGCGCCAAGGCTTCCGCCGGAGCGCTCACTGTCGCCGGCGACGGGCTGGACGAGGCGCGGGCGGTCAGCACCTTCTATGCCGCCCTGGGAGCGCGCGCGGGCGCCGAGCTGTCCCTTCACTCCTCCTTCGCCCTGCGGGCCTACGTCGAAGCCCTCGCGCCGCTGGCGCGCATCAGCGTGCGGGTGGGGAATGACGCCGTGTGGAGCACGCCTACCTTCGCCGGTGCCGCGGGGCTCGGAGGTTTCTTCCGTTTCTGATTTTGGAAACGGATTTGGCCTGCTGAGCGCAATTCGACTTGAAGCCCATGTCTGCCGAACCGCCGCCGCATGCCTTCCACGCCGTCTACGAGCAGGAGCTCTCCTATGTCCACCATTCGCTCCGGCGGCTGGGCGTTCCCCCGAAGGACGCCGACGACCTCACCCAGGAGGTGTTCGTCACCGCCTTCCAGAAGTTCGACGCCTACGACCGCGCGCGGCCGTTGCGCCCGTGGCTCTTCGGCATCGCCTTTCGGGTGGCCTCGGGGTTTCGCAACCAAGTGCGGCACGAGCGGGAAGTGCCGGGTGAGCTTCCCGAGCTCGAAGACCCAGGGAGCGCTCCAGACGAAGCGGTCGCGGCACGACAAGCGAGGGAGCTGGTGCTCCGCGCGCTCGAGCCGCTGCATCCGGACCGCAAAGCCATCTTCATCTTGCACGACATCGACGGCTGCAGCGTGCCCCAGGCGGCCGAAGCGCTCGCCGTGCC
>JBMORE010000146.1:25997-74769 GCA_049322255.1 Myxococcota bacterium | reverse complement strand
CCACCACCGCGCTGACCGTGGCGATCGACGACGCCGGCGGCGCGTGGCTACGCATCGGGCTTTCACTGGTCAAGCCGCTGCCGCTGAGCGAGTACCGCACCGTGCGCGGACCGAGCAAAGAGTAGCCTCCTCACCCCCTGGGAGAGGGTTGGCGTGAGGGGCGAGATTCCCTCACCCTTGCCCTCTCCCCGAGGGAGAGGGGACATCCGCCACGAGCAGCGCCTCGCGGTTGCCGGCCGGCCCGGAAATGGGCGAGTCGATGACGCCGCTTACCCGAAGGCCGAGCCCTCCGACGAAGGAGACGATTCCATCGATCGCTTCCCGCCGCGCCGTCATGTCGCGCACCACTCCCCCCTTCTCCACCTTCTGGGGGCCCACCTCGAATTGAGGCTTCACCAGCGCAACCAACACGCCCCCCGGCCCTAAGCGCTGGAGCACCGCCGGCAAGACCAACTTCAAGGAAATGAAGCTCACGTCGATGGTGACGCACTCGACCCGCTCAGGGAGGTCGGCCTCGGTGAGGTGGCGCGCGTTGACCCGCTCCTTGGAGATGACTCGCGCGTCTTGGCGCAGCTTCTCGTGGAGCTGGCCGTAGCCGACGTCGAGGGCGTACACCCGCGCTGCCCCGCGCTGGAGCAAGCAGTCGGTGAAGCCGCCGGTGCTCGCCCCGATGTCGGCGCACACCTTTCCCCGCACGTCGAGACCGAAGTGGTCGAGCGCGGCCTGCAGCTTCAAGCCCCCGCGCGAGACGAAGGGCAGCACCTCTCCCTTGAGGCGCAGGTCGGCATCGACGCTCACCTGGGCGCCGGGCTTGTCCACCCGCTGATCGGCGACCACCACCTGGCCGGCGAGGATCAACGCCTGCGCCTTGGCGCGCGACTCGGCGAGCCCGCGCTCCACCAGGAGCACGTCGATGCGCTCTTTCTTCGCCCTCATCGCGACCTTTGCACCGCGAAGCGGGCGAGCGCGGCCAGCGGCCCTTCCACCGGCTCGAGCGGAACAATCGCTGCCAGCGCCTTCTCTACCTGGGCGGCGGCGAGCGCGCGGCTCTTCTCCAGCCCGAGCACCGAGGGAAAGGTGTGCTTGGCCCGGTCCGCTCCCGAGGGCTTGCCCAACACCTCATTCGTCGAGGTGACATCGAGCACGTCATCGGCGATTTGAAACGCCAGCCCGACGGCCTCTCCGTAGACGGTCGCTCGCGCTAGCTCCTCGGGGCTGGCACCGGCGGCCAGCGCCCCCATGCGGCAAGAGGCGCGGATGAGCGCGCCCGTCTTCAGTCGATGCAGGCGCAAGAGCTCACCCTCGTCCGCGGGGCGGTCTTCGGCGATGTCCAGCACTTGGCCTCCCACCATGCCTTGCGCGCCCGCCGCCCCCCCCAGCTCCCCCACCAGCGCCAGGCGCCTGCCGGCCTCGGCCGAGGGGCCTTGCGCCAACAGCGCGAACGCCTCCGTGAGCAAGGCGTCGCCCGCCAAAATCGCCAGCGCCTCTCCGAACGCCCGGTGGCTGCTCGGCCGGCCTCGGCGGGAGGCAGCGTCATCCATCGAAGGCAGATCGTCGTGGATGAGGGAATAGGTATGAATCATCTCCAGCGCGCAGGCCGCGTCGAGGGCGAGGGCTCCACCGCCGTTGCTCGTCCCCGCCACCGCGTCGGCGTACGTCAGACACAACACCGGCCGAAGCCGCTTTCCGCCGTCGAGGAGCGAATAGCGCATCGCCTCCAGGAGCCGGGGCGGCGCGTTCTTGTACGCCAGGCGGGCGGCCAACGCCTCCTCGAGGCGGGCGCTCTGGTGGCGAAGGTAGGCCTCGAGGTCGAAGGAGGCCACCGGCTAGCTCTCCCGCTTCGTCGAGATGAGCGCGCGCAGCTTCTGAGCGAGGGCCGCGACGTCTACCGGCTTGACGAAGTAGGCGGCGGCGCCGCAATCGAGCCCGCGCTGTACGTCGGCTGCGGCCGAGCGCGCCGACACGAACACCACCGGAATGCGATGGAGCTCCTCGTTCTTGCGCACCGCCCGGCACAGCTCGAAGCCGTCGATCCACGACATGTTGACGTCGAGCAAAATCGCATCGGGCTTGTCCACGTGCAGGGTGGAGATGAGCCGCAAGCCGTTGGCCGCCTGGCTCACCTCGAAGCCTTGCGCTTGGAGAGCCATCGCCAACATCTCGCGACTCTCGCGATCGTCGTCGACGATGATGACCTTGGGAGCCATCTTTCCCTAGAACGGAACGTCGTCCTTAGGCTCGGGCTTGGCAGACTCGAGCGGCGCGGTCTGTCCCTCTTTGGAGAGCAACTGGTCGATGCGCTTTTCGGCGGCGCGCAACAGCTCCTCGCCCTTCTCCACCAGCTGCACCCCCTCGGCGAACTTCTCCAAGGACTCCTCGAGCGAGAGCTTGCCGCCCTCCAGCTCGCCGACGACTTTCTCCAGCCGCTGGACGAGGTCGCTGTACTTCTGTCCGTTGGCCGCCTTGGGGTCCTTCGCCATCAAGACGCAATCTAGAAGCCCCCTCGTCCTCAAGGGAAGGTCAAACTAAACGCCCCTTGCGCTTGGCCGAAACGGTGGCCTCCAGGACGTCGGCCTCGTCCATCGTCGCAATCGGCTCGCTGGCGAGCCTCACCGTGATGCGCTCACCCACCTGAACGTCCCCCACCTGGCGCACCACGTGGCCGTCCTCGCCAAAAGCAAGGGCGTAGCCGCGGGCCATCACCGCCAACGGGCTCAAGGCGTGCAGCTTTCCGGCGCGCTGCGAAAGCGTGTGGCGGGCTTCTGCGAGCAGACGGTGCCCGAGCGCCTCCAGCTTTTGACGGCGCGACTCGACCCGCCGACGCTCATCGCTCAGCAAAGCCCGTGGCGATGTCGCCATCAAGGTCACCCGTGCCTCGTGCAGGCGGCGCCGTTCGCGCTCGATGAGCTCTCGCGCGCATCGCACCAGCTGCTCGCGGTGGTGAAAGTGGGCCTCGCGGGCCCGGGCGAGCCTGGCCTCGGGCCTTGCGCGCTGCAGCCGGTCGGCCAGCGCGCGGTGGTGGGCAGCCAACTCGACAAGCCTTCGCCGCAGGGCGCGGCCAGCATCTTCGGCCTGCTCGGACAGGTGCAGCCGGTGGCGGGACAGCTCGCGCCGCGGATCGGGCAGGCGAGCCAGGAGCACCGACACTTTCTGCCTGCGCTCGAGCACCGCGCGCTCGGCTCCCTTGCGCAGGCGCAGCTTGGAGGTGGCCAAGGACAACAAGAGCTCTTCGAGCACTGGCGCCAGCTTCTCGGCGGCGGCGCTCGGGGTGGGGGCGCGGAAGTCGGCCACGAAGTCGGCGATGGTGGTATCCACCTCGTGGCCAATCGCCGTCACCACCGGCACCGGGCAGGAGTGAATGGCGCGGGCCACCGCCTCTTCGTTGAAGGTCCACAAGTCTTCGATCGAACCACCCCCGCGGGTGACCACGATGACGTCGACGTCGGTCGCCGCCAGCCACTCGATGGCCCTCGCCACCTCGCGGTCGGCGCCGCTGCCCTGCACCCGGGCGTCGCAGACCAGCACCGGCAGGTGGGGGTGGCGCGCGTGCAAGACGCGCAAAAAATCGCGCAGCGCCGCGCCGGTGATGCTGGTCACCACCCCGATGCGGCGAGGGAGAAAGGGAATCGGCCGCACCGGACGTACGCGCTTGGGCCCGAAGAGGCCCTCGGCGGCCAGGCGCTCCTTGAGCTGCTCGAAGGCCAGCGCCAGCGCCCCCACCCCCGCAGGCTCGATGCGGGTGACGATGAGGCTGTAGCGCCCGGCCGGTTCGTAGAGGTCGATGCTCCCCTCGACGACCACGGCCATGCCGTCTTTCAGCTTGAACTTGAGCCGCTCGGCCGCGCTGCGCCAGATGCGGGCGTCGAGGCAGGCATCGGCGTCTTTGAGGCTGAAGTACAGGTGCCCGCGCACGTTGGGGCCGCGGTAGCCCGACACCTCGCCGCGCACCATCACCCGCGCAAAACCCCGCTCGAGGGTGCTCTTGAGCTGCCGGGTGAGCTCACCGACGGTGAGGACGGTGGGCTTGGGCTGGGGCTCGGGTGCCGAGGACGCGGGAGCACGCCATGCCGGCGTGGGCGAAGCCGCCTTCGGCGAAGGTCCCTCGACGGCGGTGAACAGGTCTCCTTGCGCCGCGCGTTTCATTCACTTCTGCAACTTCTCGATCCAGCTCTTTGCCTTGTCGTGGTGCTCGTCGTCTTTGGGGGTCATGCTGACGACGTCCTTGAAGAGCTTGAGCGCCTCGTCCGGGTCGCTTCCTTCCCTGGCGAGGGCGTAGGCCTGAAGAAAGATCGCCTTCGCCTTTTGGCGCAGCTCGTTGACGATCGACTGGGCGCCTGCGTGGGTGGGGTCGGCACGTAAGGTGCGCCGGGCGAAGTCCATCGCCCTTCCCCACTCGCCGGCCACCTTCGCTGCCGAGGCGCTCTTGTAGTAGTGGCCCGCGAGCCGGGTGCCCACTTGCCGCGACATCGGGCTTCGGCGGTCGTTGGTGATTCGATCGTCGAGCTCCAGCAAGTCGCTCAGCTCTTTGACCGAGAGCGACTCCAGGCGCTTGAGCTTCTCGTTGTAGCTGTTGAGCTGACCCACCAGCGCCTTGCACGGCGGAAACTCGCCGGCGCACTCGTTGGCCAACGACAAGGCGCCCGCCAGGTCTCCGCCACCAAACCGCTCCGCCACGTCCAGCCAGGGCTTGGGGGAGGGTGGCTTCACCACCGGCGGCGGCCGGGTGAGCTCCTCGATGTTCAGCTTGGCCTGCTTGTGAAGCTCGTTGGCGTCGCGATGATCAGACACCGCCATCAGGATGTCGGCGGCGATCGCCTCCAGTTGCCGCATCTTCGCCAGACTCTTGTGCCCGTTGTTATCGAGCAACAGGCTCGCCTCCTGCAGCCGGGCAGTCACCCGCCCCTCGAGCTGAACCTTGAGCTCGCGCAGCTTTTGGTAGGCGGTGGTGTTGGGCGACACCTGGGCCAAGGCCTGTGCCGCCGGGCCCAGCTCGTTCTTCTCCAAGCGCTCCTGTGCCAGCTGAAGGCTCTCCTGGTTGGGAATCTCTTTGTTGGCGCGCTCGATGTAGTCGGCGAGCGTGGGGTAGTCGGGGCTTTGCGCCTGCATTTCTTCGAACTTCGCCTTTGCCTCCTTCCACTTCCCCTCGCGCACCAGGTTCTTGCCCTCCTGGAAGATCGCCCCCAACTGACGGCGCTGCTCGTTCATCTTCTCCTGCGCGGCGGCGACCTTCTCTCGCTCCCGGGCTTGGTAGACCTTGATGGCCAAGATCGACACCGCGATCAAAACGACCAAGAGCCCGAAGAGCCGGAAGAAGCGCTTGGCCTTCTGCGCGCCCACCTCCACCGCTGCCACCTGCCGTGACAGGCGAGGCGAGCGGGGACGAGCACGGCTACTCATCGACACCTCGCCGCTCATTCTCCGGGCGAGCGCCGGCCGGGCCAGCGCGCCCCCACCCCCCTCCACGAAGCTGAACTCGCTGTCCCCCAAGGTGATGACGTCGCCGTTTCGGAGCACCGTCTCCTCGGCGATCGGCTCACCGTTGACCAAGGTGCCGTTGCCCGAGCCCATGTCGCTGGCGGCCCAGCCGCCCCCCACCTGGCGCAAAAGCACGTGCTTGCGCGACACCGAGGTGTCGGGGACGGAGATGGCGTTGTCGTTGGCTCGGCCGATGATCGCTTCGCCGTCGACCAAGGGGAACTCCGAGCCGGCCAGCGGCCCCGCGGTACAAACCAGCTTGGCCAGCCCCTCGGCGCCGGAGGATGTCGCCCGGCCCGGCCGATCGACCGATGGCGCTCTTCCGCTCGTCATGCGGCGTCGTGCGGGCGGCAGTCCATTCGACATCTCGACTCCTCGATTCTCACCCGCCGATGTTACCGAACATGAAGGCGAAGATGATGGGCCCGAAGAGGACCATGAACACCGTGGGGAAAATGCAGGCGATGAGGGGGAAGAGCATCTTCACCGGGGCTTCGCCGGCGAGCTTCTCGGCCCGCTGGGTGCGGTCGATGCGCAGCTGGGTGGACTGAATGCGCAAGACCTTGCCCAGGCTGGTGCCCATCTTGTCGGCCTGCACGAGCGCGGTGATGAAGGTGGTGAGCGAGGGCAGATCGACGCGGACGATCATGCTCTTGAGCGCCTCTTCACGGGTCTTGCCCATCTTGAGCTGTTTGAGCACCAGCTGCAGCTCCTCGCGCAAGGGGCCGGGCTTGCCTTTCTCCACCACCTTGGAGAGGGCGGCGGTGAAGTCGAGGCCCGCCTCCACCGAGAGGGTGAGCAGGTCGAGGTTGTAGGGCAGCGCGCGGGAGATCTGCAGGTGGCGCTTCTTCACCTGATCGCTCACCCAGATGCGCGGGTAAAACGCCCCCAGGAATGCCACCAGCAGGGACAGCCCCGGGTTGAACCCCACCGAGCTCATCAGCACCAGGCCGAAGAAGAGCCCCACCACGAAGCCGACTTCCTGCAGGGCGAGAATGTCCTCCGGCTTGTAGCCCATGGGCTCGCCGCCCTTGATGAGCACCCGGCGCATCTTGGCTTCGAAGGCGGGCCACATGAAGCGGCGGTTCATCGCCCCCAGCTTGCGGATGGCGACCGAGCCCACGCCCTTCACGCCGCCCTGCGACTCTTCCTTCACCTCGAGGAGGAACTGCTGCACGAGGTTGGTGTACAGCCCCACGCCCAAGAACATCACCGCCCCGGCGGTGAGCCCGCCCGCCGCGAACATCAACCCCCTGGTGATGAGCTCCTGCGCGTCCACGAAGGGTTCCTTTAGATGTCGATGTTCACGATGCGGCGAATGATGAGCACGCCCATCACTTCCATCACGCAGATGACCGCCACCAGCACGTAGCCGAAGATGTGATCGAGCATGGGCTGCATGAGGTCGGGGCGCATGTAGTTCAAGACCAACCCGAGGATGAGCGGCATCGCCGCCACCACCCAGCCCTGCAGCTTGCCCTGCGAGGTGAGGGCGTCGATCTTTCCCTCCAGGCGAAAGCGCTCGCGAATGGTGGAGGAGATGGTCTCGAACATCTCGGCCATGTTTCCACCCAGCTGGCGGGCGATGTTGGTGGAGACCACCACCAGCTCGAGGTCGTCGCTGCCCACCCGCCTGGCCATGTTCACCAGGGCCTCCTCCAGGGGCACACCGAGCTTGACCTCCTTCACGAAGAGGCCGAACTCCTGCGACAGCGGCGGCTGGGCCTCGCGGGCCACGTGCTCGATCGACTGCGGGAAGGTGAGGCCGGCCTTGAAGGCGTTGGCCATCGCTTGCAGCGCGTCGACCAGCTGGGTGTTGAACTTCTTGATGCGCCGCTTGCGGTAGTGCCTGACCAAAAGCATCGGCAAGAAGAAGCCGAAGATGGTCATCCCCACCGCTACCAGAGGGTTGACCAGCACGTAGGCGAGAATGCCCAAGAGGCACATCGAGGCCACGTTGAGAATGAGCATCTGCCGCGGGTCGATGAAGAGAAACATGTCGGACAAGTCGTTCATCGACTTGACCACGTAGCGCTCCTGGTACTGCTCGTACGCCTTGGAGAGCACCCCGAAGATCACCAGGGAGAAGAAGAACACCGACCCGGTGACGAGGAGGAGGACGATTCCTGGAAGCATCGAACCCATGCGGCTCTCTTAGGTCCTCTTCAAGGGAGCTACTGCGCCGTGCCCGCTGCCTTGTCGCTGGTGGAGCCGCGGATGATCGAAATGATGTTCCGACGCTTCTGTTCCAGGACCCGGGTGCGCTCTCCGGAGAGCAAGGTGTTGATGGTGGCGCGACCGCGCTCTTCGAGGCCGTCGAAGTCGTCCTCGTTGCGCAAGGAGAGCGTCAGGCTTCCCAACTCGACGGCGAGCACCAGAATCTCCGCCTCCTCGGGGAGGACCAGGAGCGACACCGAGTTGTACTCGCGCTGGTTCTCGGGGATGAGGTTCACGTTGGTGGTGCCGGTGATTTTTCCGGTGGCCAGGACGATCACGTTCTGCAGGAGCGTCACCGCCACCGACTCGTTCGTCTGCGGATCTTTGAAGGTACCAATCACGTCGACGTGGTCGTTGGGGCGCACCCAGCCGCCCACCGCGGTGGTCTTGGATGCTTCGATGGTGACCGCCCGCGCCTTCTTCTGCACCTTGGTGGAGAGACGTTCGGCGGCCTTGGTGGTCTCGAACTGGCTCCACAAGAGCGCGTCGCCCTTCTGCACCGGCACCAGCACCTTTTGGTTCACCACGTAGGAGGCGGACTCGGGCTTGACCACCGAAGAGGTGACGAATTGCTCGGGCACCGGGCGCTGAGAAATCATATCGAAGGTCACCACCGTGCCCTCGGCGATGTCGGCGGCGGCGACGATCACCGGCACGAGGTTCCACCCGCGGCGGACGTCGGCCTCCTTCTTCTTGATGGCCGAGTAGGCCACCACGCCGGCGAGCAGCCCCAGCACCAGCGCCACCACGAGAGGGGTTTTACCCTTGAGCATTTGAGAGAGGCCTCCCTCAGCGGGTGAAAAGCGAAGTCAAACCGCGAGGATGCTATCTGTCGCCGTGAAGAGGTGTCAAAGACAGAGGTTGCGCGCTGTAGGAGCCGGTGAGGGCGACCACTTGGTGCGCCTCATCGCGCAACAAGGCAGCTTCTCCGTCGGGCTCAAATCCCACCAGGGTGAGCTCGTATCGTTCCCCTTCTGAAGGCAGCCACAAGAGGAATGTTCCCGGCACCAGCCCGTCGGGAACGTCACCCTCCCGTTTGATCTGCATCAGCGCGTAGGGAACCGGCTCGAAGTTACGCCGTCGCACCGGCGAGGTAGGGAACCTGGTTTCCAACACGGCCGAGGCGAGCGCTTCTTTCCAGCGGGTGAGGTCTTGCGGAATGGCGTTTTCCTTTTGCACGACCGTGAGCATGCGCGCGTGGAGAGCCGTGCCGGCCTCGAGGATGGCGAGGTTCGCCGAGGAAAAGGTGCGCTGGGAGCCCGCTTCGCCGCCGTCGACGAGCCCCAAGACGAAGCCCGCCCCGAGCAATAGGCCCAGGCTGCCGTGCGGACCGCGCCGGCGCAAAAGCCCCACCAGCACCCAGAGCGCACCGGCCACGGCGACGGCTCCCGCGAGCACCGAAGGCGGCGTGCCCGAGTGGTAGGGGGCGGCCAGGGCGGACGCGAGGTGCAGAAGCTCCGGCCACACCCACGCCAGGGTGGAGCAGGCCAACCCGAGGAAGAGGACCGCGAAGAGCGGGCGCTGGCCCATCGTTACGGAAAGGGCAGGCTGAGGAGGTAAAAGAAGGAGTCGTAGTACGTCTGGTACGACGCCAAGAACAGCTCGATGAGGTTTCTTTGCGTGCGAGGCCCCGGGAACATCCGCACCGTCGAGCCCAGCACCAGGCCGACGATGAGTATCCAATTGAGCATCGAGTACTCGACCATCGCCTGACCACGAGGCCTACGAGTCTTCCGCGCCATGGGCGTCATGTTACCTCCCTGCCGCGGACGAGGCGGTATCGGTCGAGTGGCCACCCCCCCTCTCCCCCTGGGAGAGGGCCGGGTGAGGGGCGTCAATACGCCGGAACCGCTTGATGCCCTTTCCCCTCCACCTCCTCCGGGGCGGCCTGGGCGGGAGCCTGGTCCTTCTCGCTGGGAAGCTCGACCTTGCGCTGAATGCTCTTCTTGTCCGACGCGCGCGTCATCCGGTTGCGCACCAACTTGGCCGCGCCGCTGGAGGGGAACCGCTTCATCAACACCTCGCAGTACGGGGTCGCCCGGGCCTCATCGCCCAGGTCGAGAAACGCTTCGCACAGCATGCGCAAGGCCTCCATCTGCTGGTAGCCGGTGGCGCCGCGCTTCATCACCTCCTGGGCGAGGAGGATTTCGTTCTGGTAGTCCCTGGACGCCTGCGCCTTGCGCGCACGCGAAAGCAACGACTCCAGCTCGACGGCCAGCTGCTTGCTCTGGTCCTCGCGATCGTACGAGCTTCCCGTCTCGGCGCGCTCGGCGGCGCGGGTTTCGGCGACGGAGCTGCTCGGAGCGCTCGGCCGGGGCGCAGCCGGCATGCTCGACGGCGGCGTTCCGACACCGGAGCTCAGGCCGAACCCCTCGCCCGCCGAAGTGCTCTGCTTGGTGCTGAAGCCTCCCAGCGCCAGGCTCCCTTTCGACGGAGCCTGGGCGCGCTCTTGATCGGCGGGCGCGCGGCCGGTGTCCCTGCCCACCCCGTCGTCGAGCCCGAAGCTCGGCTTGGCCGCCGCTTTCCGCTTGGCGAGCTTTTGCTTCGCCTCGGGCGCCTGGAGCGTGTTCAAGGCGTTGTCCGTCCGGTAGGCCTTCTGTCGCTCGCTCCGCTTCGCCGCCGTCAGCCCACGCCTCAGGTCGCCCACCGCGTCGACCTCATCGTCCTTGGCGTTCACCGGGGGCGCCGCGGCTGCCTGCGCCGGAGCCCACGTCTCCTCAGCCGCAAGCGGGGGCGCAGGCTCGGCTTGGCCGTAGGTTTGCTCGGAGCGCGCCATTCGCTCGGGAAGCACGCCGACTTCTTTGGCCGCCTTCGTGGGAGTGATTTCAGGGAGCTCCTTGTCCGCCTGGTAGGCCACCACTCCGACGACGACCAGCGCGGCCACCCCGGCCAACGGAGCGAGCCACTTGCGCCACCCGCCGCCTGCCGGCGCGGGCCCGGCGGCGTGCCGGCGCGCGGCCTGTTCGGCATAGGCGAGCAAGGACTCCAGGCCGGCCTCGGGAGCGGGCGCCGCCGGCAGCTGGCTCATCGCCGAGCGCACCCCGCGGATCGAACCCAGCGCCTCGGAGCAGCGGGCGCAGGACTTTAGGTGGGCCTCGACTGCCTTCGCCTCGGGAGCGGGCAGCTCGCCGTAGGCGAACTCCAGGAGCTTGTCCTCGTATTGGTGTGCGCCGGCGTTCATCCCGCCACCGTCCTTCCGTCCTCCGCGAGGTCGCCCTCGACGCCCAGCTCGGCCAAGCGGCGGCGCAGCCCCTCGAGGGCATAGCGCATGCGGCTTTTCACCGTGTTCTCCGGCACCCCCGTCACCTGGGCGATGTCCTTGAAGGCGATTCCGTTGTACTCGCGCAAGATGAAGACCTCGCGCTGCTCCTCGGGCAAGGACATGAGCGCGCGCTCGAGCAACGGCCGCACCCGCGCGTTGTAGGCGCCGCGCTCGGGGCCGATGCCGCCGCCGTCGGGCAGCGATTCGCCCAGGAGCCGGCCCTCGCCCTCCGGCGCCCCGCCCACCGGAGCGTCGAGCGAGTCGGCTTGGCGATAGCTCTCTTTCCTCGCGCTGTCCACGCAGAGATTCCTCGCGATGGTGTACACCCAGGTCGTGAACCTGGCCTTCGGTTCGTACTCGCCCGCGCCCCGCACCACCTTCAACCACGTCTCTTGCAGCAGGTCTTCGGCCCGCTGCCGCTGTCCGGCGAAGCGGAGGATGAAGTTGAACACCGGCCCCCGGTGACGGCGCACGAGCGTCTCGAACGCGCGCGCGTCGCCCGACTGGAAGGCGAGCATCAGTTGCTCGTCTGTCGTCGTCTCCGGTGCCAACCAACCCCCGGTTTCGCCACTCACAGGTTTCAACGTCCGACCCAGCGCGCTGGTCTATGCCCTTGGAACCTACCCCGCCCGCCGCCGGTAAGTGACGAGAATGACAGGCAAAGCAATCGCTGTCACCACTCCGAGCTGAAGCAACAGCGATGGGTGGAAGGGGCGGAAAAGGTGCACGAACAAGGTGCGCCCCAGCGCCAGTCCCAAGAGGGCGCCCGTCAAGGTGCGCAGCCAGTTGGCGCCCGCGTGGGGCCGGAAGCGGCCTACCACCCAGTCGATGAGGGCGGGGAGGGTCAGGGCGACGGCGAGGAAGGGGTCAAAGGGCGCCAAGAGGGGCGCCCGCAGGAAAAGCTGCACGCTGACGGCGGCGAAGAGCACCGGGTAGGTGCCCAGACACCGCGCGCAGATGCGTATTTGGCCCAAGAGGTAGGTGCGGTGGAATTCCTCGGGGTGGTGGTGGCTCAGGAAAAACGGGGGCACGTGCCCTCACCCTCACCCGCTCCCATTGGGAGAGGGGTGCTCGAGGAAACAGGCGGAGTGGTGGTCGGGGCTCACTTCCAAAAGCGGCGGGCGCTCGAGGCGGCAACGTTCCTCCGCCACCGGGCAGCGTGGGTGAAAGGCGCAACCGCTCGGGGGCTTGCGGCGCGAAAGAGGCGCTCCCGCCCCCTTCGCAGGCACGGTGCGCTGGCGGGGGTCCAACGTCGGCGCCGAGGCGAGCAAGAGCTGGGTGTAGGGGTGCCGCGGCCGGTGGAAGAGCGCCTCGGTGGGCGCCACCTCGACCAGCCGTCCCCCGTACATCACCGCCACCCGATCGGAAAGGTGCGCCACCACCCGCAAGTCGTGGGCGATGAACAGATAGGTCAGCGCCCGTTCTTTGCGCAGCTTGGCGAACAGGTTGAGGATCTGCGCCTGGACGGAAACGTCGAGCGCGCTCACCGGCTCGTCGGCCACCACCAGCTCGGGCCCGGCGGCGAGCGCGCGGGCGATGCCGATGCGCTGACGCTGGCCGCCGGAGAGCTCGTGCGGGTAGCGGCGCAGCATGTCGGCGGAAAGCCCCATCGCCTCGAGCAACGCCGCCACCTGATGGTCGCGTTCCCGTCGGGTGAAGCGCCCGTGAAGGATGAGCGCCTCTGCGACAATCTCCCCCACCGTCAGGCGCGGGCTCAGCGAGCCGAACGGGTCTTGAAACACCGGCTGCATCCGCCGCCGCAGCGAGCGCAGTGCCCGACTCTTCAAGCCGACCAGCTCCTGCCCGTCGAAGCGAATGGAACCCCCGTCGGGCTCGATGAGGCGCAAGACCGTCCTCGCCAACGTCGTCTTGCCGCACCCGCTCTCCCCCAAAAGCCCCAGCGTCTCGCCGCGCGCGATGGAAAAGCTCACCTCCTCGAGCGCAACCACCTCGTTCCCGCGCCAAGGGAAGGTGCGGGTGAGACGCTCGACCTGAAGCAGCGGCGTGCTCATGCCGAAGCGTTCTCCACCGGGTTGTGACAGGCGACCCGCCCCTCGCCGCGCGAAACCAGTGCCGGCTCCTCATCGCACGAGGGCAGCACCCGGGCGCAGCGATCTTTGAAGCGGCACCCGGCCGGGTAGCGCCCGCTCGTGGGAACAGCTCCGCCCAGCGCCTCGAGCGCTCCGCCCCGCGTCTTCAAGGAAGGAATCGAGCGCAAAAGCCCCACGGTGTACGGGTGCGCGGGCGCGCGGAAGAGCGCCTCCGCCGGCGAGCGCTCCACCACCCTTCCCCCGTACATCACCGCCACCTCGTCGCACGCCTGCGCCACCACCCCCAGATCGTGGGTGATGAGAAGCACCCCCATGCGCCGCTCCTTGGCCAACTGCCGCAAGAGGGCGAGCACCTGCGCCTGCACGGTGACATCGAGCGCGCTCGTCGGCTCATCGGCGATGAGCAGCGACGGTTCACAGGCAAGGGCCATGGCCAGGAGCACCCGCTGGCGCATGCCGCCCGACAGCTCGTGCGGATAGGCGTCGACCCATCGCTCGGGGTCGAACACCTCCACTTGCCGCAACAGCTCGATCGCCCGGGCGCGCGCCTCTTTGCGCAAAAGCCCGCGATGAACCCGCAAGGGCTCTGCCACCTGCTCGCCCACGCGAAAGACCGGGTTGAGGGAGGTCATCGGCTCTTGGAAGACCATGGCGAGCTCCGCCCCCCGCACTCGGCGCATCTCCTCCTCGGAAAGGGTGAAGAGCTCGCGGCCACGAAGACGCACCTGCCCGCTCACCTGGCCGGCGGAGACGAGCCGCATCACCGAGAGCGCGGTGGCGGTCTTGCCGCAGCCCGACTCGCCCAAAAGCCCCAGCACCGCTCCGGCCTCGACCGTGAGCGACACGCCGTCGACCGCGCACAACGGACGGCCGCCGGTGGTGAACACCGTCTTCAGATTTTCGATCTCGAGCAGCGGGGTCATTTCCGCGACAGCTCGTCGAGGAACTCCATCTCTTGGATGACGCCTTTCCTGATGAGCAGGCGGATGAGCGAGGCGACCATCTGCGCCGGGCGGACCTTCTCCGAATCCAGCGTGGGCGCGTCGCCCCTGGCCATGCGCTCGAGGCTGTCGAGAATTTGTAGATCCGCTTCGGAGATCTCCAGGGCGGGAGCTCTCGCCACCACCGTCTGCTTGGCGTGGTTTCCTCCAGCGGCGGGCTTGTCGCCGATCAGCCGGGCCTCCAGCTCGTCGGCGGCGGCGAGAATCTCCTTGGGCGAGGAGAGCGGCTGGGCCGGCCCCACCACGCTGACCGGCTCGGGGGGCAGCTCGGGCGCCTCCTCCACCTCGGGAGCAGGGGTCGGTTGCAGGGCCACCGGCCAGGCCGCCTTGGGGCTCGGAGCGGGGGTGTTCCAATCGGTGGTGATGGGGATGTCAACCGCCGTGTGCTCGCGCAACTCGTTCCCGGGCTCGGAAGGGAGGGGCGTAGGCTCGATGGCGACCGGCCAAGCCTGTTTCGAAGGGGGCGGCATCACCGCAGTGATGGGCTCGGGTACCCCCTCGGCAAGTGTCGCGGGAACCACCGGAACCGGCATTGCGCTCGCCGGCTTGGCTGACGCAGGCGGCGGCCAGAGCTCTTCCGGAGAGGGAACAGGAGAAGGGGCGCCGTCAGCCAGCAACTCTCCCACGATGATCTCCTCCCCGTCCCCCGCCTTGAGCGCGGCAACGGCCCCGGCCACGTCGTCAGCGGCGGCGACGTAGGCGGTCACCATCCGCCGCAGCTGAAAACGCAATTCGTCGAGTATGTCGAGCCGGGTGGGATCGGCCAGCGCCACGTGCACCCGCGCACCATCGGTCTCGTTCGAGGTGCGGAACACCACCATCTGGTTCTCGGCCTGATAGTCGAGCGGGACCAGGGCCGCCACCGCGGGAGGAATCGCCGGTAGCTGCACGAACGGAAGCTGGTGCTGGGTGGCCAGCGCCCGGGCCACCGCGAGGGAGGTGGTCTTGCCCCCCTCGACGAGGATTTCGCCCAACCGCCGCCCATCGCCCCCCTCCTGCAACTTGAGCGCGAAAGCGACGTCGCCCTCGGAGGCGGCGCCGGACTCGATCAACAGCTCGCCGATCTTCTTGCTCACCGCTTCACCTTGGCCGAAGGGCTCGTCAGGGGCGAGCGATTGTAGCGGGTCTTCCTCAGTCCTTCAGCCGCGGATCGAGCGCGTCGCGCAGCCCCTCCCCTGCCAAATGAAACGCCGTCACGGTGAGGAAGATGGCCAACCCTGGATAGAGGGTGAGCCACCACGCCCCGGGGTGAGTGAGGTAGCGGTGCGCTTGGGTGAGCAGCTCGCCCCAACTGGGGGTCGGCGGAGGCACCCCCAAGCCCAAGAACGACAACCCGCTCTCGAGGAGAATCGCCCCTGCCACTCCGAAGGTGGCGGCGACCAGCACCGGCCCCAGCGCGTTGGGCAAAAGATGCCGCACGAGTAGATGCGCATCGCTCGCTCCCAGCGCCCGGCTGGCGAGCACGAAGTCCTGCCCTTTGAGCCGCAAGACCTCGCCGCGCACCAACCGCGCCACCTCGGTCCACCGGGTCAGGCCGATCACCACCATCACCGGCCAAAGCGACCGCACCCGCATCACCCCCAGCACCGCGAGGACGAGGAAGAGCGTGGGAAAGCTCATCACCACTTCGATGGCCCGTGAGACCACCGCATCGACCCAGCCCCGGTAGAAACCGGCGATCGCTCCGAGAAAAACGCCGATGAGCACGTAGAGCCCGACGGCGACCAAGCCCACGGTGAGGCTCACCCGCGCCCCGTGGACGATGCGGGCGAAGACGTCTCGCCCCAGCTCGTCGGTGCCCAAGGGATGCTCAGCATCCGGAGGCCAGGGCGGCGGCCCTCGCTCTTCCTGGTGGGCGAAGGTCTGATGAGGACCGAAGGGCACCAAGGGCTCGAGCATCCAGTCGCCGCGGTCGCGATCGAGCCTGGCGCGCAAAGAGTGGATGGTCTGGGTACGCAGCGCCGGTGGGTCGAAGACGTTGGGGAAGAGGTAGGTGACGCCGGCAAGCCGTAAGCCCACTGGCTTGTCCGAGGCGAGTTGGTCGGCGAACAGGGCCACCGCGAACAACATCGCCAGCGTCCCCAGCGCGACGTGCCAGAGGTGGCGAAAGGCAGGGCCGCTCACCTTGCCTCCTCGACGCCGATGCGCGGGTCGAACAGCGCATAGAGCACATCGGCCAAGAGCGTCGAGCCCATGGTGAAGAGCGCCACCAGCGTGGTCACGCCCATCACCATCGGGTAGTCGCGGTGAAAGATCGCCTCCAGGGCCAAAAGCCCCATGCCCTGAATGCCGAAGATGCGCTCGACGACCACGCTGCCCCCCAACAGGTGCGGCAACATCAGACCCAAGAGCGTCACCACGGGGAGAATGCCGTTGCGCAAGGCGTGCTTGAACACCACCACCCGCTCGGGCAACCCTTTGGCCCGCGCAGTGCGGATGTAGTCTTGGCGAATGACCTCGAGCATGCCCGAGCGCATGTAGCGGCTGATCGAGGCCAGCGAGGCGTAGGAGAGGCACACCACCGGGAGCACCAAGTGCCACGCCACGTCGAAAACCTTGCCCCAGAAGGAGAGCCCCTCGAAGCCCGGCGAGGTCAGCCCCTGCATGGGAAACCAATCGAACGCCCTGCCCCCGGCGAAGTAGAGCAGGAGCATCACCGCCACCCAGAAGGACGGCAGAGAGTAGAGGACGAAGAGCCCCACGGTGACCACCCGTTCGAAGAGGGTGCCCCGCTTGACCGCCGAGAGCACGCCTAAAGGCACGGCAATCACGTAGGAGAAGAAGAGGGCCAAGAAGGACAAGAGGAGCGTCTTGGGCAGCGACTCGCCGATCTTCTCCGTCACCGGCCGCAGGTCTTGCGTCGAGCGGCCGAAGTCGAGCCTCACCACCCGCGACAGCCAGCGCGCGTACTGCTGGTGGAGGGGCAAGTGAAGCCCTTGGTCCTCCTTGAGCTGCTCGAGCACCTCCCGCCCGGCCGCGCTGGGCGTCTCGGTGGCGAGGGTGAGCGGATCGCCGGGCGCCAGGTGAGCGAGGACGAAGGTGAGCAAGGTGATGCCCAGGAAGGTGGGCACCATGAGCAAGAGCCGCTTGGCGAGGAAGGCCGCCATCACCGTCCAACGGGGCCTGCCAGCCACACCTTGCGCAGGTCGTACCAATTGAGCGCGGGGGCAAGACCGCGCACGTGGGTCTTCGCTGCGTCGAGCGCCGCCCGGTGGGTGAGAAAAGTGTAGACCTGATCTTCGTAGAGCAGCCGGTGCACCTTCCGCTCCAGCGCGGCGCGGCGCGCATCGTCGAGCTCGGTGCGAATCGCCTCCAACGTCCGGTCGACCTCGGGGTTGGAATAGGACACGAAGTTGGAGCCGCCTTCGATCTGCGAGGAGTGGAAGATCTGGTAGTTGTCCTGCACCCGGTCGGTGGTGGACCAGGAGAGACTGGCGGCGTCGAAGTCGTGCGCGCGCAGCCGGGAGAAGAACACCGCGGTCTCCACCTTCTCGATGTCCATCTCGATGCCCACCTGCCGGTACTCCTCCTGGAGCAGCGGCAAGAGCTTGTTCATCCGCACCGAGTGGGGGTTGGCCAGGAAAGTGAACCGAAAAGGCCTGCCCTCTTGGTCCAGCACTCCGTCCCCGTTGGAGTCCTTCCAGCCGGCCTGTGCCAGCAGCGCCCGCGCCGCCGAAACATCGTACGGGAGCGGCTGCACCGCCCGGTCGCAGCTATCGGAGTCGCGGTAGTAGGGGCAAGTGGTGGGCTCTTCCAGCTGAAGATCGATGTTCTTGGCTACCTTCTGCGCCGGGTAGAGCATGCCCAGCGCCCGCCGCACCTGCTTGTCCTGGAAGAAGGGCCGCGCCTCGTTCCAGCCCAGCCAGGAGTAGTTGTTCTCGAAGAACATCACCCGGTGGTAGCCCTTCTGCGCCCAGGCGTTCTTGGGGCCGGGAGCCTCGATCGAGCGCCACACCGTCGGCTGAATGAAGGTCATCAGGTCGAACTCTCCCCGCTCCCACAGCTGGGTGGCCACGGTGTGGTCCTTCACCAAGCGAATGACGATGCGGTCCAACGGCGACGCAGGTCCCCAGTAGCGGGGGAAGCGCGCGTAGGTGATGGAGCGGTTGGTCTCCCAGGAAACGAACTGAAACGGGCCGGTGCCGATGGGCGCGCGGTGAATGGGCAAGCCGTCGAAGTCCCCCTCCAGCGCCGAGGCCGGCATCAGCGGCACCGCGGTGAGGAAGGTGCGGGTGGCCAGGACGTACGGCTTCTTCCAGCGCAAAACGAAGGTGTACGCATCTTTCACCTCGTAGCCGGCCACGTCGACGAAGTAGCTCGCCAGGCTCTTGGTGAGGTTTTTGGGGTTCATGATCGCGTCCATCACCGCCCGCAAATCTCCCGCAGTGAGGAGCGCTCCGTTGTGGAACTGGACTCCCCGGCGCAACCGCACGGTGAGGGTGAGACGGTCTGGGCTTTCGCTCCACGACTCGGCGAGCAAGGGCTTCAAGTCGTAGCGGGGGTGGGTCGCGCGGTCCATCTCCGCCAGCGTCTCGTACAGCGGGCCCTGGGTGTAGCGGCGCATCCACCCTTCGGCCATCTGGTCGTGCAGGAGCGACAGGCCCGCCGGCTCGTTGGGCACCCGCACCACCAAGACCCCTCCTCGCTTGGGCACGCCCTCGCCGACGTCGGCCGGGAGCCTTCCCGCCAGCCACTCAGGAGCGGGCGCAGGCCAAACGGGCGAGGGCGGCTCGTTCTTCTTGCACCCGACGAGCACGAGCAACCCGACGGCGGCGAAGCGCCACGACTTCACGGGGAAGCCTCCCGGGCAGCGCTCGGCGGCACCGGCTGGCCCAGCGCGTCGACTTCGATGACCGGCACGTTGGCGGGAGGCTCTAGCTCGAACATGGTCAGATCCGGCGCGGAGTTCACTTCGACGTCCTTGTAGTTGAGCTCGAGCTCGGTGGACGCACCCGGCGCCTCGAGCAGCACCCGGCGTGGGTAGGTGACTCCCTTCACCGAGTCGATGTTCTCGAAGGCCAAGTCGTAAGAATTCACCCCCCGCACCTCGCTCACCAGCACCCGGTGGTTCTGGAGGTGGATGTGCAAGGTCTGAGTCACGGGCCCGGAAGTGAGAATGAGGACGTAGCGCCGCTCTTCGACGTCGACCTTCAACTCGACGCGCTCGGCAGGGATTCGGGGAGCGCGGCCGAGCATCAGAGCCGTGAGCTCTTCGGGAGCGAGCACCAACGGCAGAAAGCGCGAGATGTTCTGCGGGCTCGAGGGACCCGTGTAGTACTTGCCCTCTTCTGCCTGGAAGAGGCCGAAACGCTGGCCGTCGGAGACGAGCACCGCCGTGGGCTTGCCGAAGAAGTCGAGCGACTCCAGGCGAAGAAGGCTGGGGTGGCTCACCGCCATGAACAGCGTGGCCACTCCTTTACCTTGGGGCGTGTCGACCCGAATCTTCGCCTCGCCCTGCACGCTGTACACCTGGCTCTCTTCGAAGGAGGTGAGCTTCAAGAGCTCGCGCGCGTCGGTCACCTCCCCTTTCGGCCCGAAATCGATGCGCCGGGGGCAGCCGGTGAACAGGACGAGCAGGAAGATCGAAAGAAGTAGGCGGTTCAAAGGTGAACCCCATTATGTAAGAACGGGCCATGAGCTTCGACGAACTACTTCACTACCTCGCGTTGGGCGGCGTGACGATGGCGGTGCTCTTGGCGGCCTCGGTGCTCGCCCTCGGGGTGGCGATCGAGCGGGTGATCGCCCTGTGGGGAGTGAGCGACGCGGCGCGAAGCTTGGGAGAGACCATCGCCCGGCACTTGTTGGCGGGGAACGTCACCGCCGCGCGCACGGCCGCCGAGCGATCGGAGGCGATGGCGGCCGACATCTACCTCGCCGGGTTCGACCGGCTGGCCAAGGGAGCCAACGTCAGCCTGGACGCCGCCGTCGAGCGCGAGCGGGCGCAGGTGACGCTGAAGCTGAAACGAAACCTCTGGCTGTTGGGGACCATCGGCGCCACCACTCCGTTCGTGGGGCTGTTTGGCACGGTGGCGGGCATCATGCGCTCGTTCAAGGAGCTCGGCCTCGACGTGGAAGCCGGCGGCACCGGCGGCTCGGCGGTGGTGATGACCGGCATCTCCGAGGCCCTGGTGGCCACCGCGGCGGGCATCTTGGTAGCGGTGCAGGCGGTGGTGTTCTTCAACTACTTCCAGGCGCGGTTGGGTCGCATCGCCATCGAGCTCCGGCTGCTCTCCGACGAGTTCGTCGAGCTGCTGCGCGAGCGCGCGGCGCCCGGGCAGGGAGCGAGCCCGGCCGAAGCTTCGCCGCCGTCGGTTGCTCCGGTGACCGCCACCCCCGCGGAAGGGACGTAAAGCCCATGGCGATGGGAAAAGTCCCCGGCGAGGAAGACCCGACCTCTGACGGCGTCTTCGCCGAGATCAACATCACCCCCCTCACCGACATCTTCCTGGTGCTGCTCGTCATCTTCATGGTCACCAGCTCGGTCATCGTTCAGCGCGCGGGCGGCGCCGGCGCGCAAGGCGGCCTCAAGGTGAATCTGCCCAAGGGGGGCACCGCCTCCGACGTGCGCCCCACCGAGTCCGACCTGTCGGTGGCGGTGCTCGCCGACGGCCGCTTGGTACTCGCTGGGAACGTGGTGAGCGCCGAGGAGCTGAAAAAGGCCTTCGAGGAAGCGAAGGCGATGCGCCCCGAGACCTTGGTCATCGTGCAGGCCGACGAAGGCGTCGCCCACGGGAAGGTCGTCGAGGTGATGGAGCTGGCCAAAGCCGCCGGCTTGGCTCAGCTGGCGATCGGCGTGCGCGATGCGCCCCAGTGAGTCTTGGCATCACGTAGGGCGCTGTTGGCAAAGGTGCGCGACGGTGAGTCTTTGAGAGCGAACATCGCTCCTTTCCTCCCGTGCACGCCTTTTTTTTCACTCGTCGGCTCGTGTTACCCTTCGCGCGTTCACTTTCGAGGAGGCGGCCATGATCTTTCGGGGCTCGTTGGTGATCTCCACGGTGGTTGCGGTTGGGTTGACGTTCGCGGAGCGCGCCCACGCCGCTTGCTCGACGACGGTCCACCAAGAGACCTCGGCGACCTACAGCTACGGGTGGCAGCTGTGGAGCCAGGGACAGGGCGGCTCTCAGTACTCGGGAGGCTACGCCGGCGCCAACGGGCAGGGTTACGGAGGTTCTGCCAATTTCACCTTCACCGGTGACGGAGTCAGCTGGTTCTCCAACGGCACCGGCATTCCGGCGAACGGGTTGGGAAGCGCCGACGTTTACTTGGACGGCGCCCACGTGGCCACGGTGGACCTGCACAACTTCACCTGGACCGGGCCCTCGCAGGCGGTCTACTCCGTGTCCGGTCTTCCCAGCGGCCAGCACACGCTGCGGATCGTCAACAAGCCCTACACCTACGACGGCTACTCTTGGTACCAGTGGATTCTGATCGATCGGTTCGAGGTCACCAGCGGTTGTGCAGCCGCCACCGACGCGGGGACGCCCGGTGGAGCCGTGGACGCGGGCTCGTCGGGAGGCGGCGCGTCCGATGCGGGCTCGGGCGGCAACTTTACTTGCAGCGGCTCGGTGGACGTGGAAGAGGGCGCCGCGGGAATCTCCTACTCCAATCGTTGGGACGTGTGGAGCCAGGGTCAGGGCGGCTCGCAGTACTCTGGTGGCTTTGCGCGCGCCAACGGGCAGACCTCCCCCACCGGCGGCGCGGTCACCTTCACCTTCTCGGGCGAAGGGGTGAGCTGGTTCTCCAACGGCACGGGGATTCCGTCCTCCGGCTTGGGCGCCGCGGACGTCTACCTGGACGGCGCGCACGTGGCGACGGTGGACCTGCACAACTTCACCTGGACCGGGCCCTCGCAGGAGGTCTACTCGGTGGCGGGGCTGGCGAACGGCTCGCACACATTGCGCATCGTCAACAAGGCCTACACTTACGACGGCTACACCTGGTACCAGTGGATTCTGGTCGACCGATTCCAGGTCAAGAGCGGCTGCGTCCCCAGCGGAGGCGGAACCAACCCTCCCCCGTCCGCCGATGCAGGGAGCAACCCGCCTCCCCCGGCTGCCGACGCGGGGAGCAACCCACCTTCCCCGGCGACCGACGCGGGCGTTGCGGAGAATCCGCCGCAGGGCGCTCCCGGGGCGCCGAATCCACCTCCGGGCGGGTCTGCGCCGCCATCCGGGGAACCTCCTCATGGTTGCAGCACCACCGGCGCGACGGCCGCCTTGCTCGACCTCGCGGTCGTCGGCTGGCTGCTCTTGCGGCGGGCGCGCCGGCAGCACGGACGGACGCTTTAGCTGGCGAACCCTGCCTCGGCCAACTCGGCGGCCGACGCATCTTCGAGGGCGATCATCTTCGCCTGGCTCTCCGCCTGCGGTAGCACGTTGCGCGCGTACCACAGCGCCGAGTGACGCTTGCCCTCGTAGAACGCCTTGTCCGGGCCGCTCGCTTTGGGCAGGGCCTTTTCCGCCTTCACCCCGGCATCGAGCAGAAGCCACCCCACCGCAAGCTGCGACATCATCGACAAGAAGCGGTTGGCGTTGAGCGGAATGAGGTGGACCTTTTCCGACTGCGACCAGCCAAGAAAGCCCATCGCGCTCTGCATCACCGCTTCCTGCGCGGTGCCCAAGGTCTCCACCTCGCGGCCGAAGACAAGGTGGTTGCGGTGGGCCTCCACGAAGGCGCTGACGTCGGCGAGGAATTGCTGGAAGTGTGTCCCCCCTGCCTGGCCGAGCTTGCGCCCCACCAGGTCCATCGCCTGAATGTGGGTGGTGCCCTCGTAGATGGAAAAAATTTTCGCGTCGCGCGTGTACTGCTCCACCGGGTGGTCCTTGAGGAAGCCGGCCCCCCCGTAGACTTGAAGCGCGAGCGCGCAGAGGCGGAACGCCTCCTCGGAGGAGTGGGCCTTCACCAGGGGGGTGAGCAGCTCGACCTGTCCGCGGTGGTAGGCGGCCTTCTCGTCGTCGGCCCCCGCGCACTGCCTGCCGGCGTCGACGTGGTAAGCGAGCTTCATCACCAAGGCGCGAATCCCCTCGGTGATCGCCTTGCACTCCAAGAGCATGCGGCGCACGTCGGGGTGCTCGATGATCGACACCCGTGGGGCGTTGGGGTCCTTCCACTTGGTGAAGTGCGCCCCCTGCTTGCGCTCTTTCGCGTAGTCCAGGGCATTGTGGTACGCGCTCGCCGCCACCGAGAGGCCTTGCAGGCCCACCGCGATGCGCGCGGAGTTCATCATCTTGAACATCTGGCTCATGCCCACGTGCTCGACGCTGCCCACCAGCTCCCCCACGCATGCGTCGTTGTCTCCGAAGTTGAGCACGCAGGTCGACGAGCCGTTGATGCCCATCTTGTGCTCGATGGACGCCACCGAGACATCGTTGGGAGCGCCGCTTCGGCCGTCGGCGCCCACCTTGCGCTTGGGCACGATGAGCAAGGACAGGCCCTTGGTGCCCAGCGGCGCCCCCTCCACCCGCGCCAGCACCAGATGAATGATGTTCTCGGCCAAGTCGTGGTCGCCGCCGGAGATGAAAATCTTGGTGCCGCGCACCGCGTAGGTGCCGTCGGGCAGCTTCTTCGCCGTCGACTTGGCCGCGCCCACGTCGGAGCCTGCCTGCGGCTCGGTGAGGCACATGGTGCCGCCCCAGGTGCCGTCGAGCATCTTCGCCGCGTACTTCTTCTTCTGCTCGGGGGTACCGCACTCAAAGAGCAGCTCCGCCGCCCCGAACGCCAGCGCCGGGTACATGTTGAACGCGGTGTTCGCGCCCGAGAGCATCTCCTCCACCAGCGCCGATAGCATGTAGGGCGCGCCCTGCCCGCCCTCCTCCACCGGCACCGAAAGGGTCTTGAAGCCCGACTCGTACAGCCGCTTCCACGCGTCTTGGAAACCCTTGGGCGTGTACACCTGGCCCTTCTCCAGCCGGCAGCCTTCGCGGTCCGCGCTCGAGTTCAACGGCCCCAACACCTCGCGGGCAAAGCGGTAGGTCTCCTCCATCACCGCCTTGGCCGTGTCCGGGCTCCAGTCGTCGAAGGGTGCCTTGCTCACCAGCTCCCCGTAGGGAAACTGCTCGAACAGCACGAACGACATTTCGCGAAGATCGGTCTTGTAGCGGTTGATGCCGGCGGACATTTACACTTCTCCTCGCCCAAAAGGCGCGCCGAACTTCTCGCGCCACTGTCGAAGAGTCAACGCCCAATAACGCGCCGCGGCAGGGACGCTACCTCTTCTTCTTCGCCTTCTTGGCGGGCTTGGGTGCTGCCTTTTTGACCGGCTTCTTCGCCGGCTTCTTGGCAGACCTTTGGGCCGTGGCTTTCTTGGCCGACTTCTTCGCCGGAGCCTTCTTGGCGCCCGAGGCGACCTTGCCTGCCTTTCTCTCCCCCGCGGCAAGTGTCACCTCGGCGGCGGAAGCGGCCTGCGCGACCAGGTTCTCGCGCGGCACGTTCACCACGATGGGCGCTTGTCCGGCGCGCTGCCGGTTCTCGTCTTCGAGCGAGTAGAAGAGCTGGATCTGCGCCTGACCGCGCAGCACCAGCTCGCCCTTTTGGTTCTCCGCCCACAGGTCGATGTCGACGAAGTAGCGCCCACCCTCGCCGAAGCGATCGGTCACCCGGCCCTTGCAGACTACGGTGTCACCGGGCCAGACCATCTTGATGAACTTCACGTTGTACTTGCGCAGCTGGGCGCCGCGGGCCCAGTCGGCCAACAGCTGGCCCAAAAAACCCATGATGAGCATGCCCGGGGCGTAGACCGACGGCATTCCCACGCCGCGCGCGTAGGTCTCGTCGACGTGCACCGGGTTGAAGTCGCCCGAGGCGCCGGCGTAGCGCGCCAGCTGCACCCGATCGATGGGTGTTTTCGCCATCGCGGGCAGCTCGTCACCCACCCGCACCGACTCGAAGTAGAGCTTGCGCGCTGCCATCAAACCATCTCCTTGCTCGCGCGGACCACCAGGGTGCGCCGGGCGCGGAAGACCAGCCGGCCCTCTTCGTCGCGCCCCTCGTCCTCGATCACCGCCACGTCCATCTTTCCTGCCGGCCCCGGCCGTTCGAACACCTCGGACACCTTGGTGGCGACGTAGATGCGGTCGCCAGCGAAGATCGGCCGCTCGTACTCGAAGGCCTGCTCGGCGTGGAGCAAGCTCTTGATGCTCACCCCGAGCAGCTCGCGTAAGTCGGCCGCCGAGTGAAACGACGCCGGGAAGGTGGGGGGCGCCACGATGGTGGGGTAGCCGCTCGCGCGCGCGTACTCTTCGTCGTAGTGCACCGGGTTGAAGTCGCCCAGCGCCTCGGCGAACCGCCGGATGGCGCCTCGCTCCACCTCGTTGAGGGTGGGGGGCGACGAACGACCGATGGCTTTTTTGTCGAGCATGGTTCTTTCCTATCTGCCGGCAGGCAGCTCGAGCACGGTCAAAAGACCGGGCTCGGCCACGGCCACCCGCGGCGCTGCGTTGATCAGCACGTTGGCGGTGGCGCGGTCTCCCGCGACACCACCTTTGACCGTCAGCTCCACCCTGGGGTCGGCTTCGATGACCAGGCGATCTCCGACGTCCTTTGCGCCCACGGCGATGGTGAGCTCGAGCCGCACCCGCTCTTGCCCCTCGGAGAGGCCCACCGCCGTCTGGCTGATGCCCGCGACCCGACCCTTACGCACCGGAAAGGCCGCGCCCTCGATGTCCTCCTCGGCGATGACCGCGGACAGCTCCTCCTCGAAATCGTCGCAGTCCAGCCCTACTCCCAGCGCGCACAGCGCTGCCGACTCGACCAGCCCGACATGACCGATGAGCTCTTTTTCGGACAGCTCGTCGAACTCCTCCTCGGAGAGCCCGGCGCCTATCTTGCGCTGCAAGGCGGGGCGGCGCGTGCGCGCGTCGACCACCCGCTGGGCCAAGACGTGACGCACTTCGCCGCAAACCTGGGCCGCGGTCGCCACCAGCCGATCGAGCACGAAGCCGGGGTTCACCCCCGCGCCCAGCACCGAGACGCCTGCGCGCTGCGCCGCCTTGTCGAGTTTCTCCGCCAAGGGCGCGTGCTTGAAGTAGGGAAAGGCCAGCTCTTCGCAGGTGGACACCACCGCCAGCCCGCGCCCAATCGCTTCGAGCAGCTGCTCCATCACCGCCGGCAAGCGCGACCCGGTGGCGTGGAGGAGCACCGCGCCGGCGTGGCGCCCCACCGCCGCCTCGAGCTTGGGCGAGACTTTCATCTGCAGTGAAGGGTCCCCCACCAGGTCGCCGAGCTTTTTTCCCACCAGCGCCGGGTTGGTATCGACCGCGCCCACCAGTCGAAGCTCCGGCGAAGCCCCCGCGGCCTTGACGATCTGCTGCCCGATGAATCCCAGCCCCATCACCACGACAGGCACTGGCCCTGCGGGGGCTCTTCCCATCCGCAGCTCCGTAAAATCAAGGAGTTATGACAGTGTAAACGCCGTGCGCACAATACGCGACGCCCAACGGGCAAGCAAGCATTCGCTGTGAGTCCACTCCGAATTCGTTCCCCAACCCTTCATATTCGTTCATATTTTTACGAGGCTGTTCGCTTTCCAGTCGGGCTGTGAGAACCTTACGTCCCCTCGTACGACGTCCAAGTAGCACGCAAGGAGAAGCTCGACGATGGATCGCGTCCTCTTGGTGGATGACGACACGCTGATTCTCCAGGCCTTGTCGCGAATCCTCGAGGCCGAAGGCTACGAGGTGGTCTGCTACAACGACCCGCTCAAGGCGGCGCAGGAGACGGGGTTTGCGGTGGTCATCACCGACTTCAAGATGCCGCACATGAACGGCGTCGAGCTTTTGGGCGTGCTCAAGAAGAGCAACCCGCGGGCGGTGCGGCTGATGCTCACCGCGGAGGCCGATTTCAAGACGGCCTCCGACGCGGTGAACCGGGGAGAGGTGTACCGGCTTCTCTCCAAGCCTTGGTCGATGTCCGAGCTGACCGCCTGCGTACGTCAGTCGGCACAGCAGTTCCACCTGATGGAGGAAAACGACCGGCTGACCCGCGAGCTGGCCAACAAGAACACCGAGCTCACTGCCATCAACCTGACCCTCGAGGGGCTGGTGGTGGAGCGCACCAACGGTCTTTTGAACGGAATGATCTCGGCGCTCGACTACCGCGACACCGAAACCCAGTGGCACTCGCGGCGGGTGGCGCTCTACTCGCGGCGCATCGCCGAGGCGGTGGGAGTCGTCGGGCTCGAGCTGGACGTGATCGAGCAAGGCGCGCTGTTGCACGACATCGGCAAGATCGGCGTGCGCGACTCGATACTCTTGAAGCCAGGCCCGCTCACTCCCGAGGAGTGGGTGGAGATGCGGCAGCACCCTGAGATCGGTTACCGCATGCTGGCGAAGATGCCGTACCTGCACGAGGCTTCGCTCATCGTGTACCAGCACCAGGAGCGCTTCGACGGCCACGGCTACCCGCAGGGACTCCAAGGCAAGTCGATTGTCGTGGGGGCGCGGGTGTTCGCCATCGCCGACACGATGGATGCCATCACCAGTGATCGGCCGTATCGAAAGGGACGCCCGCTGGAGGTCGCCAAGGAAGAGATCAAGCGCTGCGCGGGGAGCCAGTTCGACCCCGAGCTGGTCGAGGCATATCTGACGATTCCCGACGAGGAGTGGGCGAAGATCCGCAACACCGTCGAGGGCCTGGAGGCCGAAGAGCTCAAGCGGTGGAACGGCAACGTCCTCTTGGGCCCGGGCAAAGCCGCGCTGGTGGCGGCGAAGAGCTCTTAGGGCGTCGCTCGAACTTCGAGAATCTTGTCTCCCTCGAGCAGGGCATCGACCACCTCCAACCCTTGGGTGACTTCGCCAAAGGCGGTGTAACGCCCGTCGAGGTGGGGCTGAGGTGAGGTGGTGACGAAGAGCTGGCTGCCGCCGGTGTCCTTGCCGGAAAGCGCCATGCCCACCACGCCGCGGGTGTACGGCTTGTGATTCACCTCGCAGCGAAGGGTGTAGCCGGGGCCGCCCTCGCCGTCGCCGCGGGGGTCTCCGCCTTGAACGACGAAGTCCGGCACCACCCGGTGGAAGGTGAGGTTCTTGAAGAACCCCTTCTTCGCCAGGGTGTACATGTTGAGGGAAGTGAGCGGCGCTTCGGCGGTGTACAGCGTCACGGTGAGTTCGCCCTTCTCGGTCTTCACGTGCAGCTGGGCGTTGTGGGGCAAATGGGGCGGCTTCACCTTATCCACCGGACGCTCGACGTGCGGCGGGTAAACCGTCTGCCCGGAAAGCTTGGTGAGCGCGGCGGCGGCGGCGTGGCGGACGGCGGCGTGGGTGGAGGACAGCCACAGGCGCACATCCTCCTCGGCCTCTTTCACCGAAAGCTCGGCCAACGCCTCGGCCACCACCGGCGCGATGTCAGGGCTCACCATGGCCTTCTTGGCCAACGCACGCACGGCGCCGGCCGCCTCCCTGTCACCCAATTTCGCGGCAGCGGACGCAGCGGCAGCCGCCACCACCTCATCGGGGTGAGCGATGAGGGCGCGCACCCGCTCGGCGGCGGTGACCGACTTGCTCGCTCCCAGCGCCTCGAGCGCGGCAATCTTCACCGTGGGCTCGACGTGGTGCACATACGAGCCGATGTCCCGTACCCGCTGGGCGGGGTCCTTCGCGGGTGACTTGGCCAGCTCGCGTAAGCCCGTCGCCAGCCGCCGCGGCTCGGGGACGAGCCCACCTCCACAGACAAGCACCTCGGAGAGCGCTCCCGACAGGCGATCGAGCGCAGCGGCGAAGCGGCAATCGAGGTGGGCGAGATCGGCACGCAGCGTGGGGTCTTTCACCGTGCGCTCGGAAGCCACGATTTGCTCGCGCAAGGCAGCCAACACCGCTCGACCCGAGGACGGCAGGCCTTCTTGAGCGAGCGCGAGCAGCGGCTGTCCTCCGCCAGCCACATCGCCACGGGCGAGGCGCTCGACGCGAAAGCTCAAATCTCCCAGCGCGCCGATCGCTGGGCAGGCGTTCGACTTGCAACGGACGGCGAGCTTCGCCAAGGCCCGCGTCGCCTCCACCGCCACCCGGTAGTCGGGGTCGTCGAGCAGCTTCTTGAGCGTGGCGGCGTCAGGGTCGGTCCCCACCTCGGCCAGACCCTTGGCGCACAGCGCGCGGATCTCCGACGCTTCGTCCTGCGTGCACAGCAAAAGAAACGGCCGCGCCGCCGGCTTCTTCGCCAGCGCCAACAGGTAGGCGCCTGCGTAGCGCTCGGCGGGGGCGGCCTCTTTCTTGATGAGCAGCGTCGCCGCGCTGATGGCCCGGGGAGGAACCGCGGCATCGCGTTTGGCTGCGATGCCCAAGGAAAGCGCCGCCCGGCCGCGCAGCTCGGCGCTCTGGGCGGTGAGGCGATCGGCCAGCCGCTCCACCGCGGCCTTCGTCCCCAGCCGGCCCAGCGCCTCGAGGAGCGCCAGCCGAACCGCCGATTCCTGCTCGCGCGCCTCCGCCTCGAGTACTTTCTCGGTCACCTTGGCCTTCACCGCTTCGGGCAGTGGTGCCCACGACAGCCCGAGCACGCCGACGGCGAACGCCGCCTCATAGCGCGGCAGCGGCGAAGGGTCGGCCAGCGCTTGCACCAGGGTATCGGCAGTCGACGGCTCTTGAAGACGCCCCAGCGCCAAGAGTGCACGGGCGCGCACCAACGGGTCTTCGGCGGTGAGCGCCCACTGCACCAGCTGGCCGTCAGCGAGCGCGCGGCGGTCTTCCAGCTCCTGAATGCGGACGATTTCCTTGGGAAGCGCTGCCTCGCCGCTCCCAGCGCCCGGGAGCTTGGCCGGCGCGCGCGCCGAACGGCAGGCGGTCACTCCGACGGCGGCGAAAAGAACCCAAGCCCCAACCCAACGCACTTTCGCGAGGAACATGAAGTCGCGGCTCTAGGTCAAATCTCCTCCAAAATCCAGAGGTTACGCGAGCGACTGTTTGACACCGGAGCAGGCGGATTCGACAATGCCCGCGCCGTGAACTGCCCCAGCTGCGACGCCTCGGTGCCAGACGACGTGTCGATCTGCCCCCAGTGCGACTACATCATCGACGCCTCGTTCTTGGGCAGCGACGCTCCCCCCGAGACGGACGACGAGCCTGCCCTGCCGCCTCGTCCACGCCCCCGCGCACGCCCCACCGTCGCCGCCCAGGGTCACACCCGCATCAAGAGCATGGAGGAGATGGAAGAGTCCCGCTCCCAGCGCGCGCCCCATCGGCCTCCTCCCGCGCGGCGGAGTATGCCCGAAGCGCCTCCGCACCGTTCCGCCACCTCCGCCCGGGTACGAACGCCGAGCGAGGACTGGCACCCCAAGCAGGAAAACCACCGGCTGCCGCGCGCGGTGGACCCTTCGGAGCGAAAGGGCATGGTTTCGGCCGAGGAGGCCTTCGCCGAGGCCAAGTCGTTCATGGAGGAGCTGAGCTCGGCGGACAAGCTGACGATGGCCGGGCTGGGACTGAACGTGCTCACCGCGTTCTTCCCTTGGAAAGAGACCGCCGCCGACGGCGAAGAGCTGGGCCTGCTCGGCCTGGGTCTGCCGGTACTGGTGATGACGCTCTTGGCGGGCGCGGCGGTGGTGATGCGGGTGCGACGCGCGGGGCGACACCAGAGCTTGTTCATCCTGTGGCTCACCCAGCTGGGCGCGGTGGGCTTCTGCATCGTGTGGTGCCTCATCTTCATCAAGGTGAGCTGGAACGGAACGATCGTGCGCGCGCCGGTGGGTAACTTCGAGGTGGCCGTGTCCAAGCCGGTGATCGGCGTGTTCATCGCCCTGGTCACCAGCGTGGTGGCCCTGGGAGGGACGTTGATGGGCTTCAAGGAGAAGCAGCTCTGAGCACGCCCATCGAACGGTTGCGGCACGCGCTCGACGCGGTGGTGCTCGGCCAAAGGAAGGTGGTCGAGGATCTGGTGACCGCCTTCCTCGCGCGCGGCCACGTCTTGCTCGAGGGGGTGCCGGGGGTGGCCAAGACGCTCACCGCGCGGTCGATCGCCGGCGCGCTGGGGCTGTCTTTTTGCCGGGTGCAGTTCACCCCCGATCTGATGCCCAGCGACATCCTCGGCACCAGCGTCTTCCGCCCCGACGAGGGGAAGTTCCGCCTGGTGAAGGGCCCGGTGTTCACCGAGGTGCTGGTGGCCGACGAAATCAACCGCACCCCGCCCAAGACACAGGCGGCGCTCCTGGAGGCGATGGAGGAGCGGCAAGTCACCATCGACGGCGCCACGCACCCGCTGCCCGCGCACTTCTTCGTGGTGGCGACGCAAAACCCCGTCGAGCTGGAGGGCACCTACCCCTTGCCGGAGGCACAGCTCGACCGCTTCATGATGCGGGTGCGGGTGGGCTACCCGGAAGCGGGCGCGGAGCGGGCGATGGTCGGCGCCTTCCACGAGCGAAAGGGCATTACTCCGGCCATCGAGCGGGTGCTGTCTTTGGAGGCGCTGACCAGCTTGCAGGAAAAGACCGCGGCGGTGCGGGCGGACGCTTCGATTCTCGACTACGTGGTGGCGGTGGTGCGGCAGACGAGACAAAACGCACGGGTGCGGCTGGGCGCCTCGCCAAGGTCGGCGCAGAGCTTGCTCGCGGCGGCGAAAGCCCGCGCGGCGCTGCGACAGACCGACTTCGTCACCCCCGATGACGTGAAGGAAGTCGCGCCCAGCGTCTTGAACCACCGGCTCCTGCTCAAGGCCGAGGCAGAGGTGGAGGGAGTCAACACCGACGACGTCATCCGCCAGACGCTGGAGCAGGTGCAGGTCCCGCGGTGATCGGCTTTCCCGTCCCCACGACGCGCGCGGTGGCGCTCCTGGGAGCCGGTCTTTTCCCCGCCGTGCTCGGTGCCGTCGATCTCTCCTTTGCCTATCTCGCGCTGACAATCGATGTGGCGGTCGTCTTCTTGTGCCTCACCGACTACCTGCGTGCGAAAAGCTTCGCCGCCGTCAGCGTGCGCCGAGTGGTCGAGCCGGTGCTCTCCAGCGGAAAGCCGAACGTGGTGCGGATCGAGATCGAGCCCTCGACTCCGCTCGGGCTGAACGGGTCCGATGCCCGTGCAAGATCGCCGTTCATCCTGCGCGGAGAGCTACGCGATGAAGTCGCCCCCGGCCCCACGCTGAACGGTCACCGGCAACGCTTCGAGCTCACCCGCGAGCGGCCGTGCACGACGCTCACCTACTTCCTCACGCCTCCCTCACGGGGAGACCTGGCCTTTGGCGATCTCCACCTGCGCCTTTGGGGCCCGCTGGGCCTGTGCGCGCGGCAATACAAGGTTTTGGCGAAGACGGTGGTGAAGGTGTACCCCGACCTCACCGCGCTCAGCCGCGAGGCGCTTACGCTTTCGCGCACGACCGACGCGCCCTCCGACCGCACCCGTCGCCGGCCCAGCGAGGGCCGCGAGCTCGAGAGCCTGCGTGAGTACCGCCAAGGCGACGACTACCGGACCATCGACTGGAAGGCCTCGGCGAAAAGGGCGCGGCCGATGGTGCGGGTCTACCAACCGGAGCGAAACCAGCCGGTGATGCTCCTTCTCGACTGCGGCCGGCACATGGCGGGCATCGTCGGTGGGCGGCGCAAGCTCGATCACGCGGTGGACGCGGCGCTGCGGCTGGCCAAGGTGAGCCTGGACAAGGGCGACCTGGTGGGCGTGCTCGCCTTTGCCACCCAGGTGCGCGCCTTCCTCCCGCCGCGCAAAGGGCGCGAGCACCTGCGCGCGCTCACCGAGGCGCTCTACCGCGCCGAAGCGGCGCTGGAGGAGAGCGACTACGGGGGCGCGCTCGATGTGGCCTTCGCCCGCCACCACAAGCGCACCCTGGTGGCCCTCTTCACCGACTTGGTCGACCCCGACACCTCGGCCGCGCTGGTGGCGCGCACCCTACGCCTTCGCCCGCGGCACTTGCCGCTGGTGGTCTCGCTCCTCGACGAGGACCTGGAGCGCGCCGCCACCGACGAGCCGGCCACCGTGCAGAGCGCCTACGAGCGCCAGGCCGCGGCACGCTTGGAGGGCGAGTACCGGCTCACCGCCGCCCGCCTGCGCAACCAAGGCTCCGTGGTAGTACGCGCACCTGCTCGCACCTTCTGCGCCACCGCGGTGAACGAATACTTGCGCATCAAGGCCCACGGCTTGCTGTAGAATGCAGCCCGCGATGACGAGCGTCCTTCTTTGCCTCGCTCTTTCCGCTGCGCCTGTCCAGGGCGACTCCCAGCTGCACATCCACACCGAGCACTCCTTCACCGTCGCCGACGCCAAGGAGCGGGTGCGGCTGCTCCTCGACTACTGGAGCCAACGCTTCGGCGTGCGCGCCGAGTGGCACGGCGACGAGGCCAACGTCTTGGGGACGGTCTGGGGAGTCGCCTTCCGCGCGCGGCTGACAGTGGGAGCGCTGGCCGTCGACGCCGAGGTCTCCGACCCAGGAGCCATCCTGCGTGGCTCGGCACACGATTATATTGCCGGCAAGCTGCGCAAGTACCTCCATCCAAGATTTGAGGATTCATAAGGCGAAGGCGGATGAGCTCTCGCTGGCGGTGGAGCAGTGGTTTGCCGGGGCGACCAGCTACCCAACTGGGGGCCACCCCGGGTTCCATTCGCGGGATCTTGTGTCGGATGCGTCTCCAGTGACACTTTGCCTATGATACCGCATGTGGAGCAAATGGCCTGCGGCTCCACCCAGGCCGGCCGGCTTGGCTGCGGTCAAGCTCGGCACGCAAGTCCCACCGGAGCAAGGCATCCAAGTCTGTGCGGGGCAGCGCCTTCCATCGGAACGAACTCATCGGAACACCGCCCTGAGGTACCCCACGGAGCTCGAAGAGCCTACGGACATCGCTGGCGGAGCGACGCCGCGATTTCACCCGGGCCGATTTCTCGGCCTTGGGGACGAGGCCCTTTACAGGATCGATCAGGCCTTCAGAATGGTGACCTCGCGCGCTCCAAAAGAGCGCGCGAGGAGGTCTTCCGTTGGCCGAGGTCGCCCGCAGCTTCTCCTCCGCCCCGCTGACGCGGTTTCACCAGCGGCTGCTCGCCGAAGAGCTCACCGTCAAAGGTGGCGAAGGCCCGCGCCGGCTGGCGGGCGCGCTCTGCGAGGCCCAGGTAGACTTGAACCCCCATCAGGTGGAGGCGGCCGCCTTCGCCCTGGAGTCGCTCTCCCGTGGGGGGTGCCTGCTCGCCGACGAGGTGGGCCTGGGAAAAACCATCGAGGCGGGCATCGTCATCGCCCAACTCTTCGCCGAAGGAAAGCCGCGCGTCTTGGTGCTCTGCCCGGCCACGCTGCGCGCGCAGTGGCAGGCGGAGCTTCTGGAGAAATTCGACCTCGAAGCAGTGATCGTCGACGGCCGCTCGGCGCGCGCCCACACCAACCCCTTCGAGCAAGACGCGGTGGTGATCTCCTCCCACCCTTTCGCTGCGTTGCGTGCGGACAGCCTGGCCAAGGTGCGCTGGGACCTGGTGGTGATCGATGAGGCCCACCGCTTACGCAACGCCCACAAGCCGAGCTTCAAGACCGGCCAGGCGCTCAAAGCGGCGCTGCGCGACCGGCCCAAGGTGCTGCTCACCGCCACCCCGCTGCAGAACGACCTGTCCGAGCTGTTCGGGCTTTTCTCCCTGCTCGATGAGCAGATTCTGGGGCCGGAGAGCGCCTTCAAAGCGCGCTACCAGGACCATGCCGGCACCGGCGGGCTCGACGAGGGTGCCGCCGCCAGCTTGAAAGAGCGTCTCTCCCCTGTGGTGCAGCGCACCTTACGCCGCCAGGTGCGCGAGTACGTGCGCTTCACCCACCGCCGCAGCCTGGTCGAGGACTTTGCCCCCACCCCCGAGGAGCAGGACCTCTACGAGAAGGTCTCGGAGTACTTACGGCGCAGCGAGGCGGCGGCGATCGAGCCGGGGCAGCGCACCCTTCTGACGCTGGTCTACCGAAAGCTCCTCGCCTCCTCGACGTATGCGATCGCGCCGACGCTGCGAAAGCTCTCTGAGACGCTGGAGCAACGCATTCGCGCGGCGGCGAAGGGGCAGCCAACGGGCGAGCTCTTCCGACCCCAGGAGCTGTCCGTCTTCGCCGAGGAGGCGGAGGCCTGGCAAGACGAGCCCGCGGCCGCGCCGCCGCTGGAAGCCCTTCGGCGCGAGGCCCTCGAGCTGAAAAGTTACGCCGAACAAGCGGAACGCATTCGAGTCAATGCCAAGGGCGAAGCGCTCAAGCGCGCCCTCGATCGTGCCTTCACCGTCGCCCGGGCCCACCAATGGCCCGCAAAGGCGGTGGTCTTCACCGAGAGCAAACGCACGCAGGAGTACCTCTTCCAGCTCCTGTGCGCCCACGGCTACGACGGGCGCGTCTCGGTGCTCTCGGGCGACGCTGGCACGCCAAAGGCCCGGCGCGCTCTGATTGAGGAGTTTCGTGAGCGCACGCAAGTACTCCTCTCCACCGAGGCGGGGGCCGAAGGGTTGAACCTCCAGTTCTGCAATCTGGTGGTGAACTACGACCTTCCCTGGAACCCGCAGCGGGTGGAGCAGCGCATCGGCCGCTGCCACCGCTACGGCCAAGAGCGCGACGTCCTGGTGCTCAATTTCTTGAACCGCCAAAACGCCGCGGACGCGCGGTTGTACGAGCTACTGGAGAAGAAGCTCCACCTGTTCGACGGGGTGTTCGGGGCGTCGGACGAAATCCTGGGGGCGCTGGAGAACGGCGTGGACTTCGAGCGGCGCGTGCTCGACATCTACCAGTCCTGCCGGCTGCCGGAGGAAATCGACGCCGCCTTCGACGCCCTGAGGGTGGACTTGGAGCGTCGCATCGACCACCGGATGACCGAGGCGCGCGCGCTGTTGTTCGAGCGCTTCGACGGCGAGGTGCGGCGGCGGCTCAAGCTGACGGGCGAGGCGGCGCGCGAGGCGGTCGACGTCCGCCGACGACACGCGAAGAGCCTGGTCGACTCGGTGCTGGGCGCGGGCGAGGCAACCCGTTCCCGCGTGGGCGAGGCCGCCAGCGAGGCACGCACCCGGGCAACGGACGCGGTGAGCTACCTATGCCTCGACGCCGCCGGCCTGCCCTCGCGGCTTTCGCGCTGGGCGGGAAGCGAAGGCTGGTGGTTCGCCTACCGCTTCGAGCTCGCCGGCCTGGTGCCCGAAGAAAAGCTGGTGCACGTGGTGCTCCTTTTAGAGAAAGGCGGCACCTTCCACGCGCTCCCGCTGGAAGACGGCGAGCTCTTCATGCGCCTGTCTGCCCAGGAAGAAACGGCATGCAAGCCGAAGGCCGTATCGGTGACGTTGGCGCACGAGAAAGCGGTGGCGGCCGCGCGTGAGGAAGTGCAGCGGGCGTACGAACGGAAGAGCGCGGTGGAGCTCGACACCGCCCGGGAACGGGCAGACCGCTACGCCGAAGACTGCCTCCTTTCGCCGCGGGGTGAGGTGGAGAGGGCCAAGGCACTGTGGGAAGCCTCACGCAAGGCGCTCCAGGCCGCGGAAGAAGGCCCTGACCGCCTCAAAGCGCGCGCGCAGGTCGAACGCCTGGAGCGAGACTTCCGTCGCAAGCTGACCGCGCTGCACCACGCCGAAGAGAAGACCTACACCGAGAAAGACCGCACCCTGGCCCAGCTGGCCGCCAAGGCGAAGGTCGTCGTCGGCCGCTCGCTGGTAGCCTCCGCGTACTTCTGGCTGAGTTGACAACGTACCCCCTCTCCCTTTGGGAGAGGGTGGGGGTGAGGGGCGCTCAGCTGAGGGGCGCTCAGCTGAGGGGAGCTCGGCTGGACTCCAGTCTGCCGCTTGGAGTACCTAACCCGCATGCGCGTATTTGCCTTCGCCCTCGTCATCGGCGCGGTGACGGCCTGCACATGTGGACGCCCGCAGGCGCAACCCGGGACCGACGGCGACGAAGGCCTGGGGCCGCCCTGCTTCTCCGAGGTGGACTGCGCGCTCGGGGAAATGTGCATCGCCGGCCACTGTGGCTCTCCGCAGACCGAAGGCGACGCGGCCACTCCCTGTACACGCAACGAGGAGTGCGCCAGTGGGCTCATCTGTGTGCCCTCCACGGGGCAGTGCATCTCCCCACCCGAGGTGGACTCAGGGGACACCGGCGACGGCGGCTTCTCGACCGCCCTGTGCGAGGAGGGGCAGGCCCTCTCCTGTGGCTCCTCCAAGCTGGGAGAGTGCCGCCTGGGCACGTCCACCTGCGCCTTCGTCGACGGCATCTGGCAGTTCGGACCGTGCGTGGGCGCCGTGAACCCGGTGACGGAGTCCTGCAACGGTCAGGACGACGACTGTGACGGGCTGATCGACGACGGGTTGGGCACCACCTCCTGCGGAATGGGCGCCTGCGCGCGCACGGTCGATATGTGCATCGGCGGCCAGGGCTCCACCTGCGTGCCCGGCCCGGCCAGCGCCGAGGTGTGCGATGGGCTGGACAACGATTGCAACGGCCAGGTGGACGACAACGTCCCCTCCATCACCTGCGGAATCGGCGAATGCGCCCGCGTTGCGCAGGGGTGCGTGAACGGTTCTCCCGGCACCTGCACCCCAGGCACGCCGAGCCCGGAAAGCTGCAATGGCCTCGACGACGACTGTGACGGCCAGGTCGACGATGGCATCGGGCAGGTTTCCTGCGGGGTGGGCATCTGCGCTCGCACCATCGACCGCTGCGTCAACGGGGTGCCTCAGACGTGCACGCCCGGGCCTGCGGGAACCGAGGCCTGCAACGGCCTTGACGACGACTGCGACAGCCAGACCGATGAGAACTTCGGCAACCTCTCCTGCGGCACCGGCGCCTGCACGCGCACCGTCGCCGCTTGTGTCAATGGCTCGCCCCAGTTGTGCACACCGGGGACACCGAGCACCGAAACGTGCAACGGCTCCGACGACGACTGCGACGGTCAAACCGACGAGGGCTTGGGCTCGACCACCTGCGGTACCGGCGTCTGCCGGCGCACGGTGACCACCTGCGTGGGTGGCGCCCCGCAGATGTGCACCCCCGGCCCCGCCGGCACCGAGACGTGCAACGGCCTCGACGACGACTGCAACGGCCAGACCGACGATGGTTTGACCTGCAACTGCACCGACGGTCAGACGCAGCCCTGCTACTCGGGGCCTTCTGGCACCCAGAACGTGGGCGTGTGCCGCGGAGGCACCCGCACCTGCGTCAGCGGCAGCTGGAGCATCTGCGTGGGAGAGGTCGTTCCAACCACCGAGACTTGCAACGGGCGTGATGATGACTGCAACGCGCAGACCGATGAAGACCTGGGGACGACGACCTGCGGCACCGGCATCTGCCAGCGCACGGTGAACAACTGCGCCGGAGGAGTGACGCAGACCTGCACCCCGGGGACGGCGGGCACCGAAACCTGCAACGGGCTCGATGACGACTGCAATGGCCAAACCGACGAGGGTTTGGGCACCACCACCTGCGGCACCGGTGTCTGCCTGCGCACGGTGAACAACTGCGCCGGAGGAGTGACGCAGACGTGCACCCCGGGAGCGTCGAGCGCCGAAACGTGCAACGGGCTCGACGACGACTGCGACGGCCAAACCGACGAGGGCTTGGGGCAAACCACCTGCGGCACCGGCGTCTGCCTGCGCACGGTGAACAACTGCGTCGGGGGAGCGCCACAGACCTGCACCCCGGGGACGGCGGGCACCGAGACCTGCAACGGGCTCGACGACGACTGCGATGGCCAAACCGACGAGGGCTTGGGGCAAACCACCTGCGGCACCGGCGCTTGCCAAGTCACCATCGCCGCCTGTGTCAACGGCAACCCGCAAACGTGTGTGCCCGGCTCACCCACCACCGAGGTCTGCAACAACATCGACGACGACTGCGACGGCCCGGTGGACGAAACCTTCCCCCAGCAGGGACAAAGCTGCTCCACTGGTTTGTCCGGGCCCTGCGGCAACGGCCAGCGCCAGTGCACCTCGGGCAGCCTGGTTTGCGCCCAGACCGTCTTCCCGGTCAACGAGGTCTGCAACAACGGCATCGACGAGAACTGCAACGGCACCGTGGACGACCCGATGTCGTGTGGGTGCAACTCGCAGATCGACGCCGATCTCGATGGCGCCAACCAGTGCGTCGACTGCAACGACAACGACGGGACCGTCTACCCGGGGCGCACCGAGCTGTGTAACGGCAAAGACGACGACTGCGACGGCCAACTCGACGAGGGCTTCGACCAAGACGGCGATTGCTTCACCACCTGCGGTACCCACCCGGGCTGCAAGAGCAGCACCTGCGCGCAGACGTACGGCTCCTGCTCCGCGGCGCTCGATGCGCGGCGGGTGGACTGCAACGACAACAACAACTTCGTTTTCCCCTTGAAGACCGCCGACTGCGGCAACCAGGCGACTCCCACCACCGCCAACGGGGTCGACGACAACTGCAACGGCTACGTGGACGAGACCTGCGGCTGCAGCGCGCAAGACCGGGACGGCGACGGCGTCACCACCTGTCAGGGCGACTGCAACGACAACGACGCCACCATCGCCCCCGGCAGAACCGAGGTGTGCGACGGCAAGGACAACGACTGCAACCAGCGCACCGTGGACAACTGCGGCGTCTCCGACCCTTGCGGCTACAAGCAGGGGAACAACTGGTACCGCTGGCCCGCGGGCACCGACCAATGCCGGCCCGACCTCATCTGCGTCTCCAACGTCGCCACCGGGGCGCTCACCTGTGGCTCCTTCTGCAACCAAACGGTGGGCGCGGGCCTCAACGACAGCTGCGCGGTGGGCGAGGGCTGTTACCGAAACCTCCTCGACTCGGACAACCTCCACCTGTGCAGCGTGCTCTCCACCGGGTCGAGCACCACCGGCCAGGCGTGCAGCGGCTCGAGCCAGTGCCGCAGCGGCGACTGCCTCACCACCGACGGCCCCACCGACTACTGCTCCGACAAGTGCACCCACCAGGCGGGCTGCTCGGCGAACACCACCTGCTACATCGAGCGCAACTCCTTGGGTTTCCCCATGGTGACCGGCTACTACCTGGCCTCGTGGTGCCGGCTGACCTCGAACATCACCGGCACCAAGACGCTGGGGCAAAGCTGCAGCGGCAGCGAGTGCAAGAGCGGGCAGTACGGCTGCTTCAACGGAACCTGCGTCGAGCCGTGCTGCGCCAACGCCGACTGCCCCTCGGGGTACGTGTGCACCATTGACGGGCCCAAGCAGAACACCGGCTACACCAGCGGCGGCTCGCAGATCTGGAGCGTGATGCCCTCCTGCGTGGCCTCCAACGCCAGCCGCGTCTCGGCCCAGGCCTGCACCGCGTCGAGCCAGTGCAAGAGCGGCATCTGCGACCGCGCCAGCAACGTCTGCGTCGACCTTTGCTGCAATGACTCCAGCTGCCCCAGCGGCACCACCTGCGAGATGGTGAACTTCAAATTCTCCACCGGGCAAATCACCAGCATCCGCGCGTGCGTGCTCCCGCCCACGCCGGCGCTGGTAGAGCAACGCTAACGGTTCAAGGTCAGGCCTGCCCACGCCGAACCGGTTGCACAAACGGTGACCGGTCGCCGCGCACGTACCCGTTCGATGTGACCCGTCTCCGACCCCGATCCCCGCAAACGCTCCCGCTCCCGCTCCCGAACCCGGTGGTGAGCAGCCTCGAATTTCAGGGCTCCGGGCCGTACCAATCGATCGCCGCCTTGGTCACGTTGGGGCTGCACTGGGTGCTGTTCGCCTGGCGAAAACCGTAGCGCGCCACTTGCGGGCTGGCAGGGGTGCTCTGCACCATCACCTGCGGCGCGCCGCCCACCCCCGCGTCCGCCACCGACTTCGCCGGCCACACCACGTCGGCCACGTAAAGCAGCTGGCAGGGAGCGCCCAAAGGGAGCACCTCGCTGGGCAGGGGAATCTCCGCCGCCGCCGTGGCGCTGCCCTTGAAGAAGATGCGCACCACCGGCTGGGGGGGAACGAAGCACTTGCCGGCTCCGGTGGGTGCCGACCCGATGGGGGCGCTGTTGGCGACGCAAGCCGTCCCGGCGGCGCAATCGCAAGGGCTCCCGTCGACGCAAGGAGCAGCGCCGGTCACCGTGCACGCGGGCGGGATCGACGCACGCGCATCGCGGAAGTAGTGCACCAGCACCTTGTAGCTGCACGGCGCCGAGGCGCAGCGCGGGTCGTTCTCCGGATAGTTGAGAGAGATGTTCTCCAAGAGCTGCCCGGTGCCGGTGTCGTCCAGGTTGAGCCGGGGGTCGTCGGCCGTGCCCGTGGCTCCCCACTCGAAGTCGAACCCGGCGTTGTTTTGCTGGACGAGGTACGACCACCCGTTGAGGTCGCCCGAGGTTCTTGCGGTGGGCGCCTCCTCGAAGAAAGAGAACGCCCCGCTGAAGAGGTCGTTCGCCGCCGTCGATGTGGGGCGAACCAGGTGCAGGTCCAAATCGACGGCGGCGAAGCCCTGCCACGACAGCTGCACCACCAGGTCTTCCTTGAGCGCCACCACGAACTTCAAGGTCGTGGCGGTGAGGTGGCCCTGCACGTCGCGGGCGGAGAGCTCGACCACGTACTCCCCGGTGGGAAGCCCCGACCCCGCCTTGGGGCGCAAGGTGGCCTGGGAGGTGGTCGCTCCGCCCAGGGTCAGTCCCGCGGCGGCGGAGGGCGCAGAGAGAACCTTCCACTCGAAGGCGAGGCCGCTGCGACCGTCCTCCGGGTCAGCGGTGCACGCGGTCTCATCGAGGGGGTCGGAGAGCGCCGAGAAAGTCACCTCCGACTTGGGGCGAATGTCACGGGTGGTGGTGAAGTCGTAGCCACCGGACGGAGGCACGAGAAGCGGTGCCCAGTCCTGTGCGGTATTGAAGTCCACCGGTGCCGAGCCGTCGCCTGGCACCACCCGAGTGATGTTCGCGCACACCACCGGGGGCAAGTTGGCGCGCAGCGTTCCTGTGAGCGCCACGCGCACCACGGGCCTGGCCTGATCGTCCGACTCGATCACCAGCTCGGCCTGGTAGCTCGTCTGTTGCTCGGAGGTGGGCTTGAACTCGAGCGAGAGGTTGCGTCCCTCGGACGGACCCAGCCGCTCTCCGCCTGCGGGCAGCGCCGCGTTGCCCTCGATGGAGAACGCCGCTGCGTCCAGCCCCTCGAAGGCGAGCCGGGTGACGACGAGGTCGACCTCTCCCGCGTTGACGATCGCCACAGTGGGCAGCGCGGTGACCGGTAGGGGCAACAGGCGCACGAACGGCTCGGGCCCGAAGTCGATCGACGGCGGGTCGACCACCGCGCTCCCGGTGCACTTCTTGTCCGTACGGCACTCGGGGGTGACCTCGAGCTTCGGCGTGGCGCCCTCACCGGAAAGCAACACCGAGACGTCAGGGTGCTCCTCGTCGTTGCTGGCGATGTGCAGCACCGCTTCGTACGCGAGCAGCGCGGAGGGCCGGAACTTCACCTTCATCGGATGGGTGGAGAGCGAGTCGACTACGGTGGGCACCTCGAGCACCTCGAAGGCCGCCGCCCCTCCCGGAGCGCTCCCTTCGGCGAGGGTGACGCCGCTCACCTCCAGCGCCGCCTTGGACTGCGCCGAAATCTCCAGCGTCAGCACCTCCTCGGTGCCCGCTTTCACCGGCCCGAAGTCGAGTGAAACCGGCCGTACGCCGATGAGGGGTGCGATGCGGTTGACTCCACCGTCGCAGCCGCGGCAGCCAAAGAGCCCTATGACCCAGACGGTGGTGAGTACCAGGCGCGCCGACACGGGAGAGAAACATACCTCGCTCACCCCCCAAGGCGTGAAACGACCTACCCTCCCTCGGGGGTGACGGGAATCTTGGGCAAAGGCGGCAGGTGGAGCACGCTGTCAGGAAAGAGGCTCACCATCCACCCGACGATGTCGCGCACGCCCACCACGCCCAGCGGGCGCCCCACGTCGTCGACCAGGGGTACGTGCCGGTAGCCCTCGACGCTCATGTGGCGCAGGGCGTACGCGATGGAGGCGCTGGCTGGCAGCGTGTCGGGGTCGGCGGTCATCACCTCCTCGACCCGGGTGGTGGGAGGCAACCTCCGCCCCGCGACCTTGGTCAGCACGTCGCGCTCGGTGAAGATGCCCGCCAGCCGGCCTTCTCGTAGGACGAGGGTGCAGCCGCAATGGCGCTCGTTCATCGCCGAAATCGCCTCGGCGACGGTGGCGGTCACCGGCACCGTCACCATCGGGCGCCGAGGGACTTTGCCCAAAGGCTCGCTGAACACCGCGCCCTGGATATGGCGCGCATCGTCGTACGCCTCGTCGAACTCGCTGGGAGTCCTCGTCCCTTGTACCTGAAAGTCGACCACGAGGGGCTCCTTTCGCCCTTGAGGATGGCTGACCTGAACCTAGGGACAATCTACGGGCGCAACGACCGCGTCTTTCGCCTAGGGTTGACCAGTGAGCATGGGCCACATCGAGATCCTCCGCGACGTCCCCTCCAACGCCGAGGGCGTTTCGCGCACCCTTCGTATCTTCACTCCTAGCCGCTACCACCAAGACCCTTCTGCCCGCTTCGGCGTCGTGTACATGCAGGACGGACAGAACGTCTTCGCGCACCCGGCCTCGGCATGCTTCCCCACTTGGTCGGCCAACCTCACTCTCGAGCGCCTCATCGACGAAGGCCGCGTCAGCCCGTGGATGATCGTCGCCGTCGATCACGGAGAGGGCCGCTTCGACGACTACTCCCCGTGGGACGACCCCCGGCTGAAGGTGCGTGGCCGTGCGGAGCGCTACGCCCGCTTCTTGCTCGACGAGCTCAAGCCCTGGGTCGACCGCACCTACCGCACCCGTCCCGAGGCAACCGCCACCGCGGTGGCCGGCTCCAGCCTCGGAGGCCTGGCCTCGCTCTACCTCGGCTGGCGCCATGGCGACACCTTCGGCCGCGTGGGCGCCTTTTCGCCGTCGGTGATGTGGTGCAATGGCGAGCTCTTCCGCCAGTGGAATGCGCGGCCCTTGCGCTTCACTCGGCTCTACCTCGACGCGGGCGCAAAGGAGCACCTGCACCTCGACGGCGAGCCGATGCCCTACGGCGAGAAGGTGGGCGAGTTCCACCTTCACCTGCGCAAGCTCGGCTACAGCGAGGACGAGCTCAAGCTGGTGCTCGAGCCCGGCGGCCAGCACAGCGAGGCCGACTGGGCACGAAGACTGCCCGCCGCCCTCACCTGGTTTCTGACGTAGAAACCCTGCGCGCCTGAATCCGCCCAATCGCCTTCTGCAACCGCGCGAAGTCCGGGTCACGAATCATGTACACCTCATCGCCCATCGCTCCGGCGAAGGCATGCGGCATCGGCCGGTGCCACAACAGCCGCTCACCCAGCTCACGAGCCAGCTCGTCGTGAGGGACCAAATAGGAGCGGCCATGGCGCCGGGCGACATGGGCAACGTGGTACTTGCGCTCGTAGGCGAAGCCCTCCACCGAGTCGCCGGAGAGCACCCGCGCCCACAGGCGGTACACGTCGATGTCCGCCGAGTAGTTCATCATGTCGGTGGTGAAGCCGCCCGGGGGACGAAGATTGATCTCCAGCGCCCGGTAGCCGCCCTTCGGCAGCTCGAAGAACTCGACGTGGAAGAATCGCTCTCGCACCCCGAAGCCCTCGACCACCTGGCGACCGAGCTTCGCCAGCTCAGGAGGAATCTCCCGCCGGTTCCAGTAGGAGACGTCACGCTGCTCGTTGACGACCTCCATGATGCCCGCGCTGTAGACGTGCGAGGTTTCGAAGACGACGCGCCCTTCGCGGTCGACCAGCCCGTCGTAGCTGGTGATGTCACCTCGTTGAAACGGCTGCACGATGTACCCCGCAAGAGGGTGGGCCAGCGCCTCGGCCAGCTCCTTGTCGTCGGAAACCTTGAAGGTCCGCGCCGCCCCCACCCCCAGGTCGGGCTTGAACACCAAAGGAAAACCCACGCGCTGGGCGTAGGCCTGGGTCTGCGCCGCTGAACGGAACAGCTCTCCCTCGACGTGTGGGACGCCGCACTTTTGAAACAGCTCGGCCATGCCGCTCTTGCTGCGCCTTGCCTGGAGCTCGGCCGGCCGCGGACCGGGAACGTTGAAGTCCTCCCGCAGCTGCGCCTCCAGCCCCAGCCAGTGCTCGGTGTGCGAGTCGATGCGGTCGATGCGCCCGTGCCTCCAAATGAAGTAGGCGAGCGCCCGGTGGCCGTCGGCGTACCAGCCCAAATCGGGCAGGTGGTAGTACTCGCCCAGCGCCTCCTTGAGCTCTTGGCGCAGCTCGTGCGCCGGGGTGTCGCCCAGACCGAGCACGTTCACCCCGCGCTCGCGCAAGGCGACGCAGAAGGAGAAGAACTGCGGAGGAAAAGCCGGCGAAAGGAAGACGACGTTCATGGCGAGCGCGGTTGGGCCGATGCAGCCGCCAGGTCGATGAACCCTTCGATCCACGTCAAGTTGATTCGATGGCAGGCGTCGAGCGCGGTCTTGGTGGTGGTCTCCAGAGCGGCGGTGTAGGGCACCCCGCGGCGCAAGAAATAGTCGGTGATGCTCCCGTCGTGGTAGCGCACCATCCCCAAGGCGTCGGTCTTGTGGTGGTCGTCCACCCCCCAGCGCATGGCGATCTTGGCGTGCTGGGACGTTCTTTTCATCAGCGGCGAGTAGTGGCCGGCATCGCCGAAGACGTAAGCGTAGGCAGCAGGCCGCCCCAGGTAGTTGTCCTGGTGGAGGTCGAGCGCGGCCATGGGCACGGGGTGGCGCTCGAGCTCGGTGCGCACCGCCTTCGTCTCTTTGGGGCCGCCGTCGAAAAGCTGCCAGCGAAGAAAAGGCTCGCCGTCGACGAGCTCGCCCTTCCACTGCCCCGGGGAAACCTCGTAGCGCAGAAAGTCGTTGTTGGGCCGCTCACCGCTGGCGTTGTACCGGGTGCCGGCCTCGAAACCGGAAGGGTTGATGCAGGGGAACATGAGCAGCCCCACCCCCTGGCGGCGGGCATACGCGCAGATGGCAGAGAGGTGGTGGGCGAGGGTGAGGGGACCTGCGGGCTCCTCGCCGTGAAAGCCCGCGGTGATGACGACCTTCGGCTCGCCCGCAACCGTCACCCGGATGAGCGGATAGGTGCGCCCGTTCTCCTGGACCTGGGCGTACTCGTCGACCTCGGCGGCGGCACCGTGTGAACGCAAGGTCTGCAAGTACTGGGTGTAGTCAGGCAACTCGAATCAGACCTTAAGCCGGATGGCGGAAGGGAGGATGCGCATGGTGCACGGCAGGCGCCCGGGCTGTTCGCCATCGACGTCGAGGAGCACCTCCTCCTCGCTCTCGGCGCGAAGCGTCTTGCAGCGAAACGTCCGGGTGCCGGGAAGGCGCACGTGGCTGCCATCGTAGATGGCCTTCGACTTGAAGGCGAAGTCGGCAAGCCCGTAGCCGCTCCAGATGGTGACGTCGAAGAGGCCGTCGGCGGTGTCGGCCTGGGGCGCGACCTTCATCCCTCCACCGAAGTAGCGGCCGTTGGCCACGGCCACCGTGGTCACCTTGAGCTCCTCGGGCGCGCCGCCGTCGGCGACCAGGCGTACCCGGCGGTCGGAGTACTTCATCAGCGCCCGCGTGCTGGCCAGGAAGAAGGACAAGCGGCCGCCCCACCCCTTGCTCTTGCTCACCTCGCGGTCCACCTGGCCGCTCACCCCGAAGCTGGCGATGTTGGCGAAGTAGCGAGAACACGGACGGCCGTCGTGCCCGGTGAAGTCGACCACGCCCACGTCAAAGGGCGCCGTCTTGTCGGTGGCGAAGCGAGCGGCCGAGGTGGGCACCTTGTCGTCCCAAGAGAAAGTCCGCCGAAAGTCGCCCCCGGTTCCGCGCGGCAAAAGCCCGAGCGCCGCGCTGGGGTTGATGACTTTCCCGTCGCGAAAAAAGCCGTTCACCACTTCGTTCAAAGTTCCGTCGCCCCCCACCGCCACCACGCAGTCGTAGCCTTCCTCGAGCGCTCGCGCCGCCAAACGAGCCGCGTCCATCGGCTTCTCGGTGAAGGCATGGCCGAGCTCGCCCAGGCTGCGGACGAGCTGAGCGGAAATCTCCGGCCAGCGCCTACCCGTCTGCCCGTTGGCGCTCTGAGGGTTGACGACGAGGAAAGTCTTCACGGTTTGGTTGCCGTGGGAATGGCCTTCACGTGCAAGTCGCGCAGCTGCTTCTCGTCGACGTCTCCGGGGGCACCGGTCATCAGGTCGGTGCCTTTTTGGGTCTTGGGGAAAGGAATGACATCGCGTAACGACTCGGTACCGGTGAGGAGCATCGCCAGCCGATCCATGCCGATGGCGATGCCTCCGTGGGGCGGGGCTCCGAACTTGAGCGCGTCGAGGAGAAAGCCGAACTTGTTCCTCGCCTCCTCGTCGGAGATGCCCAGCGCGCGGAACACCTCCGCCTGCACCTTGGGGTCGTGCAGCCGAATCGACCCGCCGCCGATCTCGAAGCCGTTGAGCACCACGTCATACCGGTAGCACTTCACCTTGCCGGGGTCAGTGGCCAAGTACTGCACGTCCTCGTCGTGCGGGCGGGTGAAGGCGTGGTGCGCCGCCACCCACTGCTTGGCGTCGTCGTCGTACTCGAACAGCGGGGGGTTCACCACCCAGAGGAACTTCCACACTCCGCCCGAGCCGTACTCGGGAATGAGCTTGAGCTTCTTGGCCAGGTGCACGCGCAAGTTGGCCATCACCGTCTGCACCAGCGACTCACGACCGAACTGGAAGAAGATGAGGTCGCCGGGCTTGGCGTCGCACTGGGCGTTGATCGCTTGTCGCAGCTCGGGGCTGATGGTCTTCGAGAGCGGAGATTGAGTCCACTCACCGCCCTCGCCCACCTTGGCGCGCGCCAGACCCTTGGCGCCCATGCCCTTGACGTATTCCTCGAGCTTGTCGGTCTCGGCACGGGAGAGCGCCTTGTCCGCGGGGAGGACCATCGCCTTGACGATGCCCTTGTGCTCCAGCGCCTCGGTCATCATGGGCACGCCGCCCGCGGGACCGAACTGCCTCACCAGGTCGGTGAGCACCACGTGCGGCAGCGCAAAGCGCAGGTCCGGCTTGTCGTTGCCGTACTTGTCCATCGACTCGTAGAAGTCCATCCGCGGGAAGGGGATGGGCACCTCCACCCCGAGAATGTTCTTCCACAACTTTTGGATGAGGCCTTCGATCACCTCGAACACGTCGTCTTGCGCCACGAAGCTCATCTCGAGATCGATCTGGGTGAACTCCGGCTGTCGGTCGAGGCGCAGGTCCTCGTCGCGGAAGCACTTCACGATCTGGAAGTACCGATCGAACCCCGCCACCATGAACAGCTGCTTGTAGAGCTGCGGGCTTTCGGCGAGCGCGTAGAACTTCCCCGGCGACAAGCGCGAAGGCACCAGGAAGTTGCGCGCCCCGCCTGGGGTGTACTTGCCCATGAAGGGCGTCTCCAGCTCGAGGAAACCCTTCTCCACCAAGTAGGAGCGGGTCACCGCGTTCATCTTCGAGCGGGTGATGAGGTTCTTCTGCAAGAGGGCGCGGCGTAAGTCGAGGTAGCGGTGCGAAAGCCGCTTCTCCTCCGAGGTGTCGATCTCGTCCTCGATGAGAAACGGAGGTGTCTCGCTCTTGTTGAAGAGGGCGATCTCCGAGGCCTTCACCTCGATCTCCCCGGTCTTCATCTTGGGGTTCGCGTTCTTGCCCCGCGACACCACCTGGCCGCGAATGCCGATGCACCACTCGTGACGCAGGCTACCGGCCAGCGCGTGCGCCTCCTGGGCAATGTCCGGCTCGAAGACCACCTGGGTCAGGCCCTCGCGGTCGCGCAGGTCGATGAACACCGCCCCGCCGTGGTCGCGGTAGTTGTGCACCCACCCGAAGAGAACGACGACCTTGCCTACATCTGCGCCGGTGAGCTGGCCGCAGGTGTGGGTGCGCTTGACCTCGGAAATGAACTTGGCGGACATGGGGCCGCCGTTCTAGCGCAACTTTCGTCGCGG
>JBMORE010000146.1:0-25897 GCA_049322255.1 Myxococcota bacterium | reverse complement strand
ACCCGAAGAGAACGACGACCTTGCCTACATCTGCGCCGGTGAGCTGGCCGCAGGTGTGGGTGCGCTTGACCTCGGAAATGAACTTGGCGGACATGGGGCCGCCGTTCTAGCGCAACTTTCGTCGCGGGGTGGAGGTTGGCGCTCCGTTGAGCGGTTTCGCTCAGCCGCAGGGGGCGGTCTGACACGCGCCGACCTCGAACGAGGTCAGCTGCGGATTCTCTCGATTGAGCGCCTGGCAGCAGTGTTCGCCCGGCGCACAGTCGCCATCACCGTTGCACGCGCGGGCATGGTTGATACCGGTACACAGAGCGGGGGTTGAACAGTTCGCGGCAACAGAAAATTCAGTGGCGTTTCCGATGCAGCAGATCGTGCCTGCGGGGCAGTCTTCCGGACCGTCGCAGTCTGGGCGTCCATTTGGGCAGCTCGAATTCGGCTCAATGCAAGTCTCCTGAATGTCAAAGCAACACCCGCCATCGCATACCAGGGTCGAGTCGCACCGTACTCCCGCCGCGGGTGCCTTCGAAAATGCCGGGCCGGTTCGAATCCGTGAGGCCGGAGCGGGAGGCGCACTGCTCCCCGCGCAGGCCGCGACCATCAGCGCTGCCACAATTCGCGACATCTCATGAACGCTAGCCGAACCCCTACCTCACGCAACTTTCGCCGCGAGTGGAGTTCAACGTGGAGGTGGAGTTTGCGAAGCTCTTACGCTGATGAGGAATGCACTGGCCTTCGCCGCCGTCTGCGTGCTGCCTGCCCAGGCGTGGGCACATGCGTTCTCGGTGGAGACGAGCGCCGCCCGCGGCTACTTGGCGCTTCAGCTGACCGGAGACGTCGAGCTCCGGGCCGATGAGACTTTTCTCACCCTCTGTTACGGCGTCACGCGCCCTCCGGCGATCGAAGCGCTGACCCCCGAAGTGCCGGCGGTGGTTCCCGCGCTCTCCCACCAACTGTGCGCCGGGGTAGACCACGCCCTCTCCTCTCACTGGTACCTCGCCGCGCTGGCGACCGCGAGCCCACGCACCACCGATCGCGTTCCCCTCGTTCTCACCAACCAGCTTGCCTTGGTCACCAGTCGCCAGAGCCTGGGAGGCACCCTCTCCTTGGCCTATGACTCCGCGGGCCTGTCCGATTGGGAGTGGACCGCCGACGGCTCACTTTCCGCCACCTTCCACAGGCTGGGACGGGGAGGAGCCATCGGGACACAGGTCGAGCTCCGTCAGGTGCCTCTGGCCGTGCTCCGCCCAGCGCTCGGCGCCACCCTCATCTATCGGGGCGACACCGACCTCTCTTTGCGCGGAAGCTACTTCACGTACTCCGCGAACCCGCTCACCGCGGGGCGTTTCACCGAAGCCGAGCTGAGACTCGTTCAGGATAAGCTCGCCAACGCGGCGCTCGAAGCCGGCGCGCGCCTCGAACGCATCCTCGCTGGGCTGGAGCTCCTCGATAGCCGGCTGCTTCAGGCCGACGCGGTGAGCGGCTTCGCCGCAGCGCCCATTCAATTCGAGCTCAAAGCGAGCCTGTCGCACCGCTTCCATCGGCGGGTACGTGGGCAGCTGTCCTACGTGTACGACAAGTACGTCCCCACCCAAGGCCAGGCCCACATTCTCTCCACCAAATGGACATTCAAGCTGGCGGAACGCCTTCGGGTGTGGGGAGCCTTGGCGCTCCAGCGCGACATGCCGGTCGAGGCCCCCGCCGAAGCGGCGGGGTTGGCGACCTTGGGGGCGGAGCTCTCGTTCTGAGCGGTGAAAGGGCTAGACGCCCACGATGGCCGCACGATAGCGTTTCCCATCAAGAGGAGAGTGCGAGTGAGTCGTCGACGAGCGATGAGCTGGAAGCAGACTTTGGGCGGAGTGACGGCGGTTTTCTTCTCGGCGGCCGCCCTGATGGCGTGGGCAGACTCCAAGCCGGCCCCAGAGCTCCTCGGAGTGCCTCCCATGGGCGCGCCCAAGGAAGAGCCCTCAGCGGAGCGCGTCGAGCTGGGCAAAAAGCTCTTCTTCGACAAACGGCTCTCGCGGGACAAGACCGTCTCCTGTGCCACCTGCCACGACCCGGCGCACGCTTTCGCTGAGCCCAGGCCCGTGTCCATCGGAGTGAAGGGGCGCAAAGGCGGGCGCAATGCCCCCAGCATCTTGAACATCCGCATCTTCGACGCTTTCTTCTGGGACGGCCGCGCCGCCTCCTTGGAGGAGCAGGCGCTCGGGCCGATCGAGAACCCGCTGGAGATGGACCTGCCGCGCAAGGAGTTGGTGAAGCGACTCTCCGGCCTAAAGGAGTACCGCGAGGCTTTTCAGAAGGCGTTCGGGGGCCCTCCCACCGCCGAGCGAGCGGCCCAGGCGATCGCCGACTTCGAGCGGACGGTGGTCGCCGGAAGGTCGGCGCTGGATCGCTACCTGTACGCGGGAGAAAAGAACGCCCTGTCCGCAGCGGCCGCCAGGGGCCTCGAGCTCTTCCGCGGCAAAGCGCTCTGCACCACCTGTCACGAGATTGGCCCGGAAGACGCTGGGCTCACCGACTACCAGTTCCACAACATCGGGGTGGGGATGGTCGCGAAGTCACCCGACCTCGGCCGCCACAAAGTCACCAAGAAAGAGGGAGATCAGGGCCGTTTCAAGACTCCGACCTTGCGCAACATCTCCAAGACGGCGCCCTACATGCACGACGGAAGCGTGGCCACGCTGGAGGCGGTCATCGACTACTACGACGGCGGCGGAGAGAAGAACCATTGGCTCGACCCCAAGATGAAGCCGCTTGAGCTGACACCGCAGGAGAAGGCCGACCTCGTGGAGCTGCTCAAGGCGCTCGACACCGACATTCCCTACGCCCAACGCGTCAGCAGCGCCCCCGCCCCCTGAAGGCATCGATCATCGAAGGGAAACCGATGGTCGTCCGCTCCTTGCTCATGTGCGCGCTCGCCACTTCTGTGGTTCTCTGGCCGGCGATCGCCGTTTCGGCCGAAACCGGCGCGGTATCGGGCACCGTGGCAGCCCAGGGAGGCGTGGCACCGGCGACCACCGTGTACGTGGAAGGAAAGCTGCCTTCGAAGGCGCGCCCTGCCCCCAAGAAGGAGGCGGAGATCATTCAGAAGGCCGCCGAGTTCTCTCCCAAGGCCCTGGTCGTCCCAACGGGAACCCGCCTTCATTTCCCCAACCAAGACCGCATCTTTCACAACGTCTATTCGCTGACGCCGGGCAACGAGTTCGACCTCGGGCTCTATCGCGATGGCGCGAGCCGCTCGGCGGTGCTGAACCGACCGGGCGAGGTCGAGGTGTACTGCAACCTCCATCCTCAGATGAAGGCCAAGGTGCTGGTGGTAGAGAACGACTTCTTCGCTCCCATCCAGCCAGACGGAACCTACTTGCTCAAAGACCTCCCCGCGGGGACTTACACCCTCGCGGTGTGGTCTCCCGAGCACAAAGCAGACCGCCGCCAGGTCGTCATTCCCGCCAAGGGCAGCGCGCGCGTCGATTTCACCTTGAACCTTCGGTCGACTCCCGACACCCACCCTCGATGAATTGACACCTCGGCTCATTCGCGGATAGTGCAACCGATGCAGCTTTCCTCACTTTCGACTTCGCTCAAGGTCTTGGTGACGTGCGTGGTGCTGACGGTCGTCGCCACCGTCGGGCTGGGCGAGGCACTCATCTGGCGGCACAACCAAGCCGCCGACGGCAATCCGGGCCTGTCGGTGCGAGACCTTCAGCTCGCCTTCACCGGGGGCTACTCCTCGCTTTTGGTTGCTCAGATTCACGGCCCGATGAGGCAACACCTGACCGATGCAGCCGAGGTCGGGCTCCTCACCTCCTGGGTGATGAATGGGGCCACCCCCGAAGGGTACCGCCAAGACGTCGCCGCCTTGCTCGACGACCGGTGCGTTCGCTGCCACCACAGCTCCGGGGCGGCATCCTTTCGGCTGCTCGACAACTATGAACGAGCGCGCGCGGCAGCCATGGCGCCTCCCACCCCTTCGGTGGCACGCCAGCTCCAGGTCACCAAGGTTCACGTGATTGGCGTGGGCCTGCTGTGCGCCATCGCCACTTTCCTCTTTTCTGCCTCTGGGATTTCCGAGCGGATCAAGACCGCGGCCATCCTCATGGCCTTCGGCGGGTTGGCGGTCGACTTCGGAGGGTGGTGGTTGATGCGCCTCGACCTTGGCTTTGCTTGGTTGCGGCCATTTGGAAATGCTTGCTTTGTCGCCTCAATACTTGGAATGTCGGCGATGTCACTCGTCCGAATGTGGAGCTCATCGAAAGGGAATACAACCTCATGAAAGTCAAGACCCTAGCCGTCCTCGTCGCGGTATTGGGCGCTTCCTCCGTTGCTTTGGGGTTCTTGCTGTGGGCCAAGGAGAACCGTGCGCCGCAAGCTCCGATGCAGACGATCAGCGCTCCGCCCAGCCTGCCACCCGCGATCGTGCTGCCCTGCAACGACAAGGAAGGCGCCGACAACTTGAGCGCGCTGATGCGCTCGAAGATCAACCCCGCGGTGACCCGCATCTCGTACGCCATTCACCATGACACCCGTGAAAAGCAGGCGCGGATGGAGGACATCAGCACCACCGCAGGGCTTCTCTTGGGCTGTGTGCGGCAAGCTTCGCTGATGCACCCGCAGTTGGACCTCGACCGGATGTCGGGCTACTACGCCCTGCTCGACCAGATGCAAGGGCACGCGTTCGCCATTCAGGTCTCGGCGCTCGAGCTCGATGCCGAGGGCGCGGCCCACTGGTTCATGCACTTGAAGCAAGACTGCGTGGCCTGTCACGCCCGATTCCGGTTGACCGGAGAGCTCAGCCAGAAGATGGACAAGTAGCTTTCGTCCTTCAAACCACTGAAGAACGCACCGGCCCGGACGCTGGGCCTGACGCCGTGCCCGCCGCTGCTGGGGACGCCGCGCTGTTCTGCTCGGAGGGGGGAGCGGGCTTCACCTTGAAGCGATCGACCACCGCGGTCAGCTCCTGGGCCAGCGAAGATAGGTCCTGAGTGACTTTGGTGATTTGACGCGTGGCCTCCAAGCTCGACTGGCTGATGTGCAGCACTTCGGACATGGCCTCTTGGAGCTGCTCGGTTCCCGCCTGCTGGTGCTGGGTGGCCTGCGAAATGGTCGAGGCCGCTTCGGAGGTGGCCACGGCGAGGGCGACGATGGAATCGAGGCTGCCCGACATGCTTTGCGCCAGGGCCACCGAAGCATCGGCGCCCTTCTTGCCGGCCTCCGTCGCGCGGGTCGCCTCACCCGTGGCCTCCCGGAGCTCCTCGATGATTTGCTCGATCTCCTTGGTGGACTTGAGCACGTTCTCGGCCAGCCGGCGCATCTCGGTGGCCACCAGGCTGAACCCCCGGCCCACCTCCCCTGCCTTGGTGCCCTCCAGCTCGGCGTTGAGCGCCAAAACGTCCGACTTGTCGGCCACCGCGTTGATGAACTCGACGATCTTGCCGATCTGCTTCACCTGTTTGGTGAGCGCCTCCATCGCCTGCCCGATGGCCTGATGGTCTTCCCGCGCCTTGAGCGCAGCGGTGGAGAAGGAGTGGGAGCTCTCCTTTCCCGCCCTCGCCGCCGTGAGCGTCTTGTCGGCGATGTCGGCGACGCTGGTGGCACTGACGACCGTCTGCCGTGAGGACCGGGTCAGCTCCTCGGTGGTCGCCGACGTCTGACTGATGGCCGTGGCCTGCTTCACCATGCCCTGCTCGTGCTTCTTCGAGCTGGCGGCAATCTGTTCGGTGGTGACGGCGATACGGGTCGCCGCATCCTGAATTTGACCCAACAGCCCCCGAAGCTTCGCCAACATGTGCGTGAAGACCGAGGCGAGGGTCGCCACCTCCCCGGTCGCCTGCACCTGAAGCTCCTGGCCGAAGTCGTCGTGCTCGAGCACCCGGTACCCGGCCTCCGTCAGCTCGCGCAGCGGCCGGGTGAGACGCCGGGTGATGAAGAACCCGGCCACGCCGATGGCCGCCGAGCTGAGCACCCCCAAGCCGAGCAGCAAGAACAGCGTGCTCCGGAACCGGCCAAACTCTTCGTCTTGGTTGCGCACCAAGAAAAGCCCGCCCCCCTCGCCGAAGGTGCTCTTGAGCACCAAGAGCGACGTTCCGCTGACTTCGACCTCGAAAAGCCCCGGGGGGCTGTTCGCTGCCTCGATGAGCGCCTGCGCGCCCGCCGAGCGCATGGCCTCGCCTTGAACCCTTCCGCCCGCAAGGAGCACCGGCTCCGCGCCCGATTGCTTCTGAAACTCCGCCATGAAGGACGAATCGAGCCGGGTGCCGACCAGCACGAACCCCAGCGTCTGGCCTCCCGCTTCGATGCGTTGGGCGTCCAAGAGGTACAACCGCCCATCGAGGAGCGCCGGGCCGGGCTGCTCCAACTGCGCCGCCTGCGCAACGTCGTTTTCCTTGGACACCGGAGGGCTGGCGCCGCGCAGCACCCCTTCTCCGTCGAGCAAGATGAGCAGATCCGTTCCCAGAGTGCGCCGCTGCTGCTCGGCGACATCTTGGATGGTGGCTACATCATCGGCGACGCTCAGTGCTGCCTTGAGCAATGGCGTTCCCGCCACCGCGCGCGCCCCCGCCTCGAGAATCTCTCCCCGCTGGGCGAGAGTGGAGTCGAAGCTGACCTTGGCTCGCTCCAAGTCCCGCTGCAGCCCCGACTTCCCCTGGACCCACAACGAGAGCCCGACCACCCCCAGGCTCACCACGTTGAGCACAAAAGCCAGGGCCACGGTGAGCACCTGGATTCGGGCCCCCAGGCCCATCGATATTTTCACGGCGTCATCGCTTTTCGAAACGGGCGTGGCTTACTTGTAGCGCCCGTACTGCTCGCCGTTCTTGTTGAGGTGGCCCTTGGACTGTTCCCGGCGGGAGAGGCCGAAATCGGCGCTCGCCGACTTGCCCGCCTGGACGGCGATCTCCTTGCGCTCGGGCTTGTGCTCCGGGGTCCAGGCAACCACCACGTGCTTCCCCGGAGGCAGCCCGCGGATCTCGTAGCTGCCGTCCTTTTTGACCTCGGCGTAGTAGTCGTTCTGGAGGACCAAGACCTTCGCCACCATGTCGGGGTGAATGTTGCAAAACACGTCCACCTCGCCCGGTTCCTTGAACTGTACCGTCTTGCTCACGCCGCTGCGGTACAAGCCCAGGTCGAAGTCGTTGCCCGGGGTGAGCGAAAACACGTTGTGGTAAATCTTGTCCTCGTTGGGGAAGGCGACCGACTCTCCCGCGCGCACCACCACCACCGAGGGGACGAAGGCCGAGTTGCGCTGCGTCATCTCCGGAGGTTTGCGCTCGGAGCTCTTGGGCGTGCTGTTGGCAACCTTTTCGACATAGACCACCACGGTGGAGGCCCCGTCCGCTCCAGACACCTTTCCTTTGACCGTCCCGCCTTCTTCCGCGCGGGCGGAGGCGACCCCGAGCGTGAGCAGCGCAGCCATGCAGAACATCGTCGTCTTCACGAGTACACCTTCCCTTGTTCAGAACCTAAGAATCAACGAGCTGGTAAAGACATCGTCGTCTAGCTCAGGCCCACTCATTTCCTGGACCCTGAGGTATTCCACCTTGGCAATCAAGTGGAAATTGATGTCGAAGCGTAGCCCAGCGGTGACGCGGCTGACATTGGTGAGATAGAGGTTGGTCTCGGCGAGGAGAAACGCGTTGCGGTGATCCACCCGGGCCAACACCCCGAACCAAGGTAGGAATTGGTAGGAGGCATCGACGTAGAAGCCCTCCGCCCGCAAGACCGGCGCTTCGCTCAAGCCTCCCCCCTGGGCACGCGTCCGCAAGTACTCGCCGCGCACGATGACGTCTCCTACCGCCAGCTTGGCATCGAACCCGAACATCCATTGGGGCACGTTCTCGTCTGGCTGCCCGTCCTGCGCGCCGTACTGGCCCGAGGCCCCGACCTCGAGAAAGAAGGGCAAAGGAAGCGTGTAAGAAAGACGGCCGGTGGCGGTCTTGAAGGCGTTTTTGTCGATCTCGTTGAAAAAGTGAGCGAACCGCTCGGTGAACATTCCCCCGTTGGTGAGGGCGAGGTTCAAAGTGACCGGGCCAGTCCAAGGGCTGAAGCGCGCCTTGACCCCGGTGGGGGTGCCGCTGGTGTAGCGGGAAATGATGGAGGGGGTGACGCCGTACCGATCGGGCGCCTTTCGCCCTCGGTACTCGATACCGAAGATCGACTCGAATTTTCCGGCGAAGAAGTGCAGGTCGTGCTTGCGGGACGCAATCCACTCCACATAGGCCAAGTCGACGTCGACGAAGTCGCCGGTCGAGCCCAACAGCCCTTGCCTCGGCTCGATGTTCAGGCTGGCTTCCACCAAGAACTCGCCTCCGTGGCTTCCGACCAACCCCAGGTTGACCATATTCAAAATGAAGGAAGGTCGCCCTTGTGAGCGAATGGGGTCGAACCGGGCGATGTTGGTCCGATCCAGCCCCAGGTCGGCGGAATCTCCTTGGGAATTGACCGGGTTGGCCCAAGGGTCTCCGTCGAACACCCAAGGAATGTCGCTGTACTCGGGGTGATTTCGCTTGCCTGCATCCAAAGCGTAGGCGACCCCGTCACCGCCCGCCTTGAAGAACCCGGCGTCGACGTAGCCAGTGAGCCTGACCTTCAGCTCACCCGCTACCAGGTGGGCCGCGTTGGCGGGCCTGGGCCGTCGGGCCTCTTGGAGTGCCTCGGCCAGGCGCCGATTCTCCTCCTCCAGACGTGCCACCCGTTCTTCGAGTGGCTCACTTTGCTGCCCCGCCGCAGGGGTCGCGACGAGGGCCCACAACGCAGCACAGCCAAGAAGCGATTGGGTCATGGCAAGGCGGGCTTGTTCACCAAGGCGTCTGGGAGAGGTTCGCCGTCCAACGATTCCATGAAAGCAACCAGGTCGTCGATCTCTCTGTCCGTGAGCAGGAGGGGTTTCATCGCCTCGTCCTTGGTGCCGCTAAAGCCGCCCGGGTCTCCACCCTCTTTGTAGAACACCATCACGTCCTTGAGTGACTTGATGGAGCCGCTGTGCATGTAGGGAGCGGTCTTCGACACCCCGCGCAGCCCGGGAGTTTTGAAGGCGCCTTCGTGGACGGCCGTCGGAGCCAAGCCCGCAAGCAACACATCGGTCGGTGCGTCGCTGTAGACACCCTTGGCATTGAACATGTCGTTGAGGACCGTGGTGATGCCGGCGGTTCGCCCAGGATCATTGTTGGGTAGATTGGCCCCCGTCTGGCTCACCCCGGTGTTGTGGAACTCACCATCGGCGAAGTTACCGCCCTCGCCCCCGTCGTGGCACTCCATGCAGGCCGCCTTGCCGACGAAGACCTTGGCCCCGCGCTTGGCCGCCGGGGAGAGGGCCATTTCGTCTCCCTCGAGGTACTTGTCGAAAGCCGTGTTGCGATGAATGAGCTTTCTCTCGTAGGCCTCGATCGCCTTTCCGAAATTGGCGAACACCCGGTTGACGGCGTCCTGATCAGCGGCCGCCATGTTGTCGAACGCCGGCTCGCCCGGTTTGCCGGCCAAGGGGAAGCGCACCGTGTCCGAAAGAAGCGGCATCGGCCACTTCGCGCCGAAGACCTCTTCGTACCGCGCCCGGTAGTGGTCGTAGATGACGTGTGCGACCCCCAGCCGGGAGAAGTTGTGCTCCACGCCGCTCTCGACGGGGCCCAGGGCCTGGCTCCAGACGCTGTCCTTGCGCCCGTCCCAGAACATCCACGAGTAGTACGCGACGTTGTAGACCGAAGGAGAGTTACGACCGGTGAAGTCCGCTCCCAGGCTGGTGTTGCCTGGTTGTGATCGATGGTCGGTGCCACCGTTCGCCGGATCGTGGCAAGAGACGCAAGCGACTTTTCCTGGTTCGCCCGCCGCTCCCAGGTCGCTGGTTACTTTCAACGGCCCCGAGAAGCGCGAGTCGAAGAAGAACATCTGCCCCAGCTCGGCCGCTTTGACGTTGTCGGCATATTCGTTCGTCGGGCTGGGCGGCACAGTCGCCAAGGTGAGCTCTCGAAGCAACGCGAGCTCTTCTTGCGTGAAGTCTCCCGAACCGCACGCTGCCAGGAAAACGAGCACTCCCGTCATCACACGACGCATGAATACTCCCCCAATTGATTGGCAACCCAAGGGCGAGCTCATCTTACGTGCCGTCGGCGCTGAAGGTGAAATAGAATTCTTCACCCAGCCGTGATGGGATGTGTGGAAACCACGGCCGGGGTGGGCTTGGATAGGTGACGATGCGCACACTTCTGAGCGGCCTTCTGGGGGCGCTCCTCATCTGCTGCGCTCCCGGCGGGCAGGCCCCCTTTCGGGTGATGGCGCTGGTGCTCGGCAGCGAAGGCGTCTACGAGACACGCCCCGTCGAGCTGCACACGGTGAGCGACGTGGTGGCCCTGAAAGGCTCGGTCGCGCAGATGGTGGGCGGTGCGCGGGTGCTGGTCGACCCCAATGACCCCTTGCTGCAAACCAACGGCGGCAACCTCACCGACGCTCAGCTCGCCGAGGTTTTTCTCAAAGGCAAAGGCGTCGACGTGCGTGCCAGCTACATCGAGAAGGACGGCGTCTTGTGGCCGGCCGACTTCCACACCTGGAACATGGTCACCACCTACTTCAACTTCGAGCAGGCGTTTGGCTACTTCCAGCAAATCTACGACGGCAAGCCCACCGAGGAGCTGCTCGGCTCGAAGGTGCTCTACTTCGCCGAATTCACCCTCACAGAGGTGAGCCCCCAGCCGCAGAAGGACAACGCGCTGTTCTTTTCGCCCGTGTGGGCGTTCGCGGTCTTGCCGTTCGAGTCGCTCCAGCAGATTCCGCTGTCCATCAACATCGGCGTCATCGGGCACGAGTACTCGCACCGGGTGTTCAACACCAAGGTGTACGGAGGCCGGGCGATCCCCGACCCGTTCCTTCGCTGGCTCGGGTTGGGCGCGGCCAACCCGCAGGTCAACCTGCTCAAGGCGCTGGACGAGGGCCTGGCCGATTTCCACGCCCACGGCGTCACCTGCGTGACCGAGCTTGGCTGCAACCCGCGCTTCTTCTCCCATTCTTTCAAAGACGACATCGTCGACGACCGCGACATCTCCAAGCCGGACAAGTGCATGAGCGAGGGGCTGCGCACCGCGCTCGCCTCCTTGCCAGTGGGGACGTTCACCGGCCAGGGCCTGGAGTACGAGGTGGGCACCCTCCTCGCCGCTTCGCTCTACCAGGCAGGGAACAAGAGCGCGCAGATGGGCGTGCTGCAAAAGGCGGTGATCTCCGCCTACGACGATGACTCGGCGGCTACCCCCGGGTTTCGTCAGCTCATTCGCAACAACCTGGAGACGCCGCAGAACTTCACCCTCTCCGCGGTGCTCGACGCCCTCCTCGCGCACCTACCGGCCGGCTCGAGGCTGCAAGAGCTGACCTGTAACGAATTCCTCGACCGCTTCCAGGTGCCGCGCGGGGAGCTCCCTCACTGCCCCGTCAGCTCCGTCAAGGGCACCGACTGCCCGCTTCTTCCCTGAACATGCGCGCGCGCTGGCCCACCTTGCTCTTTCTCTTTGCCGCGACCTTGGCGCAGGCGCAGGACGACGATGCGCCCATTCCCTACCCCGAAGAGGAGGAGGAAACCGCCACCCCGCGCAAGCTCCCCCGCCGCAGCGAGGCGACGGCCGACTTGCGCGAGGAGAGCGAGTACGAAGCGCTCGAGCGCGAGGAGTCGCTGGCCGGCGTTGACGACCCCAACATCGGGGTCGGCGGAGAGTGGGTGGCCGGGCTGATGCTGCTCGACTCGGCGCGCGGGCAGGGGGTGGAAAGCCGCTTCGCCTACGGCCTGCGCTTCACCTGGGAGCTGGGCCGCGTCCTTGCCGACGAACGGCTGCGCGAGGCGCTCTTTGCCGACGTCACCTGGTCGTACGCCGCGCTGCGCGAGGGCTCGCAGGAAGTCTTCGGCGACACCAACTACCACTACTTCACCGTGGCCCCGGCATACGGCTTCCGCCTCGGCCAAAAATCGAGCGTCGTCGCCTACCTTCAGGCAGGCCTCGGGCTGGCGTACCAGTTCCACGCCCTGCACGTCTCCAACGTGGAGACGCAAATCTCCGGCACCAAGCCCGTTCTGCAGTACGGCGCGGGCATCCGCGGGCGGCCGGCGGTGGTGGGTGACGAGTCGCTCCGCGTCAGCCTGCGCCTGGAGCTGACCCGCTTCCGCCGCGGTTACATGGACGACACCTTTCTGGGGGCGGGCATCGGCGCCGTGTTCTGAGCTCGACCTTGCCGCTCGCACCGCACGGGCGCACTACCCTCCTTAGGAAAGGTCCCCCACCCTTCAGGAGAAGCCTTTTCCCTTTCCGTAGGCCTCCTAGGTCGTCCAGCCACCCCCTTGCCTCTGACAGGAGCGCTGGCACGGGGGCTGCTACGTACCGGGCAGCGAGACCGTGAGGCGGCCGATGGCCAAACCAGCGACGACCGACAACCCGTTCGACCCCATCTGCGGCAAGCGGCTCGCAGGCGCCATCGCCCACAGCACCGAGTACAAGAAGCGGCGCTACTTTTTTTGCTCCGAGCGTTGCCACCAAGCTTTCAAGCAGCACGTCGAACGCCTGCGCCTCGATGAAATGGCGCGCGCGGGCGCCCTGCTCTCCTCGGGGCGGGTGTGCTGGGGGTTGGCGTGAAGGCCCAAAGAGGGGGGACGCCCAGCGGCGAGGGGCTGCATGGGCGAAAAGGAACCGGCGAAGCTGGGCAGGGGCGCCCTCTTCGCCGGTTCAAGCGGGAAGCGGGGTCGGGGGTCTCCGCTTCCCAAGAGCGCCGGCCCGCTCGGCATCGAGCCTCTTTCGCACCGAGCGGGTCGCCTCTTCTTTTCCCTACCCCGACGCCCGCATGTCCTTGAGCTTGAGCGACACCCGGCGCCTCCCGTTCCACTCGTCGATGGCCGCCTGAAAAGCCAAGTCGACCGGCCCTTCGGTGAGCGGGAGCCGATCGGCCATGCCGAACCCGATGGCATCGAGGTGGGAGGCGGCCTCGAGGGTGAGCTTCAGATGATCTGGGCCGTCTTTGCTCTTGCGAGTGACGATGCGTGGCTGCCCCACCAGGCGGCGCGCGGCGAACACCGGCTCGGGGTTGCCCTGGCCAAAGGGAGCCAGCGCTCCCACACCCGCCACCGCACGCTCGTCGAGCTCCTGGGGTGTCACCACCGCGTCGATGCGGCAACGTGGCACCAAGTCTTCCTCCGAGAGGCGCTCGGCGGCGACCTTCTCGAACGCCTCGGAAAACGAGGCCAAGCGTGAAGGCTCGACCGACAGCCCGGCGGCATGCTTGTGCCCGCCCCATTTGGCCAGGTGGGCCTCGCATGCCTTGAGCGCATCGAAGAGGTGGAAGCCGTCGATGCTGCGCCCCGACCCCCGGCCCATGCCCTCGTGCACCGCCACCATCACCGTGGGGCGGTGGTAGCGCTCCACCACCCGCGAGGCGACGATGCCGATCACCCCGGGGTGCCAGCCCTCGGAGTGCAGCACCAAGCCGCGCGCGCCCTTCTTGCCTTCTGCCTGGCGCAGCGCCGCCTCGAGAATTTCCCGCTCCACCGCTTGGCGCTCGGCGTTGGCGGCGTCGAGAGCGGCGGCGAGCGTTCGGGCCTCGGGAAGGGAGCTGGCGCACAACAGACGTAAGCCCACCGACGCGTCTGCCAGCCGCCCCGCGGCGTTGATGCGCGGCCCCAGACGAAAACCCACGTGCCCCGCGGTGACCTCTGCTTCGGCGGAAAGCCCGGCGACCTCCTTGAGCGCCCGCACCCCGGGGCGCTTCGCCGCCGTCAGCTCGGCCAAACCCTGCCGCACCAAGATGCGGTTGGCCCCGGTGAGGGGCACCACGTCGGCCACGGTGGCCAGCGCCACCAGGTCGAGGAGCGAGCGTAAGTGGGGCTCCTGCCGCCCTGCGAAGTAGCCCTCCTCGCGCAGCCGGCGGCGCACCCCCATGCACAGGTTGAACGTCACCCCTGCCGCGCACAGGTGACGCGTGGGGTAGCCGCAGCCGGGCTGATGGGGGTTGAGCACCGCCACCGCGGGAGGCATCGTCTCGGGCACCGCGTGGTGGTCGACCACCACCACCTCGAGGCCTTTGGCGTTGGCCGTCGCAATCTCGGCGTGCGAGGTGATGCCGCAGTCGAGGGTCACCAACAGGCGGGTGCCGTCGGCGGCGATGCGCTCGATCGCCGCGCCGTTGAGCCCGTAGCCCTCGCCCAGCCGGTGGGGGAGATAGGTGGCCGGCTCGGCGCCCAGCTCGCGCATGAACAACGACAAAAGCGCGGTCGAGCAAACGCCGTCGACGTCATAGTCGCCCCACAGGGTGACTTTCTCCCGCGCGCGGATGGCTCGGCACAGCCGCTCCACCGCGGCCGGCATTCCCTTCATGGTGAGCGGGTCGGGTAGATCGGCCAGCTTGTCGCCAAGGAAGGCCGCCACCGACCCGGAAGAGCGCAGACCGCGGTTCCACAGCACGCGGGCCGCCAGCGGATGAAGGCCCAGCGCGGCCGCCACCGCCGCCGACGATTCCTCCCCGATGCCCTCGGGCATCACCCAACGCATAGAAAACCCCTCCGTTCATCCCGCCTTCGAAGGTCGGGAAGCTAACAAAGGAGTCTGACGTTGACCGGAAAACCCCGTGGCTACGCGCCCCTCTCCACGCGCGCCTTCTCCTGGTCCAGGTTGATGGCCCGAATGGGAAAGGGAATGACGATTCCCTCGGCCGCGTACGCTCGCGAGAGCGCTTTCACGAATTCATGTTTGACAAGGAAGCTGTCGGTGAGCTCCTGGGCCCGCAGGATGACGGTGAAGTCGATGCTCGAGTCGGCGAACGTGTGGTACCGGATGAAGGGCTCGAACTCGGGAACGCCGCCTTTCACCGTCTTCATGATGGTGCGTGCCACCTCGCCGGTGACGCGCTCGACATGGTCCAAATTGCTCGCGTAGTGGACACCCACCTGGACGAGGACGGCCATGTCTTTCGACGGCCGGTGGTAGTTGGTGACGACGCTTTGCGCGAGGCGGCTGTTGGGGATGAGCACGAAATTATTGGGCAGGGTCCGAACGCGGGTCGTTCTCCAGTGGATGTCGTCGACGTAGCCCTCCTCACCCGACTCGAGCTTGATGAAGTCCCCGACGCAGATGTTCCCCGCGAGGGTGATTTGCATGCCGGCGAAGAGGTTGGCGAGCGTTTCTTGAAGCCCGAGGGCGACCGCCAGGCCACCGATACCGACGGTCGTGAGAACCGGCGTCACCGAGATGCCGAGGGTGCCAAGAAGCACCAGCCCACCGACGGCGAGGACGGCGATTCTGACCGCCTGGCGCACCACGCCGGTGGCGGCAACCGCGGCGGCGCCTCCCGCGGGTAGCTCGCGCTGAAGAAGGCGAGAGGCCAGATTCGCCGCCCATAAAGTGACGGAGAGGATGAGAACGGAAAGGAGCGCCTTCTCCAGGACCACGCCGACGTCCGGCGGCACCTGAACCAAGTGCGACGCGACATACGCCCCGCCGAGGAGAAACCAAACGGGGAGCGGGCGCCTCAACGAAGCCACCACCGCGTCGTCTTTCTTCGAAGCGGTCTTCTCCGCTAGACGGGCGAGGCGGGCGAGAAGCACCCACCGGGCCACCAGCCCAAGCAGGAGCGAAAAAAGAAGGACCGCTCCCGCGACGACGAGCGAGACGTGCTCGCCGAGCGGCCTCATGCCCGTCTCCCCAGGCTCCATTTGAGAGCGAGGGGGGTCACCATCGTCGTCACGATGACCATGACGACGACCGCCGAGAACGTGGCCTGGTCGATGATGCGCTGGCCGCCCACGGCCAACGCCAGGCCGATGTTGGCAAAGATGAGTCCCACCTCGCCGCGCGGAACCATTCCGATGCCCACGGAGAGCCGGTCCATGCCCTTGCCGATGACTCCGAGCGAGCACGCCTGCTTCCCGATGATGGCGACGCCCGTCAGCGCTCCCGCCAGCCCCAGGACGCCCGGCTGTGCGAAGGAGCGCAGCTCGGTACGCATTCCCATGAGCACGAAGAAGACAGGGACGAGAAAAGACGAGATGGGGTGAATGAGCTCCTCGAGCTGGTGCTCGCCCTTGTCCACGAAGTCCTTGTAGTGCGCCTCCTCCAGAATGAGGCCGGCGGCGAAGGCGCCGACGATCGGAGCGAGGCCGATGAAGTTGGCGAGCCATGCGAGCAGAAAGCAGAACGCGAGGCTGATCGCGAGCAGCACTCCGCGGGCGCGCAGCCTGGAGGCGAGGGAGAAGAGCTTCCCCGAGAACAACACGCCCACCACCAAGGATAGGAAGAGAAAACCAGTCGCTTTGCCGAGTGTCCACAGAACGTCGAGGGCCCCCAGGCTTCCCCCGTGATTGGCAGCGGCGATGATCCCGGTCACCACCGCCAAGATGACCAGCCCGAGCACGTCGTCGATGACCGCCGCGCCGAGAATGACGCGCGCCTCGTTCGATTGAGAGCGTCCGAGGTCTTTGAGCACGCGCGCGGTGATGCCGACGCTGGTCGCGGTGAGCGTCGCCCCGATGAAGGCGTGCACGTACGGCCCATGAGCCGGCAAGAGCCAGGCGCTGACGGCCCACCCCAAACCAAAAGGCGTCACCACTCCGAGGATTGCCACCAAGAGAGAGGACCAACCGACCTTGAGCATCTGCCCCACCGTCGACTCGAGCCCGACCTCGAACAGGAGGACGAGGACGCCGACCCGGGCAAACATGTCGATGAATGCGTCGTGCTTGATGGGCTCGAGCTCTGAAACGCCCACCAGCGTCAGGTTGCCGAGCACGACGCCCACGAGGAGCTCCCCGAGCACCGCCGGCTGACCGATGCGCACCGCCAAGTCGCCGCCGAGCTTGGCCGCGAGCAGGATGACCACGAGCCAGAGGGCAACCGGAGCGACAGGGTCGGCGTGGCCATCACTCGATGCGAGCGCAGCTCCCGAAACCAAAGACACGCACAAGAAGACGAGCGGTTTCATCGGTGAAGGCGAACAACCTACCAAACCCACCCACTGGTCCTTAACGATTCTTCACCAACGGCCGGCACCGCCCTTCATATGCCCTCTTTAGGTTTGGCCATCACCGAAGCGGCCCAAAGCGCCGCACAAGGAGGTGCACGATGTTCGGCTTCATCGTTGGAACCGTCAGTCTCATTGCGCTCATCAAGGTCTTGCGCAGAGGTCGCTTCGGCCTCTGGCCTCACCACGGTTGGGTGCGGCGAAGGCTCCTCCATCACCTCGATGCGACGCCGAGTCAGGAGAAGGTCATTCGCCAGGCGCTGGAGGAGGTGGAGAAGGCAGCCAAAGAGCTGCGCAAGGAGGTGTTCGGCTCACGCAGCGAATTCGCCCAGGCCATCCGTGGAGAGCACTTCGACGGCGAGCCCTTTCACGCCGCCACCGCCCGGCAGCAGGCCGCCTTCGAACAGCTGAAGAAGGCAGCGCTCGCCGGCCTTCAGTCGGTCCACGAAGTCCTCACACCCACGCAGCGCGGCACGCTGGCCGACCTCATCGAGCACGGCCCTCACCATGGCTTCGGTCGAGCTTGCGGCTGCGGTCCTACCTTTCGCGAACCCGCTGTGAATTGGAGGTGAACATGTCTCGCACGTTGCTGATTCTTGCTCTCGGTCTAGGAGTGGTGGGTGGCTACGGCTCGGCCATCGCCCACGTCGCACACCGCAAGCACTGCGGCAGAGGCGAGTGGTCACACTCCCGTGTGCCCTCGATGCCGGCCCCTGCTGTTTCGGCGCCAGCCCCCGAGAAGAAAGCCGAAACTCCCACCATCATCTACGTCCAGCCGCCGGCGCAGCAGCCGATCTACCTGATGCCGCCGCAAGCGCCCCCGACCGCCGCTTCGGCCCCGGAGAAGCCGTCGCCAACGCAGTAGACTGAAAAAAGGCCCATGGCGCAGCGCGTGCTCCTCATCGACGACGATGCCCGACTGCTCGAGTTGTTGTCCGCCTACTTGACGCAGAACGGAGTGCACCTCGCCTCGGCCTCCGACGGTCTGCGCGGCCTCACGGCGCTGGAGACCAACGCCTACGACGCAGTGCTGCTCGACGTGATGATGCCGGGGATGAACGGGCTCGAGGTGCTCAAGCGCATTCGCGCCAAGAGCAACATCCCCGTCCTCATGTTGACCGCCAAGGGCGACGAGACCGATCGGGTGGTGGGGCTCGAGGTCGGCGCCGATGACTACATCGGCAAGCCTTTCAGCCCGCGTGAGCTGTTGGCGCGGCTACGGGCGGTGTTGCGCAGGGCGCGTCCGGAGGTGGTGAGCGAAAGGCTCGATGTGGGGCCGGTGTCCATCGACGTGCCGGCGCGCGAGGTGAGAGTGAAGGGCTCGCGGGCGGACCTCACCGGCATCGAGTTCGACATCCTCCTGGCCCTGGTGCGGAGGGCGGGCCGGGTGGTGCCACGCGACGCGCTGCTCGCCGAGGCTGGTCGGACCGACGTGGTGGTAGGCGAGCGGACGGTGGACGTTCACATCTCCCACCTGCGGCAGAAGCTGGGAGACGACCCTCCGCGGCTCATCAAGACCGTGCGCGGGGTGGGCTACATTCTGACGAAGGACTGATGCGCGCTCACTTTCACCACCCGCATCACGGCCGGGGAGGGCCGCTGGCGCGCTACCTTCGTGCCAAGCTGCGGCGGCGGTTGTTCGTCTGGTTCGGAGCGACCATCCTCTTCACCGCGCTGATAGTCACCGCTTCGACCGCGCTGGTAGGTCACGGAGCGGGCCACGGCGGCTGGCACAGCTTCGAGCGCCCAAGGCTTTTTTGGCTCAAGCCGCCGCTGGGGCTCTTCGTCGGCCTGGCGGTGCTGTGGGGCGCCTCCGGCTTCATCGCCCGGCGACTGACCCGCCCCTTGGCCGAGCTGGCGCGAGTGGCTCAGGAGATTGGTCGCGGAAACTTGAAGGCGCGCATGGAGCTACCTGTCCACTCCGGGGAGATCGGCGCGGTCGGCAGTGCGGTGAACGACATGGCCGCCCGTATCGAGAAGCAGCTCCAGGACCAACGAGAGCTGCTGGCTGCGGTATCACACGAATTGCGTACACCGCTGTCGCGTATTCGGCTGCTCACCGAGATGGCGCGCGACAATGGAGCCACCGCCCAGACGTTCAACGACCTCGATCGCGAGGTGATGGAAATCGACGCGCTGGTGGGAGAGCTGCTCGCCAGCTCACGGGTCGATTTCGCCGCGCTCTCCTTGCGCCCGCTGGAGGTGAAAGACCTCGTTCACCGCGCGCTGGAGCGAGCCGGCCTCGGCCCGAGCGTTCTTTCGATCGAGGAAGGCGCCCCCCAGCAAGTCACCGCCGATGCGACGCTGCTCTTGCGTGCCCTGGCCAACCTCATCGATAACGCGCGGCGTCACGGCGGCGGGCTCACCCAGCTGGTGGTGTCTTTGACCGACGGCCGGGTGGCCTTCGAGGTACACGACTCAGGGCCGGGCATCGCTGCGGGCGAGGAGAAGCTCATCTTCGAGCCTTTCCACCCGTCGGCGCGGCGGCGCGAGGGGCTTGGCCTCGGGCTGTCGCTGGTGAAGAAAATTGCCTTGGCCCACGGGGGGAATGCCTACGCCAAGAACCGCCCCGAAGGCGGAGCGACGGTCGGCATCGCGCTGCCGTGCTAGCCGCGCTGCCGTGCTAGGATAGGGCCCGAACCCAGGGCTGCGATGGAGGAAACTCCGTGATGCGTTTCAGGCTCCTGTTCCCTTTGTGGCTATTGGCCGGTTCCGCCTCCGCCGTCGAATACAGCTTCGTGCAAGACCGGTGGACCGTGCACCCCGCCACCCCGGACAACACCCGGGCGGTCCATCCGACCGACCTGACTGGGTGGAATCGGTACGAACGGGCCGACTCGACCGTCAGCGCAGCGATGACGGTGGGGCTTGTGCCCACCAGCGGAGCGATGACGCTGACGTCCGACGCCGACTTCCTGGCAGGCTCGTTCACCAACGTCTCGGTGCGCGGGCAGGGCCCCACGGCCGACCTGGCGCTCTTGGTCGCTGGTGACTATGGCGACGGGAGTGACGGCGTCCTGGTGGTCGACGGGCGGCCCTCGGGCGGCGGGTACTTCAATCAGAGCACCGATCGCCGCCCGCATACCTGCACGAGAGACCCCTACCTGCTCGACCAGCAGCCCGACTTCTCGGTGAAGCAGTTCACCGAAGTCCGGATCATCAACGGCGGGTGCCTCTCGATGAGCAGCGCGCAGCCGCTGCCCAGCCCGGGTTTGCCGACCACCACCGGCACCTCCTCTGGGTCGCTGCTGGCAGGCACCTACTACTACGCAATCACCGCGCTCGATGACTCCGGAGCGGAAACGACCCTGGGCCCGCAGCGGACGACCTCGGTGGCAGTGAGCGGCAGCGCGGTCGACGTGCGGTGGGCACCGGTGGCCTACGCGGGTGGATACAAGGTTTACCGCTCCACCGCTCCAGCGGGCCCCTACCAACTGGCGTGCAGCCCGAGCGCGGTCAGCTGCGCGGCGACCTCTTGCTCGTGCAGGGACGGCTCGGCCGCAGCGCCGTTCGGCCAACCGCCACCATTCAACGGCGCCACCAAGCTGGGCAGGCTCTCCTTCCGGGCGAGCCGGAGCGTCTTCATCGACGCCACCTCGTCGATCGACGCGGCCGCGAAGGTTCCCCCCCACATGGGAGCCGGCAGAGGCTTTCCCAGCCTCAGCTGTGCCGTGAGCGGGCCCACCTGCCCCACCGTTCTTCCCTGTACGACGTTCGCGACGGGAGGAGCGCATGCCGGCAGCCACGTGGCCTCCGAGTGCTACGAGTGCAACGACCTGGCTCGCGGATACCGGTGTGGAACCCCGGGCAACGCCGCCTACGGAAGCTCCGCCCTGAACCCTCCTACCGTCGGCTCCGGGGGAGGAAACGCGGTCGACGGAACGGCCGGTGCCGGCGGCGGAGGGGTTCGAATCCACGCGAACCGGATCGATGTGTTGGGCGCGGTTGTCGCCACCGGCAGCTCGTCGACGGGCCATGCGAGCGCTGGCTCCGGGGGCTCGATTCTCCTTCTCGGCGGCACCCTCAACCTTGCCGGCCAACTCACCGCCCGCGGGGGAGCAGGCCAAAGCGGCATCCAATACACCAACGGCTCGGACGGCCGCATCCGCCTGGACTATGGAGCGCTGGTGGAAACCGGTACCGTTTCCGCCGGGCCGGGGGGAAGCGTTCTTCGAGCTCCGGTCACCACCTACGTCCCCTCGGGAACCTTTCAATCGTCGACGCAGGACCTGGGAGCTGGAAGCACGCAGCTTACCCAATTGACCTGGACGGCCAACACTCCCGTGGGGACCCAGGTCCAGCTTCAGCTCGATTCCAGCGACAACGCGTCGACGTGGACGGGCCCGCTCGGCCCCGACTGCACGGCAGGCAGCTTCTACGCCACCTCCGGCCAGGCGCTGTGCGCCAGCTCGCGGGGGAAGCGGTACTACCGAGTCATCGCGCGGCTCTCGACATCGAACGTTTCAGCCACCCCCGTGCTCAGCGACATCTCCTTGGGAACGAGCACGCTGCCGGTCGTGGCTGAGCTCGTCTCCTCCTGGTACGACACGGCCGACGCCTTCGCCGTGCTGACCTCCGTGGGCTTCTTGGCCGACTTGCCCACCGGCACCAGCGTGGGCCTTCAACTTCGAACGGCGCCCGACCTGAGCGGTTCGCCGAACCTGGGGAGTCAGACGGCTTGGCTCGGCCCCACCAGCAGCACGGATGAGTACGTGAATCCCTCTGGAACCACCCCCATCCACACGCTGCACAAAGACATCGGCAGCGGCGGCCAAAGCGACCGGTGGGTGCAGTACCGGGCGGTGCTCAAAACCTCGCGAACCAGCGCGCCCACCTTGCGGCAGGTGCGTTTTGCGTACGCGCCGCGGTACCGAATCGACGCCTTGGCGAATGGCCAGGGAGACGGGCTGTGGGGGGCTCCCGGCTCGGGAGCCGGAGGGACCACCTCGGGGACTGTTTATGCCGGTGTCTTCTCGACGATTCCTTGGGCGATTCAGAACGAAGGAGCGGGGGCAGACTTCGTCAATCTCTCCCCGGCGAGCGTCCCCTCCGGGTGGACGGTCGGCTTCACCGACGGAATCGCCTCGTACGGTTTACCGGCCTCGCTCGGCCCCGTCGCGCCCGGACAGACGCTGAACGGGCACCTCGTCGTGCGGCCCGCGGGGACGTCGGGGACCAGCTCCCTGGTGTTCGACACGCTCTCCGGCGGAGCGCCCGTTCGTGCCGATTCGGTGCGGTTCGACCTCACCACGAGCCTCTCTCCTCCCCCGTCCGCCCCTGTCTTGCTCTCCCCCGCCGATCAGGCGGTGGATTTGCCCGTGTTGGCCACGCTGACTTGGCAGCCCTCGCCCGGGGCCGCAAGCTACCTGGTGAAGGTCGACACCAACAGCAGCTTGAGCGCGCCGCCGGTGACCGTCAGCGCCCCCAGCACCCGCCACTCGCCGACCGTCACCGAGGGCGCCACCTACTTTTGGGCAGTCGCCGCCTCGGGGCCCAACGGCACCAGCGCCTACAGCCCCACCCGCCGCTTCACCGTGGGTAGCCGCCCCTCTGCGGTCGCCCTGCAAAGCCCACCCAACTCGGTCACGCGCGTCGGGCCCCCCGTCACCTTGAGCTGGCTGCCAGCGACCGGGAGCCCCCCTTTGAGCTACGTGGTGCAGGTGTCGCAGGGCGATTCGAGCTTCGCCACCGGCAATTTGCTCCTCAGCCAGGCGGGGATTTCCGGAACCAGCGTTTCCGTCACGGGCGTTCTCGCTTCGACCCGCTACTACTGGCGCGTGTGGGCCGAGAACGGCTTTGGGCAAGGCGCTTCCGGGCCGGTCTTCGAGCTCCAAACCGGCGCCCCCCCCCAGACCGTGGTGCTCGGCTTCCCCGGGGACGAGGCCTCCGGGATCGACCTCGATGAAGACCTCGTGTGGGAGGAGGACCTGACGGCCGCCTTGCCCATCGCCTACACGGTGACGGTGAACCAGACCGACTACCCGGTGCAGGACCGAACGAAGGTTTCTCTGCTCGAGGTGCTGGGGGGGCCTGCCCAGCCCGACACCACCTACACCTGGAAAGTCAAAGCGGCGAACGCTTTCGGGGTGGCCGAGAGCCTTCCGGCGACCTTCACCACCGGTACCTCGTCTGGCACCAGCTCGCTGCGGGCCGTGCTGAACGTGAGGGCGAACACCGTTCAAATCGGGGGCTACGACTTCGACGGCTCGTTCAGCCGCCCCCAACAAGGCCACCCCATCGTCGAATACAGGTTCGACTTCGGAGACGGAACCGCTCCGCAAATCGGCGCGCAAAACACGGCGACGCATGGCTACCTCGCGCCCGGAGGCTACCTGGCACGGCTCACCGTCAAAGATGACCAAGGCCTGACCGCGACCGATTCGGCCCCCGTGCAGATCGCCAGCCCCTCGGGGCAGGTGCCGCCGGTGGTCGAGGCGTCGGCTTCTCCCGCGTCGGGAGAGCTCCAGAACGGCGAGCTGGCGGTGCAGCTCACCTCGACCGTCAAACGGGGCAGCGCGGAGGTGACGAGCTTCCGGTGGGACTTCAACGACGGCACCACCTCGAGAGAAGAATCGCCCTCGCACCTCTACAAAGCACCCGGGGTGTACCAGGCGAAGGTGACCGTCGTCGACGCCAACGGGCTGTGGGCCTGGGACCAGGTGAGCGTGACGGTGACCGACAGCGCCAAACCCAGGCCGCTCACCGTTCGCGCCTACGTGGACAAGCCGGCGGGAGCGGCGCCGCACTCGGCTCAGTTGACCTGTGAGGCAGCCGACCCAGAAGGAACCGAGCTCTCCTTCGCCTGGGACTTCGGCGATGGCGCGACCGGCGATTCGGCGATCGTCGGCCACGCCTTCTCTTCCGTGGGCATCTACCCGGTGTCGTGCCGGGTTTCTGCCGCGGACGGGCGTCTGGGCGAAGCCTCGGTCGAGGTTCGAGCTCTGGCCGCCGACGGCAAGCTTCCTCCGCGCCTTCTCGTCGCGACAGATTCACCTGCGCGGTTCATCTGCCCGGGGCAGCCGTTCGACTATGTTCCGTTCGCGCTCGGCGATGCTCCGGTGAGCTACCAGTTGGTCCAGCAGCCCCAGGGCATGACGATGGACGCGAGCACCGCAGCCGTGTCGTGGACACCCACCCAGGGGCAGATGGGCGAGCACCCGGTGAGCGTGGTGGCGACCAATGGAGCTGGCTCGGACTCCTTGGACTTCACCATCACCGTCCAGCCCTGCCGCACGACGGAACCCATCGGTTGCTGTCAGTCAGGCCCCGGCCCCACCGAGCTCTTCACCCTGGCCTTGGCCCTGCTGGCGCTCAGGGCGACCCGACGAGGAGCATCCACGTGCACATCTCGTCGGCCGACCGCCACCCCGCGAAGACCTCCTCCGCGGAAGTGTTGACGTACGTGCAGCGCAAGCGAACCGAGTCGCCCGTCGCGACCGTCACCGGCTGCTCGAAAAAGTAGAACTGCTGCCAGCGGTAGTCCCAGCGAGGAACGTTCACCAAGCAGTGGCTCGAGGCGTCGTTGGCGCGAATCACCTCGACGCCGATGGTCGTGCCCAGAAGGTGCATGTGCGGAAAGACCGCGTACACGGTCATCGCTGAGCCGGTATTCACCCACCGGCTCTCGACGCTCGTCCCCTCTCCTGCGGGAACGGTGAAACCGGGAATGTTTTCCACGGCAAGCGTCGTGGCGATTCGAAGGTCCGTGGCCAGCTCGAAGTAAACCTCCGTGAGGTCGGGGGCTTTTCCGTTCACGATGTTGTAGTGGATTTCCATGCGCACCTTGGCGCTCTTGGGAAGGCTGATGCCCAGACCGTGAGGCAGCCTCGTCGCCGTCTCGCCGGGGGACCAGCCTCCCACCCAGCGAAGGGTGCTCGTGTCGGTGAACCCGTCCGCGCAGTCGAAACCGGGCTGCGAATCCAGCGCGTCGGCACTGGCCATCTCCTCTTGGAGTGTCTGGTCCTCCACGACGTACAGCATCGCGTGGTGGACCATGCCGCGGTTGCCCGGCTTCACCTCGTAGCCCACCACCTGGCCGTCGACCTCCAGCTTGGGGTCGAGAAGGAAACAGCGATTCACGTCGGTCCAACCCTCACGAGGAGCCGGGGTGTAGGGCGCCTGTGGGAGCAGGGTCACGTCGTGGCGAATGACCGGCTCTTTCGACGAAACCGCGGCAGGAGCGGAGGCCTCGTCTCCTTCGGGTGCTCCCAGCTCGACCCACCTGCTCAAGGTTTGAATCTCCTCGTCGCCGAGCGCGCGGTCGTGCAGGTAGGTGTTGCACCCGCCTGCTGGTGGCCAGGGAGGCATCCGACGAGCCAGGACTTGGGCGGCCAGCGCGGCTGCGTTTTCTTTGGCGGCAACATAGGTGTCGAGCGCCAAGGGAGCGATTCCTCCCTCGACATGGCAGGACACACAGCTGCGCTGGAGAAGGGGGGCGACGTCTCGATGGTAGGTGACCGCCGGGCCAGGATCTGGGGCTGGAACGGGCGACGAGCAACCCAGCGCCCAAACGACGACGGTCACCTGGCTCAGCCAAGCACGAAGGGCATGGCCGGGCCCCTTCAGCATCGTCTCCACGCACGCGCCCTCAGCGCCAAGAGGGCCAGAGCCAGCGCGAAAAGCTCGGTGGGGCCGGGGCCTGCTTGGCAGCAGCCTGTCTTCTTGTCCTCTGGGGGCGTCTCGACCACCGGCTCCTTGCCGCACCGGCCGACGGTGACGGCGAAGTCGAGCGTGGCTTCGCCAGCGCCGTTGCTTCCCACCAGCGTCACGGGGTGCGGCTCCGCTCTGACTTGCGCTGCCGTGGGTGTCCACGTCACTTCTCCCGTGGTGGCGTTGACACTCATCCCTTCCGGCTGCTGCGTCAGACGGTAGGTGACGGGCTGGTCACCTTGAGTGACTGGTTGGTAGCGGTAGGGCTGCTCGAAGCACGCCG
>JBMORE010000145.1:0-8266 GCA_049322255.1 Myxococcota bacterium | reverse complement strand
CGTCCACCCAGCTTGACCCTGACACCGCGATGAGCGAGAAGAGCTACGACACCGCGGTGCTCGCGGCGGGAGCGGCAGTGCAAGCCGTGGAAGAGGTGCTCGCGGGGCGCGCCTCCAACGCCTTCGCTCTGGTGCGGCCCCCCGGCCATCACGCGGAAACCGCACGGGCGATGGGTTTTTGCCTGTTCAACAACGTGGCGATCGCTGCCGAGACGGCCCGCCGCGTCGGCGCTGCGCGGGTGCTGGTGCTCGACTGGGACGTGCACCATGGCAACGGCACCCAGGCGGCGTTCTGGAAAAGACGCGACGTGATGTACCTCTCATCACACCAGTTCCCCTTCTATCCCGGCACCGGAGCGCCCTTCGAGATCGGCGAGGGAGAAGGCGAAGGCTACACCGTCAACTGCGCGCTGCCGGGCGGCCAGGGCGACGCCGACTACGGGTGCGTCTTCCACGAGCTGTTCATTCCGGTGGCCGAGGCGTACCGGCCGGAGCTCGTGCTGGTGTCTGCCGGCTTCGACGCCCACCGGGCCGACCCGCTCGGGGGCATGCGCGTCACCGAGCGTGGCTTCGCCGCCATGTGCTCGGCGGTGAAAGACCTGGCGGATCGTGTCTGCCAGGGGCGGCTGGTGCTGGTCCTCGAGGGCGGCTACGACCTGGACGCGTTGAACGACTCGGTGCGCGCGTGCATCGAGGTACTTTCGGGCAGGCGCACCGAGAGCTTCCCTCCCGGAGCAGCCGAGCCCGCGCGCGCGGCGGTAGCGGCGACGTGGCAAGCACTGGGGCCTCACCGCTGGCGGTGAACGGTTGTATGGTTGGACGCTTGATGAGACTTCCGCTGGCGCTGCTTCTTCTGGTCGGCTGCGGGCCGACTCAGGTCGTCGTGACGATGAACGCCGAGAACAACTCGGGGCAGAGCGGCCTGGCCACGCTGACCGACAAAGGCGACAAGACCCGAGTGGAAGTCTCGCTCGACGTCTCCACCGACCCGGGGCCTCAACCGGTGCACATTCACGAAGGCCGCTGCGGGGAGATCGGCGGCAAGGTGCTTGGAGGCACAGGGATGGCCCAGCTCACGCTCAATGAGGGGAACCTGGTGAGCGACAGCGAGATTGCGGTGCCCCTGTCGAAGCTTCTGGGTGGCACGCACGCCATCAACGCCCACTTCTCGGCCGACCTCGATCTCTACGTGAGCTGCGGAAACATTCCCTAAGGGGGGACGATGGAGTACCGAAGCGCGCTCGTCACCGGCGCCTCCAGCGGCCTGGGGCGCGGGCTTTCGGCCTGGTTCGCCCGCCGGGGGGTGCGGGTCTACGCCGCCGCCCGCCGCGCCGCCCAGCTCGAGGCGCTCAAGGCCGAAGTTCGCGATGGCATCATCGAGCCTGTGGTGCTCGACGTGACCAACGCCGAGGCCACGTGGGCTCGGGTGCGTGCGTTGGATGGTTCCTGCGGCGGGCTCGACCTGGTGATCGCCAACGCCGGCGTGGGCTCGGTCACGCCCGCCACACACCTACAATGGAACGAGGTGAAGCACACCATCGACGTCAACGTCACCGGAGCCGCCGCCACGTTGGTGGCCGCGTTGCCCGGGATGCTCGAGCGCGGCCGCGGGCATTTGGTAGGTATCTCGTCTTTCGCCGCCTTCCGCGGCCTACCCCGCATGGCCGCCTACAGTGCGTCGAAGGCGTTCCTCGCCGTCTTCCTCGAGAGCCTACGGGTCGACCTGCGGGGCACCGGCGTGCGGGTGACCTCCATTCACCCCGGCTACGTGAAGACCGAGCTGACCGCCGGCAGCAAAGCCAAGCTGCCATTCCTCCTCGAGGCAGAAGACGCGGTGGAGCGCATGGGCAAGGCCATCGTGCGGCTTCGGCCGCAGTACGTCTTCCCCTGGCCGCTGGCGGTGGCCGCGCGACCGCTGAAGGTAATGCCCAACGTGCTCTACGACCCTCTGATCAGGAAGTTTTGAGGAGGCTACTTGCCCTTGGGCCGCAACCGTTTCAGCGGGTCGAACGCCTTTTCCATGCCATCCGCGCCCTCCTGGCCGAGCAAAAACCAGTCGAGCGCCGGAAGCGCATCGCGCTCGATTTCGACTTTGTAGCGCTCGAGCAACTGCACATTGGCTTCCCACACCTTGGCGTCCTCCGAGACCTCGCCCTCCGCGGAGAGCTCGGCGAGCTGCTGTTTCATGCTCGCGAGCTGTTCATCGAGCTCCGCTTTGGCTTCTGCGGAGAGGTCGGGCCTTTGCTTCATCTTTTCGAGCTCGGCGATGCCCTGCTCCATCGCGGGCCGGGTCGATCGCTCCATCTCGGCCATGCCTTTGCCGATCTGCGATGCGTAGACGGTGCCCGTCACCGTCCCGAACTCCTTGGGTGACATCTGGTGGCGGTCGAGCTCTTCGAGCCACTTCTCGCGCACCTCCTTGTACAGCCCGGTGAACATGCCGACCGCCTCGAGCCCTTCGGCGAGCCCCGCCTTCTTGCCCTTGTTGCGCTGGTCGAGCTCCTTCGCCTTCGCTTCGAACCCCTTGTAGATGGGGACGATCGCCGCGCGGATGGCCAGGTACTTCTTGAGCTGGGCGTCGGTGAGCTTCACGGGCTTGTCGTCCACGGGCGGCTCGAACGGGTACTTCTCGTCGAGCTTCACCGCCTGTTGTTGCTGCTCCTCCGCCGCCTTGCCGACCTCGACCACGTCTCCCACCTTGCTCTTCACCCACATGCCACCGACGACGACGGCGCCGACGGCCAACAGCAGGAGAGAACCGCAGCCGATGCCCACTCCGATGAGAACTTTGTTTGCCATGGCGGCGCAGTCTGCGCCGACCGAACCACCGATCTCAAGCTGGTTTCAAAACCCCAGGCAGCTGCTACTGCGTTCCGAGGAGGAACTGGTTGGGGTCGACCTGGCCCTTCTCCGGCTGCACCTCGCTGGGCTCGGTGCCGCGCTTGAACCACATTTCCGCGAAGGAGCGGGTACCGGTGGAGGCGACCTTCCCCGTCTTGTAGTCGACCCGCACCTTCACCAAGTCGAGCGAGGCGGGGGGGACGAATTCCGGCTGCTCGCGGCCTTCGAGCGCTCGCCGCATGTACCCCAGCCAGAGGGGCAAGGCGGCGCGACCACCCGTCTCGTAGCGACCCAAGGGGTGGGGATTCAAGTCGTAGCCAACCCACGCAGCGGTGACCAGCTCCTGGGTGAACCCGACGAACCAGGCGTCGAAGGAGTCGCTGGTGGTGCCAGTCTTGCCTGCGGCGGGCTTGCCCAGGCGCATCGCCGGTGCGCCGGTGCCCTCCTTCACCACCCCACGCATCAAGTCAGTGAGGATGAAGGCCGACTCCTTACTCATCACCTGCTCGCCTCGCTCGAACAGCCGCGCGTACCCGGCGGCGATGCGGTCGCTCAAGCCCGCCCAGGGGTCGTCGTAAGCGGTGTGGTCTTCCAGGGTGCGCCCGAAGCGGTCTTCAATCTTGCGAATGAAGTAGGTCGGCTTCTTCTCCCCCAGCCGGTTGAAGGTCGCGTACACCTGCGTCAGCTCGATGGGGTAGACGCAGCTGCTGCCCAGCGCCGCCGAGAAGTCCTGGTTCATCGGGGTGGAGAGCCCCAAGCCCTTCACCCAGGACACCATGTTCTTGATACCCACCGCGATGAAGGTCTTCACCGCGGGGATGTTCATCGAGTTCACCACGGCGGTGCGCAGGAGCACGTCGCCCTCGAACTCGTCGGTGTAGTTCGCGGGCTTCCAGCGGCTCTGGTTCTCGGGGTCGTCGTAGACGATGGGGCTGTCGACGATGACGGTGTTCTCGGTCCAGTTGAGCTGCTCGATCGCCGCCCCGTACACCAGCGGCTTGAAGGTGCTCCCCGGCTGCCGGCAGGCCTGGAAGGCGCGGTTGAACTCGTTCGCGTCGAAGTCGTAGCCGCCCACCATCGCCACCAGATACTGGCGGTGGGGGTCGATGGAGACCACCGCCGCCTGCGCCTCCGGCTCTTGCTCCAGGCGGAAGAGCTGCACGTCCGGTGGCACCTCCTTGAACAAGGTGGCGTCGAACTGCTCGCCGTCGTCGGTCAGCTGCTCTTTCTTGTCCACCGCGCGCACCACGATGACGTCACCCACCGTCAGCGCCTGCTTGACGCTGGTGAGCATCACCGCCGGGTAGTACTGCTCGGCATTCACCTTGCGCGCCCAGCGCATCCCCAACAGCGGCAGCACGCCCTGGTGCGGCCCAACTTGCACGGTGGCCGACAGCCCCTTCTCGTCGAGGGCGGTGACCAGCCCCACGTAGAAGCGATTGTTGGCCAGAGGCTCTTCGCCCAGCACCTTCTTGCTCTTCTCCACGAAGGCGGCGCGCTCGGCGGGCGAGGTGAGCTTTTGCAGCGGGCCACGAAAGCCCTGGCGCTTGTCCACGGTGAGCAAGTTCCAAAAGACGGCGTCCTGCGCGGCGCGCTGGCGCTCCGAGTCCATGGTGGTGAAGACCTTGAGGCCCTCGTTGAGCAGCACCCGGCTGCCGAAGCGCGCGCTCACGTCGCGCCGAACTTCCTCGGTGAAGTAGGGCGCGAAGCGGTGGAAGACGTCCTCCACCGGGTAGACCTTGACCTCGTCGGCGTTGGCCTGGTCGTGCTCGGCCTGAGAAATCATCCCCTCGTCGAGCATGCGGCGAAGCACGTAGCCTCTTCGCTTCTTCGCCGCCTCCGGGTTGCTAAAGGGGGAGTAGCGCGAAGGCGCCTGCGGCAGGCCGGCGATGAGGGTCATCTCGGCCAACGTCAAGTCACGCACGTCTTTGCGGTAGTAGTTCTCCGCCGCCGCCTGTACCCCGTAGGACTGGTGCCCCAGATAGACGTTGTTCAAGTAGAGGTAGAGGATTTCCTCTTTGGTGAGCGCCGCCTCCAACCGCCGGGCCAGAATCGCCTCGCGAACTTTCCGCTCCAGCTTCTTCGCCGTGGCTTTCTTGAACGCCTCGCGGGTCCGCTCCTCGCGGAGCCTGATGTAGGCGGCGCGCACCGCCTCGATGCGCTCGAGCTCGGCTTTTTTGCGCAAACGGGAGGTGACCTGTTCCCGCAGGGACTCCACGTCCACCGGGGCGCCCACGGCTTGCGTCTTCTTCAGCTCGGCGACCTCCGCCTTCACCGCTTCGTCGGATGGATCGGCCAGCGGCGGCACTTGGGCCTCCGCCTCGCTCATCATCGCGTCTGCATCGAGCTGCGCAAGCTCGGCAGTCACCAGTACCGCTTTCGCCGTCTGCTGCGTCAGCGTCGAACCGCCCTGCACCGAGCCGGTTCCCGTCGCCTTCTTGACCGCCGTCTTGAAGGCGGCGCGCGCGGTGCCGAACACGTCTACCCCGCCGTGGTCGAAGAAGCTCGAGTCTTCCGAGGCGATGAACGCCTGCACCAAGCGCTTGGGAATGCGCTCGTAGGGCACGACCTTGCGACGCTCGCTGTAGAGCTCCCCCGCCAGCACCGCATCGTCGGTATAGACCTCGCTGACGATGGGCGGCCAATACTGGTCGACCCGGGGAATGTCGGGCAGGCCGGCGGAGAAGTGGTAGTAGAGGCCGAACACCCCCACAGCGGCCGCGGTGAGGCCGCACAGAGCCGCCCATGCTCCCGTCATCCAGAGGCGAGTCTTCCAGGGGCGTTTGGGGGGCACCTCCACCAGCACCAGGTGGGTGCGCGGTCGCCCGGCTACGGACCGTGTCTTTTTCACCGCGCCCATCGTTCACAAACCCGCACGCGATTTCACCAAGGAGAGCTCCGGCGGCAGCGCCGCCTCCACCACCATCTTCCGCCCGTCGGCCGGGTGAGGGAACTCGATTCTCTGGGCGTGCAAGAACAAGCGCCGAAGGCCCCACCGGGCCTTGGCCTCCCGGTTGAACGCGAAGTCACCGTACTTTCTGTCTCCCGCCACCGGGTGGCCGATGGCAGCCAAGTGTCGGCGAATCTGGTGCGTCCTTCCAGTCTCGATGGTCGCCGAAAGGAGCGCCGCCACGCTCGTCTGCTTGACGACCGAGTAGCGGGTGATGGCTTCTTGAAGGTTCACCCCCCGGCGCGCCTTGGACTCGGCCGTCTGCTGATGCTCCGCCAGGGGCAGGTCGATGACGCCCTTGTCGCGCGGCATGCGGCCCTTGACCATGGCGAGGTAGCGCTTCTGGGCCTTGCCATGGGTGAAGACGTCGGTGAAGTGCACCATCGCCGGGCGGCGCTTGGCGACGAGGATGACACCCGAGGTCTCCCGGTCGAGGCGGTGGGCGGGGCTCGCGGAAAAATCGTTGCGCGTGGCCTTGGCTCCCAGGTAAGCGCGCACGTAGTCGACGAGGGTTCCTCCAACGATGCCGCTGCCGGTGTGCACCGCCATTCCAGAAGGTTTGTCCACCGCCATCATCCAGTCATCCTCGAAGAGGACGACCAGCTGGGTGGGGTCCACCACCGGAGGAGTCTTGGGGCGCTCGGGGGCAGGCCCGAGGAGCTTGTCCGCCTCCCCGCGAACGGTGAGCACATCGCCCGCCTGGAGCGCCTGCTCGGGGAAGGCGCGCTTGGCGTTCACCCGCACCTTCTTGGTGCGAATCATCTTGAACAGGTGCGAGGTCGGCACCGAGGCGAGCTTCTTGCGCAGGAACTTGTCCAGCCGTACGCCCGCATGGTCCTCGTCGATTCGAAACTCCAGCATTTGCTTGTCGCCAGCGACCTAAACACACCGATAAAAGCCAATCCATGCCCAAAGCCCCCAGCATCGAAACGCTCCTGAGAAGCGGCTCGGCCGAATGGAACAAGCTGCGCAAGGCCGGCAAGGTCGGCAGCGACCACACCGGCGCTACTTTCGCCCAGCTGTACTCCGCCAACGCAGACCTCTCCGCCTTGGAGCTGGTCGGCACCGAGTGGGAGAAGTGCGACCTGTCGAAGGTGAGCTTCCGCGACAGCGACCTCTCCAACGCCTACTTCCACGGCGGCAGGCTGCAAGACTGCGACTTCCGCGGCGCCAACCTAGAAGGCGCCACCTTCGAGAAGATGAAGGTCTTGCGCTGCGACTTCTCCGGTGCGCGCGGGCTGGAAGGGCTCGAGCTGGACGACGTGGATTTGGACCGGGTGGTGGGCCTCGACGGTGAAGAGGCTCCCCCGCCGCCGCCGCCGCCCGCAGTGGGTGTGACGTCGTTCACCCGGGAACAACGCAACGCCATGCTCGCCGCCGCTTCTGGCGAGGGTGAGCTGCCGCCTTTTCGCCCGCAAGACACCCCGGCCTCGCTCTTGGCACGCGGATTCAAGACCGTGGGCACGGTGCCCCCCTGGGTGCTCGACGTCCCGGGCTTGCGGCCGCCTTTGCCGGGCCGCCTCACGCCCGGCACCAGCCTGGAGTCGCTTCTTCGCGAAGCGGTGAAGGCGCGGCTGGAGAACCGCCGGCCGGTGCCCGACCCCGGGGTGAGCGAGCGCGCGCAGAAAGCGCTGCGGCTGGGCACCAAGGAGGCGCACTTCGCCGCCCTCTACCTGCGCGAGGTGGGCGAGCCGCCCAAGTTCCGCTTCTCCGCTGCGAAGGCGCTCAAGGACCTCTTGCGCGCTGAGTTGGAGGTCGAAGACCTCACCGCCTCGGTGGACCCGCGGATAACGGGGGCGTTGTGGGAGCTCAAGCTGCCGCACGAGGTGGTGGACCAGTTGGGCGAGCTGCGCCGGCGGCTGGCGGCCGCGCAGTTGTTCACCGCGCTCTTGGAGGCAGGCTTCAACCCCGAGAACAACTGGGAGGAGGCGCTGGAGGCCTCCGAGCCGGCGCTCGACTTGGCCACCGTGGCCACCTCGGGAGACCGCGACCAGCTTTCGGAGGCGTTCGCCGCTTTCGCCGCCGTGCCCGACGAGGTGCGGCTACGCCGGCTCGCCTACAACGCCGAGGCCACCGCCCACCTCGAGGCGCTCGCCGGGCAGCCTGCCGGCACCGAGCCGACGTGGATTTCCGGCCCCGAAGCCCGCGAGTGTCACGACGTGGAGATGGTGCTGGTCGCCGCGCTCAAGGCCGCGGACATTCCCACCAAGGCGGCCGAGCTGGCCCAGGCCGAGCTGGGGGTGCCGGTGGGCAGCGTGCCCGAGGAGAGCGAGGACGACCTCTTCATCCACGTGCGCTGTCCGGTGTGCGGCAAAGAGAAGCTCATTGTGCAGTCGCCATAGTCCCCTCTCCCCAACGAGGCGGTAAGGGTGTGCGGAACCCTCGCCAGCTAGCCAGCCGGTGCCTGATGTTCCCGCGAGCGGCGCATGGTCGGGGAGGCCCCCGAAGCGACTGGCTACCCAACTTGGGGCCTAG
>JBMORE010000144.1:9062-76099 GCA_049322255.1 Myxococcota bacterium | reverse complement strand
GATGGTCGACGTTCCCATCTTCCACGTGAACGGCGACGACCCCGAAGCCTGCGTGCACGTGATGCGGCTGGCCGCCGAGTACCGGGCGCGCTTCCACTCCGACGTGGTGGTGGACTTGGTCTGCTTCCGCCGCTACGGGCACAACGAGGGCGACGAGCCGGCCTTCACCCAACCGAAGATGTATGAGCTGGTTCGGGCCCACCCCACGGTGCGCTCCCTCTACGCGCGACGACTCACCGACGAAGGAGTGCTCGAGCCGGACGAAGCGGAGGAGCTGCGACGCCGTTGCCTCGCCGGGTTCCAGAAGGCACACGAACGCGTTCAGGAGAAGAGCCAGCTCACCGAGCCGAGCTTCGCCCAGGGCCTGTGGCGCACCTACCGTGGCGGGCCGGAGAAGGACACTCCCGAGCCAGCCACCGGGGTGCCCTTTGCACGCCTGAGCGAGCTTCTGGGCAAGCTGGCCTCGGTGCCCGAAGGCTTCGAGCCGCACCCCAAGCTCGTGCGGCTGCTCGATGCGCGACGGGCGATGGCCGAGGGCCGACAGCCGTTGGATTGGGCAACGGCGGAGTTGCTCGCCTTGGCCACGTTGCTCGCCGACGGCTACTCGGTTCGTCTCACTGGGCAGGACACCGAACGGGGCACCTTCAGCCAGCGCCACGCCATCTTGCACGACGTGAGAACCGGTGCGCAGCACACGGCGCTGGCCCACGTGTCACCGGTGCAGGGCAACGTCTGCGTGCTCAACTCGCCGTTGTCGGAGCTGGGCTGCCTGGGCTTCGAGCTCGGCTACAGCCTCGACTACCCCGACGCGCTGGTGGCCTGGGAGGCGCAGTTCGGCGACTTTGCCAACGCCGCGCAGGTCATCATCGACCAGTTCATCGCCGCCGCCGAGGACAAGTGGCGGCGACTCTCGGGGCTGACGCTCCTGTTGCCACACGGCTACGAGGGACAGGGCCCGGAGCACTCCTCGGCGCGCCTGGAGCGCTTCTTGGGCCTGTGCGCGGAAGACAACATGCAGGTCTGCTACCCGACGACCCCGGCTCAGTACTTTCACCTTTTGCGCCGGCAAGTGGTGCGCCCCTTGCGCAAACCGCTGGTGGTGATGACCCCCAAGAGCATGCTGCGAAAGCCCGAGGCCACCTCGCCCCTGTCCGCGCTCGCCCGCGGGCGTTTCGAGCGTGTGCTCTTCGAGCAGATGTCGTCGCCGGAGAGGCTCACCCGGCTGCTTTTGTGCAGCGGGAAGGTCTATTACGAGCTCGCCGCGGCGAAGGAGCAGAAGAAGGACGACACCATCGGCGTCGTGCGCCTGGAGCAGCTCTACCCCTTCCCCCACGACGAGCTGGCGGCGCTCCTTCGCCGCACGCCCCACTTGGCGGAGCTCTTCTGGGTGCAGGAGGAGCCGAAGAACACCGGTGCCTGGCGTTACACCCTCCAACCGGTGCAGCACCTCCTTGCCGAGCTGGGCCTCTGCGTTCGCTACGGGTACGTCGGGCGGGTGGAGAGCGCGAGTCCGGCCACCGGGTTCTACGACGCGCACGTCTACGAGCAAAAGCTCCTCGTGGAAGAGGCGCTCGCCAGGGGGCACCATGTCCGTTGAGCTCACCGTTCCGCAGCTGGGCGAATCCATCACCGAGGCGGTGGTGGGGAAGTGGCACAAGCAAGTCGGCGAGGAGGTGACCGCCGACGAGCCGCTGGTCGTTCTCGAGACCGACAAGGTGACCATCGACTTGCCCGCTCCTGCCGCGGGGGCGCTCGAGCGCATCGCCCACCAGGAAGGCGACCGGGTGAAGGTGGGCGAGCTGCTCGGCACCATCGCCGAGAACGGGCACGTCGTGCGCCGGCAAGCTCCGCGGGAAGAAGAGGCGCGCGTCACCCCGGTGGCGAAAAAGCTCGCCGAAGAGAAAGGGGTCGATGTTTCCCAGGTGAAGGGGACGGGCCCCGGCGGGCGGGTGCTCAAGGAAGACGTGCTCGCCTACGGGAAAGAAGAGCTGCCCTTCCGGGTGGCGCGGGAGGAGCGGGTGCCGATGACCCCCTTGCGCAAGCGGGTGGCGGAGCGGCTGCTCGCGGCGCAAGCCAACGCGGCCATCCTCACCACCTTCAACGAGGCGGACATGTCGGCGGTCCTCGGGCTGCGCAAGGAGTACGGGGAGCGCTTCTTGGCCAAGCACGGAGTGAAGCTGGGGCTGATGAGTTTCTTCGTGAAGGCGTGCATCGCGGCGCTGAAAGTCTTCCCGCAGCTCAACGCCGAAATCGACGGCGACGACGTGGTGTTCAAGCGCTACTACGACATCGGGGTGGCGGTGGCCGGCAGCCGGGGGTTGGTGGTGCCGGTGGTGCGCGACGCCGACCAGCTGAGCTTCGCCGAGCTCGAGCGGCGCATCGCCGAGCTGGGACAGAAGGCGCGCACCGACAAGCTCACCTTGGAGGACTTGAAGGGCGGCACCTTCACCCTCACCAACGGCGGCATCTTCGGCTCGATGCTCTCCACCCCCATCTTGAACCCTCCGCAGACCGGCATCCTCGGCATGCACAACATCGTCGAGCGCCCGGTGGCCCGCGAGGGACAGGTGGTGATTCGCCCGGTGATGTACCTGGCGCTCTCCTACGACCACCGGCTGGTCGACGGACGCGAGGCAGTGCTTTTCTTGGTGCGCGTCAAGGAAGCCATCGAAGACCCCAAGCGGCTGTTGCTGGAGATTTGAAACGCTCAACGAACTGGGGCCAGCGGTACCATCTTGGAGCGGCGAATCCTCCGATCGCGGGTCAGGAGAGGGACGGAGTGCACGACGCTGGTGGCTGCAATGAGCTCGTCGGCCGGATCGCTTCGAAAATCCAGCGCTGTCGAGGCACGGGCGATGTCGATATCGATCGGCCATACGTGGATGGAGGCCAAGGCTCGCGCGAGCTCAGGGGAGCCCAGGTCCATGGCGATGCGCTTCAGTTGGACCAGCTTGACCAGCTCCCACAAAACAATGGCGGAGATTCCCCACGGCTCGTCCATCAGCAGGCGGCGTTCCTTCGGCGTGACATCATCCTCCAGGCCGCGGACGAGCATGTGGGTGTCAAGGTTCAGCATCGGCCTTCCACTGGATTCCGGTGGAAAAAATGTCGCCCTTCACCTGGATCTTGCCCTTGAGACTTCCGAGCAGCGCCTTGCCTCCTCGTTCGACGGGTATCAGCTTGGCAACCGGCTTACCTCTCTTGGTCACGAGAATCCCCTCGGGATCGACATCGTCCAATAAGGCGAGGCACTGTTCTTTGAATTTGGCCGCAGGCAAGATTTTCATGGTCATAGGTTATGACCAGTCAGCCCCAATGACCAGTTCCAGCGTCGACCGCCCTTACAACGACTCCTGAAAGAAGCGGGCGATGTGCCCGTAGAGGCGTTCGGTCACCAGCGGGTCGGGCACCATGTGGGTGAAGTTGGAAAGCGGCAGCACCTGGTGCTTCTTCCCCTCGCGGAAAAGCGCATCGGAGAGCTTGAGGGTGTGGAAGAAGTAGACGTTGTCGTCGGCGGTGCCGTGAATGAGCAAGAGCGGCCGCCGCAGCTCCTTGGCGTAGGTGAGCAGCGAGCTTTTCTGGTAGCCGCTCGCGTTCGCCTGCGGGGTGTCGAGGTAGCGCTCGGTGTAGTGGGTGTCGTAGTCGGCCCAGTCCACCACCGGAGCGCCGGCGACCCCCGCCTTGAAGACGTCGGGGCGGCGCAGGGTGGCCAGCGCGGCGAGGTAGCCGCCGAAAGACCAGCCGTACACACCGACGCGGTTCATGTCCATCTCCGGCACTTGGGCCGCGAGCGCTTTGAGCCCCTCCACTTGGTCGGCGAGCGGCACGGTGGCCAAGTCGTGCTTGATGGCGCGCTCCCAGGCGCGGCCCCGGCGTGGGGTGCCCCGTCCATCGAGCTTCACCACCACGAAGCCCTGGTCGGCAAACCACTGGAGGAGCAGGCTCCGCCGCATCTCGCTCACCGCCTCGAGGTGGCCGGGGCCTCCGTAGACTTGGAGAATGACCGGAAGCTTCTTCTTCGACGCACGCTGACGTGGGCGAAACACCGCCGCGTGCATCTGTTGGGCGCCCACCCGCTTGAATTCCACGTTCAAGGACAGCAGCGGTTCTTCAGCCACCGAGGGAAGCTCGCCCACTCTCGTCCCCTCCGGCTTGAACACCGCCAGGCGCGGCAGATGGCGCACCGAGGTCGACTCGATGACGAGGAGCGAGCCGTCATCAGAGAGGTGGGCAGTCTCGCTCGCCAGCTCCTCTCCGGTCACCACCCGCTGCGGCACCTCGCCTCGCTTCACTTGCCACACCTGGCTGGTGGTGGGAGTTTCGCCGCCGTTGAAATAGAGGATGCCCTTCTTGGCGTCGTAGCCGGCGAAGGAGGCGAAGCCAGCCTCAGGCTTCACCCAGCTTTCCGTGAGCGCTCCTTCCGCGCCACGCAGCTCCAGCTCCGGCCCGCCATTTCTCTCGGTGAGCCAGAAGAACCCCGAGCCGTCCTCGAGCCAGTGGGGGAAGTCCTGATCCAGGTTGAGCCAGGCCTCATCGCGCTCGACGAGGAGCGGCCGCGTCTTGCCGGTCTTCTCGTCCACCGCGAGCAGCACCTCTTCGGTCTGCGGGCGGTTTTGCACCAAGACGGTGAGCGGGCCCTTCTTCGGCCACTTCACGGTGGCGAGATAGGGGTACTTCGCCGTGTCCCACGCCACCCAGGTCGTCTTGCCCCCAGAGGCAGCGAGAATGCCCAGCCGCACCTCAACGTTCTGTTTTCCAGGGCGTGGGTAGGGGAATGCCTCGGGCGCGCCATGCGGATTCATCGGGTCGGCGATGGTGAAGCGCTCCAGCTGCGACTGGTCCGACGCTTGGTAAGCCAGCCGTTGACCATCGGGGGCCCACCAAAAGCCCGCGTAGCGGCCCATCTCCTCCTGGGCGACGAACTCGGCCAACCCGTTGGGGCGAAGCTCGGTGCCGCCCCGGGTGACACGGCGCTCGCAGTTCTGCACCAGGTCGAGCACGTGCAGGTCGTTGTCGCGCACATAAGCCACCGACTTGCCGTCGGGGGAAAACTGGGGATCGATGGCGGCCCCCTCGCCCGTCTTCAGGGCAAGCACCTGGCCACTTCGGCGTTCCACCACGTACAACCGCCCCGACAAGGCAACCAAGATGCGCTCCCCGTCCTCCGACAGTCCGTAAGAGGTGAAGCCGCGCGCGCTGATGCGCATGCGCTCGAGCCGCGCCTTCTCGGCGGAAGAAAGCGTCTCCTGTGCGCCGGCGAGCACCGCCTCGGGAGTGAGCAGCTCGCGGGTCTGCCCGGAGGCGACGTCGAAGGCGAACAGGGTTTGCCGCACGTCGCGCGCCTTGGCCCGAAGAAAGAGCACCTCCTTGCCGTCGGGGGTGGCGCGCGCATCCACCGGGCGGCCGGAGAGGAAGCGCCGGGTTTCGGCGTACTGGCGAAGAAAGCTCTCGGAGTCGGTTCGCGGTGCACCGGTCGCAGCGCGCGCGTCGACCACCAGCACCCACATCAACCCAAGAAAGAGCGCTCTCATGCGGCCCCTCATACAACTTCGGGCTCCCGAGCGGGTTGGCATCTTTGCCGCCAGGCCGGGTAGCCTGCGACCCTTTCCGAAAGGTCTCCCATGTCCCTACGCTGCTTCGCGCTCGCGCTCATCGTCACCCTGGTCGCCTGCGGCCCCAAAGGAACCTCCACCCCGGTGGACGGAGGAACGGGAGGTGGAGGAGGTGGCGTGGGAGGAGGAGGAGGGGGAGGTGGTGGCGGAGCCGAAGACGCGGGGCAAACCGACGGCGGCGAAGTCACCTGGTACCGCGATGTGTTGCCGATTGCTCAGGGGCGCTGCCACGGCTGCCACGTCAGTGGCGGCATCGCTCCCTTCTCTTTGGAGACCTACGCCGACGCCTTCTCCTACCACGCCTTGATGGCCAACGCCGTCCAAGCCCGGCGCATGCCACCGTGGATGCCGGCGGACAACTGCCAAAGCTTCGTGCACTCACGGCGACTGACCCAGGGAGAAATCGACGTCTTCACCGCTTGGTCGACGCAGGGAGCCCCCGCGGGCAACCCCTCCGATGCGCCGCCTGCTCCCGACGGCGGCATGGGCTTGCCGGGGGTCGACGCCACGCTGACACCCGCTACCGGCTACACCCCCAACGCCTCGCTCACCGACGACTACCGCTGCCTCATCGTCGACCCGCAGCTGACACAGAGCCGGTACGTCACCGGGTTCGAAATCACCCCCGGAGTGCGGCGCCAGGTGCACCACATCATTCTCTACAGCGCCGACCGCAACGACGCATTGGCGGAGGACAGCGCCGAGAACGGGCCAGGCTGGACCTGCTTTGGCGGCCCCCGCACCACCGCGCCCATCATGCTCGGCGGCTGGGTGCCGGGGACGCCGCCCACCGAGTACCCCGTGGGCACCGGCATTCAGCTCCAGGCGAGCCGGGTCATCGTGATGCAGTTGCACTACAACCTCGCCAACGGCCCTCCTCTCGAAGACCTCACCACCGTGAAGTTGCGCTACGAAAGCTCGGTGAGCTCGCCGGCCATCATCCTCCCGCTGCTCGACAACCAATTCGTCATTCCCCCCAACTCCACCGATCAATCGACCACCGCATCACAGACGCTGCTCACCGGCGGCAAGGTGTGGGGCGTGTTGCCACACATGCACCAGAAGGGAACGAAGATAAAAGTGGAGCTGGACAACAGCTGCCTCATCGACATTCCCCAGTGGAATTTCGGCTGGCAGCAGTTCTACTTCTACCCGTCGCCCGTTTCGTTCTCCCTGGGAGCGAGGGTGCAGCTCACCTGCACCTGGAACAACTTCACCAATCAGGAAGTGCGTTGGGGGGAAAGCACCGATGACGAGATGTGCCTCAACTACTTCTACCTCACCCGGTGAGCCCTCCAGCGCTTTAGGCGTGGGCGCGGGCCAGGGTGAGCGGGCGGGTGAACAGGCCGCGGACGAGGCCCCAGGCGCGCCTCCACGACAGCTCCGAGCGCGTCAGCAGCCGCTCCTCGTGCAGCACCATCACCGTCTCGACCGAGACCGGCAGGGGCAGCGCAGCACCGCAGCGTGACAGGTGCTCGAGCGAAATCGCTTGCTCCGCCCACCGCTCTTCCTGGGAAACGACCAGCACCGTCATCCCCTCGAGGGCTGCGCGGAGCTTGGGTTCGGCGGTCATCTTCGCCAACCGCCTCGAGGCCTCCTTGACCGCCTCGGAGGAAACGCCCTCGGCCACCAACACCACCCCAGCCTCCAGGCGCGCGAACGCTCCCCGGCGGGCAAGCTCGGCCTTCACGCGCCGTAAGCCCTCCTCGCGCTGCTCGGCCTCCGCAGCGAGGCACGCCTCCAGAAGCGCGACGAGCCCCGCCCGCCCCATACGGGCCAGCGTCGCCTCTTTGAGGTCGTGCAGAAGACCCAGCGCCACTTGCGCGCGATCATCCATCTCCAGAGCGTCGAGCGCCCCGCAGACGATGAGCGCCAGCTGGTTGCCGGTATGAGAGCGCTCCAGCTCCTTTCGCAGCGCGGGCAAAAGCCGGGAGAGGTCATACAGGGGGGCGCCCAGGGCGTGGGTCCCGGCGAGGGAGCTGGCAACGCACTGGGCGCCGAGGCACCTGGTTTGCGCCAAGCTCAGCGGCGGAGGAGACGGGACTGCATGGACCGGTTCCTCCAGCGCCGCGCCCGACACCTTGAGCACATGGACGGAGCCGATGATGAAGTCCCGGCGGCAACCGGAACGAATGAGGGGCAGCGCGGCGTGGGACATGGGCTGGGACCTCCGCCGCTTTCCCACTGCAAGGTGAACACCAGACCTAAACCCTCGACACCCTTTCGCTTTCCTCGGGCAACCGCCGGGAATGGTGCAAACGGGCGCAGCGCAACTGGTTCACGCATGTGCCAATCTTCCGGCCCTTGTCGACACCGTGCCGCGGAGTTAAGACAACCGAGCCCCGCGGGTCAAAAAGCGCTTGCTCGCTCAGCCCGCTAGAGGAGGATGCACCACACCATGGAAATGCAACCACAGGCCTCGCCCAAGGGTCCGCCCAAACCCATCGAAGAGATTTCCACCGTCACCATCCGTTTCTGTGGGGATTCGGGCGACGGCATGCAGCTGACCGGTAGCGAGTTCACCCGCGCCTCGGCGATCGCGGGCAACGACCTGCAGACCTTCCCCGACTACCCGGCGGAGATTCGCGCCCCCGCGGGCACGCTCCCGGGGGTGTCGGGCTTTCAAATCCAGTTCTCTTCCGACCCGGTCTACACGCCTGGCGATCAACCGGACGTGCTGGTGGCGATGAACCCCGCCGCGCTCAAGACCAACCTGCCCGACCTGGCGGCCGGGGGCACGCTCATTCTCAACACCGGAGCGTTCATCGAGAACAACCTCACCAAGGCGGGCTACCCCGCTAACCCGCTCACCGACGGGTCGCTTTCCAAGTACAAGTGCCACTTCATCGACATCTCCAAGCTGACCGCGCTCGCCCTCGAAGGCTCGGGGCTGAACGCCAAGGAGGTCGCCCGCGCGAAGAACATGTTCGCGCTGGGCATGATGCTCTTCATGTACGGCCGCTCCACCGAGCCGACCTTGCGCTTCTTGCGCGCCAAGTTTTCCAGCAAGCCCGACATCCTCGCGGGGAACGAGAAGGCGCTGATGGCCGGCTTTCACTTCGGCGAGACCACCGAGATGTTCGCCCACACCTACCAGGTGAAGAAGGCGGCCATCGCTCCCGGCAAATACCGCAACGTCACCGGCAACGAGGCGATCGCCATGGGGATGATCGCCGCCGCGAAGCTCTCCGGGCTCAAGGGCTTTTTGGGCAGCTACCCCATCACCCCGGCGTCGGACATCCTCCACGAGCTGTCGCGACACAAGAACTTCGATTTTTCCACCTTCCAGGCGGAGGACGAGATCGCCGCGGTGTGCTCGGCGATCGGCGCGGCCTTCGGTGGAAACTTGGGCTACACCACCTCCTCTGGCCCGGGCATCGCGCTGAAGCAAGAGGCGATCGGGTTGGCGGTGATGACCGAGCTGCCGGTGGTGATCATCAACATTCAGCGGGGCGGGCCTTCCACGGGGCTACCCACCAAGACCGAGCAGGCGGATCTGTTGCAGGCCGTCTGGGGCCGCAACGGTGAGTGCCCGGTGCCGGTGGTGGCGGCCTCCAGCCCTTCTGATTGCTTCGAGGCGGCCATCGAGGCCAGCCGCATCGCGGTGCGCTACATGACCCCGGTCTTCTTGCTCTCCGACGGCTACATCGCCAACGGGCAAGAGCCCTGGCTCATCCCCGACGCGAAGAAGCTGCCGAAAATCGAAGTGCGCTTCCGCACCGACCCAGCCGGCTACCAGGTGTACGCGCGCGACGAGAAAACCCTCGCTCGCGCTTGGGTGAAGCCGGGCACGCCGGGCCTGGAGCACCGCATCGGAGGCATCGAGAAGGACTCGCTCACCGGCAACGTCTCTTACGACCCCTTGAACCACGAGAAGATGGTGCGCACCCGCGCCGAGAAGGTGGCGCGCATCGCGCAAGACTACGCGCCGCTGAAAATCAACGGCGACCCGTCGGGAGACCTCTTGGTGCTCGGCTGGGGCTCGACCTACGGCGCCATCTTCCAAGCGGTGGAGCGCCTGCGCGCCAAGGGAAAGAAGGTGTCCCACCTGCACCTGCGCAACCTCTTCCCCCTGCACAACGACCTGGGCAAGGTGCTGCAGCGCTTCAAGAAGGTGGTCATCCCCGAGATGAACCTGGGGCAGCTGCACAAGATGATCCGCGCCACCTATTTGGTCGACGCGGTGGCCCTCAACAAAATCCAGGGCAAGCCGTTCAAGGTTTCCGAGCTCGAGGCCCGCATCCAGGAGTGCTTCTAATGTCCGCCGAAGCGTTGTCGAAGCAGCAGAAGCCCGCGCCCGAGGGCGCCGCCAAGCTCACCCGCAAGGACTTCCAGAGCGATCAGGAAGTGCGCTGGTGCCCCGGCTGCGGCGACTACTCCATTCTCGCGCAGGTGCAGAAGATCATGCCCGAGCTGAACGTGCCCAAAGAGAACGTGGTGTTCATCTCGGGCATCGGCTGCTCGAGCCGGTTCCCGTACTACATGAACACCTACGGGTTCCACACCATCCACGGGCGGGCGCCGGCGATCGCCACCGGGCTCAAGCTGACTCGCCCCGACCTTCAAGTCTGGGTGGTGACCGGCGACGGCGACGCGTTGTCGATCGGCGGCAACCACTTCATTCACATGCTGCGGCGCAACGTGGACTTGAAGATTCTCCTCTTCAACAACCGCATCTACGGCCTCACCAAGGGGCAGTACTCGCCGACGTCGGAGCTGGGCAAGAAGGCCAAGTCGACGCCCTATGGCTCGATCGACGCCCCCTTCAACCCGGTGCACGTGGCGCTGGGCGCCGGCGCCACCTTCGTCGCCCGGACCATCGACGTGGAGCCTTTGCACATGCAGCAGGTGCTCCACCGCGCCGCCGCGCACAAGGGCAGCGCCTTCGTGGAGATTTTCCAGAACTGCAACGTGTTCAACGATGGCGCCTTCGCCAACATCACCGAGAAGGCGGCCAAGGACGACATGCAGCTGCGCCTCGAGCACGGCAAGCCGCTGTTGTTCTCCAAGGGCACCCAAGGGGTGCGGCTCGACGGCTTCCGTCCCGAGGTGGTGAAGCTGGGCGAGAACGGGGTGAGCGAGAAGGACCTGCTCGTGCACGACGAAAAGGCCCCCGCCTCGCTGGCGTTCATGCTCGCCGAGCTCGAGCCGCCTCGCAGCCCCGCGCCCATCGGGGTGTTCCGCGCGGTGGAGCGGCCGGTACACCACCAGCTCGAGGTCGATCAGATCGCCAGCGTGAAGGAAAAGCGTGGCGAGGGAGATCTAGAGAAGCTGCTCCACGCCGGCGACACCTGGGTGGTCAGCTAGGCGAATGACAGGCCCCAATGGAGGAGCGGTCGTCGCCGAGGTGCTCTTTCGGCACGGGGCCCGCTTCCTCTTCACCTTGTGCGGGGGCCACATCTCGCCCATCCTGGTGGAGTCGAAGATGCGCGGTATTCGCATCGTCGACGTGCGGAACGAGGCCAGCGCGGTGTTCGCCGCCGACGCGGTGGCGCGCCTGACCGGCCAACCCGGGGTGGCCGCGGTGACTGCCGGGCCGGGGGTGACCAACACCGTGACCGCGGTGAAGAACGCCCAGCTGGCGCAGACGCCGCTGCTCCTTTTGGGTGGAGCCACCGCGACCATCCTCAAGGGCCGCGGCTCGCTGCAGGACATCGACCAGCTGTCTTTGATGAAGCCGGCCACCAAGTGGGCGACCACGGTGAAGACGATGGCCAGCTTGAGGCCGACCCTGGAGCAGGCGCTGAAGGTGGCGCGCTCCGGAGTGCCGGGGCCGGTGTTCGTCGAGCTGCCCATCGACCTCCTCTACCCGGAAAAAATCGTGCGCGACTGGTACCTCCAGGGGGCGGGGGTGAAGAGCTCCAAGAGCCTTTCCGCCAAGGCTCTGAAGCTGTACCTGGAGGGACATCTCTACCGGCAATTCCATGGGCCGCGGGTGCCGTCACTGGGAGCGACGGCCGCCCGAGTGCCGCTTTTGCCGCGCACCACCCGGGCGCAAGCTCGTTCGGTGGCCCGGATGCTGGCACGCGCGAAGCGGCCGGTGCTGGTGGTGGGAAGTCAGACGATGGTGAGCCGCACCGACCCTTCGCGCATCGCCGATGCCGTGCGCAAGCTGGGGATTCCCACTTTCCTGGGAGGCAACGCCCGCGGACTGCTCGGACGCCGAAGCGAGCAGCAGTTTCGCCACCGCCGGAGCCAGGCGCTCCGCGAGGCCGACCTGGTGCTGGTCGCCGGCTTCCCGTTCGACTTTCGCCTGGGCTACGGGCGCGGCATCAACAAGAAGGCGACCGTGGTGGCGGCGAACCTCTCCGCCGAGGAGCTGCGCACCAACCGCCGGCCGCAGGTGGCGGTGCGCATGCACCCCGGCGAGTTCCTGGTCGAGCTGGCGGAGGCCGCGGAGGTGGGCATCGGGAGCAAGGAGGAGTGGCTGCGCACCTTGGCGCAGCGCGAGGCCGAGCGCGACGTGGAGATTGCCCACCAGGGCACGCAGGGTCCAGGGCCCATCAACCCGCTGCACTTTTTCCTCCGGCTGGAGGAGAAGCTCTCCGACGACGCCGTGCTGGTGGTGGACGGAGGCGACTTCGTGGCCACCGGCTCCTACATCTTGCGGCCCCGCGCACCGCTGTCATGGCTCGATGCCGGGGTGTTCGGCACCCTGGGCGCAGGCGGCGGCTTCGCCACCGGTGCGGCGCTGGTGCGGCCGGGCAAGGAGCTGTGGCTCATCTGGGGCGACGGCTCGTCGGCCTTCAGCTTGGCCGAGCTCGACACCTTCGCTCGGCATGGGCTGGCGCCCATCGCGGTGATTGGCAACGACGGTTCCTGGGCGCAGATTGCCCGCGACCAAGTGGAGATTCTGGGCGACGACGTGGGCACGGTGCTGCGCCGCTGCGACTACCACCAGGTGGCCGAAGGCTACGGCGGCAAGGGGCTCTTGCTCGACGACCCGGAGAAAATCGACGCCACCCTCGACCGAGCCAAGGAGATTGCCCGAAGCGGCAAGCCGGTGTGCATCAACGCCCACATCGCGCGCACGGAGTTCCGCAAGGGCTCCATCTCCATGTAGGGTAGCGCTCCCATCCCCCAGGAGAGCTCGATGGCATCACCACTACGGGTCTTGGTCGTCGGTGTTTTCACCAGCACCATCGCTTCACTCTTCGCGTGCGGCGGCGGCCTGACGTGCGACGAGGGGTTCACGGCCGTGAACGGCCGGTGCGAGGCACCCGGAAGCATCCACGGACAGATTGTTTTGCAGGGCGCCAACAGCGCTGCGGGCATCATCGTGCACGCCGCAGGCCCGGTCGTGGCGTCGGCGGCGAGCAGCTCCAACGGGGAGTTTCTCGTCAAGAACCTGCCCGATGGGGCCTACGTCATCAGCTTCACCGGCTCGATTGCCGAGCGAGCCACGCTCTCCGCCGTGGTGGCTGGAGGGCAGGTGGAGAAGGGGACCATCAACCTGACGGCGGTGGGCAGCGTGCGCGGCCAGGTGATTCTCGAGGGGGCCACCACTCAAGAAGGCGCCATCGTGCGCGTGGCGGGACACTCCGCGGCGACGTCCACCGATGTCTTGGGCAACTATACGCTCGACGGCGTTCCCGCCAGCCCGGCGGATTTGCTCGTCACCGCCGAGGGCTACACCCCGGCCAAAGTCACGGTGGTGGTCAGCTTCGGCCAGACCGAGACCGCACCCACCGCGACACTGACCCGGGCGCTGAGTGGCGCGACGGCCACCCTGCGGGGCGTCGCCACTCTCTTGGGTCGAACCGACCACTCGGGCATCACGGTGAGGCTGATGGGCACCGAATTCTCGACCACCACCGCCACCAATGGCACCTACTCCATCCCCAGCGTCCCTGCAGGCGTCTATACCTTGGTGGGTTCGGCCGCGGGGATGGGGGACGACATCCTGCGTGACGTGGTGGTGACCGGACCCGACGTCATGGCGCCCAACCTCCAGCTTCGTGTGGGGCGGCGAATCGCCGAAGCTCCGTTGGCGGCGATGAACCCGCAGCTGACCCCGGACGGCTCGCGCGTCTTCTTCCTCGACTCCTCCTACAGCTTTCGCAGCGTGAGCCCTTCGGGTTCGGGCGTGGCCTCGGTGGAGCTTCCTTACGTCGGCACCGCCCCCTCCCTCACCTCCGACGGCGCATACGCCACCTACTTGTGGAGCGCGACCTCGGGCTCCGAAGTACGCTGGGCGCCGGTGGCCGGCGGGCCCGGAGGGTCGCTGGCCATCGGCGGAGAAGGGGTGGCTGGTTTCTCATTCCATGGGACGAGCTGGCTGGTGTGCCGGCGTGAGACCGCAACGGCGCCCTTCACCTACTCGATGGTGTCGGTCCAGGTGGCCGGTTCGGCGGTCAACACCCTTCTTTCCAACCTCACGCTCTGTCCCACCCGCCTCGCCTCCCCAGATGGAACGAGCGTGGCGTTCATCGACACAGGCGCGCTCAAGGTTGTCCCCATGAGCGGGGGGGCTCCAGTCACCGTTCAGGCCAGCGGGGTCACCAACTTGCAGGTTTGGTCCACCGATTCGAAGACCGTTGTCTACACGGGAAACTTCGGAAGCGGAGTGGAGCTTCAAGCCGCCACCAGCCCGGTGTTTGCCCCCACCCCGCTGGGGCTGGGCTTCTTTCCCATCTATCAGGCGACCACGAGCTCCGTGCTGACATTCTCGGGCGGCAACTATCTACGCATCATGCTCAACGGCTCAGGAACGACCACCTTGTTGCCCAACACCGGTCTGTGCGGCACTCCTCGCCTGGACGACGGTGGCGCAAATCTCTACTACCGCACCTGTACGCCGAGCGCGCTTCATGTCCTGCCGGTGGGGGGCACCTCCGGGCTGCTGGCGACGGGGGTGGACACCTGGTACCCAAACATCGCGCCCGACGGGTCGACTTTCATCCTGAGCGCGGGGAGCATCTATTCGGTGAAGCCGGGAGCGCAACCCGTCGCCATCAGCCCCCCCTCCGGCTCTTCCTGGACGACGCCGGTGTTGCTGCCGTCGGGCTCCGGGGTGCTGACCCGGCAGACGAACACCAGCACCCTCTACCACTTGCCCATCGGTGGTCCGCCATCGCAAGCGCTGACGCTCGACTTGGCGGTCACCAATATGCTTGCGCCGACGACCGGCAACTCGCGCACCGTGGTTTACGTGCGCCGGTCTGGCGCCTACCCGGACAGCCAGCGCGACGGGTTGTACGCGGCGACCCTTCCCTAACGTTACTCGAGCGGCTGATCGAGGAAGGCCGGGCGGTAGTCGGTGACTTGGCCGAAACTTCCGCTGAACCGGTCGATGGAGAAACCAGCAGGCTGACTGAGCACCCAGCCCACGTCGACGCGAATGGTCTCTTGATTGAACTGCGGGATGAGTAGCCGAAGGCCGGCGCCCACGGTGTGGGTGAAGGCCGGCGCCACGTCCCATGCTGAGCCGGTGTCATAGAAGAGCACCAGCCCCAAGAAGAGCGTCTTCACCTCGAAGGAGCGGCTGCGCCATTCCACGTTGGCGAGAAAGTAGTTCCGCCCGGCGAGCGATTCGGGAGCAGCGCCGCGCAAACCGTTGCCTCCGCCGAGCAGCGCCTGGCGGTTGTCGAGCCGCTCGCGCGTCAGGTCCACCACCGCCCGTGTCACCAGCCGGCCGAGAAAAGTCTGCGGCGTGACGTTCTTCACCTCGGCGGCGAGACGCTGATTGACCCACCGCGCCTCGCCGGGAAGGTAACGACTCGCTCCCGCAACGGTCAGGGTGGCGAGGTCGTCGGCGGCGAGCAGTTGGTAACGCAGGCGGGCGCCGAGCTCGACAAAGCGCGAGGGAGAGAAAAACGCCGGGTGCGCCCAGCGCGCGGCGAGGTACGCCGAGGGGCCAACCTGAACGTCTTCGGAAAGCTCGAACGTGTCCACGTCACGTAAGACCCGGTAGTCCGGCACGTAGGCCGCCACCGATGCCTGCAAAAAGCTCGCGTCCTCGCTGCGAGGCAAGTACTCGGAGGCGAACCAGGCGCTCTGGGCTGGGTCGAGCCCCAAGGCCAACGGCGGCGCGTAGCGGCGAAAGAAGCCGCCCACGCCGGCGCTCACGTCGGCTTTCAGCGCGCGCCCGAAGGAACGGGTGTAGAGCGCGTTCCAGCCCGCGACCCGCTGCAGATAGATGTAGGGCACCTGGGAGAGGGGGGCTTCTTCGTTCGGGTAGGGCAGTTGCCACACCTCGGCCCCGCGGAAGATGCGGCGGGTGCGCACGCTCCAGTCGGCGCCCACCGAGAACCCCCAGCGCGACTCCAAATGAAAGAGCGGCTTGCCCAGCACCACCGCGCCCGCCGAACCCTCTGGTTCGCCCGTCTGCCGGTTGAGGATGATCGCCGCCGTCTCGCCAAAAGAAAGCTCGCTGCCTAGGAAGCGCCGGTCCTGGTAGAGCTGACCCACCGACAGGGTGTCGAGCCGTAGCACCAGGTCGAGCAAGACCTGCTGATTGAGCCCGAGGAAGTTCTGCTCGGTCGGCCGAAGCCGCAAGAACTGGAGCAGCGGACCGACGACGTTGAATTCGCTGTTGAGGCGCAGGCTCCAGCGGTCCTGGGTGACGACGAGCAGCGCCACTCCGCCTCGCTTGCCCTTCACCGGCAAAACCTTGGCGATGGAGAAGATGAAGAGGCTGCGTAGGTTGCGCTCGGTCTCGGCGACTTTCTTGGAGTCGAACGCCTCCCCTTGGGCGAACAAAAGCTCGCGGCGAATGACCACCTCGCGGGTGCGCATGTGCACCGCGTTGAACCACGAGGGGTAGGGGTCGCTGGGGGCGAAGACCTCCTCGGAGGCGATCAGCACCTCCTCGAGGGTTTTTCCCTCGGGGCTCGGCTCGAGCTCGCGCTGGTGCAGGTTCAGCGCCCACTGCACCAGGCGTTCCTCGTAACCGACGTCGGCGAAGGCTGCTTGCGCGAAAAGGACGAGCAGCGCAGTGAAGCCGGCGCGCACGCTCTGCCTACCCCGTTTCAGAGGTCGACCTGCATGCCCAATTCGACCACCCGGCCCGGCGGAATGCCGAAGTACGAGGTGGCGCTGCGGGCGTTTCGCGAGATGAAGGCGAACAGCGCCTTGCGCCACCTCATCATCTTCGAGTGCCCGGTGGTGAGCAGGGTTTCACGACCCAAGAAGTAGCTGGTGGTGTTGGGCTCGGCCTTGAGCCCCTGGACGCGGCAGGCAGAGAGAATTTCGGGCACGTTGGGAGTCTGCATGAAGCCGAAGTAGGCAATCACCCGGTAGAAGCCGTTGCCCAATTGCTCCACCGAGAGCTGTGACTCCGGCGACACCACCGGCTCGTCCGCCGAGAGAATGGAGAGCACCACCACCTGCTGGTGCAGCACTTGGTTGTGCTTGAGGTGGTGGAGCAGCACCGGCGGGGTACCCATCGGGGCCGAGGACATGAAGACCGCCGTCCCTCGAACGCGGTGCGGCTGGGTCGCCGCCACGTCCTCCAGGAAGTTGGACAAGGGCATGGTGTTCTTGGCGAAGCGCTTGGCCAGCTCGGCCCGCCCGTCCTTCCAGGTGACCATGGAGGTGAAGACCGCCGCCGCCAACGCCATGGGAAACCAGCCGCCTTCCTCGAACTTGAGCAAGGTCGAGCCAAAAAGCCCCAAGTCGACCGCGAGGAAGCCCACGACCAAAGGCAACGCCTTGAAGAGCGGCCACTTCCAGGTCCGCGTCGCGACCACGTAGAACACGAACGAGGTGATGGTGAACGCGCCGGTGACCGCGATGCCGTAGGCCGCCGCCAGCCCGCTGGAGGAGCGGAACGCCAAGACCAACCCGATGCACGCCACCATCAAGGCCTGGTTCACCTCGGGAATGTAGACCTGCCCTTCGAGGGTGCTCGAGGTGTGCACGATGGTGACCCGCGGGCAGTAACCGAGCTGCACCGCCTGGCGGGTGATGGAGAAGGCTCCGGAGATCATCGCTTGCGACGCAATGACCGTCGCCACCGTTGCCAGCACCACCATCGGGTAGAGCATGAACCGCGGGACGAGCGCATAAAACGGGTTCTCGACCACTCCCTGTTCGAGCAAGAGCGCGCCCTGGCCGAAGTAGTTCGTCACCAGCGCGGGGAACACCAGCCCCCACGAGAAGCGAATGGCCGATTTACCGAAGTGACCCATGTCCGCATAGAGCGCCTCGGAGCCGGTGACCACCAGCAGCACCGAACCCAAGAGCACGAAGGCATGCGCCTTGTGCACTTGAAAGAAGGCCATCGCCCAGTAGGGGTTGAGCGCGTGCAGCACCGTGGGGTTCTTGAGCACGTAGCGCGCTCCCAGCCCCGCCAAGGTGACGAACCACACCACCATCATCGGCCCGAAGATTTTGCCGATTCCTCCCGTGCCGCGTCTTTGCACCACGAACAGCCCGAAGAGGATGAGGCAGGTCAGAGGGACGACCACTCGCTCCAGCGCGGTGGTAGCGACGGCCAGCCCCTCCACCGCCGAGAGCACGGAGATGGCCGGCGTGATGACCCCGTCGCCGTAGAGCAGGGCCGTCCCGAACAAGCCGAGCATCACCGCCCCCCCCTTCAGCCGGGCAGACCAGGGGTCGAGCTTGCCGGGGATGAGCGCCATCAACGAGAGGAGCCCCCCCTCTCCTTTGTTGTCGGCGCGCATGATGAAGACCAGGTACTTCACGGTCACCACCAGCACCAAAAGCCAGAACATCAGCGAGAGCACCCCTAAGACGTTGTCCCGCGTGGGAGCCACCGCATGGGCGCCGGTGAAGCACTCCTTCACCGCGTACAGCGGGCTGGTGCCGATGTCGCCGTACACCACCCCCAGGGCGCCGATCGCCAGAGGCAAGAGCTTGCGGCCAGTCGCTTCCGGGGGTTCTTCGACGGCGCTCGGCTCGGAAGCCTCCTGGCTCCCCGGCCTGGGCGCCTCGACCTTCGACGGTTTGGTCATCGTGGGCGGCTACATATGCGCTCCCGGGCACACCAGGCCAGCACCGTCGCCAACAAGCAGCCGCTTGATCTATTGACGGCTCGGGAGGCGGGCTTCTAATGTGGCGCCCGTCGGTCGCGCGTCGTTCGACCGTCATTCACTCGAATCCGAATGAAGGAGGGGTCGTATGAAGCTGGTTCGTGCCTTCGCGGCGGGATCGTTGTTCGTGCTGGCCGTGGGCTGCGGCGGCGAGATGGACGGCACCGACGTCAACGGGAACCCCGTCGGTACCTTGCAGCAGCAGGTCGAGTACGCCCCGGTGCCGATGGAGAAGCCCAAGGCCACCGCCACGCTCAAGACCCTCATCACCCCTGATGAGAAGCAGCGGGCAATCTTCGCGCGCCAGGGAGCCTTCCTCTATCAGACCACCGGCGGCTCTGGCTGCCCCGGTAAGTAAGCGTCGCGCAAGGGGCGGCGAGCCTTGTGCTAGACCTGGCCCGTCCCCTTGGAAACACCCTCCGAAGACCCCCTCGTGGGGAAGGTGCTCAGCGGCCGCTTCAAGGTCCTCGAGCCCATCGGCTCCGGAGGGATGGGCAAGGTTTACAAAGCGCTGCAGGCGCCTCTCGGCCGTTTGGTGGCGCTCAAGGTTTTGAACCCTCGATACAACGCGAAGAAGGACCCTGGCTTTCAGAAGCGCTTCTTCCTCGAGGCCTCGCTCACCTCCAAGCTCCGTCACCCCAACACCATCACCGTTCACGACTACGGCAGGACGGGGGACGGCATCTTCTACATCGCGATGGAGTACCTCGAGGGGCGCACGCTGGAAAAGGTGCTCGCGGCCGAACGCGCGCTGCCCTGGCCCCGGGCCTTCCACATCGGCCAGCAGATCGTCCGCTCCCTGCGCGAGGCACACAAGCTGGGCATCGTCCACCGCGACCTCAAGCCGGCAAACGTGATGATCCTCAACGAGGAGACCGACCACGACATGGTCAAGGTGCTCGACTTCGGGCTTTTGAAGTCGTTTCTCCCCGAGGCGCTCCCTGCGCCCGAAGACGCCGAGCTCACCCAACCGGGCGTGCTGCTCGCCTCGCCCCTGTACATGGCGCCCGAGCAGGCCAAGCATCAAGCCGATCCACGCAGCGACGTCTACTCGCTGGGAGTGGTGCTCTTCGAAATGATCGCCGGCCGCCCACCCTTTTTGGGCAAAGAGCCGCTCAAGGTCATCCTCCAGCATGTTCGCCAGCCGCCGCCGGCCCTCAGCACGCTCAAGCCCGGGCTGCCTCCCGAGGTGGAGATGCTGGTGATGCGCTGTCTGGAGAAGGACCCGGCCAAGCGCTTCCAGACCATGGACGAGCTGATGGAGGCCGTCCGCGCATGCCTCGCCGCCGCCGGCGTGGTCGGGGGCTTCAGTAACCCGCGCTCGCCGGCCGTCTCCGACCCCAAGGCAAAGGTGACGCCACCGGCGCCACGCGTCCACCGGAGGTGGGCGGTGCTGGTCTTCGCTGGCGCCCTCTTGGCGGGAGGGGCGGCAGTGATGCTTTGGGGGGAGACGAAGCCGGCCCCCATCGAGGCTCCTCCCCTGCCTCTCGCGCTGGACCGGGAGCCCTCACCCTCCCCGCCGGAGCCGGTGCGCTTTTCGATCGAAACCATTCCCCCGGGTGCGCAGGTGACGATGAACGGCGAGGACCTGGGCCCCACTCCGGTCGAGCTGCGGCTGCCGCCGGGAGCCGACGGAGAAGCATCAGCGACGCTCTTCTTCTCGCTGGAGGGCTACCTTCCCTCCTCCATCGTCGCCGCCGGCCCGGGACCGGTGGTGGAGGTGAAGCACCCGCTGGTGAAAAAGCCCGCGCTCAGGCCCAAGCCAGCCAGGCGCCGCTCGACCCGGCTCAAGGAGAGCCGGTGAGCCAGCTTGTGCGCGTCGATTGTGACGCGGCCTTCCGGGCACTTATGAAATGTTCCCCGTCATGAGACTCGTTCTGTTCGGCGCCGCCGCCCTGACGCTGTCCGGCTGTGCGACTGCTCTTCCCTCCACGTCCCCCAGCGCTCCCCCCGCTTCCGTCACCCCCCTGGCCGAGGAGACGCACCTGGCCGAGCTGCGCCAGCTCACCTTCGGCGGCGAAAACGCCGAAGCGTATTGGTCGTTCGACGGCCGCCAGCTCTCCTTCCAAGCGCGGGCACCGGGAGCGGCGTGCGACCGCATCTACCGCATGGCCCTGGGCGAGGAGCCGCCTCAGCCGGTGCAGGTCTCCAACGGCCAGGGCGCCACCACCTGCGCCCATTTTCTCCCCGGCGACGAGGAGCTGGTCTTTTCCTCCACGCATTTAGAGGGCGCCGCCTGCCCGCCCAAGCCCGACAGGAGCATGGGCTACGTGTGGGCGCTCTATGACAGCTACGACATCTACCGCGCGCGGGCCGACGGCTCGAACCTCGTCCGACTCACCACCGAGCCCGGCTACGACGCCGAGGCCACCGTGTGCGCCAAGAACGGCAGCATCGTCTACACCTCGGTGCGCGACGGCGACCTCGAGCTGTACCGCATGGACAAGGACGGCAAAAACGTGCGCCGCCTCACCCACACCCCCGGCTACGACGGCGGCGCGTTCTTTTCCGCTGACTGCTCCAAGCTGGTGTGGCGCGCCTCGCGGCCAAAGGCGGGCAAGGAGCTCGAGGACTACCGGGCCCTCCTCGCGCGCGGCTTGGTGCGCCCCAGCAAGCTGGAAATCTTCGTCGCCAACGCCGACGGCTCCGACCCGGTACAGGTGACCTACCTCGACGCCGCGTCTTTCGCGCCCTTCTTCCACCCCAACGGCCGGCGCATTCTCTTCTCCAGCAACGCCGGCGACCCCCGAGGCCGGGAGTTCGACCTCTGGGCGGTGAACATCGACGGCACCCAGCTTCAGCGCATCACCTACGCCCCCGGCTTCGACGGGTTTCCCATGTTCAGCCCCGACGGGAAATGGCTCGCCTTTTCCTCCAACCGAGCCACCGCTCCGGGAGCGCACGACACCAACGTCTTCGTCGCCCGCTGGGTGGAGACGCCGCCTCGAGCCGACGAGCGCCCGCCCGATCGCCTGATGAAGGACGTCCAGTGGCTCGCTTCTGCCGAGCGGGAGGGCCGGGGCATCGGCACCAAAGGCCTGGAAGCGGCCGGCGACTGGCTGGAGGCCCGCTTCGCCGAGCTGGGCCTTCTTCCCGCGGGGGACAACGGCTTTCGGCAGTTCTTCCCGGTGGTGACCTCGGTGAAGGTGGGCGCGGCCACCCAGCTGCGTCTCGATGGAAAAGAGGTCGCGCCCGACGCGTTTGTTCCGCTGGGCTTCTCGGCATCGACGACGGTGAAGGGAGCGCTGGTGCTGGCGGGCTACGGCCTTCGCGACGAGAAGCTGGGCATCGACGACTACGCCCAGCTCGACGTGAAAGGGAAGGTGGTGGTGGTGCGCCGCTTCGTCCCCGAGACCGAAGCCTTCGCCGACACCGAGAAGAAGCGCCGCTCTGGAGACTTGCGCCACAAGGCGTGGGTGGCGCGCGAGCGGGGCGCGGCGGCCCTCCTCGTGGTCGACTGGCCCGAGCCACCGCCCAACGCACCCAAGGACTGGCAGCTGCCTCCCGAAGCCAGGCTGCCCACGCCCCTGCCAGAAGGACCGGGGGACGGCGGGCTGCCGGTGGTGATGGTGAAGCGGGCCGCGGTGGAGAAGCTGTGGCCGACGCTTTTGGCGAAGAAAAGGGCGAGCGCTTCGCTTTCCGTGGCGCTGGAGGCGGAAAAGACCCAGGCCTTCAACGTCGTCGGCCGCATCGAGGCGCAAGGAGAGAAGCGGGCGGGGGCGGTGGTGGTGGGAGCGCACTACGACCACCTGGGCTTGGGAGGCCGCGACTCGCTCGCTCCCGACAAGCACGAGCCGCACCTGGGGGCCGACGACAACGGCTCGGGTACGGCAACACTCTTGGAGATTGCCCGCCTCCTCTCGGCCCAGCGCGAGAAGCTTGGGCGCGATGTCTACGTGGTCGCCTTCTCCGGCGAAGAAGCGGGCGTGCTCGGCTCGACCCACTTCACCCGCGCGCGCGGCGACGAGGGGATGAAGGAGCTCTTCGCCATGCTCAACCTGGACATGGTGGGACGGCTGCGGGGAAACAAGCTGTCGGTGCTGGGGAGCGACTCGGCCAAGGAGTGGGCCGCGCGCATCGAGGCGGCCTGTCAGACGGCGCGGGTGGAGTGCTCCGCCAGCGGCGATGGCTACGGGCCCAGCGACCAAACGCCCTTCTACGCCGCGGGGGTGCCGGTGCTGCACTTCTTCACCGGCGCCCACGCCGACTACCACAAGCCCTCCGACGAGGCCTGGAAGCTGAACGCCGCGGGGATGGCGAAGGTAGCGGAGATTGTCTCGGCGCTGACGGTCGAGGCAGCCCACGCCGACCAGCTCACCTATCAGCAAGTCGCCGCGCCCGAGCCCAAGGGAGATTTGCGGAGCTTCAACGCCTCCCTGGGCACTATCCCCGACTACTCAGGTCCGCCCGGCGGACAAAAAGGCGTGCTGCTCGCGGGCGTGCGGCCCGGCGGCGGCGCCGACTTAGGGGGGCTGAAGCGCGGGGACATCCTGGTGCGCCTGGGCACCCACTCCATCGGCAGCGTGCAAGACTTGATGTACGCGCTCAACGCGCACAAGCCGCGGGAGACGGTCACCGCGGTGGTGCTGCGCGAAGGCAAGGAGGTCTCCCTCGAGGTGACCTTCCAGGAAGCCAAGCGGCATTAGACCCTGCTAGAAGGTCAAGCCATGGGACGCACGCTCGTTTCGACCCTGGCCCTCTTTTGGCTCGTGGGGTGCGGCACCAGCTGCGAAGGCTGCGGCTCGCTCGAGCCCTTCCCCGACGGGGGGCGCTTCGTCGGCGAGAAGATGGACAACGCGATGAACGTCCGCATCACCGATGCGGGCTTCGGCGTCCTCAATTCCAACTGGCAGGTCGTTCTCGGCCAGGTCGCTCCCGGGCAGCAGCTGGTCGTCCCCCTGCCCTGCACCCTGCAAAGCTTTTCCCTCCTCGGCAACGTGGCCATCGCCGACGAAGGCAGCATGGGCTGCACCGCCGAGTCGTGCGGGCAGCTCGACGGCCGCTGCGACGCCCAAGACGTGCCGCGACAAATTCCAGTCACCTTCAGCAGCCTGCGGCTGGACCCCAAGTCCCCCGACGAGGTCGAGGTCACCGTCAACGCCACCGTCGCCACCGGAAAAATCATGGTGGACACCGTGAGCCGCAACCATCTGCTGTGCGCCTTCCAGAATCCGATGAAGTGCGGCGTGGACTTCGACACCCGCCGCGCCGACGTCACCTACAACGAGCTTCGCCTCGCCCTCCAGTTCGCCATCGACACCCGCTGGGACCGGCTGATGCGCCTCACCGTCACCACCGTGGGCGGCTCCCAGGTGTGCGGCAGCGCGGGGGCGTTGCCCAAGCCCGCTTGCCTCGATCCGGCCGACTTGGTCATCAGCTCCGAGGCGGCGTGCACCGGGCTGGGCTCGCCCTGCGACGCCGTCGACTGGGAGCCGGTGAAGGCGTTCGTCTTGGGCTTCGTGGTCAACCAAATCAAGAAGACCCTCCAGGAGACGCTCGACGAGCAGACCTGCCAGACCTGCGGCACCGGCCTGCCTCCCTGTCCGCAGCTGCCCGGCGCGAGCAGTACTTGTAGTGGGGGCCTGTGTGTGGACACCACCACCCAAAAATGCGTGCCCGCGATTTTCGGCGCCGACGGAAGGCTGCCGGTGGGCACACTGATGTCCGCCGCGGGTGTGCCGACCGGCTCGGCCCTCGACCTCTCACTCGCGCTCGGCGGCAGCGCCTCGGCGGATACCGGGCTCAATCTGGGGCTTCGCGGCGGCGCCCGCGCCCTGTTCGTCCCCAGCTGCGTCAAGCCGCTTCCCGCTCCTCCGCTACAGTCGCTCGCACCGCCGCTGTTCGACGCCGACGCCCCCGGCCTCTACGCCGCCGGCGTGTCGGTGTCGCGTCAGTTCATGGACCACCTTTTCCACCACGCCCACCAATCCGGCGCGATGTGCTTGACCGTTTCCTCCGCCACCTTCGCCCAGCTCGACTCCGGGCTGTTCCGCCCCGTCCTACCTTCCTTGGGCAAGTTGGTTGGCTCTGGGGTGGAGGTGCCCATGCAGGTGGTTTTGAGGCCGCAGGAGCCGCCCACCGTTCATGTCGGCCGCGGCACCTACGACCCGGTCACCAACAAGCCCATCGACCCACTCTTGCGAGTGGACGCGAAGAATCTGGAGGTCGACTTCTACGCGCTCCTCGACGACCGGTTCGTGCGCCTGTTCACCCTCACCGCCGATGTGTCCCTGCCGATGTCGTTGGTCATCCAGGGCTGCTCGTCGCTCTCGCCCGTGCTGGGAGACTTGCGCGGCGCCGTCACCCGGGTGACCGCCATCAACAGCGAGATTCTCGCCGAAGACCTGACGGTGCTCGAGAGCCTGGTGCCGACCTTCATCGCCCTGGCCGAGCCGCAGCTGTCCACCCAGCTGACGAGGTTCGACATCCCGCCCTTCGGCGTCTTCAAGCTCAAGCTCTTGGAGGCGCGCGGGGTGGGCAACGTCCCCGGCACCCAGAGCTACGAGCACCTGGGGTTGTACGCGCACCTCTTACGCACCTCGGCAGCCTGCGCGGTATCAGGGCTGTCGGTTCGGGCGCAGCTGGCGCGCTCGGTGATTCCACCGCTGGGCGCTTCGCCGCCGTCGGTGTGGCCCAGCGCCTTCCTTCGAGTATCCACCGAAGGCCGTCCGGGCACCGCGGAGTACTCGGTGCGGATAAACCGCGGTTTGTGGTCGGAGCTCTACCGCCCCAATGCGCAAGGAGAGCTGGAGGTCACCCACCCCGCCTTCCTCCTCCAGGGCCGCCACCACATCGAGGTGCGCGCCCGGGTCGCCGAGGAGCCCCACGGGCTGTCTGCCCCGGTCGAGGTCGGCTTCACCGTCGACCAGGAGGCGCCGGCACTCTCGCTCCGTGAAGACCGGTTGAACGACCGGCTGGTGGTGGAGGCGTCCGACCGGCTGACTTCGGAGGCCGCGCTGCAGTTCGCCTACCGATTGGCCGACGAGCAAACGTGGAGCGACTTCGGGCCGGCGCGGCTCATCGCCCTCTCCGCCGTCGAAGCGCGAGGCGGCGTGCTGGTACGGGTGCGCGACGAGGCCGGGCACGTGAGCGAGGCGACTTGGCGCACACCGACGGTGGCGAGGCGCCCCGAGGAAAATGAAGTTCTCCCCGCTCCCGCACAAGGGTGCGCCGCGGCCCCGGGCGAGTTGGCGGCAACGTGCGTGGTGCTGCTGGCCGCAGTACGGCTTGCGAGCCGTCGCAAATCGAGCGGGAGGGTTGTCATGACGAGGCCCGGCACATAATGATGATGCATGCGTTTGCCTTCCCACCACCGATACTCGTGGGAGCAGTACCTGTCCTTCGAGCGAACGAGCAACGTCAAGCACGAGTTCTTCGAGGGCGAAATCTTCGCCATGGCGGGCGGGACTCCCGAGCACGCAGCGCTCGCGGCAGCGGTGACAGGCGAGCTACACCGGCAGCTCGACGGCAAGCCCTGTCGCCCGTACTCTTCAGACCTCCGAATTCGCTCAGTCGGCTCCGGCCTCGCCACCTATCCCGACGTCACCGTGGTCTGCGGGAAACCCGAATACGACCCCGACGCCAAGGACACCCTCACCAACCCGACCTTGCTGGTCGAAGTACTCAGCGATTCAACCGAAGCCTATGACCGCGGTCAGAAGTTCGAGAGCTACCGCGGAATTCCCTCGCTCATGGAGTACATCCTCGTCTCCCATCGCGAACGACTGATCGAGGTTTTCCGCCGCGGAGAGCACAACGAGTGGACCCGCTCCGAGGCTCGCACCAAGGCCAAGGCCCGGCTCGAGTCGCTGGGGTGCGAGCTCGACGTGGACAAGATTTATGCGGGCATCGAGCTGCACCGCTCCGGGTAAGGGCCTCAAAGTGATCTCCGCAAGCTGCCTACGGTCTGGCGGCCTTGGGGGCGGCGGCGCGTGAAGCCTCCTCGAGGAGCTTCTGGGCGGTGACGAACTTCGGCTCGATGTCCACCGGGACCTTCTGAAGCTTGTCGAGCACCTTCTGGGTTTCGGGGCGAATGACCGCCAACCGCGCCAAAAGCTCGAGCGCCTTGGTCTTGTTGCCTTCTGCCTGGAGGGTCATCAGCTCGGCGGTCAACTTCTTCACCGCGTCCTTCACCTTGGTGGAATCGACCGAGAAGGTGCCGTCCTCGTTCACCCGGTAGGCGCCGGCGTCGAGCAGGTAGTTGAGCTGGAGCGCCTGTCCCTTGCCGTGCGCCTCGTGGATTCCGAAGCGAATGGAGCGAAAGGAGCTGGCGAGGAAGGTGACGTACATCGTCTTCTCCATCGCCTTGTCGATGACTCCCTTGTCCACCAGGTACTGCAGAGCGAACAGGCCGGAGATGTCCGCCTTGGCTTCTTCGATGGCGCTGTAGGTCTCCTGCAGCTTCTCGCGCACGGTGACTTCCTTGCCCCCGGCGCTCACCGTGTGCGGCCCCAAACCGTGCATCAGCTCGTGCATCAAGATGTGGGTGAAGAAGGCGTCGAAGGCAATGCGCTTGCGGTCGGCCGGCGCCAACGCGACCCCGGAGATGGGGATGAGCACCTTCTGGAACTTCGCCTCCTGCACGTTCTTGAGCATGGTGCGCTTGGTGCCCATCTCCTTGCCGATCTTCTCGTCGTTGGGCAGGTTGAACGCCGCCGTCTGCACCCCGCGGTTGGCGTCACCCGAGGAGTAGAGGGAGCTCACCACCCGGATGGGCGCCATCGCCCCCAGCTTGGGGTTTTTGTACTTGGCGTCGATGGGTAGGTGGTTCTCGATGTCCTGCAGCCCGGCGGCGAACTTGGCCAGCTTGGCGGTCTCGGCGTCGTCGCGCACGGTGACGAAGGCCTCGAAGGCCGCCTTGGCGTTGAACCAGTCGTCTTCGTACACTTCATAGGGGCCGAGGGTCGGCTCGATCGACGCGTCGAGCTTCATCCACGCCACGTCGCTCGCGTAGTAGTCGTTGCTCGAGAAGGCCGCCGCCCGCTTCTCCAGAAAGTCCTTGAGGGTGGGCTCTCGGGTGAGCGCGGCCGCCTCGCGCAAGAGCGCCGCGGCACGGGCGAGCTCCCCTTGATACTCCACGCTGTAGGGAATCGCGGTCAGCTTGCCCTCCGGAGTCCGGCGCAGGGTGGTGAAAAAGCCAGTCGCCTTGGCACGTTCGGCGTCGGAGAGCCCCTTCAGCCACTGCTCCACCTCTGCCTTGGTCGCGCCTGCGGGATAGAAGTTGGCCTCTGCCGGTTTTTCTCCCACCGCGGGGAGAAACGGCCGGTCCTCGTCGAGCCGCAGCCAAGGGCCTTTGTTCTGCAAGAAGGCGTGCAGCCGTGCTTTGCCCAAGGGCGAGCTGTCCTGCGACAGCTGCATCAAGAGCGCCTCGTTGCCCGCCCACACCTGGCGCAAAAAGAGCGGGTCCATCAGCTGAGCCGCCTGGAGGATTTTCACCAGCGCCGCGCGCTCGCTCTCGGGAAGCTTGGAAACATCGGCGGTCAGCTCCACCGGCGTCAGGCGGGCGGAGAGCTTTTGGAGCTGCGCCGCATCGGGAGCGGCGACCGCCGGTGACGAGAGGGCAACGGAGAGCATGGCGATGAACAGCGCGTGCAGGTTCATTTTCATTGAGCGCCTTCTAGCGTCGAAAAGAGCCGGGGCCAAGGTTGGGCGGCACGGAGAGCTCGACTCAGCGGGGCCTACTTCGGGGCGCCCTCCTTCCCTTTCGCACATGTCCCAGGGGACAAACCCATCGCTTACGCGCTTGGGCTACTCTGGAGCGACATCCATGTACCGCTATGCAATCAAAGAGAATGGCAAGCTCGGCTTTATCGACGAGAAATGCGATGTGATCATCGCCGCTCGTTTCGACGACGTATTTGCCGGGTTTCATGACGGCTACGCCACGGTAGCTATTGATGGCAAAGCCGGGGTCATCGACGAAAACGGTGACTGGGTGGTCGAACCCAAATGGAGCCTGAACATCTCGCTCCCCTACTGGCTCAAATTCCAGGACGGTCTAATGCCGTGCAAGCTCTCGGGGAGCGCGACCTACGACTACGTCAATCTCAGCGGAGGAGTCGCCTTTGGTGGTTTCGAAGTCGCCGAGGGCTTCTCCGAGGGATTGGCGTTGGTCAAGAAGAAGGGTGTCTGGCGATTCATTGACACCGACGGCAACGACGCGTTCCTCCTTGAACGGGAGCAGACCAAGTCAAACCTGGGTCTCAGCATCACTCGTTTCAGCGAGGGTATGGCCGCGGTTCGTCTCAAGGGAGAACCACCCAAACCCACTTCGTTCGATGAACCTGGGCCCGGCATGGGGTTCGTAGACCGCTCGGGGAAGGTCGTCATCGAGCCGCGATTTGTCGAAGCCAGGGCGTTTTCAGAGGGCGCGGCGGTGGTTGCAGAAGGTGCAGGGATTCGAAAGGCCTTCAGCTGGATCAATACGCATGGCGAGCGGCTGTTCGACAGAACCTGTCGAGTCGCTGGGGGCGGTTTCTCGGAGGGACTGGCTTGCGCACTCGATGACCGGTCGCAGCGTTATGGGTACTTAAACAGATTGGGCGAGTGGGAGATCGAGCCATTCGCGTCAGGCGCACTTGGAGGTATGCCGTTCGAGGATGGAGTCGCGGTCATTGCGATTGACACCACGGGATACGGTTTCATCGATCGGCAAGGCAAAAAGCTGTTCGATCGACTTTTCAAGAACGCGACTCCGTTTGACGGCCCCCTGGCGAACGTAAGCGATGAAAGCGGATGGGGCTATGTCGACCGGCAGGGAGAACCTGTGTGGTGGTTCAGGTCATAGCGCAGATCTGTCCGACAACACGCAGGAGCGGCTGAGCGGTCAACAAAAAGCCGCGACCGGGCGTGAGAAGATCGCGACGACGGCGACGCCAGCGGCTAGGTTGCGCCGCCGCATGGAGCGCTTCCACGCTCAGATCCGCCAGCTTGGGCCCAACGCCTATGTCGACGTCCCCAAACGCGTGACGGCACGCTACGCCGTGCAGAGCGGTTCCAGACGCATCACGGTGAAAGGCACTTTGCGCGGCACTGGCTTTCGCGCCACCCTCGTTCCCACCCAGACAGGCCGCCACCGCCTCTACCTGGACCCCTCGGTGCGCGCTTCCGCGAAGGTCGACGTCGGCGACGCGGTGATCATTGCTTTGGAGGCCCTCACCCAAGCGGAGGTCGCGCCTTCCAAAGACGTCGCGGCGGCGTTGCGGCGTACCCGAGGAGCCCGGGCGGCTTTCGCCAAGCTTTCGCCCTCCCACCGGCGTGAGCTGCTTCGTTACATCGCTGAGGCACCCTCGGCCACCGCCCGCCAGGCGCGCCTGGACAAAGCACTGCGCCACCTGTTGGGCCGAGCTCCGCGGAAACGCAAGTGGGCGCCCAAACGGCGGCTTCGGCGAAAGTGAGAGCTACGACTCCCGACGGCGCCCAGGGCTCCAGTCGGTGAGCTTGTCGGTGCGCGTCTCGAGAAAGCGCGCCAGCTGGTGAAAGTCGCTGCCCCGCTCGATGAGTCTCACCTCCGTCTTCATCGTCTCGGGGTTCACCAGCTCGGCGAAGGGCACGTACTGCAAGTCGAGCTGTCCGGTGACGCTCACCATGTGACCGTCGAGCCCTTCCTCCACCAGCGCGCGGTAGGCGCCGATGCCCAGCTGGCTGCCCAGCATCACGTCGAAGGCGTGGGGGGCGGCGCAACGCGACTCGTAGCCCAGCTGCACTCCGGTGACTTTCTTCTTTCGCCCGGTGCGCTTTTCGTAGCGGTGGGCCACCAGCTGCGCCATCAGCTTGCCCAAGTCCATGCGGCCTAGGGAGATGTGTCCGTGCTCGTCGCGGGGCAACGTCTCGAGGAAGGACGCCGGCATCAACTCCGCCAACCCTTCGGCGAGCACCACCGTGCCGTAGTGTTTGTCGTGGCGCTTCTCGCGCGTGAGGATGAGGTCGACGATGCGGTCAATCAGCGCCTCGACGTTCAGCTTCTTCTCCCCGCCCTCGATCATCGCCAGCTCTTGGTCCACGTCCTCCAAGGCGATGACCAGGTTGGCCTCGCCGGCGATCGCCACCCCGTAGGAAAGCCAGCCCGCCTTGCGCCCCATCGTCTCCACGATGAAGTACGAGCTGGTGGCGATGGCGTCGGCCCGTAGGTTCTGCACTTCCTTGGCCATCACGTCGACCGCGGTGAAGAAACCGAAAGTGAAGTCGATGCCCCGGTAGTCGTTGTCGATGGTCTTGGGCAGGTGCACCACCTTCACCCGCCGCGCGGCTGGCGCCAGCCGCCGCTGATACTCGTGGATGAAGTTGGCGGTCTTCAGGGTGTCGTCGCCGCCGATGGAGATGAGCGCGTCGACCTGCAAGTCGACCAGTGCGGAGTAGACGTTGCGCAGCTTCTCGGTCTTCGTCGGCTCATCGAGGTCGTCCACCCGCTCGATGCCTTTACCCGGGTTGGTGCGCGCGGTGCCGATGATGATGCCCCGGCTGTTGCGTAAGCCCCGCGTGTCCTTCTCGGTGAATACCCGGTAGTGCTTGTCCGGCAGCAGCCGGTGGTTGATGGGATGGTAGGCCTCGAGGTTGGAGTAGCCGTGGAAGAAGCCGATCACCTCCCGCCCGTCCTCGAGGAAGGAGGTGGCGGCGCTGGAGATGACCGCGTTGGCCGCCGGCGCCGGGCCTCCGGCGAAGATGATGCCCACCCGGCGAATGGAATCGCCCTTGCGCTGGTTCGTCGGAGCCATCAGGGGGCGGACCCTAGCTCAGAAGCTGGTCTCGTAGGGAAAGCGCACGTGAAGCTGCAAGAACGCCTGCCCCACATGGAAGATGCCGGTGTTCCACTGACCGACGTCGAAGCTTCCCAACTGTTGAGGCACGTAAAGCTGTGAAGCCCAACCCATGCTGACCAGGAAGCTGTCGCTGGCGGCGAGCTCGAGCTCGAGCGTCAGGTCGATTCCCGGGCGGAGGAAGTGGGTGGTGGGCAACGTCTCCGAGTGGAGGAAGGCGTAGGTGAGGAGCAAGCCCGCCTCGAAGTCGAGCGCGCCGCGGCTCTTCTTCCATGAGCCCGCCGGCTTGCGCCCGAAGAGGGGAACGGTGAGCGCCAGCGGCCGCCAGGTGATGCCGTAGATGCCGGTGCCTCCGGTGTACGGCGTCTGCGGGGAGAGAATCAGCGCGTCGGGGATGAAGAGGGAGGGGGAGACGCGCAGCTCGGTGATTTTCTCTGCCTGCTTCAAGTATTTGGGCGGAATGGCGCGGCGGTTCTCGCGGATGACGTTCTGGTCGATCACCGCCTCGACGTTGAGCTTGAGCCCGAAGTGGGGAACCGGCCAGCGCTCGTCGGCGACCGGACCGAAGAAGTAGTAGGCCGCGGGGCCCACGCCGACGTCCACCGGAACCCGCACCCGCGCCGCCAAGGCCGCGACGGGGAGCAAAAGAGCGAGCAAGCCGACCACCCGAGGAAGACCCATCATGGTCGCCAAGCATACTCCCAGGCGCGGCGCTCCACGGCCGTCACGCCAGTCGCTCTTTCGCCTCACCGTTGCTCGAACGCCATCGGCCACCAGCTTGAGACACGGCAGGAGGCAACAATGATGGCCGTGCGAATGGCGCTGGCAGCAGTGTTCCTCTTCGCGTTGGGAGGACAAAAGACTTCGCCAGACGAGCTGCAGGCGCTGCGCGTCGAGCTCGAGGAGCTACAAGTCGAGCTCGCCGGGGCCCAGCTCGAGCTGGAGACGCTCCTCGCTGAAGCCGGCATGCTCGAGGAACCTCCGACCGAGCTCTTGTCCGCCCAGTTCCCCGCCCGCGTGGAGTCGGTGAGCGACGGCGAGGTGCGCGTGCGGGACGCGCAGGGAAAAATCTACGAGCTGGGGGTGGATTCGGGGACCCGCGCCTTCGAGGGGGCGCGGCGCATCGAGGTGGAGAGCCTGCCCGAGGGCTCGGTCGTGCGAGCGTCACTGGCGGTGGTGGATGGAGAGCTGATGGCCAGAGAGCTGGTGCTGCTGGACGTGAAGTAGGCAAAGCTTCACTCGCGCAAGGCGCCGCCGCGAATCCAGCTCTTCACCAGCTCCACTCGCTCGGGCTCGAGGGGCGCGTCGGGAGGCATCTGCTCCCCGGCCGAAGGAGAGGGGGTTTCCAGCTTCTCCACCAGGAATGAGGCAGCCACGTCCTTGGGTACCACCCGGGTTTTCGAAGGAGCTCCTGCCGCTACCACGCCCACGAGCTGCTCGTAAGCGTCTCCCTCCAGCCCCAGGCCCCCCGCGGGGTTGGCGCCACGGTGGCAACTGGAGAAGACACAGCTGGGGGTGAACACCTCGCTGCGAACCTCGGCGTATACCGGCGGCGGAGCCTGACAGCCGGCAATGAAGAGCGCGGTCAACCCCAAACTCGTCCGAAGCATCAATTGAACACCAGCTCGAAGAGAACGATGCGCTTGGCCTCGGCGTTGTCTTGGATGGTGAATTTGTTGGCGAGGGCCTGGGTCACCGGGTCGCCCGCATCGGGGTTCCGCTCCCCGGCGCCGTTGCCGTTCACGTCCATGAACCCCAGAAACACGTAGTCGCCCACCCGCAGCGCCTCACTGGTCCAACCTGTGTCGCTGGTAGTGGAGGTACGCAAATCGACGTCGGCGACCTCCACCGAGGAGACTTGTTCGGCCCCGCTGCGCGGACCTGTCACGCCCACGTCCTCCGCGAGAAAGAGGGCTCCGTAGACCGTGCCCACCAGCGGGCTGGTGAGCTGGCTACTGCGCCGCACCGAGTCAGCGGCGGAGAAGCGCAGCTGCACCGTGCCCGCGGGCAACCTTTCGGATGTCGGTCCACAGGCGGCGGCTGCAAGCACGAAGACGGCGAAGAGGCCCTTCACCAGGTCCCCAGCGAGCAAACGACCGGGTCCTTCCACCCGGCGACGAACCCGAAGGTGGCGCACATCTCCTCCGGAAAGCGGAGCTCCTTGTCGGTCGGGTTGTCCCAAGTGCAGGTGGTACGAATGACGGTGCCCTGGGAGAGGCTCATCGGGTTTTGCAGATAGAGGTTGGTGGGCGGGCTGTCGCGGAACTCGGCGCGCCACGCATCGACCTCGTACAGCGGCTGCAAGCTATTCACGTCGGGTCCGAGCTCGATTTTGTACTTGGCGCCGTACTCGTGCATGTGACCGCCGAGCACGAGCAGCTTCATGTCCGCCGGCACCACGCAGTCGAAGGTCACCGCCGAGCCGGTGGATTGGGGAGGCACGACGAAGCCGGCGTGGTTGTTCACGTAGATGCTCGCCCAGGTGCTGACCTCATCCAGCCGCATCCGCCGTAACCGAATCACATCGCGCACCAGGAGGGGAGCGGCACCCGTGTTGACGTAGTGCATCTGAATGACCATCGCCTTGCCCTTGGGCAGGAACGAGCCGTGCCCCGCGGGCAGGTTGTCGCCGATGGGAAAGGCGAACGGCTCGAAGGCTCCCATGGTGCGAATGTCGGTGCAGTCATAGGTGGTGCCGTTGGGCCTGGGCGCCTTGGTGGCCAAGAGCACGAGGTGGTGGCCGTACTTGCCCTGCAACCCCTGGAACTCGCCGAACGCGGTGTCCTCCCCCTCGTAGACGACGTCGGTGCAGATCATTCGCTCCTCGCCAGGCGGCACCTCGGCCTCGGGGGTGACGAAATCGAGAAACGCGGGATCAGCCGCGGGAACCGAGACACGCACGTCCTTGACCTCCACCGGAGGAGGCTCGCCTGGACCGCACGCGAGCAGAACGACGGGGGCGAAGGCGAAAAAAGAAGAACGCTTCATGGGGCCTCCCAGAAAAGGAAGGCGCTCCATAACAGAGGTTGGTCCTCGGACGGAAACGCGGGGGCGTGCGTAAAGGGGCGCCCAGCGGCCCGCTGAAGAAGTGTTAACTTCGTCACCCATGAAGGCCTTCATCTTGTTCGCCGCGCTGTGGACCAGCGCCGCCTTCGCGCAGTCGCCACTGCCAGAACCCTCCCCACCGCCGCTGCTGCCCGCTGACGAGCCCGAGCCGCGGGCACCGTTGCCCTCCGAGGGTGTGGCCTCGCCGCCGTCGGCGACTTCCTTCGCCGAGCCTCAAAGAAATGACGTACTGCGCATCGGGCTCGAGCTGCTCTTGGGGGGCCTGGGCGAAATGGGCCTGGGTGTGGTGGGCGCCTACACCGGGTGCGCGGTGACGCCTCCCACGGGCGATGTTTTCGGCTGCCTCGGAGCAGCGGTGGGCGGAGCTCTCATCGGCGGGACGATTGGGGCGGCGCTCGGGGTCACGGCCGCAGGTGCTCTCTTCGGGAGGGAGGGACTCTTCATTGGCGCCTTGGGGGGCTCGGTCATTGGCCTTCTTTCCGGAGGCCTCCTCATCGCCGCCCTGGCTTCAGCCAATGACGCGGGCGCGGTCGTGGGGGGAGTGGCGCTGCTGACGCTCCCCGTGGTGGGCGCCATCGTCGGCTACGAGTGGACCTCGACGGGCGACCAACCCCAGCGCCTTCCCTCGCGCGCCTTGTTCGTTCCCACCGCTGCTTCCACCCGCGATGGACGCGGCGTGTCGTTCGGCGTAGGCGGCTTCTTCTAGGGGTTGGCGAGGTCAGCGAACGTGCATGACGCGCGTGGCTACGACTCGATGAAGGCAGCAGCTCAGTCAGGCCGCTCGTCCTCCACGTCGCGGATCCGACGCTCGTGATCCTCGATGCGCTCTTTCACGGTGGCCACCGCACGATGCAGCACACCTCCGATGAGGGTGAGCGTATCGTTGGTGTTGTCGATTCGCCGGTGTACTTCCTCGAGACCACGATCGACTTGCTCGAACCGTTGCTGGACTTGCTCGAACCGTTGCTGGACTTGCTCGAACCGTTGCTGGACTTGCTCGAACCGTTGCTGGACTTGTTCGAACCTCTGGTCGACTTGCTCGAATCGTTGCTGGACTTGTTCGAACCGTCGGTCGACCTCCTGCCGGAAGTCCTTCAACTCGGCACCCACCTTCTTCACTTCGTCCAGGACCTGAACCATCAGGTCTCCACCTTCCGCCGTTGCCATGTCCTCCTCCTGTTTTGAGCTATGGCGACTGCCATCATACATGGGCGTCTGACAGACCAACCAGCCGGAGAAGCCAGCATCCTCCGGGCCCCACTGGCATCGGGCTCCGGTCACATTCCGTCAGGATTGCGCCCGTAGCCGAATGCGCGAAAGGGTTGCGCGGCGACCCGCTTTCCCCCCTGAAGCCAAGCTCGGCATCGCGCTTGCTTCGTGGAGAGAAAAACCCGCGGAGGAACACCATGAGCTCATCGACCACCGGAGCGAACGTCATTCATCACCCCCTGCATCATGCCCACCATCATGATCCACAGAGCGCTGCGAGGTTCGTCGCCGAAATGGAAGACAGCTGGCGGGCCAAGGAGGAGCGCGCCAAGCGCGTCCGCTCGTGGCTCTACGCCGCAGGCCGGGCGCTCCTGGGCACCGTGCTCATGGCTGGCGCGATTGGAAAGGTGATGACCTTCAACGCCACCCGCGCCGCGCTCGATGCGTTCGGGCTCTCCGCCCCTGGAGCGCTCCTGGCCGGCGCCATCGCCATCGAGTTTTTCGGAGGGCTCTTGCTCGCCATCGGTTACCAGGTGCGCCGGGTCGGTGTCGGGCTGGCCGCCTACCTCGCGCTGCTCACGTTGATTTTGCACTCGGACCTGCGGGTGGAGCTCAACCGCTCCTTCGCTCTGCTCACCCTCGCCTTCATCGCCGCGATGATGCTGCTCATCGCTCACGGCGGCGGGGCGCACAGCCTGGACAAGAAGGCGATCCGCTAGCAGATGCGGGGGAGCTGCTCGCCGGAGAGAAAATCCAGCGCGCGGGTTCCCCCGAGCCGGGTGCGCAGCGCCACCAGCCCTTGGGGCGCGTGGGTAACGCGGCCAATTTTAGCCGCGCCGCGCCCCTGCGGATGAGCCCGGAGCGCCTCCAAAGCGCGCTGCGCTTCTCCTTCCGGAACGAAGGCCACCACGCGTCCTTCGCAGGCGACGTAGAGCGGATCCAACCCGAGGACCTCGCAGGCGCCGGCCACTCCTTCGTGCACCGGGATGGCCGACTCGTCGACCTCCATCGCCACGCCGGCGTCCAGCGCAATCTCGTTGAGCACCGAAGCCAGGCCGCCGCGGGTGGGGTCTCGCAGACAGTGCACCTCCACCCCCGCGACGAGCAGCGCCTCCACCAACGAGCCGAGCGGAGCACAATCGCTCTCCACCGGGTTCTCGAACTCCAACCCCTCGCGCGCGGTGAGGACGGCGATGCCGTGCCGTCCCATGTCGCCGGAGACGAGCACTGCATCACCCGGCTGCACCTTCTTAGGAGCAAGCTTGCGTCCGGGAGCAACCACGCCGACGCCGGAGGTGTTGATGAACAACCCGTCGCCCTTGCCGCGGTCGACCACCTTGGTGTCACCGGTGACCAGCGCCACACCGCACGTCTCGGCCGCCGTGCGCATCGAAGCGGCCACCTGGGCCAGCTCTTTCAGCGCCAGCCCTTCCTCGAGAATGAACCCCACGCTCAGCCACCGCGCGCGCGCGCCGGCCATCGCCAGATCGTTCACCGTACCGAAGACCGCCAACTTCCCGATGTCGCCCCCGGGAAAGAACCGCGGGTGAACCACGTAGCTGTCGGTGGTGAAGGCCAGGCGGCCTTCGCCGACCTCCAAGGTCGCGCTGTCGTGCCGCTCGCCGCCGCCTGGGGGGCCGAACGCCGGTAGCACCAGGTGCTCCAGCAACTCCCGCGACAGACGCCCGCCCCCTCCGTGCGCGAGCTGAACCGTCTGGTGTCGGGACAAAGGACGCGGACAGCTCCAGGCAAAGTCACGAGGCGGCACGTTCGCTCCGTCGGCGATAGCGGTAGTAGGCAGCGCAGGCGCCCTCCGCGGAAACCATCGTCGCACCCAGTGGAGTCTCCGGGGTGCAGCGCGTCCCGAAGGCGGCGCACTCCGGCGGCTTGAGCTGGCCTTGCAGCACCTGCCCACTTTGGCACTCCGGATCCTCGACGCTGTGCATCGTCTGCACCCCGAAGCGTCGCTGAGCGTCGAAGTCGGCGTACGCCGCCCGCAAGCCCAGCCCACTCGCCGCAATCTCCCCGATTCCCCGCCAGGCGCGAGGGACGATCTCGAACACTTCCTTCAGCATGGAGAGCGCCGCCGGGTTGCCTTCCGCGCGCACCGAACGAGCGTACTGGTTCTCCACCTCTGCTCGGCCGCTCTCCAATTGCTGAAGACACATGTGAATGCCCTGCAAGAGGTCGAGCGGCTCGAAGCCGGTGGCGACGATGGGAACGCGGTACTTGAGTGCCAACGGCTCGTACTCGGCCAAGCCCATGATGGTGCACACATGGCCGGCGGCGAGGAACCCGTCGACCTTGCGGTGGGGCGAGGAAAGAATCGCTTCCATCGCCGGCGGCACCACCACGTGCGACACCAGCAACGAGAAATTGCGCACCCCGCGCGCGCGCGCCTGGAAAGCAGCCATCGCGTTGGCCGGAGCGGTGGTTTCGAAACCGACGGCGAAGAAAACGACTTCCCGCTGCGGGTTCCGCTCGGCGAGGGCGAGCGCGTCGAGCGGGGAGTAGACGATGCGCACGTCGCCGCCGCGCGACTTCACGGCGAACAAGTCTTCTGACGAGCCGGGAACCCGCAGCATGTCGCCGAAGGAGCAGAAGATGACCTCCGGCCGAGCGGCGATCGCCAGCGCGCGGTCGATCATCTCCACCGGGGTGACGCACACCGGGCAACCTGGTCCGTGGAGCAGTGTGACCTGCGCCGGGAGCAGCTGGTCGATGCCGAAGCGAACGATGGCGTGGGTCTGGCCGCCGCACACCTCCATCAAGTGCCACGGGCGGGTGACCAAGGCGGCAATCGCCTCGCTGTAGCGGCGCGCGGTCGTCTCATCGCGGTACTCGTCGACGAATTGCATCAGTCGTCCTCCACGGCGTCGATCTGCTCGAGGTATGAGAAGACGCGGGCCGCCGCTGAGCGGTCCATGCGGCTGATGGCAAAGCCGGCATGCACCACCACGAAGTCTCCCACCGCGGCCTCCGGCGTGTACGCCAGGCACACCGACTTCACCGCGCCGCCGAAGCGCACCTTCCCCGTGCGCAGCGGTCCCTCTTCGATGGTCAACACTTCTCCAGGAGCTCCTAGGCACATGCAGGCACCTCGCAAGAGCTATTGCCCCTCACCCCTCCCCTCTCCCAGGGGGAGAGGGAGTCTCGACGCCACGACTGCTTGCCCGAGGGAGATTCCTCCATCGTTCGGAGGAAAGAGCCGCGGCGTGAACGCTCGGAAACCTCGGGCCCGCAGGCGCTCCTTCACCCGAGTGGCCAGGCGAAGGTTCTGAAAGCAGCCACCCGAGAGCACCACGTTTGGCAAGCCCGCGCGCAGGGCGAAGGCCTCCGCCAGCGCAGCGAGCGACTCGTGGAAGCGCGCCGACATGACCGCCACCGAGGTGCCGCGCTCCCGGTCGTAGAGCAGCTCACGAATGAGCGGCTCCCAGTCGGCAATCCACGGAGCCTCGTCGCTCAGCGGAAACGAATACGGCTCGACGTCCGTCGCCGAATCGGCCGCGAATTCGACGAGCATCGCCGCCTGTCCTTCGAACCCCGGCTCACGGCGCAACTCGAGCAACGCGGCGACCGCGTCGAAGAGCCGCCCCACGCTGGTGGTGCGAGGGGCGTGGGTGCCCCGCTCGAGCAAGGTGAACAGCGCGCGTGGGTGTGGGCCACCCACGGCGGGCGCCTGCGCTCCGAACACTTCGTGCAAAAGCCCCAGGAGCGCGCGCCTTGGCTCGCGCATCGCCCGCTCACCACCGGGGAGACGAAAGGGACGAAGATGACCGGCTCGGCGAAAGCCCGTCTCGTTCACCACCAGCGCCTCCCCGCCCCACAGCGTCCCATCGTCGCCTAGCCCCGCCCCGTCCCAGGCGAGCCCCAGCACCGAGCCGGAAAGGCCGTGCTCCGCCACGCACGCAGCGACGTGGGCGTGATGATGCTGCACCCGCACGAGTGGAACGTCCCACTCCCGCCCCAACTGCTCGGCGAGCTGCGTCGAGGCGTAGTCGGGGTGCGCATCGCACGCGATGACCATCGGGCGCGCGCAAAAGAAGCGCACCAAGTCCCGCGCCGTGCGTTCGAGCAGCGCTCGGCCTTCGAGACTGAAGAGGTCCCCCAGGTGCTGGCTCACCACCACCTGATCGTCCTGCAGGAGCGCCACCGTGCTCTTGAGCTGCGCCCCCACCGCCAAGGTGCAAGGAGCCGGGCGTGAAAGCCGCAAAGGAAGCGGGGCGAACCCGCGGGCGCGGCGGAGCAGCTCCAAGCCATCGGGCCCGACGCGCGCCACCGAATCGTCCACCGGCCGGGCAATGGGACGGTCGTGAACGAGGAAGACGTCGGCGACGTCTTTGAGGCGTGCGAGCGCCTCGCCGACGTCGATGCACATCGGCTCCTCGGAAAGATTTCCGCTCGTGCACACCAGCGGGCGGCTCACCGCCTCCAAAAGCAAGCGGTGGAGCGGCGTGTACGGCAACATGACTCCGAGGCGAGGATTGTTGGGGGCGACTTCTGGACATGCTACGCGCCCCTCACCCCCACCCTCTCCCAGAGGGAGTCGCCGGAGGAGAAGGATGGGAGCTTCTCGGGAGCGAAGGGCTTCCTCTTCCGCGGCGCTCAGCTCGCACAGCGCGCGCGCTTCTTCGCAGGTGCGTACCATCACCGCGAAGGGCTTCTCCTCTCGGTGCTTGCGCTTTCGCAAAAGCATCACGGCATCGGGAGACGTGGCGTCTACCAAGAGCTGAAATCCGCCCAGGCCCTGCAACGCGAGCACCTTTCCCTCGCCCAGCGCCTGCGTCGCTTTGGCCAGCGCGTCCCCGCTCTCTCTCCCTCTGGGAGAGGGTCGGGGTGAGGGGCGTGAATTCCCCGAGCTGACACCCCTCGCCCTTTCCCTCTCCCAGAGGGAGAGGGCAGGCCCACATTGGGGACAGGCGATGGGCTGGGCGTGGAAGCGCCGATCGGCCGGGCGGCAATACTCCGCCTCGCATTCCGCGCAGAGGCCGAAGCCCTTCATGGTGGTACGAGCGCGGTCGTAAGGGAGCGCCTCAATCAGCGAGTAGCGCGGGCCACATCGGGCGCAATTGGTGAAGGGGTAGTGGAAACGCCGGGTGCCGGGAGTGAGGATTTCGTCCACGCAGAGCGAGCAGGTGGCTTGGTCGGCGGGCAATGAGGGACGAGGCGCGGCATCGAGCTCGCTCTCTTCGATGAAGAACCCTCGGCCGGAAGAGAGCGGGCGGTCCTCTATCTCCACCGTCTCCACGCGCGCGGGGGCGGGCGCCCGGCGAAGCTGATCGACGAACGTCTGCACCGCTCCTTCCGGGCCCTGCACCTCCAGGCGCACCCCGTCCGGTCCATTGCGCACCCAGCCGGAGAGGCCGTGCTCGGCCGCCGCGGTGAAGACGAAGGGGCGAAACCCCACCCCTTGCACCACGCCCCCGATGGAGATGGCGAGCCGTCGTTCCACTACTCCACCTCCACCGCGTCTACCCCCAAGCCGGTTTGGCCGAGCAGCTCCCCTTCGGTCGCGCCGCACCGAGGACAGAGCAGGAGGTGGTGCTCCGGGCGGTACACGTGGGCGCAACCGCTACAGCGTGCCTCGACATGGACGAGCCGAAGCTCGAGCACCGCCTCGGCGGCAGGGGTGCCACGCGCGTGGGCAGAAAAATGGAAGCTCAAGCTCTGCGCCGAGAGGGTTTCCGTCTCCGCCACCCAGCCCAACACGCGGCGAATGCGGGAGGGCGCCTCGGCCCGTGTCCGCTCCAACACTGCGTCGAGAATTTGTTTCGACAGCGCCGATTCATGCATCGCATTCCACTCCTGCCAGAGCCATCACCCGCGCGCCCGCCTGGGGAACCGCCGCCGCCACTTGGGGCGAGAGCCCCAACCCGTAACGTTCGGGCCGTTCGATGCTCACCGCGACCATGGTGATGTGCGGAGAGACCGCCTCGGCATGCAGGGTGCGCGCAAGCTGCACCACCTGTCCGACGCCCAAGCCGTGACTGGACGCGGCGAGAAGCCCTCGGGCATCGAGCTCATCGGGAGTGAGCACCAGCACCCGGCCCGCCGGAGTGGCCAGCACCGCGTCCACCACCACCGTGGGCGAGGGAGTCTGCAACAGCTCCAAGAGCGCGCTTGCCTCGGCTGCCTGCCGCAGCTCCATCTGCGCGGGCACACCGTACGCGCGCAGCCACTCCAACACCGACAAGCCCACCCCGTCGTCCCCGGCAGCCCTCTGTCCCAAAGCGATGACGCGCGCGCGCATTTCAGTCTCTCTCGATTCGCAAGGTGAGGAAGTGGGTCGCGCAGGAGATGCAGGGGTCGTGGTTACGCACCACCTGTTCGGCGCGGTGAGTGGCCTTGGCGTGGGGAAGCGCGGCCAGCTCGGGGGCGATGGCGAAGAAGTCTTCTTCGATGGCCAGTTGGTTACGCGAGGTGGGCGGCACGATGCGCGCCTCGGCGATGGTGCCCGTCTCGTCGAGCGCGTACCGGTGGTAGAGCAGCCCGCGGGGAGCCTCCGTCGCGCCATGGCCGATGGCCGCTCGCGGGGTGGCCGGGACGAATGCCTCCGTGGGCGGGACGTACGCCTCGATGATCTCGATTGCCTGTTGGAACGCCTGAGCAATCTCCAACAGCCTTATCTGCAGACTGCGGAAGGGGTTCTTCACCGGCGGCGAAAGCCCCATGCGCCGGGCGAGCTGTTGGACCCACGGGTGCAGCCGGTCGAAGTTGAGGTGGTAGCGCGCCAGTGGCCCGCTCAAGCACGAGCCGCCGCCTACTCTCCGGGTGTGGAGCGCATGGGAGTGCGGCACCTGCTCCTCCGCGAAGTGCTGCTCGTACTCCCGCACCTCGATGTCCAGCCCACGCGAGGAGACCACCCGGCCCTCGCACATCGGGTACTCCTGGGGATGGCGCAAGGCGACCAGCTCGTAGTCGCGCTCGAGGACGGGGTAGGTGAAGCTGCTCGCCCACTCCAGGCACTCCGCCGCCGCCTCGCGCCCCCACCGAAGCTCGGGGAGAAGCTCGTCCAGCTCCCCGCGCCCCGGCACCCGGTAGAAGCCGCCCACCTGGATGTTGATGGGGTGAATCTCTCTTCCACCCAGCCGCTCCATCACCGCGTTGCCCGCCTTTTTCATTCGCAGGCCCTTCTTCACCCATTCCCCGTGCTCTTTGGCCATCGCCATCGCGTCGGGGTAGCCGAGGAAGTCGGGCGCATGGAGAAGGAAGACGTGCAAGGCGTGGCTCTCGATCCACTCGCCTGAGTAGATCAGCCGGCGAAGCGCACGTAAGGGGCCCTCCACCCGAATCCCCACCGCGTCTTCCATCGCGTGACAGGCGCTCATCAGATACGCCACCGGACAAATGCCGCAGATGCGCGAGGTCATGTCCGGGGCCTCGCGGTACGAGCGCCCGCGCAAGAAGGCCTCGAAGAAGCGCGGCGGCTCGAAGATGGAGAGCTGCACCTCGGTGGCGCGGTTTCCCTTCAGCCGCACGACGAGCCGTCCCTCGCCTTCCACGCGGGCGAGGTAATTCACCCGGAGGGTGCGGCTCTTACCGTTCATGCTTCTGGCTCTCGGCGCGAAACGCAGGAGCGTTGGGGTTGAAGGTGCGAAACACCCGCAAAAGCTCGGTTTGGGAATAGCCGACGGCGGCGAAGGCACGCGCGAGGGAAGCGGTGTTGGGCGCCTCCATCGGCCCGTAGCAGCCGTAACACCCGCGCAGGTAGCTGGGACAGAGCGCTCCACACCCGGCGTGGGTCACCGGGCCCAGGCAGGGCGTGCCGGTGACCATCACGCAGACGTTGCCCTCGAGCTTGCACTCCACGCACACCGAATGGGAGGCGATGGAGGGCTTGCGTCCGGCGAGGAAGGCGCTCACCACTTCCAGCAGCTGGTGCTTGTTCGGCGGGCAGCCGCGCAGCTCGAAGTCCACCGGCACGTGGTCGGCCACCCCGGTGGAGGTGGTAAGCGTCGCGATGTACTCCGGCTTGGCGTAGACCGCCGCGCGGTATTCCTCCATGTCGGCGAAGTTGCGTAGCGCCTGAATGCCGCCCGAGGTGGCGCAAGCCCCCAGCACCACCAGGCGGCGCGAGCGACGGCGCACCTCGTAGATGCGCTCTTTGTCCTCCGGGGTGGAGATGGAGCCGTCAATCAGCGTGAGGTCGAACGGACCACGCGACTCGCGGCTGGTCGCCTCCTTGAAATAGGCGATGTCCACCGCTCCGGCCAGCTCGAGCAGGTGGTCTTCCAGGTCGAGCAGGCTCAGCTGGCAACCGTCGCAGGACGCGAACTTGAACACCGCCAGCTTCGGTTTGCGTCGGCGCGCCACTCACACCTCCCGTCGCCAAAAGAGCGGTTCGATGCGTTCGTAAGAGAGCACCGGCCCGTCCTTGCACACGAAGCTCGGCCCGTATTGGCAGTGGCCGCAAAAGCCCACCGCGCACTTCATGTTCCTCTCCAGGGAGAGAAACACCCGCGCCGGACGGACGCCTTGGCGAAGCAGGGCGCGCACACAGAAGCGCATCATGATTTCCGGGCCGCAGACGAAGACCGCCGTTCGTGACGTTTCCAGGTTGAGCTCGTCGATGAGCGCCGGCACCACTCCCACCCTTCCCGTCCACTCCGTCCCCGCGTGGTCCACCGTGACTCGCACGTCGATTTTGCCCTCGCGCGCCCATCGCTCCAGTTGCAGCGGGTAGAGCAGCCCCTTCGGGCTGCGCGCGCCGACCAAGAGCTGCACCCGCCCGTAGTCGCTGCGCTGGGCGAGCACCTGATGCACCACCGGCATCAACGGTGCCAGACCGATGCCGCCGGCGATGAGCACCAAGTCCTCTCCCCGCGTCTGTGCCATCGGCCAAGGCCGGCCAAAGGGCCCGCGCAGTCCCAGCCAAGCGCCCTTTTTCAGCTGGCACAGCGCGCTCGATACCGCGCCCACCGCCTTCACCGTGTGTTCCACCACCTCGGAGCGTCCCGGGTCTCCGGTGCAGGAGAGGGGCACCTCGCCCACTCCGAAGACGTAGGTCATGTTGAACTGACCAGGAGCAAATGCGCGAAGAGGACGCCCCTCACCTTTTTCATCTCCCAGAGGGAGAGGGGACCGCACCGCGCTCGCTCGTCGTTCTTTCCCTGGCTGGAGAGTGAGCGTCACCACCCCGGGGGCCTCGCGCCGAACGCCAACGACTTTCACCGGCGTGGGCAGCATGGGGTCAGGCGCTGTCACGCACCCTCCCGATACACATCGAGCCGCTGCAGCCGTGCGCGCTCCAGGCGATGGTAGAGCTGGTAGATGAGTTGTTTGGCGAGGGCCAACCCCAACCCCGGGTCGGCGTTCATCGTCGCGTGCAAGCAGCTGGCGTCCACCGCCACCGCCTCGGTGGTCTCCACCGCGCGCGCGTCGGCTACCCAACGTCCACCGGGAAAAATCCACGAGAGCCCGAGCACGTCACCGGTGCGCAGGTTTTCCAGCTGCACCGTGCCCTGGCCGGGAATCTGCTGCTCGAGGGTGACCCGCCCGCTGCGAAGCAGATACAAGGTGTCGGCGCTGGCGTTCTCGCGAAAGACGTAGGCGCCCGGCGCGAAACGAATCACCCGCGCGCAAGGGAAAAGCCGGCGCAGCTGCTCCTCGGTGAGCTCCTTCACGAATGGATGGGAGGTGAGCTCGTTCAGCGGGGCGGTCATGAAACACTCCCTTCGCTCACCGCGCCATCGGTGGCCCGAATCGCCGCCACTTCTTCGGTGATGTCGATGGCCACCGGGCACCAGGTGAGGCAGCGGCCGCAACCGACGCACCCCGAGGTGCCGAACTGATCAATCCAGCTCGCCAGCTTGTGGGTGAGCCACTGGCGATAGCGCGACTTGATGCTTGCGCGCACCGGGCCACCGTGCAGATAGGAATGGTCGAGGGTGAAGCAGGAGTCCCACCGGCGCCAGCGCTCCGCGTTCTCCTGCTGCAAATCGCTCACGTCCTCCACGCTCGCGCAGAAGCACGTGGGACACACCAGGGTGCAGTTGGTGCAGCCCAGGCAGCGCTGGGCGACGTCGTCCCACCGGGGGTGCTCGGGGTTGCGGTAGAGGAGCTCTTTGATGTCCGTCGTGTTCATCTGACGGCCCATCGACGCAGCGGTGCGGGCCACCACCGCATCGGCCTCGGCGCGTTCTTGCTCATCGGCTCGCTGCGCTCCCAGCCGCGCGAGCATCTCGCGCCCCCGGTCGCTGCCCGCTTCGGCGAGGAAGCGGTGAGGGTTCAACAGCTCGGTGAGCGCGATGTCGAACCCGAAGGTAGCCCGCGGCCCGGTCTTCATCGAGACGCAGAAGCAAGTCCCCCCCGCCTGGCCGCAGTGCACCGCCAGCACGAAGAGGCTTTGGCGCCGCGCGGCGTAGTCTGAGTCGACATAAGGGCCGCGGAGGAAGGTGCGGTCCTGCACCTCGATGGCGTGGAGGTCGCAAGAACGCGCGCCAATCAGCGCCAGCCGGGGAGCCTCACCGGACGGCGTCTCCACGACAAAGCCACCGTTCTCCCGCCGTGCACTCCACAGCTTCAGCCGCGGAACGAAGAGAAGCTGCTTCCACGACTGTGGCCCCACGGAATAGCCGAACCAGGCGTCGTCCTCGCGTCGAACCAGGCGGTAACGACCCGCCTCCTGCTCTTCCGTCCAGCCGATGGGAAGGTCCTCGGCGCCGCGCAGCTCACCGTGAACGATGGCTCCGTCGCGCACCGTGGGACCGATGAGCTGAAACCCATCGTCTCGAAGCTGCCTCAGCAGGATGCTCAGCTGCTCGGGGCCGACCACGCGCGGTTCGTTCACGACGCCCGAGCTACCGAGGAGGAGGGCGAGCTGACAAGGAGAAAGGAGCTGAAAGCGTTTGGGAAAACGTTTCAGTCGCCCACGCGGTAGCCGAAGGGCACGTTGATGGTCATCGGCTTGGCAGTGTGACGGGGAAAGCGCAAGCGCTTGACCTCTTTGACGATGCACGCCGAGAGCGGCGTTCCTTCCAGCCCCGCGGTGGGAACCCGGGCGGCGGTGACCAACCCCGTGGGGGCGATGGTCAACATGATGTCCACCTGGCCCGCCTCGGAGCCGAGCTGGGTTCGATGGCGCTCGATGCAGCGGGAGATGTCTTTCTTGGCCGCGGCCATCACCGGCGCAATCTCCGCTGAGGTCAGAGGGCCGACCTTCGCGGGTGGCGGAGCCTTCGCCGGTGAGACCGCCACCTTCGCTGCGGGTGGCGGTGGCTCCGGAGGCGCTGGCGGCGGCGAAGGCTCGGGCGGCCTGGGCGGGGCCACCTGCGCGGGGGAAGGCACCACCGCCGGCGGCGGCTCAATGCTCGAGGGGCGCGCACGCATCACCGCTACCGCAGCGACTCCCAGAATCGCCACTCCCAGTCCGGCGAGGGCCAACGTCTTCCAACGCCCGGCCGGACGATGCTCGTACCGCTCGGCCTCGGTGGCGGCGAACGGCGCCAGCGCCGCCTTCAGCTCGGCCATCGACTGCGGCCGGTGAGCGACGTCCTTCTCCAAGCACTTGAGCACCACCGCCTTCAGCTTGGGCGGAAGGTGCTCTCCGCTCGGGCTGGCGTCAGGAAGCGAAGGCGGAGGTTGGGTGATGACTTGGGCCGCCAGCGCGCCGAAGGTCTTCCCCTCGAAGGGCAGCTTGCCGGAGAGCATCAGGTAGAGAATGACGCCGGCGGCGTAGATGTCGGCGCGGTGGTCGACGGTCATCCCCGCCGCCTGCTCGGGAGCCATGCACGTGGGCGTCCCGATGATCGCGCCATCCATGGTGGACACCAGGGGCGCGTCGTTCTCCGGCCGGGTCAGCTTGGCCACCCCGAAGTCGAGCACCTTGACGTAGTCGTGCTGCCCGCTGCGCTCGGTGAGAAAGATGTTGTCGGGCTTGATGTCTCGGTGCACCACCCCCACTCGGTGCGAGGCCTCGAGCGCGTCGCACAGTTGCAGCATGATGCCCACGCTCCGGCGGATGGGCAGCGGCCCCTCTTCGAGCCGCTCGGCGAGGCTCTGCCCCTGCAACAGCTCCATCACGCAGTAGACCAGCGAGGGCCCCTCGGGCCCCATCTCCTGCACGAAGTCGAAAATCTCCACGATGTGCTCGTGGTTGATTTGGTTGACCGTGCGCGCCTCCTGGAAGAAGCGCTGAATCAGCTCTCCGCTGTGGTATTGCTCGGGTCGGAGAATCTTGAGGGCCACCTGCCGGCCCAAGAGCGCGTGCCGCGCGAGGAATACCCGGCCCATCGACCCTTCGCCCAACAAGCGCACCAGCTCGTAGACCCCGAGCACGTCCCCCGCCCGCTCCTGACCGGGCCGGCGAGCCCGTTCGTCGGTGATGGTGACCGCCGCCGAAACGAAAGGTGCCGCGGAGCGGCCGCCGGAGACCAAGGTGCCGCTGGAGTTGACCATCGACAGAGCGAGCTCCTGCGCGCTGGAAAAACGGCGGGCCGGGTCTTTCTCCAAGCAACGGCCGATGACGCTGGCGAGGTGGGCGTGCTCGGAGGGCAGCACCGGCACGGTGGCCTCCAGCTGCATGCGCAAGACCTCGGCTGGCTGCGCCGCGGTGAACGGAGGCCGCCCGGTGAGCAGGGTGTGCAAAAGCACCCCCATCGCATACACGTCCGAGCTGGGGGTCGCCGGCTCGCCCCGCACGCACTCCGGGGCGGCGTACTCGGGGGCGGGCAGCACCTCCCCGCTGGGTGTGATGGACCGGCCGGGGACGCGCACCCGGGAAAACACCAACCCGGTGAGCTTGGGCTGGTTGGCCGAAAGCCCTCCGGGGAGCGCCACACTCTCCGGCCGAAGGTCGCGCAGCACCAGCCCGCGGTGGTGAAGCGCGCTCAACCCCTCGCAGAGCATCGAGCACAGCTGCACGGCGTCATCGCCGTTGAAGGGGCCCTCCGTCGCCAGGTGGGTGGCCAGCGTGTGCGTTCCCACCGCCTCGGTGGCCACGTACCAGCGGCCGTCCGGCAGCTGCGCCACCGAAAATGTCTGCGCCACCTGCGGGTGCTGAAGCCCCATTGCCGCCTTGACTGCCTCCGCGAACCGGGCAGCCGCCACCGCGTCGCCCAGCGCTTCGGGAGCGATGACCGTCAGCGACACGTCACGCTGAAGCACGTCCGACCATGCGGAGAACGTCTGCAGCGGCCCGGAAAGCCCCAGTGAACGGAGCGAACGAAACCCCGCGAACGTCTCCGACTCCTGGCGGGCGGCATCCACGGACGGCGAGCCTAGCCAAGATGGGAGCGTGGATCACCCCTTGACTTCCCCAGCGGGGCATCGTTTTCCTGCCCGTTGTCGAGGGCGAGATGATTCGGTCGTACATGATGTCGTTTCTCACCAACCGGCTGCTCCTGCTCAAGGAGAAGTTCGGGGCACAGCACGCGGGGCCGTGGCTGGTCTGGGAACCGGGCGACTGGCACGCGCCCCTGGGCCGGGCCGCGACGGTCAAAACCATCATCCTCGAGAAGAACCCCTCCGCGCCGGCCAAGGGTGACGCCCTCTGCTTTCAGCTGGCGGCGAGCAAGCCGAGCCTCAAGGTGGGTAGAGACCCGGGGTGCGACGTGGTGCTCAACGACGCCACCGTGTCGCGCGAGCACCTTCGACTGGAAAAAGACGCCGCCGGCGCCTGGTGGGCTCAGCCCACTTCCAGTGAGCGCCCGGTTCGCTGTCAGGACCAAGTGGTGGCCTTTGGTGCCAAGGTGCAGCTGCACTCCGGAGCACGGCTCGACCTGGGCGGGGCGCAGCTGACCTTCTACGACACCGAGGCGCTGGTGGGCCGCCTCCGCTCCGGAGCCAAACCTTGAGCCCACGAAGCCCAGCGCGTCTCGAGGTCAGCTGGAAGAACGGCGATGAGCTGCTCTCCGCCTTCGACCTCACCGCGGGCCGAGTCATCGCCCCGGCGCCGGGAGGAGTGCTCCCCGCCCAACCGGTGGTGGGGGAGTTGGTCGAGTTTCGGGCGCGCCTCCAAGACCGCGCCCTGGAGGTCATCGCCCACTGCCGGGTGATTGAGCGGCTCGCGGCGAATCCAGCGGGCTGGAGGTTGGAGTTCGCCGCCGGCCAGGAAGGGCGCCGCGAGCTCTTGCTCGCGCTGGCCCGCGGAGACCAAGTGCCCTGGGGCAAACGCCGCAGCAAGCGCGTGCCCGTCATGCTCTCGGCGACGGTCCATCGGGAGGGCCGGCGCACGCGCGCCCACACCATCAACGTGAGCGACGAGGGACTGTGTCTGGTGACCAAGAGCCCCTACGCGGTGAACGCCGACATCTCCATGCGCGTGTGGCCGCTTCCCTTCGCCTTCGTCTGGCCGCCGCTGCTCCGCGGGCGGGTGACGTCTTGTTTCCAGCTCGAGGAGGAGTACGCCATCGGAATCAATTTGCGCTTCGTCAGCGCCGGGCAAGCCCGCGGGTGGAAAAGGGTGGTGGCCAAAGCACTTCAGCGGGCCAGCCGGCGCACCCAATAGCTCTCCCCGCCATCCGCCGCCACCAGGTGGAAGACCACCGTGGCGACCTTGCCGATGGGCGCCTCGAAGCGGCCTTGGGCATCGAGGGGAGCCGGCTTGCCGTTGACGTAAAGTTTGGACTTGAGGGGTGCCACCCCCGCGGCCTGCGCGCTCGCCGACTGCCGCTCCCCCGGGCGCGGCCGGGTGATGGAGAGGGTGGTGAGCGAGTTGTCGTAGAGAATCTCCATCTTGTTCATCCGCCCGCCGGCCGTCTCGTTGCCTGCCTCGTCCAGCGGGCTGGCGAACCACACGTAGCTGCCCTCGGAGAGCGCGCCCGACTCGACGGTGCAACGGTTCTCCCGCGAATCCCGCTCCACCACCGGCACCTTGAGGTCGGACGCGCGGAAGACCTTGAGCCGGTACCCCTTCGCTTCCTCCTGAGCGGGGAAGGTGAAGGTGAGCGAGGGCAGCGCGCTCTGGAAGTACACCGTCGCCTTGAGGCCGGTCTCGGCCACGGTATCGCTGCGTGCGCCGGTATCACGACTCGCGGTGCGGTCGGCAAGAAACTGCGCCGAGCCGGTGTGGGCGACCGCCCCCGCGGCGTCGAGCACGCGCCAGTGGAGCGCACCGACGGCGGGCGCGGTGACGGTCACCCACTCACCCGCCTGGCCCGAAGCGAGCAGGTCGGAGAGCTCCGCGTCCGTCGCCACTTGAACCCGCTGCGGCCCACCGGGCACCGCCAGCCCCACCTCGCGAGGCCCCAGCCCGTAGACGCGCACACGCTTCTCCACCGGAAGCACCAGAAGCGGCCGAGCGCCCGCCTGCACGGTGATTGCCGACGCTCCCACCGACGCCGTCTCGCCCGCGCGCACCCGTTGGGTCTTGCCGCCGGAGTCGACCTCGACCTCTCCCGCAATCACCTCCAGCCGGGGACCTGCGCTGGTGTGCAGCACTTCCACCGCCGCCTCCTGCGAGCTTACGACACGAGCGGACGCCGCCGCCCCGAGCAGCTTCAGCGCGGTGGGCCCCTTGCCCGCGAAGACGACCGACGCGGCTCCCTTGTCCAGCTTGACCTCCAGCTCCCGTCCCCGGTCGCTGGCCGTCGCCCGGTTCATCGTGCCCACCGCCTCCGAGCGCAGCCGCACCGCCAGCCCGTCGGTGACCAGGCGCGCCCGCGAAGCCTTGGGGAGCAAGAAGGAGGTCCCTTCTCCCAACACCTGCGGGCCCTTGGCGGCAGCGGTGTACTTGCGAGCGCCCTTGGCGCGAAGCCGCGGGGTGCCCGCCTCGGGAATCAGCTCCACCCCGAGCATGGCCAGCTCGACCTTCTTGGGCGCGTCTTCTGCTTCGTCGAGGATTTCGATGGCTCCCACGGTGAAGCGCATGCGCTGTCCGGCGTGAGCGGAGTGGGTTCCTCCGTCCTCGTCGACGACACTGATGGAGCCCATCGCCAAATCGACCACCAGCCCCTTGGGCTCCAACGCCAGCTTGGCTTTCGCGTCGGGGGTGAGCAGCGTGCGGCCGTAAGGGGTGTCGATGGGCAAGGGCTCGGCGCTGCCCCCGACGCCCGGCAACACCGAAATCACGCCTTCCTGAAGCTCCACCGTGACCCTTCCTAAGGTGGCGCCGAGCCGAAAGGTGGTGCGCTCACCCAGCTCGAGCTCGCGCCCGTCCATGGCTCGCAAAAGTGCCCGCGCGCCTTCGCCGGTGGAGAGGAGGTCTCCGGCGAAGAGGGGCTCGACCTGCGCTGGGCGCGCGGAGGCTTCTTTGCGCGCCAAAGACACCGGGCCCGACAGGCTCGCCAGCTGGGCGACGGGAGGCGCGTCGGGCTCGTCTTTGGAGCAACCCAAGGCGGCGAGGACCAGCCAGATAGAGCCGGCGCGGACCCCAAAGGCCTTCGAGACCCTCATCGCGTCACCGGCCGCAAGTCGTAGTGGAGAATGGCTTGGTCTCCGTCGGCGACGTCAATCGACTTCGTCTGTCCCACGAAGCCCTGGGCCTCGATGACCAGCGTGTACCGCCCCCCGGGGAGCCGAATCACGAACCGTCCGTCGGCGTTCACCTGGGTGCTCACCTTCGCCTCGGGAATGCGCACCACGGCTGGCACCGGCCGTCCCGACGCCGAGCGTACCAGCCCACGCAGGGTGGCGAGCGGCTTGGGCTGGTCTTTCTTGCGCACCAGGAGCGTCACCGTGGCTTCCGCCTCGGGAGGCACCTGAACAATCTCCTCCGCCGCCTGAAAGCCCTGGGCGCGCGCAGTCACCGTGACCGGGCCTGGGCCGACGGCGGTGAGCACGAAGGAGCCGTCGGGCCCCGAACGAACCGGCTCCGCCCCCTCCGCGGCCACTTCGACGTCGGCGAGGGGACCCTCCGGCTTCTCCAAGAGAACCACTCCGCGAATGACGCCAGGGCCGGTGGGCTTGACCAGCTCGAGCGTCACCGCCACCTCTTCTTCCGCGGTGACGTGCACCTCCTGCGTCAGCGGCCGGTGTCCTGGAGCGAGCGCTTTGAGCTGCACCGGCCCCGGACCGACTTGGGGGATGAAGAACTCGCCGCGCGCGTCGGTTTTCACCGAAGGACTGCCGGCGACCTCGACGCTCGCACCGACCGCGGGACGCTGCCCTTCGGCAAAGAGCACCCGCCCGCGGAGTCGCCCGGGGCCCGTGCGTGGCCGCTCGACCTTCGCCACCGAGAATTCTTTCGGAGAATGTGAGGCCCGAAGGCCCACCCCGAAGCGATGGACGGTCTGGGAGAGGGTGAAGGTCTCTCGCGCTGCCGAAGAAAGGCCCAACTCGTAGTCGACCACCGGTGAAAAACGAAGGCTGCCGGCGTCGAAGCGGCCAAGCCCCAGCTGGGCGCCGCCCGCGTAAGAAGAGGCCTGAACGGGCAAGCCGCCCACAGACGCGCTCAACGCGAACGGCAGGACCCGAGCGTAGAGACGGCCCGAGAAGAACGTTTCCGCGTCGTAGGCCAGCTCCACCGCGGCGAGGGGGCCGTGAAAGGTGACTGGCGAAGAGACCACCTCGCCCGTGGAGGCGCTGAGCGCAGGCAGCGCGCCCACGCCGTACCCTAGCTGTGCCTCGGCGGAGACAGCGGAGGTGAGCGGCATTCGGGCGGCGAGCGCTCCACTCAGCCGCATACCCGCCACCCCGACCGACGCCGGCTGCCCGCGGGTGTCCGCTCCGGTGGCAACGAACCAGTCACCTCCCGCATTCACCGCCACACCCCACCGAGGAGCGAGGAAGTACGCGGCCGAGAGTCGAAGCTGGGTAGGAGAGCTGCCGCCCATTCGCACGGGCAGCGCTCCGTCGTTCTGCTGCGACGCGCGCGCAGAAAGCCCCGCGGAAAGGGAAAGGCGAAAGAGCTCCGTGCTCGCGTCAGGAAGCCGCGCGGAGACTTCCTCCTCTGCAAAAGCGAAAGTGGCAATCAATCCAACGGCCAGTGTGAGCGCTCGGAACAAGTGGTAGTCCCCCGAGGTGCGACGCCATCATACTTCCGCCCGCTCCAAGCGGCGCACTCACATCTGAGCAAAGTAGATCGCGCGCGACCTCGGTATACTCGGGGCCCGACCCAAGGGGGCGCCACATGAAGCAACGTCGTCGACGCTTGCGCAGCTGGGCCGTCTTCACCACCTTTCCGTTCTTCGCTCTTTGGGCGGGAGCGCTCACCTCCTGCGATCGGTCCCCGGAGGAGACGACCCTTCCCTCGTCCAGCGCCGCGGTGCTCTTCCGCGAGCGGGTGAGCGCCACCACCGAGCTCTTGCACCGCGCCGACGGCACCACCACCGCCGCCATCTCCTTGGGACCGCGCGGCTATCTCGACGATGACGGGACGTGGAAGGACATCATCCCCGCGTTGGCGCCGACCGAGCGCGGCGGGCTGGCGATGGAAAGAAACCTGGTGCGGGCGCGCTTCCCCCGCGTGCTGGGAGCAGACGAGCCGGTGCGCATCGAGGAGCGCCGAAGCGGGTTCGGCTTCTCTTGGCGGCCGATGCCCTCGCAGGGAAGGAGCGAGCCCGTTCGCGCCCAAGGGGCGTGGGCCCTCTACGAGCTCGCAGAGCCGGGCTGCGTGGAGGAGTTCCAAGTGCTCAGGGGCGGACTCAAGCACAACCTCATCCTCTCTTCTCCAGAGGCGGCCCAGCGGACCTTGCGGCGGGTGACCGAGGGCGTGCGGGCGAGCGAGGGACAGCTTCAGCTGGACCCTGAGATTCGATTGGAGGCCCGCGGCGAGGCGCTCGACGTGGTGGGCCCGCAAGGGGCTTTGTTCGTTCTTCCCGCCCCCAGCGCTTATGAAGTCGGCCGCCCCACGGTGTCCACCCGGGCAAGGTACCGGTGGAATGCGGCCACCGGAGTGCTGGCGGTCGAGGTGGACGAAGCCTGGCTTTTGGCTCCTGAGCGGCAGTACCCGGTGGCGGTCGACCCACCAGCGACGGTCTTGAGCTCGTATTCGGCGCAGGTGGTCGGTAGCGGCCCCACCGGACCCGGCTCGCTGGTGGCCGGCCCCAACGCGCTTTCACTGGGACGGATTGGAGGCGAGTACTCCCAGCTGGCGCTGAAATTCGACGTGAGGGCGCTCCCGCCTTCGACCACCGTCACCTCCGTCGCCCTCAACGTCTTCTTCGCCGCTTCGGGGAGCGGCGGAAGCTACGACATCCACCTCGCCCGCCTCACGGTGGACCCACAGACCACCGAGGCGGGGGCGCTCTTCGCCGACGGGGTGCATCTGGCGCAGCCCGACTACGCCACCATCACCGGTCAGACCCTCAATTGCGGCTGTTGGATCAACGGCGGCAACCCCCTCACCCAGAGTGGAACGAGCCTCGGAGCCACCGGTGTTGCCGACCTTCAGAACGCCTTGTCCCGAGGCAGCTTTTTTTTGGGCATGCACGTTCCCAGCTACTCGAACAATCGCTACGCGGTTCCCCACGGGATGTTCGACCCCAACGAGCCGGAGCTGTACGTCGACTTCACCACCGGCGCTCCCACGGTGACGCGCGTTTCTCCTTCGTCGGCGAGCGCAGGGAGCAGCGTCAACGCCCTCGTGCGGGGCACCGGCTTTCGCGGGCAGGCGGGCACCACCGTGGCCCTCACTCCGGTGGGTGGCGGCGCTTCCACCGTGGTGACGGTCAGCTACGTCAGCGCCTCGGAGGTGCAGATTGCCATCCCCGGCTCTTTGGCCGCCGGTGTCTACGACGTCCTGGCGACGACCTCGGGAGGGACCTCGGCCTCCAGCCCCGCGGCACGCTTCACCGTCACCACCCTCAAGACGTGGAACGGCTCCGCCTCTTCGTCGTGGTCGGCGGCGGCGAATTGGACTCCGGCGGGAGTCCCCACCCCGTCCTCGCTGGTGGTCGTCCCCAGCTCGACGCCTCCGTGCAACCTCGACGCGAGCGCCTCGGTGCACGCCCTTCAGCTCACCGGCGGACAGCTGTCGACGCTGGGCAATTCACTCACGGTCGCCCAGGACATCTCGGTGGAGTCGGGCACGCTCACCATGGGCAGCGGCACCCTGTACGTGGGAGGTCACTTTTTTCAGGGCGGCGGCACGTTCAACGCGGGAACGGGGACGGTCGAATTCAACAACCCCGCGCCGGGAAGAAGAACGGTGCTCAGCCGCGGCCGAGTCCTCGCTGACGACTTCGAATCGCCCTCTCCCCCGTGGAGCTCCACGACCACCGGCGCGGCGTTTCCCTGGACGGTGCAGTCCAAGTACTCCGTTTCACCCAGCCAAGCCTACTACCAGCAGGGGAACCAGACGTCCGCCGGGGTGGCGCGCCTGACCCCGCTCAGTCCCTTCAGCCTCGTGGGCAGGAGCACGGCCACGCTTCGCTGGAAGCACCGTTTCCGCATCAATTTGGCAGATGGGGTGGGCCCGGAAGCCGCCGATGGCTACGTGGTGGAGGTCAGCACCAACAACGGCGCCACGTGGACCTCCATCGCTCCTAGCTCCACCAGCGTCGCGCCAAGCGCCCCCAAGCTCCTCTCCGGCCTCTGCTCAGGCACCGGCAGCCATACCGGCAACACAGTCACCCCCGCCCCGGGCGGCCTGTTCGCCGGGGAGCAACCCGCCTGGGTGCAAGAGTCGGTCGACCTGACGCCATACGTCGGCAACGCCAGTGTCCTCATCCGTTTTGCCGTGGGGTGGGACAACTGCAACGACTTCTCTCCCTACGAAGGCGTCTACATCGACGACGTGCTGGTCACCGCCGACGAAGGGCAGCTGGGCTTCAACCACCTGAGGCTGAGCGACCAGGCGCAGGTCGCCTCCTATGCGCAGCTACAGCTCGGCGGAAACCTCGACCTCTCCACGGCGGTGAACCAACTGGCTCTGGGCGGCGCCGGCCTATCGGCGAACGGGAACGTCACCAACGCCGGCATTCTCGACCGTGGGCCGGGCGGCAATTTCTACGTGGGGGGCACCTTCACCAACGGCGGCACCTTCTACGCGGGCACCGGCTCGGTCACGGTGGGGCCGCTGGTCAACGGCGGCACCTTCTTGGGGGACATAGGCACCCTCACCGCTGCCAGCGTGAACAACGCCGGTACCTTCCGCAGCGGCGACAACACGGTCACCGTCAATGGAGACCTCTCCAACGGCGGAGCTTTCCATGCGCGGGGCAGCTCCCTCACCGTCGCGGGCAACCTGTCCAACAGCGGCGCCATCGACGTCGGCACCGCGACCCTGGCCCTCACCGGCTCGGGCGCGACCACGGTTTCAGGCGGCGGCGGGTATCGCCAGTCGGCCTTCCGCGCAGCGGTGTTCTACGACGGCTTCGAATCGGGCAACTTCACCACCGGCGGCTGGGTGCGCACCGCGGGAAGCACTCCTCCCGACTCCCAGGTGGTCAACACCCCGCCCGGGGTCGGCTCCCGCGTGGCCAATCTCGCGGCCGGAGACCAGTGGCTGGACAACTGGATCACCAAGGCCGTCAGCACCTCGGGGAGGTACGGCATTTTCCTCTCCTACGGGCGGGCGACCAGCACCGCCGCTGGAACCTACGGGTTCGACGCCGAATACAGCACCAACGGGGGAGCGACTTGGAAGCGGGCCCAGTCCATCGCCGGCCAATTCACCTACGTCACCGATTCCATCAACCTCTCGGCGCTCGACCCGGCGGTGGACAACAACCCCAACTTTCAGTTCCGCTTCCACAGCTTCACCGGCCAGATAGGCAACTATGTCTACGTCGACGAGGTGCGCTTGGAGTCGGGCACCGACGGCGTCGGCCACCTGTCGATTTCCGGCGGGGGAACCAAGACACTCCAGCCCTCGAACGCCACCAACACCTTTCAAGTGGGAGGCGCGCTCAACCTCGCCGCGGGCACACTGCGCGTGGCAGGCGGAAAGACCCTGGCGATTGACAACGTGTCGGCCTTCTCCTCCTCGTCGAGCGCCGGCACCACCCTGGACATCGAGCCAGGAGCCCGCCTCGCGCTCTCCGGCAACACCTCCTTGACGATCCGCGGGCTCTTGGAGCTTTTGGGAACGAGCGCTTCGCCGTCGTCGGTCACCTCCACCGACGTGGTGACCCCAGGCCGCTACGCCCTCACCGTCACCGGGAGCTTCCGCGGTCAGTACTTCGATATCGACTACGCCAACGCGCAGGGCTTGAACCTCGCCGCCGGGTGCCAGGTGCTCCAGCTCGACGACGGGACCTTTCATCGCCCGCCTGCCGCCGGGGCCCTGCTCACCTTGGGAGCCACCGCCCTTCCCTCCGCCAGCACCAACTGCCAATTCCTCAACGAGTCAGGGGTGAACGGAGCGGTGAGCGTGAACGGCTCGCTCAACCCCTCGCCCTTGCGCTTCGAATTCGCCTCGGGGCCGCTGGCGGGGGAGCCGTTCGACCTCGACTTCGGCGGGCAAACCCCCGGCAACATCGTCTGGGGCCCCACGGCCCTGGTCTTCACCTCGCCGCCGCGGACGGCGGGGGCGGGCGTGTGCACGTCCATCAGCGTCGCCGTGAGAGACCCGAGCGACTCACCCACCACCGTCGCGCAGGCGCTCCTTTTGGGGCTGGCGAGCAGCTCCACCGGCAACACCTTCTATGCGGACTCGGGCTGCACCAGCACCACCACCTCCGCCACCATCGGCGCAGGCGCCGACGCGGTCACCTTCTACTTCCGCGACACCCGGCTGGGCACGCCGACCATCACCGTGAGCGCGCCCGGCTTCACCTCCATCGACCAAGTACAGACCATCGTCCCCGGGCCTGCGGCGGTGCTCGCCTTCACCGCCTCGCCCGCTAGCGGAACCGCGGGCGCTCCGCTGTCGCCTCTGCAAGTCGAGGTGCGCGACGCCGTGGGCAACCGGGTCGACAGCTCGACGGCGAGCATCACCCTGACGCTGGGCAACAACCCCACCGGAGCGACGCTCAGCGGCGGAGGTCCCCAAGCAGCCGTCGCTGGCATCGCGAGCTTCGCCGCCGCTTCTTTGAACCGCACCGGCAACGGCTACACCTTGGTCGCCTCCTCCACCGGACTTGCCAGCGAGACCAGCGGCCCGTTCGACGTCGGCCCCGGCCCGGCGGCCGCCGTCGTCTTCACCACCGTGGCGCAGACGGTGCAGGCCGGTGATTGCTCGGCGGTGGCCACCGTGGAGGTACGGGACGCGCTGGGCAACCCCAGCCCCACGGCGGGAACACTCACCTTGAGCGCCTCCTCCGCCACCTTAGGCTTCTTCGCCGCCAGCGACGCCACCTGCGCCCTGGCGCTGGCGCCCAGCGTGCTGCTCGACGGCAGCGTGGCCACGGCGAGCTTCCGCTTCCGCGACGTGACTCCCGGCAACCCCTCCCTCACCGTCGCCCCCAGCTTCGCGGCGAGCAGCGCGGTTCAGGTGCAGACCATCACCCCTGCGCCTGCTTCCAGCTTGGTCTTCCTCTCCGCGGCGCCACAGCTTTCGGCAGGAGCCTGCTCTGGGCCCATTCAGCTCGAGGTGAGAAACACGCTCGGGCAGAGCGCCGCGGTGGGAACGAGCACCCCCATTTCTCTCTCCACCACCTCCGCCAACGGCGGCTTCTTCACCGACGTCAACTGCCAGACCGCCACCCCTTCGACGACGGTGCCGGCCGGCCAGGCGCAAGCTTCCCCGGTGTACTACCGCGACACGACCGCGGGAGCCCCCACCCTCACCGCCTCGGCCACCAACCTGACCTCCGCCACTCAAGTCGCCCGCATCGACCCGGGCGCGGCGGCGGTGCTGAGGGTGGCTGGCTTCCCCTCTCCCATCGCCCGCGGGGTGGCCGGTGCCTTCACCGTCACCGCCCATGACGCCTTCGGAAACGTGGCGACCTCGTACCAGGGCACGGTGCGCTTTTTCTCGACGGATTCCGCGGCGCAGCGACCGCCCGACTACTCCTTCACCGCCGCCGACATGGGCACGCGCGGTTTCTTTGCCACCTTGAACACCGTCGGGGTGCACGAGCTCGAAGCCACCGACCTCGCCAACGCCTCCGTCACCGGAAAGCAAGTGGGCATTCAGGTCGACCCCGGACCGGCGGCGGCGCTACGGGTGAGCGGCATCACCTCCCCCACCCAGGTGGGAGCACCCCACGACGTCACCGTGGAGGTGGTGGACACGGCGGGCAACCGGGTCACCGGCTTTACCGGCACGGTGCAGTTCCAATCGACCGATGCCACCGCGGTGCTTCCCCCCAGCTTCGCCTTCACCCCCGCCGACGCCGGGCTGCACCTGTTTACGGCCGCGCTCTCCTTCGGCTCACCGGGCACCTTCGACGTCACCGTCGTCGTGGTGGGAAACGCGGCGGTGCGCGGCACCCAGTCGGGCATCGTGGTGGCCCCCGCGCCCGGGCCGGTCATCCTCGAAGACGCCAACCTCCGCGCCGCGGTGAACGTCCCCTACCGCTACAACGCGAGCGGAAGCGTACGCGCCGTGGGGACGCCTCCCCTCCTCTACGAGCGTTGCGGCGGACCCGCTGGCTTCCAAGTCGACGCGGCTTCGGGCGCGGTTCGCTGGACGCCCGCCGCTCCGGGGAGCACCGCGCTGTGCGTGCGGGTGTCGAACCCCGAGGGGGAGGACCGTTACGAGCTCGCCGTCGATGTCGCCTCCGGCGCGGCGCCCAGCCCGGTGGTCGCTGCCTTCACCGCCACTCCCACCACCGGCCCAGCGGCGCTGACGGTGGCCTACGACGCTTCGGCGTCGAAGGGTGACCCCAGCGCGCTTCCCTTGCTCTTCCATTGGCGTTTCGGCGACGGCAGCTCACCCGGCGAAGGCGTCGCCACCTCTCGCCGCTTCCTTCTCGCGGGAGGTTACCGTACCGTGCTCACCGCCTTCGACACCCTCGGGGCGGGCCCCCCCCCCCCCCCCCGCTGCTCGCGGTGACCAACGCCGGGGGGCAAGCGCCTCCCACCGCCCGCATCATCGCCTCGGCCACGCGCGGCCGTGGAAGTTTGTCCGTCGACCTTTCTTGCGAGTGTGCCTCTGAGTCCGCCCCCCTCGTCGCCTACCGGTGGGACTTCGGCGACGGCTCGACTGCCTCGGGGCCCACCACCACCGTGAACCTCGGCCCGGGCCGGCACCACCTCGCGCTCGAAGTGGTGAACGCCCACGGGCTGGCGGCGTGGGACAAAATAGAGGTGGTGGTGACCGACGGCGACCAGGAGCCGCCGGAGTGCCTCGCCGCCGCCGACCCTCCCGCTGGCGCCGCGCCGCTCGATACCGTTCTCACCGCGCACACCGCGCCCGGCTCGCGCGCCGTCGGCTCCATCCGCTGGGTGTTCGGCCCCTCCGAGGAGCGCACCGAGCGCATCGTCCAGCGGCGCTTCGACGAGCCCGGCCGCCACCCGGTGACGCTCGAAGTCCAAGACGCCGCCGGCCTGTCGTGCCGCGACCAAGTCGTCGTCACCGCGCTGTCGCCCTCGGGCGTCCCCCCGCGCATCGTCTCCACTCCCTTGGGCTCGGCGGCCTGTGGCGCCACCTACGCGTATGACGACGCGGGGGCCGCACGCGCCCGAGGCGACGGCCCGTTCACCTGGACCGCGAAGACCGCTCCCGAGGGCTTCTTCATCGACCCCTCTACCGGAAGCGTGAGCTGGCCGGTGCTTCCCTCCCATCGGGGCGTGCACGACGTCTCGCTCGAGGTGCGCAGTCCTGCGGGGGTGGACGTGCAGACTTTCTCGGTCGAAGTCGCTTGTCCCAGCGAGCTGGCCTTCGACACCTCCTGCGGCTGCGGCGCTGCGGGGAGGGGGCCCTGGGTGGGCATCGGTCTTCTTTTGCTGCTCGCCCGTGCTCTCTTGCGCCTAAGGACGGCGGCGTAGCCTTTTTGCGAAAGCGCCTTGGGAGCCCATGCGAGCCGAAGCCGCAGCGACGCGCTTTCGGGTGCTCACCTCGGTGAGGGAGGTGGAAGCGTCGGCGTGGAACGCGCTGGTGGGAGAGACCGCGGTGCCGGTGCTGCGCCACGAGTGGCTCTTGGCGCTCGAAGCGTCGGGCAGTGCCTCGCTCCAGACGGGCTGGGAGCCGCACCACCTCACCCTGTGGCGAGGCAGCGCCCTCGTCGGCCTCGCGCCCGCCTACCGCAAGCACCACAGCATGGGCGAGTACGTGTACGACTTCTCCTGGGCCAACGCCGCCGAGGCGATGGGCGTGCGCTACTACCCCAAGCTCTTGGTGGGGCCGGCCTTGAGCCCGCTCACCGCGCCGCGTTTTCACGCCGCACCGGGAGAGTCGCTCGAGGTGGTACGCAAAGAGCTCCTCGCCGGTGCGCTTGCTTCCGCGGAGGAAACGAGCTGCTCGTCAGTCCACGTCATCTTTCCCACTGCCGAGGAGGCGGCCGCGCTCGAAGAGCTCGGCCTCGCCCGCCGCACGGGTATGCAGTACCACTGGCGCAACCCCGGTTACCGCACCTACGACGATTTCCTGGCGCGCTTCGACGCCAAGCGCCGCCACCAGCTTCGGCGCGAGCGGCGTGCGGCGAGTGAGCAGGGCCTTACCTTGCGCACCGTGCGTGGCTCGGAGCTCACCCACGCCCATGCCGAGCTGGCCTACCGCTTCTACGAGTCGACCTGCAGCAAGTACGCCTGGGGGCGCGTTCAGCTCAACCGGGGCTTCTTCACGCGCGTCTTCGCTTCGCTGCCGCAGGCCATCGAGCTGGTGCTCGCCGAGCGCGCGGGCCAGGTGGTGGCGGGCGCGTTCAATCTCGCCACCGCGCAGCGGCTGTACGGCCGGTACTGGGGCGCCTTCGAAGAGCACCCCTTCCTCCACTTCCACGTGTGCCTGTACCACTCCATCGACGACTGCATCCGGCTGGGGCGCCAAGTGTTCGAACCAGGCGCGGGCGGAGAGCACAAAGTCTCGCGGGGTTTCCAGCCCACTCCCATTCACAGCGCGCACCGTATCTTCCACCCTCAGTTGGAGGCGGCGGTGCGGCGCTTCGTGGAGCGCGAGCGCGCCGAGCTGGCGCCGATTCTTGCCCGCTCGGAGGAGCTCGCCGGCCTTCGCCGCCCGGCAGACTAACCAGGCGCGGCCGGGGGACGAGGTGACGTTGAGCTCCGACGGCTCGGGCCGGTCGGGCACTGACACCGCGGCTTTTGTGACTTGATAAAAGCGGCTCGAGCCATGCGAAGATTGCTGGCCGACCACGGAGTCATTTCCTCGGCGCTCGCGCAACGGATGGCCGAGGCAGGGGGAATGAGAAACGCCATCCTCCACGGGTACGAGGACATCGACTGGGCCCGGGTACATGCGGCGACGCTCGATTTGGGGCGCATTCGAGACTTCCTCGCGGCAGTTCGGCCTCACTGAAAGCCCACCCGCGCTGATGGAAGGGATGAGCCCACCTGTCCACCAGCGGGCGCGCCGACAAAAACCGACGTGGTGGCAGCCGACCAAGCTACGTAGATTGCCCTTTTCGCTCGTCGAAAGGAGCACTTCGATGGCTTCGCAGAACCCTCACCTCACCGGCTGGGTGAGTGAGATGGCCAAGCTGTGCCAACCCGACCGGGTGGTCTGGCTCGACGGCTCCGAAGAAGAGAAGCGCCGCCTCACCGAAGAAGCGGTGGCCAAGGGCATTCTCAATCCCTTGAACCCCTCCAAGCACCCCGGCAGCTATCTGCACCGCTCCAACCCCAACGACGTGGCGCGGGTGGAGCACCTCACCTTCATCTGCTCCAAGACCAAGGAAGCCGCCGGCCCCACCAACAACTGGATGGCGCCCGAAGAGGCTTACGCCAAGCTGGGCAAGCTCTTCGCCGGCTCGATGAAGGGCCGCACCCTGTACGTGGTGCCGTACGTGATGGGGCCCTTGGGCTCGGAGCACGCCAAGGTGGGCATCGAGCTCACCGACAGCATCTACGTGGCGCTGAACATGCGGATCATGACCCGCATGGGAAAGCCGGCGCTGGAGATGCTCGGGGACTCCGACGACTTCAACCGCGGGCTGCACTGCACTGGCGAGCTCGACCCCAACAAGCGCTACATCTGTCACTTCCCCGAGGACAACACCATCTGGTCCTACGGCTCGGGCTACGGGGGCAACGCGCTCTTGGGCAAGAAGTGTCTGGCGCTGCGCATCGGCAGCTACTTAGGGAAGAAGGAGGAATGGCTCGCCGAGCACATGCTCATCCTCGGAGTGGAGAACCCAGAGGGGCGAATGACCTACGTGGCGGCGGCCTTCCCTTCGGCCTGCGGCAAGACCAACTTCGCGATGCTGATTCCGCCCAAGCGCTTCGCCGGCTGGAAAGTGTGGACGGTGGGCGACGACATCGCCTGGATGCGGGTGGGCGAGGACGGGCGCCTGTGGGCGATCAACCCCGAGGCCGGCTACTTCGGGGTGGCTCCGGGCACCAACTTCTCCTCCAACGCCAACGCGATGAAGACCATCAGCCGCGACACCATCTTCACCAACGTCGCCCTCACCAAGGACGGCTCGGTGTGGTGGGAGGGGATGGACGGCGAGGTTCCCGAGGAGCTCATCGATTGGCAGGGGCGCCCGTGGAAGAAGGGCTCGGCGGAGAAAGCGGCTCACCCCAACAGCCGCTTCACCTCCCCGATGACCAACAACCCGGTGCTCTCCAAGCACGTCAACGACCCCGAAGGGGTGCCCATCTCCGCCATCATCTTCGGCGGCCGCCGTTCGGACACGGTGCCCCTGGTGATGCAGTCGTTCAACTGGGGGCACGGGGTGTTCTTGGGCGCGACCTTGGGTTCCGAGACCACCGCCGCCGCCACCGGAAAAGTGGGCGTCATCCGCCGTGACCCGATGGCGATGTTGCCCTTCTGCGGCTACCACATGGGCGAGTACATGCAGCACTGGCTCCACATGCAGCAGCACATCCCCTACCCGCCGAAAATCTTCGTGGTGAACTGGTTCCGCAAGGACAAGGAGGGGAAATTTCTCTGGCCGGGCTACGGCGAGAACATGCGCGTGCTCAAGTGGATCATCGACCGCGCGCACGGCTCGGTGGGCGCGCAGGAGACGCGGCTGGGCTGGGTGCCCAAGGAGGGCCACATCGACCTCTCCGGTCTCGATATTCCCCCTGAGCGCGTCGACGCCGCCACCCATATCGACATCGGCGAGTGGAAGACGGAGCTGGAGTCGATCGGCGAGTTCTTCAAACAGTTCGGGGACAAGCTCCCTCGCACGCTGGAGTTGCAGCGCCAGCTCCTCCTCTCCCGCCTGTAGTGGGTTTCCTCGACCGGCTGCCGCGGCCCGCGAACATCGCCCATCGCGGCGGGGCCGGGCTCTACCCGGAGAATACCCTCGTCGCCTTCGAGGCGGAGGTACGTCTCCATCGAGCGCACGCACTCGAGCTCGATGTGCACCTCTCCCGCGACGGAGTATTGGTGGTGACTCACGACGCCACCGTCGAGCGCTGCACCGACGGCGAAGGGCCGGTGGTGTGCTTCTCCTACGCTGAGCTTTCCAAGCTGGATGCCGGCCACCGCTTCACCATCGACCGTGGGGCGACCTTCCCGTTTCGTGGCAAGGGCGTGCGCATTCCTCGCCTCGATGAGGTGCTCGACGCGCTGCCCGAGGTTCCGCTGAACATCGAGGTCAAACCCGAGTACCCCGAGGCGGCCGAGGAGCTGGCCAGGGTATTGCGCAAGACGCACGCGGTGGAGCGGGTGTTGGTGGGCAGCGAGCTCGACGGCGTGGCCGCGCACGTGGCGGAGCTTCTACCCGAGGCCTGCCGCTTCTTCCCCCACGACTCGGTCGCCGCCTTCATCGCGGGGATGCACAGCGGCTCTTCCTTCGCCGATCCTCGCTACCACGTCTTCGAGCTGCCGCACTTCCACGAGGGGAAACGTCTGGTGGACGTGCAGCTCGTCCAAGCCGCGCACCGCCTCGGCTGCCCGGTGTTTGTCTGGACGGTGAACGAGCCGAAAAAGATGCGCGAGCTTCTCTCCATCGGCGTCGACGGCCTCATCACCGACCGGCCAGACCTGCTCGCCGCCGAGCTGTCCCCGCGCTGAAACCCGCGCTACTCTTCCCCTCATGCGAAACACCCTCCTCCTTTGTGTCGGTGTGTTGCTCGCAGCACCGTCTTTCGCCGCCACCTCACCCAAGTCCAAAAAGGCCGCGGCCTTGGTGAAGGAAGCAGAGAAGCTCTACACCGGCGGCTCATACCGCGAGGCCGCCGCCAAGCTCGAGGAGGCCAACACGCTCGACCCGCACCCGCAGCTCCTCTACAACATCGCCCGCGCGTACGACCAGGCGGGAGACCTCAAGGCAGCCGTCGAGTACTACCAGCGCTACGTCGCCGCCCCGGAGGAGACCGAGCCTTCGCTGTTAAAGAGGGCCAACCTCGCTCTCGACCGGCTGCGCTCGCTGATCGCCAAAGAAGAGGCGGTCCGCACCGCCCAGGAAGCGGAGCGAAAACGGCTGGAGGAGAAGGCACGCGCCGAGGCGGAGGCAGCGAAGAAGCAACGCGAAGAATACGAAGCCAAGCAGCGCGCGGAAGCAGAGGCGAAGGCGCAGGCGAAAAGCCGGGGGCGCACCTTGGCCTTCGTCAGCAGCGGTGTCGCGGCGGCGGGCGCGGGTGCCGGAATCTTCTTTGGCTTACAGGCGCAAGCAGAGAAGCGGCGCTTCACCGAGGCGAGCACGGTGGCGCAGAAGCAACAGTCGCAGCAGCGCACCCAGAGCTCGGCCCTCCTCGCGGACATCGGTTTTGGAGTGGGCCTGGCCGCGGCCGTCGCCACCGTGGTGTTCTGGCCCAAAGGCGGTGAGGAGCCGAAGAAGGATGTCTCGGTGGTCCTGGTGCCCTCGCTCGATGGCGCCGGCGTCTTGATGCGTTTTTGATGGACAGGCTTTTTCTTTAGGGAAGATAGAGCCACGTATCAGCGGAATTCGAGCCGTCAAAGAGGACGAGGCGTTGGCGAGCGGCGTCGTAAGCCAATGAATGATACGCGACCGCAGGCGACCGGGTCGGAGCCAGGTCTACCCATGTGGTTCCGTCCCATTCCCAGGTGTCGGCGAGCACAACGCTATTGACCCCACCGGTGAGGACAACACGCTGGCGAACTGTGTCGTAGGCGAGCGCGTGCCCAAACCGTGCGGGGGGAGGCATCGCGGGCGTTCGCTGCACCCAGGTCGTTCCGTCCCACTCCCAAGTGTCTGACAGAGGTTGGGTACCGATTCCGCCGAAGAGAACCACGCGCTGGCGAGCCATGTCGTAGGCGAGCGCGTGTAAATAGCGAGCGGGAGGCGACGTCGTGGGCGTCCGTTGGACCCAGGTCGTTCCATCCCACTCCCAAGTGTCCGACAGAGGTTGGGCACCGTTGCCACCGAAGAGGACCACGCGCTGGCGAGTCGTGTCATAAGCGAGCGCGTGCTCATAGCGCTGGGGGGGAGACGCCGCGGGCGTTCGCTCTGCCCAGGTGGTTCCGTCCCATTCCCATGTGTCCGAGAGGGCTTGGAAACCGTTATATCCCCCGAAGAGGACTACTCGTTGCCGGACCGCGTCGTAGGTCATGGCATGGTTCGTACGCACGGGGGGAGACATCGCCGGCGTCCGCTCCACCCAGG
>JBMORE010000144.1:0-8962 GCA_049322255.1 Myxococcota bacterium | reverse complement strand
GTGTCCGAGAGGGCTTGGAAACCGTTATATCCCCCGAAGAGGACTACTCGTTGCCGGACCGCGTCGTAGGTCATGGCATGGTTCGTACGCACGGGGGGAGACATCGCCGGCGTCCGCTCCACCCAGGTGGTTCCATCCCACTCCCAGGTATCGGCGAGGCCGCCAACTTCATGACCAAAGAGGACAACGCGCTGGCGAACCATGTCATACGCCAGCGCAGGATTGATGAGCGCGGGAGGAGACGTGGTGGGCATCCGCTGCACCCAGGTGGTTCCATCCCACTCCCAGGTGCCGATCGGGACGGCGCCAAAGTCCCGACTGAAGACAACGACGCGCTGGCGAGCGACGTCATAAGCCATCACATGGTTCGAGACTGCGGGGGGAGACGTGGTGGGTGCCCGCTGCACCCAAGTGGTTCCATCCCACTCCCAGGTGTCGGCGAGAGATTGAACGCCATTCCATCCACCAAAGAGGACGACGCGTTGCCGAGCGGTGTCGTACGCCATCGCGTGCCCGGCGCGCGCGGGGGGAGACATCGCGGGCGTCCGCTGTACCCACGTGGTTCCATCCCACTCCCAGGTGTCGCCGAAGTGGCCGCTACTTCCCCCACCAAAGAGAACGACGCGTTGGCGAGTCAGGTCGTACGCCATCGCGTGCCTCGAGCGCGCCGGCGTGTTGACCGGAACCCAGGTGTTGACGCAGCGGCCCTGATCCGGTCTTTGCCGGCGGACGCACTTCCCCGCGATGCACACGTCGACTTCGCTCGCCTTGCAGTCATCTGGCCCACAGAGCGTGCCGTCCGGCGCCTCCTCCGCTCCGCACCCGGTGAGAGGGTCGCAGCGAGCAATTTGGCACCGACCTGCCGGTGCTGGGCACACCCGGGACGAGTGGACGCAGCCTTCGGCCTCGCCACACGCATCCACGGTGCAGGCGTTACCGTCGTCGCAGTCGGCGAGCTGGCCGCGGCACGCGCCCGCCAAACAGGAGCCCGAGGCGATGCATCGCGTCTGACAAGAGCTGCCCTCCTCCTTGAGCGTCGTCACGCACTGCCCGGCTTCTGCTTCGAAGCGGGTCTCCTCGCAGACGTTGGCCGGTACGCTGCACACCGGCACCTCCAGCCCCTCGGCGGCCAGCGTCACCTCCAGTGCTCCTATCCGCAGCACCCCGTCGAAGAGCCCCGCCGCCGTCGGCGCAAAGCGCACCACCAAGGAACGAGATTCCCCGGTCACCAGCTCGAGCTGACCCGTCTCCACCGAGAAGGGCTCTGCCGCCGATACCTCGACCGAGGCCGGTGTCCCGCCCACGTTGGCAACCTCGACCACACCGGAAGTGGGGTAGCCGACGTAGGCGGCGGGGAGAACCAGGTGCATCGGAGAGGCGCGCAGCTGCGCCTCCTCCACCTGACCCAGCTGGCCCGGCCGACAAGTACAGCTCACCACTGCGAGGCACACGACCAGCCTGAGCTGCATCGGAAAGGACCTCGTACGCGACCGGCCAGGGGCGTCTGTATCATCGCCTCTGCGCGGCGTTCAATTCGTGGGCGAAGCCGGGCCTCGTCCCTCGACATGCTCGTGAGGCTCGGCCTGAACGAGCGTCTACAAGCCGGTCTGGAGCATCTCCTCCACCACCCGGCGAATCAGCTCGCGGCGAATCTCCCTTCGCGCGCGGTCGACCGCCGGCAGAGGCGGCCGGCGCAGGTGGGGAGGTCTGCAGCGGGCCGCGGTGCGCACCACCATCTCCACTTTCGACTGCTCGATCTGAAACGGCCGCCGCGCGTCCTTGCGGAGGAAGTAATTGATGCCGCGGGCGTCGAGGAGCTTGTGGAAGTAGCGCTTGGCGTCGGCGATGAGGGACAGGTCGATGATCTCTGCCATGCGCGAAGCGTTGTCGCGCGGATCACCACCGCCGTCCAATTCGCGACCGCATCCGACAAAAATTTGCTGCGCACAGGTACGAGGTTCACCTCTGTAGCACCCGGTGCAATCGAACCGCGCGCACCGGGCTATACGCAGCTGGTGCTGGTGGCGACGGTGCTCTTGTTGGTCTTCCTCATCGCGGTGATGGCCATCATCGTCAGCCACTGACGCCGACGAGCCCAGCGAGCGTCGCGCGAAACGCCAACCTCCGCGCCTTCGCGTCAGCGATGAACGGCACCGGTCCGAGCACTCGCATGCGGTGGCGCTCCTCGAGGAGAACGGCGTTGTCCGCCTCCGACGGATCCTCTGTGTTCATGGGTCCCTCACCCTTGCCCTCTCCCACGGGGAGAGGGGTGAGTGAGCTTTTGCTGAGCAATACCGCTCGAACCTCGATGCGACGGTGCGCCAGCGCCTCGAGGGAGAGTGCGGTGTGGTTGAGCGTGCCCAGGCCGGCGCGCGCCACCAGGAGCACCGGCAGGCGCAGCGCTTCGATGAGGTCGATGACGTCGCGCTGCGAGTCGATGGGCACGAACAGGCCACCCGCCCCTTCCACCACCAGCGAGCGCCCTTCAAACGAGCGAAAGGCAGCGAGCGTCTTTTCGAAGTCCGGCTCCTCGCCCAACCTTCGCGCGGCCACTCCAGGAGCAAGGGGCGCAGTGAAGCGATGGGGACACACGCGCTCCAGCGGCAGGTCGCTCCCCGCCGCGGCCTGCAGGGCCAGCGCATCGGGGGGACGGGCGAGGTCGGCGCAGCCACTCTCGTACGGCTTGAAGGGTGCAGGTCGCTCTCCCGCCTCGGCGAGCAAGGAGAGCAACGCGCACGCCGCCTCGGTCTTCCCCACTCCGGTATCGGTGGCGGTGACGAAGAGGCGAAGCTTCACCCGCACACCTCGACGATGGCGCCGCGCACCACTTCCACCAGCTTGCGTGCCTCGGTCGGCGTGGTGGACAAGGGCGGCATCAGCACCACCACGTTCCCCAACGCGCGCAAGAGCATGCGCTTTTTTCGCGCCGCCTGGCACACCGCGAAGCCCTTGCGTTCGCCGTAGGGGTACTCCTCTTGGGTGGCGCGGTCCTTCACCAGCTCGATGCCCACCATCAACCCTTTGCGGCGCACCTCGCCGACGTGGGCGAGCCCGGCGACCTCTTCCAGCGCTTTGGCCAAGGCGGCCACCGTGGGCTTCATCTTCTCCAGGGTGCCCTCGCTCTCGAAGAGCTCCAGGTTGGCGAGTGCCGCGGCGCAGGCGAGCGGGTTGCCGGTGTAGGTGTGCCCGTGGAAGAAGGCCTTCTTCTCTCCCACCGTGCCCAAAAAGGCCGAGTACACCTCGTCGGTGGTGAGGGTCGCGGCCAAGGGCAGGTAGCCGCCGGTGAGCCCCTTGGCGAGGCAGAGAAAATCGGGGCGGACCTTCTCCTGCTCTACCGCGAACATCGTCCCCGTGCGGCCAAAGCCTGTCGCCACCTCGTCGCACACCAGCAGTATCTGGTGCGCGCGGCACAGCTTCTCCAGCTCGGCGAGAAAGCCAGGTGGCTGCACCTGCATGCCGGCTGCGCCCTGTATCAAGGGCTCCACCACCAACGCAGCGAGCTCCTCGCCCTTCTCTTGAAACAACCGCTTCGCCGCCGTCAGACACTCCTTGGAAGGCGTGGGCAGCCGCTCGACGTCGAAGAGCAGCCCTCGGAAGGTGGCGTGGAAGAGATCGATGCCTCCGAGCGAAACCGCGCCCACGGTGTCGCCGTGGTAGGCCTCGCCGAGGGCGGCAAAGCGCCGCTTCCGCGGGCGCCCTTTTTGCGCCCAGTACTGGTACGCCATCTTCAGCGCCACCTCGACCGCGGTGGAGCCGCTGTCGGAGTAGAACACCCGCGTCAACCCTTCGGGCGCCAGCGCACACAGCTTCGCCGCCAGCTCGATGGACGGCTCATGCGCCAGCCCCAGGAGGGTGGAGTGGGCCAACTTGTCGAGCTGCGCGCGAATCGCCGCGTCAATTTCCCTCTTGCGGTGCCCGTGCACCGTCACCCACAGCGAGGAGACACCGTCGAAATACCGGCGCCCCAGGTCGTCATAGAGGTAGTTGCCCTTGCCGCGGACAATGAGCAGCGGATCGTCCTTGGGCCAGCTTTGCATCTGGGTGAAGGGGTGCCAGACGTGGCGCCGGTCGAGCTCGAGCAGCTCTTCATGCCGCTCCCGGGTGCTGGCTTTGGAGATGTAGGTCGGCTCCAGCGGGTGGGAAGCATCAGCCATCGAGCACCTCTTTGACCGCGCGTGCGGCCCAGTCGAGCTGTTCTTCGGAGTGCGCCGCGCTCACCGCCAAGCGCAAGCGGCTGGTGCCTTCGGGAACCGTGGGCGGACGAATGGGCTTGGCCAACAAGCCTTGCGCGCGCAAGGTGCGCGAGGCCCAAAGCGCCCGCTCGGGCGAGCCGAGCACCACCGAGAAGATGGGGCTTGGGGGAGAGGCTCCAATGCCGGCGGCGAAGCGCTCGACGTTCCTCCACAGGCGCCGGCGCAGCTCGCCCTCCTCCACCAAGTCCACCGCCGCTTGGGCCGCCGCGCACACCACTGGCGGCAGCGAGGTGGAGAACACCAGCGAGCGGGCGCGGTTGAAGAAGAGCTCGCGCAGAGGCTTCGCGCAGGCCACGAAGGCGCCGTACGCGCCCAGGGCCTTGCCCAGCGTGCCCATGCGCACGTCCACTCGAGCCGCCACCCCCAGGGCTTCGCACAGACCGGCGCCCGTTTGGCCAAACACCCCCAGCGCGTGGGCCTCGTCCACCAAGAGCGCGGCCTGGTGGCGGCGGCACACCTCCACCAGCTCGCGAAGCGGCGCCAAGTCGCCGTCCATCGAGAACACCGCCTCGGTGCACACCAGCCGGCGGCGAGCGGGGTGGCGCGAAAGGAGGGCGTCGAGCACTCCGACGTCGGCGTGCGGATAGACCACCACCTGGGCTCGGGAGAGACGACAGCCGTCGATGAGCGAGGCGTGATTGAGGGCGTCGGAGAAGACCACGTCGTCCGGGCCACAAAGGGTGGAGAGCACTCCCACGTTGGCGGCGTACCCGCTGTTGAAGAGCAGCGCCGCCTTCGCGCCGGTGAAGTCCGCCAACCGTTCCTCGAGGGCATGGTGCGCGGTGGTGTCGCCCACGAGGAGCCGCGAGGCGCCCGAGCCCACCCCGTGCCGGCGCAGCGCCTGCATCGCCGCCGCCGCCAGCTGCGGATGGGAGGCCAGCCCCAGGTAGTCGTTGGAGGAGAAATTGACCAGCGTCTGCCCGCCAAGCTGCACCGTGGCGCCCTGGGGAGAGGAGAGCGGCTCGAGCTGGCGGCGCAGGCCGTGGGCTTCGAGTGCGAAGAGCTCCTCCTCGGCCCAAGCGGCCGCTACCACGCCAGCGGCTCCACCCCAGCTTTGTGAAAGAGCGCCATGTCCTCCTGGTACTCGGGGTTGGCGGTGGTGAGCAGCCGCTCGCCGAAGAAGATGGAGTTGGCTCCGGCGAGCATGCACAAAAGCTGCGCCTCGGGGGACAGCGCCTGCCTCCCGGCGGAAAGGCGCACCCGCGCGGTGGGCATCAAAAGGCGCGCGGTGGCAATCATCCGCACCAGCTCGAAGGGCTCCACCGGCGGCTGGTTCTCCAGCGGAGTCCCCTTCACCGCCACCAGGGCGTTGACGGGCACCGACTCGGGGTGGGTGGGCTGGTTGGCCAGGGTGATGAGCATGCGGCACCGGTCGTCCACCGACTCGCCCATGCCGATGATGCCTCCCGAGCACACCGAGATGCCTGCCTCGCGCACCCGGTTCAGGGTGTCGAGCCGCTCTTGGTAGGTACGGGTGGAGATGATGTCGCCATAGCGCTCGGCCGAGGTGTCGAGGTTGTGGTTGTAGGCCGACAGCCCGGCCTCCTTGAGCCGCCGGGCCTGCTCGTGGGTGAGCATGCCCAAGGTGCAGCAGGCCTCCATCCCCAGCGCGCGCACTCCTTTCACCATCTGCAGCACCGCGTCGAACTGCGGGCCGTCTTTCACCTCCCGCCAAGCCGCTCCCATGCAAAAGCGGGTGGCGCCCGCCGCCCGTGCCTCCCGTGCCGCCGCCAGCACCTCGCCCACGTCCATGAGCTTCTCCGCCTGCACCCCTGTCTGGTACCGCGCCGACTGCGGGCAGTAGCCGCAATCCTCTGGGCAGCCGCCGGTCTTGATGGAGAGCAGCGAGCACAGCTGCACCTTGTTGTCCTGGAAGACCGCCCGGTGCGTCGACTGCGCCAAAAAGACCAAGTCCATCAGCGGCAAGTCGTGCAGCGCCCGGACTTCGGGGAGGGTCCAGTCGTGCCGCGACGGCGAGGAGAAGTGGGCGTGGGACATGGCGCGCGGCGTAGCCCCCGCTCTCCTGCTTGTCAACCAACCGTAGGCTCGGCGGTTGACGAGGCTTTCCTTCTTACCGGCGGGTGGAGGACTGTCTGCGCAGCGACCTTCCAGCCGCGCCACGCAGGCTTGGGCCTTCTGGCATGGCGCCTGCTCGTGGGCCGAAGCGATGCGCGTGAAAGCGACCCGGGTGACGAGGCGTCAACAGAGCTTCGTGCTCTGGGTGTACACAACGGAAGGCCCGGTGCTCGAGTACCTCTGCGCCTCGCGCGAGAAGGCACGCTACTGGGCAGCGGTGTTCGCGCTCGGCCCCACTTGGCTACCACCACCCACCCGGGTGCGTCCGGCTGGGCGGGCGCGCAAGGCGCGTCCGCTCGCCGCCGCGGCCTGACCTGCTCGCATCGAACGTCCGGGCCCGGCATACTCGACGCCGTCTCTTACCCAGGGGTACTCACGATGAAGCGGGCTGCGGTGCTGTCGGCGCTCTCGTGCGCGCTGTGGGGCTGTCCCGGCGGAGGAAACACCGACGGGGGCGGCGGGAGCTTCGACGGCGGCGTGCAGGGCGCCTACTACGTGTTTCCCGACCAGAACCTGTGGACGCACCTACCCTCGCTGAGCATCGACCCCGCGGGCGGGTTGCACCTGGCCTACGTCACCAACCTCTCCGGTGCCAACGGGCACCCGGTGCGCTACGCGTACTGCGGCGGGGGCTGCAACCAGCAGTCGAGCTGGAAGGTGGTCGAGCTCAACGACAGTGCTCAGGGGCTGTCGCGCCCCAGCGTCAAGCTCACCCCGGCCCCCGGCAACAAGCCGCGGGTGGTGTGGTTCCACGAAACCGCTCAGGCCTGGTTCTTCTCCATGTGTGACGACCAGTGCACCAAACAGGCGAGCTGGTTCAACGTGCAGCTGCACTACGCCAACGAAACGGCCAGCGACGAACCGTACTTCGCCATCTCTCCGACGGGGTTGTCGGCCTTTGTCTACCGTGACGCCACCTTGGGCAGCGAAGGCATCTACTACAGCCAATGCCGTCAGCTGTGCTCGGTGGCCACCAATTGGTCCAAGACCAGGCTGCCCCTCACCCCCACCGCCCAAAAACTCTCGCTCGCCTTCGACAGCATTGGGCGGGTGCACCTGGCCTACCGAGACACGGCGACCCCCGAAACCATCGCCTACGCGGTGTGCGACGGAGCGTGTGAGCAAGCCACCAACTGGGCCTCGGTGCGCTTGTTCAGCGTCGGCGCCGACGGCTCGGTGGTGCTGCGCCTCAACACCAACGACCAGCCACGGTTGCTCTACTTCGCCGGCGCCGCCGACGACCCCGAGGCGAAGAATCGTCTGTTCTACGCCTCCTGCGACAACCAGTGCACCGCCGCCGCGGGGTGGAGCAAGGCCAGCCTGGGCTTACCGGAGGCGTACGGCAGCGGGGGGTTCGACTTCACCCTCGACACCAAAGGCAACCCGCGGGCGGTCTACCACGTGGGGGTCGAGCCTCACGCCACCGGCTACTCCAGCTGCAAAGACGGCTGCGGCACCGACCAAGCCAAGTGGCGCCACGCCTTGGTGGAAACGGCCGCGAGCATGGAGGAGCGCGTTCCCGCCGCCCCCGCTACCGGCTGCTCCCAGGCGTACTGGCGTCCCGGAGAGCGTCCGGTAGTGGTGCTCGACGCCAACGGCAACCCCCGGGTGGCCTACGAAGCCAAGCACGTGCAGACCGGAGGGTGCTCCGAGTTCGTCGACCTGCGCTACACGCGCGTCTCCGGGTTCCTCGAGGTGCCCTGAAAGGCGATGTTCCGGTCATTTTGCGTGGTGCTGCGCGCCGAGGTGAAAAGCGCCGCCTCGGAGCTGGCCCAGGCCGCGCTCGCCCAGCCTCCCACCTGGGGCCTCGAAGTGCAGGACCGCTCCACCGCGCGCCGGCCCCGGAGAGGACACGCGCTCATCTTGGCGTATTTTGCCGACGCCGCCGCGGCAATCGAGGCGAAGCGCCGCCTGTTGTCCCTCGTCGTCGGCGCCCGGGTGGAGCTCGACCATGCGCACTACGACGACATCGCGGCCTACCGAGCCCAGTACCGGCCGATGCGCACCCGCACCCTGTGGGTGGGTCCTCCCTGGGCGGTGGAGGAGGCGCCGCCGGGGCTGCGGCGACTGGTGGTGCCGCCGCAAACCGTGTTCGGCTCGCGCGGACACCCCACCACCCGGCTGTGCTTGCAGGCGCTGGAGGAGAGCGAGCACGTCCGGGGTGGGGCGCGGGTGTTGGACGTCGGCTGCGGCGCCGGCGTCTTGTCCATTGGCGCGCGCTGGCTGGGTGCCCGCTCGGTGCTGGGCATCGACCTTCTGGAAAACGCGGCGAAAGCAGCGCGGCAGCTCGCACGCGCGCACCGGGTGTCGCGGGTGCGCTTTGCCACCACCCTGCTGGCTGCGCTCGACGAAGTCTTTCCCGTGGTGGTGGCCAACTTGCCCAGCGATGTGCACCCCTTCGCCGCCGTCGATGTGCTCGCGCGCGTGGGCGGGGAGCTGATCGTCGCCGGTTTTCTCGAAGCGCAGCGGTCGCAGCTGGAGGCGCTCTACAGCTCCTTGCACCTGTATACCGCTCGACGAGAAGGCCCGTGGGTCGCTCTCACCTTTCACCGCCGCGGACGCGACTCATGAAGACGCAGCGGTCGACTCCCGCTGTGGACATGGGTGGCATCGCTGTCTACGGTGGGCCGATG
>JBMORE010000143.1:0-8459 GCA_049322255.1 Myxococcota bacterium | reverse complement strand
GCGTGTCTATGAATGGGAGGGCGGCGCGAAGCTGCGCCTCACTCGCTCTGCTGAGGAACACCAACGCCTTCTTGCGTACAGCTCGTTCTGGATCATGAACGAGATTTACCGCTCCAGCGAGAAGCTCCCCGTGCTGTTCGGTCGCGCAGACAAGGATGCAATCAAGAACGTCGTACCTGATGCGGAACTCATCGTGACCAAGGAGCCGAGGAAACTCATCGATTAACGGCTTGGCGCCGCGGCCGAGCTCCGAGGCGATGAAGACGCCCGTCTTCACGACCTCTAGATTCTCACTTCGTAGCAGCAGGCGCATGCCGAACACGCGCTCGGGTATCCACCGGTGCCCCTTCCCGGCCTCTCTCAAGGCCGAAGAGAATTGTGAAGGAAGCAAATACCCCGCATCAATGTAAGAAACCGCCTGCCACGAGCCACCTGGGTTCCCGTTGACCTCTGCCCTGGCGGCGGAGAGCCCTCGCGCGCGCTTCGTCCGTCCTACCGCTCGACCCCGAAGGTCAAGCGGCGGCCGAACACCTCGCGAAAGAGCGCCGCCTCGTGCTCCGCGTCCCACAGCTCGAGGTCGAGAGGCACCCTGGAGGAAAGCCGCACCACCACCGCGCTCCCCTTCACCTGCGCGCTCACGTGTCGCACCGGCTGGTGGTGGCTGCGATCGAGGGAGTCGGCCACTCGCAGAAGGGTAGCGCACTTGCGCACCCACCTCGCCTCGGAGGAGGTGAGGCCGTCCATCCCCGGGTGGTCGAGCGCGGGCACGCTGCGCCGGTGGTAGCGCGCGATGCGGCCCACCAGCTCGCGCTCGCGATCGGCCAGCCCGGGGATGTCGGCGTTCTGAATCAGGTAGTAGGTGTGCTTGTGGTGGCGCTGGTAGCTCACCGCGTTGCCGATGTCGTGGAGCAGCGACGCCACCTCGAGGTAGGGCCTGACCGCCGCCGGGAGGTGGTGCAGGCTCGCCAGGTCGTCGAAGAGCTCGAGCGCGATGCGGCAGACCTGCTCGGCGTGGCGCTCGTCGAAGTCGAAGCGCCGCCCCAACGCCTTGGCCGCGTCACCGAGCGAAGGGTCGTCGAGGTTGGGGGCGCGCTTGCGCAAAAGGTCGACGAGCAACCCCTCGCGCAGGCCGCGATCCACCTTGGTCACCGCCTCGAGCCCCAAGTGCTCCATCACCGCCTCCAGAATCACCGCCCCCGCGGTGACGATGTCGGCGCGGCGCGGGTCGAAGCGCTTGCGCCGCTTCTCCGGCGGCATCTGGGCGAGCGCCTCCACCGCCTTGGAGATTTGGCGCGCGGTCGCGTGCCCGGTGCCTTCGGCGGCGGCGAAGCTCACTACCGCGCTGATGGTGCCGCTGCTACCCAGCGCAGTCGAAGGCGCCCTGGGGATTCGCGCGGGAAGCGAATCGGCGATCGCCTCCCGCGCGTAGCCCCGCATCAGCTTGAGCGTCTTCTTGGAGACGGAACCGGCGGCTTTGAACAGCTCGGTGAGCCGCACTGCCCCCAGCTCGACGCTCCACAGCTCCTTCGCCGTTTCCCCGTAGGCAAACGCCACCTCGGTCGAGCCGCCGCCGATGTCCACGCACAAAGAGCGCGCCAGCGGCGGCTTGCCCCGCAACACCCCCAAGCAGATGAGCCGCGCCTCCTCTTTCCCCGAGATGACCTCGAGGTTGAGCCGCGCCTCCTTGCGCACCCGGCGGACGAGCTCCTCACGGTTCTTCGCCTCGCGCACCGCGCTGGTGGCCACCGCCCGCACCCGCGCCTGGTAGCGGCGGCAGAGCGCCCCGTAGCGCCTCAAGGTGGACAACAGCCGGTCGGCGACTTCCTTCTTGATGAGCCCGGTGGTGAACAGACCCTCGCCGGGGCGAACGGGGTCACGCTCCTGGTGCAAGGTTTCCAGGGTGCCGTCGGGCAGCACCCGGGCGAGCTCGAGGCGCACGGCGTTGGTGCCGACGTCGATGGCCGCCAAGACGTCGCCGAACGTCTCACGCTGCTCGGCTGCTCGGCCGTTTGGGGTGCGGGGCATGTCTAGCGTAAGAGTAGCGTTGAAAGACCGGGGCGTATGGAATTCCAAGATCGAAACTTGTTCATCAACCGCGAGCTCTCCTGGCTGGCGTTCAACGAGCGGGTGCTCGCCGAGGCGCTCAACGCCTCCCTGCCGCTCTACGAGCGCATCAAGTTCCTCGGCATCACCTCGTCGAACCTCGACGAGTTCTTCATGGTGCGGGTGGCGGGCCTGAAGCAGCAGCTGCTCGGCGGGGTGGCGGAGACGGCCGCGGACGGCATGCTGCCCTCCGAGCAGCTGGCCGCGATTCGGGAGCGCGCCCGCGGCATGGTCGGGGAGATGTACCGGCTGTGGCAAAAGGAGCTTCTGCCGCAGCTTTCCGCCAGCGGCATGTTCGTGCTCGCGCGCAACGAGCTCTCCAGCGAGCAAAAAGGCGCGGCCAAGGCGCACTTTCAAAGCTCGGTCTTTCCCGCGCTCACCCCGTTGGCGGTCGACCCGGGCCACCCTTTCCCCCACTTGAGGAACAAATCGCTCAACGTGGCGGTGATGCTGCGCAAGGAAGGAAAGCGACGCCGCCGCGACTTGGTGGAGAACTCGCTGGCGGTGGTGCAGGTGCCAGGGGTGCTTTCGCGTTTGGTCTCCCTGCCGTCGACGCAAGGGCAGGCGTTTCTCCTCCTGGAAGAGCTGATCGCCATGTTCGCCGGCGACCTCTTCCCCGGGTATGCGGTCACCGAGACCACCGCCTTCCGCGTCACCCGCAACTGGGACTTGGACTTCGACGAGGAGGACTCCGAAGACCTCCTGTCCACCATTCAGGAGGAGCTGCGCCGTCGCGATCGAGGCGCCGCGGTGCGCCTGGAGATCGACGTCAACGCCTCCAGCGCCCTGGAGTCGCAGCTGCCAGCCGCGCTCAAGCTCAACGCCAACGACGTCTACAAGGTCCCCGGGCCGCTGCAGCTGTCCGACCTGACGGCGCTCGCCGAGCAAGACCCCCGCCCGGAGCTGCGGGTCGAGCCCTACATCCCCGCGGTGCCCATTCCGCTCAAGGACGCGGAGACGCTCCTGCCCATCGTCGGCAGCCGCGACCTTCTCCTCCACCATCCCTACGAGTCCTTCGACCCGGTCACCCGTTTCATCGACGAGGCGGCCGACGACCCCAACGTGCTGGCGATCAAGGTCACCCTCTACCGCACCAGCGGCGACAGCCCGATCGGCCGCGCCCTGATGCGGGCCTCGGAGAACGGCAAGCAGGTGGCGGCGCTGGTCGAGCTCAAGGCCCGCCTCGACGAGGCCAACAACATCGCCTGGGCCCGCCGCATGGAGGAAAACGGGGTGCACGTGGTCTACGGCCTCATCGGGCTGAAGACCCACTGCAAGGTGGCGCTGGTGGTGCGCCGCGAGGGCAACGGCATTCGCCGCTACGTGCACTTGGGAACGGGCAACTACAACCAGCTCACCGCCCGCCAGTACACCGACCTCTCCTTGTTCACCTCGCGGCAGGAGATCGCCGACGACGTCTCGGCGCTCTTCAACATGCTCACCGGCTACTCCAGCGCCCCCAACTGGAAGCGGCTGGCGGTGGCCCCGGTCAATCTGCAGGGGCGGGTGCTCGAGCTCATCGAGCGCGAGGCGCAGCGGGCCAAAAAGGGCGAGGGGGCGCGCATCGTCGCCAAGATGAACTCCCTGGTGGACGCCCCGGTGATACGCGCCCTCTACGCCGCCAGCCAGGCGGGGGTGGAGATCGACCTCTTGGTGCGCGGCATCTGCTGCCTGCGCCCCGGGGTTTCCGGGGTGAGCGAGCGCATTCGGGTGCACAGCGTGGTCGACCGCTTTCTCGAGCACAGCCGGGTGTTCGCCTTTGGCACCGGCAATCAGACCGAGGTCTACCTCTCCAGCGCCGACTGGATGCCGCGCAACTTTCACCGCCGCATCGAGGTGATGTTCCCCGTCGAGGAGCCTTCGCTGCGCGTCCGCTTGCTCGAGGAAATCGTCGGCACGGGTCTCAAAGACAACGTCAAGGCTCGCCGGCTTTTGGTCGATGGGACGTACGTCCCCATCCAACCCAACGGCGCCCAGGTGCGCAGCCAAGCGGTCCTCATGGAGCTGGCCAAGCGGGCGGGCGAGCCGAAGACGAAAGAGCCGGTCATCCGCCACGTCGCCGCCCCCGACGTCGCCGAGACTTTGCGCCCCACCACCGCGGCGACCGCCAGCTAAACCCTCTCCCTGTGCGAGAGGGCGAGGGCGAGGAGCTCCCGATGTCCCGAATTCCCTACCCACCTCCGCGCGTTGGGCCGATGTGGAGCCACGGCGCATTCTCTTGGTGGACGACGACCCCGATTGGCGCGCCTTCTTGTGCGAGTGTCTGCGCGAGCTGGGCTACGCGGTGGAGGAAGCCGACGGCGGCGAAGCAGCACTACGGCTATTGGCGCGCGAACGCTTCGACGTGCTCCTCCTCGACCTGTACATGCCGATGATGAACGGCGAGGAGCTACTCGAGCATCTGCCTCCGGGTAGCCCTCCGGTGGTTTTTCTCACCTCGGCCCCGGCGCAGTCGGTGCGGCCCTTACGCCGAGGGCCCCACTATTACCTGCCCAAGAGCGCCGGACGGGCTGAGCTGTCTTTGTTGCTGAGCTCCCTGGAGGTCTAAACGAATTGTTCAACCCCGGCGCGGGTTTCGCCGCCGTTTGCTGGTGAGCACTCGAGCCATCAGGCTGAACGGTTCGTGCAATCGGGGCCCCCCATCGTCGGCCAACCAACAGTAGCGGGTGCTGGAAGCCACGGCGCTTTGCGGGGGCGACGTCCGGTCGTGCCGGTGCTCGGAGAGAAGGAAGTAGGTGTAGGTGGAGGTCAAAGAGGAGTCGCGCATCATGCGCGCATCCTGATCTCGTTTGGGCGTCGCGCCAGTTTTTGTCCGCCCGATTCGCCGGTGGGCCGCCGTCCCTCCTCTTCAAGGAAGCGGCAACGCGAGCGAAACAGCGGCTCCGTCGCGGGTGACCGCCCCACCTACCGCAGCGGGCGTTTCGCCCCACAGGGCCATCGCCCCCGCAGAAGCCAGCGCGGCGGCACCCACCCCCGCCAGCATCAGCCCCACCACCTGCTGACGTTTGCCGTCCTCGCGCGCCCGTGCTGCCGTCTCGGGGGCCACCGTGCCCTGAATCAGCTTGTCGTAGTTGCCCTTGGCCTGAAGGAGGAAGAACGCCCCGCCCCCGGCCAGAGCAACGCCTGCCGCCGCCGGCAGCCAAGCGTAGCCGCGCACCGACGAGGAAGGCGCAGCCTGGATGAGCTCCGGGGCAGGCTTAGGCGTCATCTGCGCCATCTGCCGCTCCCGCTCGGCCTGCGCCCTTCGCCGCTCTTCCTCCTCCTTCTCTCTGGCGAGCTGTGGCTCGAGCATCTTCTTCACGTTCTGCCGCGCCTTCTCGAAGACCGCCTCCACCTTGGGAGAAACCTCCAGCGGCAGCTTGGCCTCGGGGTCCAACGACAGCCCGGTCTTGAAGGCGGTGAGGGCGCGCTCCTCTTTGCCCAGGTCGGAGAACAAGATGCCCTCGTACAGCGCGATGGCGGTGTCGTCTTCGGAGCCAGCGCTCTTGGCGCGGGCACGCTCGATCTGCTTGAGCGCCTTTTCGTACTCGAGGTTTTCGTAGAGGGTCGCTGCGGCGCGCAGGTACTTGGCGACCTCCTTCGACAACGCCCAAGCCGGTGTCGAGCACACCCCCACCGCCACCACCAGGCAGATGCGAGCCATCACGCGTCACTCCCGCAAGTTGTACTTGAACAGATTCTTGTCGTTGGCCTTCACCGTGAAGTCCACCTCGACGTCCTTGCCCAACTTGGCGTTCACCAGACGGATGGAGTGCTTCCCGGCGGGGACGTTCATCGGTTGAAGCGGCGTGTCGCCGAGGAGCTCGCCGTTCAAATAAACCGTGGCGTAAGGCCGCACCCGAAACTCCAGCGAACCGTTGCGAGCGGCCTTGGGCGCGGGCTTCACTCTGGGCTTGGGCGGCGCAGGCTGCGGAGCAGGCGTCGGTAGAGGGGAAGGCTGCGGCTCGGGGCTGGGCTCGGGAACGGGAACTGGAAGAGCCTGGGCGACGGGCGGCGAAAGGGGCGGCGGCTCGCTGCGCGTGAGGGCGTACCCGGTGACCACGACTCCCAAAATTCCGCTGGCGACGGCGGCGAGGGGAAGCCTGCTCTTCTTCACCCCTGCGCGTGCCATGGCGTCGGTGGTGAAAGACGCAGGTGCCACACTCGCCTTCTCCTCCACGGGAGGGAAAGGCGTCGCGTTCGAGGGCGGGGCTGCCTCAGGGCGTCTGGGCTCGGGAGGGGTCTTTCCCGAAGTGGAGACCTTGGTGTCGGCAAACCCCTCGCTGTCCACCGCCGACACGTCGGTATGGCCGGGCACCGCCTCGGCGACCCCGAAGACCGCCTGCGCCACCGGAGTGGGGTACGCATCGGGCGGCGCCAGCGCCTCCAGCTTCTCCACCCACTCGGCGAGCTGGTGAGGCTGCACCGACTGTCCGGTGGAGGCCAAGAAGCGCTCGAGGTCGGCTTGCATTTCCTTGCAGCTTCCGTAGCGCTGCTCCCTGTCCTTCTCCATCGCGCGGGAGACGATGCGCACAAGCTCGAAGGGCACGTCGGCGCGACGGAAGGTGACCGGCGGGAGCGGCTCGGGGCTCATGATCGCCTGGATGATGCTCACTTCGCTGGTGGTGTCGAAGGGCGTCAGGCCGGAGATGAGCTCGTAGAGCACCATCCCCAAGGCGAAGACGTCGACGCGCCGGTCCATCGCGCCGCGCCCCATCTGCTCAGGGGGCATGTACATCAGCTTGCCTTTGATGACCCCGCTCTTGGTCAGGTGGGGCTGGGTAGACGCCTTGGCGATGCCGAAGTCCACCACCTTCACCGCGCCGGTGCGGGAGACGAGGATGTTGTCGGGGCTGATGTCACGATGAATGAGGTTCATCGGCTGGCCCGTCTCCGGGTCTTTGAAGTCATGGGCGAAGGAGAGCCCCTCGCAGGCGTGGCTGACGAGCTTGGCGCACACCGCAAACGGCAGCGGGGTGTCGACGTCGCGCGCCATCCTCGCCAGGTGGCGCAGGTTCGGACCGTCGATGTGCTCCATGGCGATGAAGAAGTGCCGCCCCTCTTGTCCGAAGTCGAAGATCTGCACCACGTTGGGGTGGTCGAGCAGCGCGGCGATCTTCGCCTCGGCGAGGAACATCTGCACGAACTGCGGGTCGTCGGCCAGGTGCGGCAGAATGCGCTTGAGCACCAGCTTCTTCTCGAAGCCCATCGGCCCGGCGGTGCGCGCGAGAAAGACCTCGGCCATGCCCCCGGTGGCGATTTTGCGAATCAGCTGGTACTTGCCGAGCTGTTCCACGTAGGCCCGAAGGCTAGCGCGGCGGGGAGGCTTGTGGAACGGCAAGTCGGGAGCCCCGAGGATTTCTCCAAGGGACTCCCGCCTCACCCACTGCGCGGGATACAGGCCTTTGGCTCGGGAGGATGAGCACCCGCTCGCACGACCTCGGGCGAGCCAAAGCCTAGGGGTTCGAAGTGCTTTCCTGAGCATCCTCCGGCGTAACCAGAGCCACCCAAGTCGACGGGAAGCTGTTCCATGGCCCGCTCAAGGCAAGCAACAGCTACTCGGAGATTCTTGAATGCGTTCGCGCTCATTCGCGCAACGTCACAACCGGAGTCAGGCGTCCTGGACGAAACGAGCAATGCGCTCACCTCGGTCGTGCGGCAACTCTTCAAAGTCATCGCGGGCAGACCGTTCACCGACGCGCCGCTGGATATCGACGGATTCGAGGAGGAGAGTCCGGACTTTGCGGCGTTGCTCCGCGGACTCCAGGCCCGAACCGGCCGCCCGATTCACGTCGCGGAGCTGCGCACGCTCGTCGTGCACATCCGCGGGCTCGTCCACGCCGAGTCGACCGCGTCGCTGACGAATTCCTGGACGAACCGCTGCGCCGAGGAGAACGCCGCGGCGATCCAGGACAGCCTCGACGAGCTCAACCTGTTCCACTCGCTGCTGAAGCTCACCCACTCGGCGCCGGCGCAGGCCACTCGGTGATCGCGGGCAGACGCTCGAAAGCGGTGAAGGACCCTCGCGCATAGATTCTTCCTCGCTGTCGAGGGGTGGCGCGCCATCCTCGAACACCTCCACTTTTCCTCGCGCTCACACTGCCCTGGGCTCCCCCTGTGAGCTCGCCACATTCACAAGCCCTCTGGCTTGGGACTTGCGGATCCGGCAGGCGATCGAGACATCGAGTACCGACTCGACGATCGCCCATCCCGCTCCGTGAGCGAGTCTCCATGCTCTCGACGCCCATCGCCCGCGCAGTCACCCCACTCTTTGCGGCGCGTCAAACTCGGTCACTACCCGTCCCGAGGGCCGACCTCCTCATCGAGTCGCGGAACGTCAATCTTGAGAGCGTCGCAGTACGAGCTCGCCGATGGCG
>JBMORE010000142.1:0-8552 GCA_049322255.1 Myxococcota bacterium | reverse complement strand
CAATGCATTTCTTCTCTCGAGCGAGCCGCGGTTGGCGGCGGTGTTCCCCTCCGAAGGGGCCAAGGCGGGCGGCTACCCCGTCACCTTGAAGGGGCAGTGCCTGAGCACCGTCACTGAGGTCTACATCGGAAGTAACAAGCTCGAGCAGCTGGAGGTGACTTTCAGCCAAATCGTGGGCATCGCGCCGCCAGGGCTGATTGTGGACGTTCCGGTCAATGTGAGCGCCGTCAACTCCGAGGCGACGGACGTACTGCCGCGCGCGTTCACCTACCGAGACAACTTTCCCTGCGTCACCAAGGTGACCCCGAGCGTCGGCTGCCCAGGCGACCGAGTCGTGGTCACCGGAGAGCATTTCAAAGCAGACACCAAGGTTTTCTTCGCAGGCGTCGAGCTCGTCAGCGCCGCCGGAATGTCGACCCCCAACGGGATTGAAGTCTGGGGTGAGGTTCCCCCTCCGGCGGGAAGCGATGGTCCAGTCGAAGTTTCGAGCGCGAACCCAGGAGGTCGAACCTGCGTGAAGCCTCCTATCGACGGCTTGTTTTCCTACAACCTCGACCCGGAGATAACGGAGGTAGCACCCGACGCCGGGCCCATGAACGGCGGTGTCCCGGTGGAGATTCGCGGCCGCTGCCTGAGCAACGTGCAAAGCGCAACGATCGGCGGAGCGGAGCTTCTTGCGCGAAGCTCTCCTGATTCCAAAACCATTCGCGGTGTTTTGCCCAGACGCTCCCCCCAAAGCTCCACTGATGTGACAGTCGATGTGAAGGTGGAAACCAAGATCGACCAAACCCTCCGGACCTACAACCGGCCCAATGGCTTCACCTATCAGGCGGATGATCCCTACGTGACCTCCTTTGCGCCCACGACCGGCTGCGAGGGCGACGTCATTCAAGTCTTCGGCGGTAACTTCAATACCCAGACGACAGTGCTCGTCGGAGGCAGGCTGGCCCCAGCCGAATTCATCAGCGCGGGAGAGCTGCTCGTCACCATCCCCTCTGGGGTGACGGACGGCGGGACCGCCTCAAACCAAGTACACGTCATGGTCATCAACAGCGCCGGCTTCAACTCCTTGCCGGGCTTCACCTACGACGACACGCCCGAGGTGAAGTCCATTTCCCCCGCAGTGGACGTGCTGCCCGGAGGCCAGCCCGTCACCATCGAAGGCCGGTGCTTCCTCGGAGCCCCAACGACCGAGTTGGAGGCGCGCATCGGAAGCAACGCCGTGACGAGCATGCAGGTACTGAGCCCCAAAAAGTTGACCGGCTCGGTACCAGCAGGCACGGCGCCTGGATATGCGGACGTCACCGTCGAATCCAAGGTGCTGCAACTGAAGCACACGCTCTCCAATGCCTTCTATTACCTCGATTCTCCGCCGACGTTGACTTCCCTCGGGGCGGATGCGGGATGTGTCGGCGACACCCTCGCCTTCAACGGCACCGGCTTCGCGCCCTCGACGACCGTGACGTTCTCCTTCCCGGACGGCGGCGTCGCCGGCGCGCAAAATGTCTCGGTGAGCAGCCCTACCCAACTGACCGCTACCGTGCCATCGGGAGCACACGGAACTGCGGCCACGGTCACCGTGGCCACGGCTCTGGGTCAAGCTTCGCTGCCGGGAGCCTTCACCTACGATTTGACGCCCAAGGTAACCTCGGTGACGCCATCCGCAGGGCCGGTGGCGGGCAATACACCGGTCTCCATTGGAGGCCAGTGCTTCGTCAATGTCAGCGCCGCCCGCATCGCCGGGTTGGACTTGTTCTCGCGTAAGACGGTGAGCCCCACCGAGATTACCGGGAACACGAGGGCGGTGATGGCTCCTGGAACCTACGACGTGGAGGTCACCACCCCCATCGGCACCGCGCGACTGGACGGAGGCTTCACCTATATCGCCGCACCTCCCACCGTGACGTCCGTCACCCCCGACCGGGCCTGCGAGGACAGAGAGGTCATCATCGAGGGCACCAACTTCGTTACGGGAACATTGGTTTCTTTCGGAGCCACGCAAGTAGTGCCGAGCATCGAAAGCCTAACGCGCATGCGGGTGACCATTCCTCAGCTTCCGCCCGGGCAGCACACGGTGACCGCTGGTAACTCCGCCACCGGATCCGGCAGCTTGGTCAACGGATTCACCTATGACCTGACGCCGGAAATACTCTCCATCCTCCCCCCCACGGGCCTGGTGGGCGAACAGACCGCGGTCACCATCAACGGGAGATGCCTTCGGGGCACGAACACGGTGACGTTCGGCACCACCGCCGCCACCATCCAGACAGTGACGCCGCCCAACAAGGTGCAGGTGCTCAGCCCGGCACTGACCACCGCGGGCTTTGTCGACGTCACGGTTGCTACGCCCAGCGGGAGCAAGAAGGAAACCAACGGCTTCCGGTACCTCATCGACCGGCCGCACGTCGTCTTCAACCAGTACGCCCCCGTCATCAAAGCGGCCGACTTGAACAACGACGGCCACCAGGACCTCATTCTCGGAGAGCCCACTTTCAACAACAATGCCGGCCGCGTCCGCGTCTTCATGGGCAACGGAGCTGGCGCGTTCACCGCGGGCGTCACGCTTCAGGAGCAGCCGCCCGCGTCGAACCAGTGTTTCGGAGGCACTCTCGAGGTTGGGCATCTCGATTCGAACACGTTCCCCGACTTGGCCGTAGGCAGCGCTACCTTCAGCGCGGCATGTAGCCCGTCACCCAATTGGGCGCGCATTTATCGGTCGAACGGTACCGGTGACTTCTTGAGCCCGATCCTGCTCCAAGGCACCTTGAGCGCTGATTCCCAAAACGATTTCGGAACCGCCTTCGCCATTGCAGACTTCGACGCCGATGGCGACGGAGACCTCGCAATAGGTGCGCCAAGAACCAGGGTCGCTACCTACACCACCCCCCAAAACGGGATGGTTTATCTATATTATAATGTTGACGGTGATTTTTCGGTTCGCCGGATGAAGCCCATCTTCTCGCCGGACAACGCACCATTGCTGTTCGGGTTTTCGCTCGCCGCCGCGCCCATCGATGGCGACCCCGCTGGTACCTTTGATCTCGTTATTTCACGAGCGAGCTACTGGATGGGATGGCCGGCTGGTGTTTACAACCATGCGTTCCGCATTTATCAAATGCCTGCTCGAGGAACGGCTGGGCCCAATGATCCCCTTGGCGATCCAGTGCCTTTCCTCAAGACATGGACCGGTGGCAACACTCAGCTAGTAGAGGTTCGCGTGGGTGACATCGACGCGATTGGAGGATCGAACGATGTCTTCATCGCCCTCCAACAACCATCGACGCTCTATATCTATCGACCGGTGTTTTCCGCAGGGGTGTTGACAGATTTTGCTGCTCCCATCACGCGGTCTGGCTGGTTGTCTCCAGGCGGATTCGCGTTCGGCGATCTCAACGGAGACAGCTTTGATGATGTTTACCTGTCAAATCCGTCCGAGGCGATAATCGGATATTCGAATGCCGGCAGAGCGTACGTTCACCTCTCCAACGGAGACGGGACGTTCCAAACCCTTCCCCCATTTCAGGAACGAAACCTCGTCGCTCACAACCGGTACTACGGCTGGGGTCCTGGCTTGATTGCCGATCTCGACGGAGACGGGATCAACGACCTCATGATCGGCGATGGCAACCAAGGCCAGTTCTGGATCTACTTCGGCCCGAACCTCGTTTATTGAGCTCGAAGCCCCTCACCCTACCCTCTCCCAGGGGGAGAGGGATGTTTACTGGCAGTCAGGGTCGCTCGCACAACCCGGCGTGTTCTTGCACAACGGCGCTCCACCCGAGGTGCCACAGGTGGTGTCTGCCCCTCCCTGAACCCAATCGACGAAGGTTTGCCATTCACCGGAGGTCAACCCTCCGGGAGGCATCCTGTATCCGGCAGAGCCACCTCCACATTCCGCCGGCAAATTCGTGCCACCCATCTTGTGATAGAAATAGCTATACGTCGTCGAAAACGGCTCGACGTAATTCATACAGCTGTTCTTTGGCAGGCGTATATATCCAACGACGTCATTGCACGTACTTCGATAGGGATGACAGTTGCCGCATTTTACGAATACTTGCTTGCTGACTGACTCCGCGGTCGGAACGCACCGCTGGATTCCCGACCCCGGTATACAGCGCAGAACGCCAGAGCAGCTCCCGAGCGCGAGATAGGGGTTTTTGTACGCGCAGCACTTGCCGTCTTGCGAGGCCTCGGTGTTGCAGCCGTCACAATCGTTGTCGATGCCCACGTCGGCGCACGTTTCATTCGAACGGGGGGGCGACTGGCAGCTCCCTCCATTGAGGGTGCCATCACAAACCCACGCCCCATTGCCGCAGATACCCAGCCCGTTCGGCACGGTACACGCTGACCCAGTCGGTTGCGGAGGCCGGCTCACGGCGTCGAGCGGATCGGTCAAGCAGGCGACTTCGTCGCTGTCCGAGACTCCGTCGGCGTCGTCGTCGGGATCGACGCTGTTGCACAGACCGTCTCCATCGGTGTCCAGCGGGAGGCTGAGCGGATCCAACAGGTCGCTCCCACAAACGATTTCGTAGGCATCGGGCCAGCCGTCGGCGTCGGTGTCGCCCTCCAAGTTGTCGCAGGTGCCGTTATTGTTGCGGTCGACCGGCAGCGAAGCGCTGTTCTTGGCGTCGGTGAGGCAACGAACCTCCTCCGCGTTCGACCAGCCATCACCATCGATGTCGTCGTCGCCCTGGTCACACTTGCCGTCGGCGTCGAAATCCTTCCCGTCGTCAAACGGTGCATAGCGACCCAGGACGGCGCAGTCATCACAGGTATCGCCGTCGGTGTCAGAACAGGAAAACGCGTTCAGCGGCGCCCTGTCCGACCGGTTGGGAATGCCATCGCCATCGGCGTCGTCGTCGACACAGTCGGCACGCTGGTCACCATCCAAATCGGCAAAACCTTCGTCGACCGTGCCATCGCAGTTGTCGTCTTTCCCGTTGCACTCCTCGGGCTGCGGCTGGGCGGGCCGGCAGAAGTACTGGCCGCCTTCACAGGCACTCACTCCAAGCGCGCACAGCCCCAGCTGACCGGAGGCGTTGCACGGCTCACCCAGCGGCCCAGGAACTTCGACCTCGTCGGCAATGCCATCGCAGTCGTTGTCCTCTCCCAAGTTGGCGCAGGTTTCGTCCTCGGGAGCGACCTCTCCCTCGCAGGCACCGTAGGCCAGGTTTCCGTCGCTCGAACGAGCGCACAAGGCCTTGCCCTCGCGACAGGTGCCGACGCCGATGAGCTTGGCCGCGAAGGTGGCGCAAGTCGCCTCTTGTCCTTCGGCGACACACCGGCACCCCGGCTCGGTGCCCGTGGGGCAGCGAACGTAGGGTTCCTCGAGACTCCCGTCGACTGCGTAGGTGACACACCCCGCGACCAGGGCCGTCGCGCCGAGCGCAACCCAGACAAATCGACGTCGGCGAAGCTCCCTCATAGGTCGGGCCCTGGCGCCTTTTCGAGAATCCACTTCCTCACTGCTTCGACATCCGACTCCCCGAGACAGCCGCCCGCTCCACCCTCGCACCCCGCTGGCATCCGCCCTCCACAGGGAGCTCCCACCGGAAGAAGCTTCAAGTAGAGCAGGCTTAGCTCCGGCGCACCCGGAACCACCAGCCGGTAAACCCTGCGAGGGTCCTCGGGCGGCAGCGCGTCGTACCAACTCCGGCAAGAACCCTGGTCATCGGGAAGCGCGTCGTACTTCCCGGCCGCCCCCGCCAGCGTCGCGAACGAGACCTCGGGCCCGCTCAAGTCCATGAACCCCCCGTTGGCGCTCGCCGGGTCGTGGCAGTTGACGCAGCTCCGGTCGAAGACTGCTTGGACGACATCATACCCCGAGCCCGAGCGCCTCGCCGCCGTCGTCGCCGAGCCAACCAGCTCCAGCGCGCTGTGGTTTGCGGACCGGTCGCGCGCCACCACGACGTAGTGGTAGGTGGTTTCAGACCAAAGGCCCTCGTCGAGCCATTTCGTCAGTCCCAGCACCTCGCCGACGAGAATGCGCGACTCCATGGGCGCTCCCTCGAAGAGGCTCCGATGGACCTGGTAGACGAGCTGCTCGGGGGCATCGACGTCGTCCTCGCCGGCCAGCCAGCTCACCTCGAGACTGGAGGTGCCCCGCACTTCAATCGGCCCGACGCCGCCGAAGACGGGTGGGGTGACGTCGGGCGTCTCGACCGACGTGGAGGCAGTAGCACCTCCGCGATTGCCCGCCACGTCCTCGACCTCGACTTGGATCTCGTAGTGGGTCTTCGCCTCCAGCGTTCCCAACAGGGTCGAGCCCGCCGCCAGCACGTCGTCGATCGCCCACCCGGTGGGGACGCCGGTTTGGGGCCGCCGCCGAACCAAGTACCTCAGCGGGGCAGCCGTCCAGTCATCCTGCGCAGGCTCCCACTGCACGCGAAGCAGCCTCTCTCCCAGCGCGGCGGCTTGCACATTCGGCTGGGCCCACGTGGGGGGCTGGGTGTCGGCATTGGCACCAGTGGTGAAGCGCACCGACCGCGACGCCGCGAGCGAGTGCCCGCTTCGATCGACGACGGTGGTCCGCACCTGGACGGTACACGGCTTACCGGCCGGCCACCCCACCGCCGGGAGAAACCGCGCCACCCGCGCATCGGAGGACAGCACCAATGTTCCAGGAACAGGCGCTTCGCAGGAAGCGACGAGGGCGCCCCCTTGCAGCGGAGCCACCGGCTCGGAGAAGCGCACCACCACCACGTGGTTCGTCGGCACACCGGTCGCGTCGTCGGGCGGCCAGAGAAACTCCGCCTCGGGGCCGCTCGTGTCGAGCGTCGTCACCGAGAGCTCGTCGAGCCCGCGGCGATTGCCCGCCGCGTCTTCCGCAGCGACTCGAACGAAGTACGTCTGGCCAGGCGTCAGCGGCTCACCATCGGCCTGCGTCACCACCAGCGAGGTTGCCCCCACCACCGATTGCGCGGCCTGCTCCTCCCGGGCCACCCCGGGCTGCGAAGACACCCAAACCCGGTACACCAGCGCTTCGGGAGCCGTTCCCTCAGGCCCATCGTCCGCCGCCGCCCATTGCACCTGGAGGTCCGACTCCCCCGGCACGACTGCTGGCGGCCCTTCGAAGCGAGGAGGGCTCTGGTCGACGAGGGCGGCCGTCGTCCCGCTCCAGACGTACGCCACGTTGAGCGCGTGACCCGAGCGGCTGGCCAGCTGCGGCGACAACCGGAAACGCAAGGTGGCGTTGGAGGGCCAGCGGATAAGCGGGAAAAGGTCGATGGCCTGGTCGCTCGGGTTGTAGCGGGCCGCCAGCTCCAGTGGGCCCTCCTCCCAGCTTCCCTCGACAGGGTGCTCGCGCAGCGTCCGTGAATCGAGCGCCAGCGACAAGCGCAACCGCACGGCCTGATACGGGCTGAGCTCCGTCGCGTCGGCGTCAGGCTCGGCGCGCTCCACCCGGAAGACAGATGCGCCGTACTCCGGAGCGCACGCCCCCAAAGCCACCAGCACCCCCCCGAAAACCAGGCCTCTCATCAGAAGAAGGTGACCGCGCTCAAGTGGGCCAGGTGCTCCGGCGCGAAGTCGGAGAACCACCAGTACTCATAGTTGAGCTTCCAGCGCAAAAACCGCTTGGTGATCCAGAGCACGCCGGCGGTGCCTCGGTACACCCTCGCCTCGGGCCCCAGCGGCACCGAGAGCGGAACCACCCCCTGGCGCCACATGGCATCTCCCCGAACAATCGCTTCGAAGTCACCCGTCAGCGGGACCTCCAGCTCCACGTAGCCGCCGTGCTTGAGGTAGTGCGACGAAACCGGGGTCTGCTGAAAGGCCAGCGGGTCGGCGAGCGCCTCCTGCGAGAACTCGGTCATTCGCATGGCGTATTCGCCTCGCAGGACGACGCGGTGGGCGAACCGCATGCTCAGGTGGCCGCCGACGAGCGCGTACCGGGCGCTGGAAGTCTTGTCGTAGGTGCCCGCCATGGCCGACGCCCCCAGGGTGACGTCGAGGAGGGTCGAGCTCAAGTCGGACACGCCTCCCGACCATCTGACCCCCAAAGTCGGAAGCCGGTCGGTGTCGACGAGCTGAGGCTGGCGCGCCTCCTTCCAGTTGAACTCGCCGGTTCTGGCGTTCCCTTTCAGCCCGTTGACGGCGAAGAGCGAGTAGCTGGTGTAGACGCTCTCTCCGAAGAAGTGGGTGCCGAAGAACTCGAGCCCGTTGTCAGGCAGGGGAATGGGAAAGACGCCGAAGTTGTAAGCGTCAGGGCGAACCATGTGCCCCATGTCGTAGATGATGGGCTTGCTGCTCGTCTTGTGGTTGGCCGGGTCGTGCCGTTGGTAGAAGTCGCCAAAGGGCACCTGAATGCGGCCGGCGCGGATGTTTGCCTCGTCGGTGATGTTGAAGTCGACCTGGGCGTACGCCGCCTCGAACTGGTGGCAGCCGAAACACATCTTGGCGCTCACCTGGAGGTGCTCGCTCACCGTGGCGCTCACCTTGAAGCCCGCTTCGGCCGTGAAGTTGTTGAGCAGGGCGTCTTGGGGGCTCTTGCGCGCGGGGAGCGTCTTGTAGTCCAGCTGGAGCGAGCCGGCGAAGGAAAGCTCGGTGGC
>JBMORE010000141.1:0-8584 GCA_049322255.1 Myxococcota bacterium | reverse complement strand
CGGCATGGGTGTTGCTCGTTTCTACCCTCGCGATGACGCACCGCGTGCTCATGGTGGGTTCGGTCCTCCTGCTTTCGGCTCCGGTCGCCGCCGAGGATGCGACCGCCTATTTCGCCTCGGGTGCGCTGAAGGAGGCCAAAGCAGCCTTCGACAAAGGGCAGTACGGCAAGGCGCAAGCGCTTTTGCGCGGCATCGCCGATGACGATTTGCCGGCCCGCTTTCTGCGCGCGCAGGCGGCGCTGGAGGGCAAGGACGACGCGCTCGCGGCCGCCGATTTCCTCGCGCTGGCCGAGCGCTATACGCCGCTGGCCGATCGCTGCGCGATGCACGCGGGCGAAGCCCTGGAGCGGTTGGGAGAGCTTGACCGCGCTGGTTTGGCCTACGCGCGCGTGCCGGCCGCCTCGCAGCGTTTCGTCCATGCACGACTGGCCCTGGCACGGGTGCTCGCACGGGCGAAAGACCCGACGGGCGCCGCGGCGGCGCTGCAGCCGCTTCTGAAGGGCCATGGACGGGGAGCCCGCTCCGACGCCCTCTCCCGGTTGGCGCAGCTCTCCGATGGCGCCGCGCGGAGAGAGGCGCTGTTGGCCCTGTGGGCGGAGAACCCCGGAACCCAAGTCGCCGCGCGCGCCGAGAGGGCGCTGGGCGCGAGGACGATTCCCTGGGAGGACAAGGTGCGTCGCGTAGAAGAGCTGGTCGAGCTCGGTCGCGACCGCGCCGCGCTCACCTACTTGGGAAAGCTGAAGCAATTGCCCCTCGACCTCGAATGCCGCGCCCGGGTCGCCGAGGGCCGCGCGCTGCGGCGTCAGCGGGAGCACAGCCGGGTCATCGAGCTGCTCGCCCCGCTCGCCGATGTTTGCACCGAGCCCGAGACCCAAGCGCGCCTGCTGTACGTGCTCGCCTCCTCGCGCTCCATCCTTCGTACGGACGACGCGGTGTCCACCTACGAGCAGCTGGTGGCCAGGTTCCCTCTGCACCGCTACGCCGACGACGCACGGTTCTTCGCTGCGGACCTCGAGTGGAGAGCGGGCCGGGCCGGCGCGGCGCTCGAGCACCTCGAAGCGGTGGGTCGCCTGCACCCGGAAGGGGACTATGCGGGCGAGGCGCTCTTCAGGGCGTTCTGGATCTCTCGGGAGACCCAAGCTCGCCTCGACCTGCTCGACGCGCTGGAGGCCTTGCCTTCGGCCAGCGAGACTCAGCGGGCGCAGGCGCGCTATTGGCGGGCCCGGAGCCTCGAGGCGGCCGATCCCGCGGCGGCGGTCAGGCGCTTCGCCGACGTCGCTCTGTCTCACCCCGCGACCTTCTACGCCACGATGGCCTTGGCCCGGCTGCAAGAGCTCGATGCCCGCGCCGCCAGCCAGGTGTCCGCGCGTCTGGTCATTCCGGCGCTTCCAGCACCCAGGGCAGTGGCGCTCCCCGAGTCGCGCGCGCACTCCCCCCGCTTGGCCGCGGGCGTAGAGCTCTTCCGGCTGGGTTTCCCCGAGGCCAAGGCCGAGCTGCTCGCCGCCGCCGGGGAAGCGGCATCTTCCGACGAGCTGCGGCTGGCCTTCTTGCTCCTCGAGGCGATGGGAGAGGCAAGGGCGGCGCACTCTCTCGCCCGCCAGGCCGTGCGCGGACCTCTGTCGAGGATGAACGAGGAAAACGCGGTCGCGTGGCGGCTGGCTTTCCCGGGGGCGTTTCGTGCCTCCATCGAGCGTCACAGCCAGGCGGCCGACCTCGATCCGAACTTGCTCCAGGCGCTGGTGCGCGAGGAGAGCTCCTTCGAGCCCAGCGCACGTTCCGGGGTAGGGGCGGTGGGTCTTACCCAGCTGATGCCAGCGACCGCGGCTGCGGTGGCCCACAGGCTGCGCCTGGGCAAGCCCAGCGAACGCCTGCTCGCCCGCCCTGAGCTGAATCTACGATTGGGAGCGCACTACCTGTCCTCCCTTCTGGCTCGCTTCGACGGCGACGCGGCCCAGGCAGTGGCTGGCTACAACGCAGGTCCTACCCGCGTCGCTGGCTGGGCCCGCGGGGGTCCCCTCGACGTGTGGGTGGAGGAAATACCCATCGCCCAGACCCGCAACTATGTGAAACGGGTGCTCAGCAGCTGGCGAATCTACGAGCTCGCCTACCTCTACGGCGGCTCGCGCCTGGCCGAACGGGCATCGAGGGCCGAAGACCTGGGCTAAAGGCGCTTGGTGAGAGGCGCCCGGGGCTGTCATGATGAGGCCCCATCGTGTCGGACGAAGAACAGAAGACACTCACTCGTCCCATCGAGAACCTCGTCGCCGAAGCCGGCCGGCGCAGCGCGTCGCTCATCGTGCTCAGAGGCCAGAGCATCGGGAAGATGTTTCGCATCGAGAAGGCGGAGGTGACCGTCGGCCGTGCCTCGGACTCGGACATCTGGCTGGACGACGACAGCGTTTCGCGCCACCACGCCAAGCTGGTGCGGGCAGGCGACGAGGTACAGCTCGTCGACCTCAAGTCGAAGAACGGCACCTTCTGCAACGGCGAACAGGTGCGTGGCTCGCGCACCCTGCACGACGGCGACAAGCTGCAGATCGGCAGCAACAACGTGCTGCGCTTCGGCCTGCAAGACCGGCTCGACGAGGAAGCCCAGCGCGCTCTCTACGACTCGGCGGTGCGGGACGGGCTCACCGGCGCCTTCAACCGCAAATACTTCCTCGAGACCTTGGTCAAGGAGTTCGCCTTCGCCGATCGGCACGAGCTGCCGCTGAGCTTGTTGATGTTCGACCTCGACCACTTCAAGCTGATCAACGATCGGTTCGGCCACGCCGCGGGCGACCACGCCCTCATCTCCTTGGTGCAGGAAACCCAGCAGGCGATCCGCACCGAAGACGTCTTCGCCCGGGTAGGCGGCGAGGAGTTCGGACTGGTCTTGCGCGAGGTCACCGAAGACGTGGCGGTAGCGGTGGCGGAGCGGCTTCGGCGGCGCATCGAGACGCGCGAGTTCAAGTTCCACGACCGACTGTTCCAGATGACGGTGAGCATCGGGGTCGCCACCCACGTGACCGAGGTGTTTCCCAGCGCCGACGCGCTGATGCGCACGGCCGACATTTTTCTCTACGAGGCGAAGAAGGCGGGCCGAAACAGGGTTCGCTCGCGTTGGATGGGCGAGTAGGGAAAACGCCCATTTCCCGAGGGCTCAGGGCGCCGACTGTCCTGCTTCGCAACGGGTGGAGTGCGCGTGCCTCATCGTGGGGCTGGAGGATCGAACGACCAGCGCCCCTGCCGCGTCGGAGCCTCGAGCCCCATCTTCAATGCCGCCAAGAAGCGCCGGCGCGGCCAGGCCTCGGCCCCGAAGCGCGCCAAGTGCTCCGTCTCCTGCTGGCAGTCGATGAGGGTGAAGCGCCATGCGGAAAGCTGCTCCACCAGCTTCACGAAAGCCACCTTCGAGGCGTCGGGCGCCCGCGCGAACATGCTCTCGCCGAAGAAGACGCTCCCCAGCGAGACCCCGTAGAGGCCTCCCACCAGCACGTCTCCCTCCCAGCTCTCGGCGGAGTGCGCGTACCCGAGCTTGTGCAGCTGCACGTACGCCTCGCGCATCTGTTCGGTGATCCACGTCCCCGGCTGATGGGGACGCGGGGTGCGCGCGCAGGCGTCGATGACCTCGGCGAAGGCGGTGTCCAACCGAACCTCGTACAAAGCGCGCTTCATCGTCTTCTGGAGGCTTCTGGGGACGTGCAGCTTGGCCGGCTCGAGCACGAAGCGAGGGTGCGGGCAGTGCCAGAGAATCGGCGTCTCTTCGCTGTACCAGGGGAAGATGCCTTGGCGGTATGCGGCGAGGAGCCGCTCGGGGCTCAAGTCTCCGCCGACGGCGAGAATGCCCGAGGGGTCGGCGCGCTCCGGTGGCGGAAACAGCTCGGGGTCAGGGCCGAGAACGAAGACGGGCACGACTACTTGGACACGTTCAGCTTGATGTCTCCCCGAAGCTCGTAGGGCAGCTGGAAGAGGTCTCCCTGGAGCTGGCCCTTCACCACGTAGGGGAGCGTGAGCGACTTGATGAGCCTATTCACCTCGGGGCCGTAGGTTTCCTGGGTGATGGCCACCTGCACCTCGAACACTCCGGTGGCCGCGGTGCTCACTTTCTCGCCCTGTCCGCGCACGCCCTCGGACAGCTTCTTGCCGCCGATTTCGATCGCGTAGGAAAGCCCGTCGAGCTTCACCGGGAAGGGGTTGGGGTTCACCACCCCGAGGTAGAAGGTGGCGTTCGCCTCGTCGGCCGAGTAGCGCGCGGCGTCGAGCTCATGCAGCTTCACCGTGGGAAGCCGCGGCACCCGAATCTCCCGCGAGCGCGCGTAGTCGAGCGTGTGCAGCTCTTTTCCTTGCCGCACGAATAGCTTGCCGCGAACGGCCGCGAGCAGAGAGCCGCCCCGCTCGCTCATCGCGGCGAGCTCCTCGGCGCTGCCGACGTAACGCGAGGTTCGCTCGATGACGAACTCACCGGTCTCGGTGGGGGCGGCGCTCTTGCCGATGAGCTCTTCGCCTGCGCTGACCACCTTCTCCTCCACCACCAGCTCGTAGGTGGCCTTCTCGATGGTCACCGTCTCAGAAGCCTTCACTGCGCCCGAAAGGCGCAGTCGGAACTCGCTCAGCCCTTGTTCGGGCACGGTGAGCTCCTGGGCAACGAGCTCGGGGAGCGCCGCGCTGGACGTGATTTCCGGGCCGCTCTTGCAGCCGACGAAGAGAAAAAGGAGCGCGACGGGCGCGTGCTTGAGCATGTTTCCTCCCATCAGGGGCTCCCGAAGCCGCACTCGAGGGTGCCGCCGTCGGGTGAGTCGAGGTCACGAACCTTCTGAAGGTAGTACGGCGAAGCGGTGGCGCCCGCGGCAGGGCTGAAGGGCGTGGCAAAGAAGATGAAGCCGGTGTTGGCCACGAACACTCGCCGGGTGTCGATGCCGTGGTCCGGTGTCTCGGAGAGGATGAGTTGCAGCGCCTCATCGAAGGTCTTGAGTGGCACCGTGCGCTCCGAAGTGCTGGCGGCGGCGAGTACCACCCGCACCGTGGTGGCTTCGGTGCGCTGCGCTCCACTGCCCTGCACCGTGGCTTGCACGGCCGAGCTCACGTTTTCACCGGCCAGCGCCCCCGCCTCGAGCCAGGTGGCGCCGGTGATGGGGCCCTGCTGTTCCTGCCGGTAGGTGACCGACTGTCCTGGCAGCCAGCTTCGCCGAGCGAGGAGCAGATTCCCGTCCTTCAGAGTGAAGTAGTCCGTCATCTTCACCTGGCCGCTCTCGCGGTACTCCACCGGCAGCACTGCCAGCCCGCCTTCGAGCACTTCCACCGGCCGAACCAGCACGCCGATGGCCGCCGGATTCGAGGCGGTGCTCGAGGTGGAGTACTCGAAGCAGCGGTTGACGAGGAGACCGAAGTGCTCCTGCGCCGCGCAGTCGAGGCCGCAGCTCGTGTCCGGACCCGCGTCAGGTGGCGGCGGCCGGGCGGGAGGGCCACAGGCGGCGAGGGCGACCGTCAACAGACAGGCGAAGACTCTCATGGGCCGCGCATCTTGTAGGGAATCGTCCCGAAGGCAAAGACCGATTCCGGTAGGATGTCGTGCGCACGTGGCCCGCCGCCCGAACTTCAACTTGGCGCTCAAGGCGCTCCTTCAGGACATCGCGGGGACGATGGAGGAGTTTTCCCACGTCAAGCCGGGCCGGGTGCTGGTGGTCGCCGGCGAAGCACGTCGCGCCTCCCGGGGCACGGTGAAGCCGCTGGCCTTCGTGGGCACGAAGCTGCGTGACCGAGACGGGCGCCGCAAGCCGCTGGTGCGGGTGAGGGGCCGGCGGATGCTCTACTGCATCACCTTGCGGCCGCTCTTTTTCCGCGCCAGCACCCCGCAAGCGCGCATCGCCACGGTGCTGCACGAGCTCTTCCACATCTCCCCCAAGTTCGACGGCACGCTCTCCACCGCTCGGCGCCACGAGAAGCTGGGCAAGGAGTTCGCCACCCGCCTGCGCCCGCTGGTGCGGCGTTACCTGACGCGTTGCCCGCCGGAGGTGTATGCGCCCTTCGCCTACGACGGCGAGGTGCGGGTCTTGCAGTGGCTGGAGCGGCCGATGGCGAGCTACTCGCCGCGTCAGCCCAACGCCCGCAAGGTGTACTCCGAGGAGCAGCTTTTCTTCGGCGTCGTGCGCATGGTCACCCCGCGCGCCAAGGCGGCGAAGGGCCCCAAGGGGCGCATCAAGCTGCACTGAAAGGCAGGAAGGTCTGCACCCGCACGTCATCATCATCGGCGGAGGTTTTGGGGGTCTCTATGCCGCCAAGGAGTTGGCCAGGCGACCGGTGCACATCACGGTGATCGACCGGCACAACTACCATTTGTTTCAGCCGCTCTTGTACCAGGTGGCCACCGCGGCGCTCTCTCCGGGCGACATCGCCTCGCCGATTCGTCACATCCTGCGAAGGTTTCCCAACGTCCACGTGCGCTTGGGGGAGGCGGTGGCGGTGGATTTGGCGCGTCGGCGGGTGCAGTTGTCCGATGGGGAGCTGTGGTACGACCAGCTCATCGTGGCCACCGGCGCCACCCACTCCTACTTCGGCCATGACGAGTGGGCGCCGCTGGCGCCGGGGCTCAAAACGCTCGACGACGCCCTGGAGATTCGCCGCCGCCTCCTCCTCTCCTTCGAAGAGGCGGAGAAGGAGGAGGACCCCGGCCGGCGCGAGGCTTGGCTCACCTTCGTGGTGGTGGGCGGTGGCGCCACCGGAGTCGAGCTGGCGGGAGCCATCGCCGAGATTGCCCGCCACACGGTGGCGCGCGACTTCCGCGCCATCGACACTCGGCAGGCGAAGGTGCTTCTCCTCGAGGGAACTGCGCGGGTGCTCCCTGCCTACGCCGAGGAGCTTTCCGCCAAGGCGGAGGCTTCGCTGTGCCGCATGGGCGTCGAGGTGCGCAAGGGGCAGCGGGTGACCGAGGTGGGTCCCAAGGGTGTTCGCGTGGGCGAAGCTTTCATTCCCGCGCGCACGGTGCTGTGGGCTGCGGGCGTGGCAGCTTCGGCCTTGGCGCAAAGCCTTGGCGTGACGCTGGACAGAGCCGGCCGGGTGGAAGTGGAGCCCGACCTCACTGTGCCCGGGCATCCCGACGCGTACGTCATTGGCGACCTCGCCTCCTTTCCTCACCAGACCGGAAAACCTCTCCCCGGGTTGGCGCCGGTGGCCATTCAGATGGGCCGCGCCGCGGCAAAGAACATCTGGGCCTCGCTCAACGGCCGGCCGCGCACGCCGTTTCATTACAAGGACCGCGGGGTGATGGCCACCATCGGGCGTGCCGCCGGGGTGGCGCAGCTGGGAAAGCTCAAGCTGTCCGGCTTCATCGGCTGGGTGGCGTGGCTGGTCGTGCACCTGATTTCGCTCATCGGCTTCAAGAACCGGGTGCTGGTGCTCTTGCAGTGGACGTGGAGCTACCTCACCTTCAAGCGCGGCGCGCGGCTCATCACCGGTCAGGCACGGCAGCGAGTCGACTAGGGAAAGAAAGTCGCCGCCGTCGCCTAGGCGGCAGATGAAAGAAGAGTCGTTGGCGCGCGCCATCCGCTCGTCTATTTCCGCTTTTCGTGAGCGACGAAGCCAAGGAATCGACCATGCCGTTCCTCTGGGCCCGCTGGGGCTCCGTTCTCTCCCTGGTTCCTTTGGGCGTGTGGACGGTCAATCACCTGTGGGACAACCTCTCCGCCTTCCGCGGGGCGGCTGCCTGGGAGAGGTCGGTGACCGAGTACGCGCACCCGGTCTCCCACGCCCTCACCTTGTTCCTCGTGCTGGGGCCGCTCTTCCTTCACACCGTGTGGGGCGTGCAGCGGGTGCTTTCCGCTCGCCCCAACAACCTCGCCTACCCTTTTTTCGAGAACCTCAAGTACCTGCTGCAGCGCATGGCCGCGGTGGGCGTGCTTTTCTTCCTCGGCGCGCATCTGTGGCTGGCGATGCTGCAGCCGCGCCTCCTCGAGGGCCGCCCAGAGCCGTTCGAAGACATCGCCCGCACGATGCGTTTCCACGGGCCGACGCTCCTGGTCTATCTGCTCGGTACCCTCGGGGTGGCTTACCACCTGGCCAACGGGCTGTTCGGCTTCGCCTGGACGTGGGGCCTGGCCACCGGGAGAAAGGGCTTCGCCCGCGTCGGCGTGCTCTCGGTCGTTGTGTTCGTGGCGCTCTTGGCGATGTCTTGGGGAGTCGTCTGGGCGCTATGGCAGGCCGGCGACGCCCTCGGGCCTCACCCCTGACGGGTGAAGCGCAAGATGGCCTGATGCGCTTCGTGGTTGATGCGCACGAAGCGAATGCCCAGGCCCACTGCGTTGGCGTCGTTGGTCACCCGCCGCACCTCCGCCACCGCCGACACCGGCGTGCCATCGGGCAACCGAAAAGACAGCCGAAGCTCCTTACCCAAAGCCACAGGCCGCCGGGCGCTCAAGAAGGCCCCGTTCATCGACACCGAGCGAATCTCGCCTTGAAAGACGCCCGCATCGGCCTCCGCCCGGCAGCGGAATCGCTCGTAACTCCTGTGAAAACTCTCCTCTGCGCTCATGAACGACTCCTTGTGCCCCAGATTATCGGCATTGAAAAGTTCTAGTTGTGTCCAACCGCATCAAGGTACCGTCGAGCGATG
>JBMORE010000140.1:0-8656 GCA_049322255.1 Myxococcota bacterium | reverse complement strand
CACACGCTCACCACCCACGAGCGCCGCGTGTACCAGATGGCCTCGGGCGACGTGAACCCCTTCATCGCCAACCGCTCGGTGGAGCTGGTGGGCCTCTACCGCCGCCGCCACTACCGGAACAAGACCAGCGGCAACAAGCTCTGGAACGAGCTGCTCGCGCGCATCGAGCCACAGTCGGTGACCAAGACCGCCTTCCAGACCCGCTCGGCTCCCCTCTTCGTCAAAGGCGCCAAGCTGCTCAAGCAAGTCATCGACGACGTCAAGCCCACCTGGGGCGCCCCGACGGTGAGCGCGCTACTCACCCGCGCCACCGAGAAGCTCGACGATGTCGAAGAACAGGCAAGCTCGCTCTCCACGCTCATCGACCTGTTCCTCCCCTTCATCTGGGAGAATCGCTACGTCTTCCGCTGCGACAACACCCGCGCGGTGTACGCGCGCATGGCCAGCGAGGACCAGGCGAAGATTCCTTGGGACCCGGAAAGCATCGACTGGCGTACCTACTTCCTCGACGTTCACCTCCCCGGGCTGGAGAAGTGGGTGTTCCCCGGCCTCGAGGAGGAGACGGAGCGGCGCAAGGTCATTCACGCCCACCGCGACCTGCTCGAGCTGTTCGACGCTTCGGTGCACGCCTTCCGGCACCGGGTGGCCTTCCGCATGGTCAGCGGCGAAAAGGAGGAGCGCTTCACCTTTGGCGAAGTGCATCGCTACGCCGCTCGGGTGGGCAGCTTTCTCTTGCGCGCCGGAGTGAAGAGCGGCGACAGTGTGCTCCTCGTCTCCGAGAATCGGCCCGAGTGGGGCACGAGCTACTTCGGCATCTTGCGCGCGGGAGCCACCGCGGTGCCGGTCGACCCGACTCTCTCCGAGGGCGAGGTGGTGAACATCGCCAAGCGCTCGCGCGCCGCGGTGTGCCTCCTTTCCGAGGAATCGGCGCACTCTTTGCCCGGGCTGTTCAAGGCGTTCACCGAGGCAGGTCTTGCCACCCAGGTGCACTCGCTGGCGCAGGCGATGGCCGGTGACGACGCCCACCCCGACCGCATCGGGCCGGTGAAGAAGTCGGCCGGGGCCGACGACGTCGCCTCTCTCATCTTCACCTCCGGCACCACCGGGCAGCCCAAGGGGGTGATGCTCACCCACCGCAACTTCGCCTCGCTGGTGGCCAAGCTCGCCGGCGCTTTCGACCTCGGCGTGGGCGACGGGCTTTTGTCCGTCCTGCCGCTGCACCATACCTTCGAGTTCTCCTGCGGCTTCTTGATGCCCTTCTCCCGAGGCGCGGAGATTACCTACATCGACGAGCTCACCTCCGACCGGCTGGGGGAGGTCTTCGAGACCGGCCGGGTGACGGCGATGATTGGCGTTCCGGCGCTGTGGCAGCTGCTCCACCGGAAAATCACCCAGGAGCTCACCGCCAAGCCGGCGCTGGTGGAGCAAGGCATCAAGGCGCTGATGGCGGCCAACGCCGAGCTGCGAAACCGCAGCGCGCTCAACCTGGGCAAGCTGCTGTTCTGGCCGGTGCACAAGAAGCTGGGCGGGAAGATGAAGTTCCTCGTCTCCGGCGGCTCGGCGCTGCCCGACGAGGTGCACAAGGCCTTCCACGCGCTGGGTTTCGACATCACCGAAGGCTACGGGCTCACCGAGTCGGCCCCGGTGCTCTCGGTCGCCGAGGTGAGCAACAAACGCCTGCCCGGCACGGTCGGGCGGGCGCTCCCCGGCATCGAAATCAAGCTGGTCGACGTCGACGCCGACGGCATCGGCGAGGTGGTGGCCAAGGGCCCCAACGTGATGGCTGGGTACTTCGAAGACCGTGAAGCCACCGACGCGGTGATCAAGGACGGTTGGCTGTACACCGGCGACTTGGGCCGCCTCGACAGCGAGGGCCGCCTCTATCTGGTCGGCCGGAAGAAAGACGTGATCATCGACGCCAACGGCAAGAACGTCTTCCCCGACGAGCTCGAAGCGCTCTACGGCGAGCACCCGCACATCAAAGAGCTCTCCATCGTCGGCCTGCCCGACGAGGCCCCCCCAGGGGGCCCCGATGTGGTGGGCGCAGCGCGCCGGTCTGGATCTCGCGGAGAGAGGGTCGCCTGCCTGTGCGTGCCCGACTACAAAGATCGCCCGCGCGAGGAGGTGCGCCGCGAGCTGGAGGAGCACTTCAAGAAGGTCTCGGCGGAGATGCCCTTCTACCGGCGAGTGAAGGTCTTGCGCCTGTGGGATGGCGAGCTGCCCCGCACCTCCACGCGCAAGGTGAAGCGCAAGCTGGTGGTGGAGGAGCTGCGACGGCTGGAGCGCGTCGCCTCCTCGGGAGAGAAGGCCAAGGCCGCGGTGGCGGGAAGCGGCGGGGTGGCCGACTGGCTCTACCCGCTCATTGCCGAGGTGGTGCAGCGGCCGGTGGCCGAGGTGCGAGCCGATGCCAAGCTGGCGGGTGATTTGGGCTTCGACTCGCTGATGCTCACCGAGCTCTCGGTAGCCTTGGAGCAGGCGGGAGTGCCCGTGACCGCGGTCGAGGACCTCACCCAGGTGCAGACCGTCGAGGACCTACGCAAGCTCGTTGCTTCCTCCGGCCGCCGCCCCTTGGGCGAGGTGAAGGCAAAGGAAATCTCCCGAGAAGCGAAGGCCGCCGAAGAGGTCGAGCTTCCCGTCCCCGAGGTGGTGGCCTCCCTGGGTCGCTCGCTCCTCGCCGCGGGTCAGCGCGTACTGTACGGCGGCGTCTTCGACGTCAAGGTGACGGGAAAGAGCTTCGTCCCCCAGAACCGCAACTTCCTGGTGGTCGCCAACCACACCAGCCACCTCGACATGGGCTTGGTGAAGGTGGTGCTGGGTGACCAGGGCGAGCGGCTCACCGCGTTGGCGGCGCGCGACTACTTCTTCGACACCCCGCTCAAGCGCGCCTACTTCGGAAACTTCACCAACCTCATCCCCATGGACCGGCACGGCTCTCTGCGCGAATCGCTCAAGCTCGCGGGAGAAGCGCTCGAGCAGGGCTTCAACTTGCTCATCTTCCCCGAAGGCACCCGGTCGGTGACTGGCGAGCTGCTCGAGTTCAAGCCGACCTTGGGCTACCTCGCCTTGAGCTACCGGGTCGACGTCTTACCGCTGTACCTGAAGGGCACCTACGACGCCTTGCCCAAGGGGTCGATTCTCCCCAAGCACAAAGAGCTCGAGGTGCGCATCGGGCCGGTGCTGGAGCATGCAGACATGAAGGCGCGTGTTTCCGGCTTGGCACGCTCCGAGAGCTACCGCTTGGTCACCCACCTCGCCGAAGAGGCGGTGCGCTCGTTGCGCGATGGCAAGATCTACGACCTCCAGGCCTCCGCGCAAAATGACGAGACCGCTCCCCTGCCACGGAAGAGCTCCGGCCGAGGTGAGCCGTGAAGATTCTCGTCACCGGAGGCACCGGCTTCTTAGGCGCGCACCTGGTGCCCAAGCTCGCCGCGGCGGGCCACCAAGTGCGGCTTTTGGCGCGCAGCAAGCCCACCGTGCTGCCCAAGAACGTCGAGTACCAGCCAGGAGACTTGAAAGACCGCGCTGCGGTGCGACAGGCGATCGCCGACGTCGAAGCGGTTTACCACCTGGCCGGGCTGGTCTCCTTCCGACCCGAAGATGGGCGGAAGATGTACGAGCTGCACGTCGACTGCACCCGCGCGCTGCTGGAGGACCTCCGGAAATCTGGAGCGCGGCCCCGCGTCATTCTTGCCTCCACCTCAGGCACCATCGCCGTTTCCAAAGAGGAGCGCGTGGGCACCGAGGCCGACGACTACCCTCTCACCGTGGTCGGCCGCTGGCCCTACTACCTATCGAAAATCTACGAGGAGAAGCTGGCCCTCGCGTACTGCCAGGAGCACGCGATTCCCCTCCTGGTGCTCAACCCCAGCCTGCTCTTGGGGCCGGGCGACGACCGGCTCTCCTCCACGTGGACGGTGGCGAAGTTCCTCGCCCGCGACATTCCGGCGATGCCCAGCGGAGGCATCTCCTTCGTCGACGTGCGCGACGCGGCCGACGCCTTCGTGAATGCGCTCACCCAGGGCGAGCTGTACGGCCGGCACCTCATGGGCGTGAACATGCCGATGCGCGAATTCTTCGAGCGCCTCGAGCGGCTGACGGGAGTGAGCGCTCCCAAGGCGAAGCTGCCCTCGACCCTCAACGTGCTGGGCGCCCACCTGCTCGAGCGGGTGGCGAAGGCCCGCGGCACCACTCCTCGCTTGGATCCGCAAGAAGTCGAAATCGGCGAGCACTACTTCTACCTCGACGCCTCCAAGGCGGAAGCCGAGCTCGGCTTCCAGGCCCGCGACCCCCACGAGACGCTCTTCGACACCGTGCAGTACCTCTTCTCCAAGATGCCGCCGCAGAGCCTGCCGGGAGTGAAGGGCCAGTTGCGGTCCCGGTGAGGCGATGCGCGGAGTGGAGCAAATCCCCTGGCTCTACGATGCGCTCCTCGCCGTGGGCGAAGCCACCGGGCTCAAATCCTGGCGCGAGTGGTTGGTGCGCGGCGCGCGCGGCTGGGTGCTCGACTTAGGCTGCGGGACGGGGAGGAACCTTCCGCTCTTTTCCCGCGACACGCACTCCGTGGGTGTTGACCCGTGCCATCAGACGTTGCTCAAGGCGAAGAAGCGCGCGCCGGGGATACCTCTGGTGCGTGCCAGCGCCGAGGCCCTGCCCTTCAAGCCGGGAATCTTCGACACCGTGGTGTCCGGGCTGGTGTTCTGCAGCGTGCCGAATCCTCTGAAGGGACTCGCCGAGGTCAAACGAGTGCTCGCCCCGTCGGGCGAGCTGCGGATGCTCGAGCACGTTCGCTCCACCACCCGTCTGGGAGCGAAGTGGCAGGACTTCATCCAACCCGCGTGGACGGCCGTCGCCGGCGGGTGTCATCCCAACCGCGACACCGAGGCCAACGTGCGCGCGGCGGGGTTTCTCATCGACGAGAAGAGTGCGCGGGCCGAGAAAAACCTGCGGCGTTTTTTGGCAAGACCCTCCTGAAGAGACGCGCTCATTCCCCCACCTTCGCCCACACCCCTTTGTGGCCGGCCCTCCACGAAAGAGGTCTAGGGAGTACACTGCAGGCCACCCAAGGGGACGTGGGGAGTCGACAGATGGCTCGATCGCCGATTTGGTCAGCCCTGGCCGCCGCCTGTGTGGCCGCGTGCTCCACGGCACCGCCCGGGGCCAACACCGCTCCCGCCGTCACCGCCGTCACCCCGCTGACCCACGAGCCGTACTTCCCCATCGCCACTGGCACCCATGCGGGCATCGAGTGCAATACCTGTCACGGCGCCTTCGATAGCTTCATCCAGTTCAGCTGCATCAACTGCCACGCTCACCAGAAGCCAACGGTCGATCCGATTCACCTGGGGGTGGTGAGCGAGTACACGTACGGAGAACAGACGTGCTACGCGTGCCACCCGCGAGGCGAGGCGCTCGGCTTCGACCACACGCGGTTCTTCCCCATCGGGCCGACGGCCATTCACGCCAACGTCGCCTGCACCAGCTGCCACCTCGACCCGACCAATCGAAAGAACTTCGACTGCGTGTCGTGCCACACCGACGCCGCCACCACCCCGCGGCATGCCGCCGTACCCGACTACAGCTGGACGAGCCCGCGCTGCTACGCCTGCCACCCCGACTCCTCGGTGCCCCTCAACGGGGTGGACCACACCGCGTTCTTCCCCATCGGCGCGGGCACCAAGCACCAAGGAATCGGCTGCGCGACCTGCCACGTCGACCCGAACAACCGCAAGGTGTTCGACTGCATCTCCTGCCACACCCACGAGAAGACGGCGACCGACCTCACCCACAACGGCATTCCCAACTATGCCTACGCGAGCCAGAGCTGCTACGGCTGCCACCCCCAAGCCAACGTCGTCGGGTTGGTCAACCACGAGCCGTTCTTCCCCATCGCCGCCGGGAGCAAGCACGCCAACATCTCCTGCGCCACCTGCCACCCGGTACCGGGCAACCGCCAAGCCATTGACTGCATCAGCTGTCACACGCACGAAAAGCCGACCACCGACGCCAACCATGCCGGAGTGACCGGCTACGCCTACGTCAGTTCCAGCTGCTTTGCCTGCCATCCACGAGCGAACGTGGAGGGGCTCGTCGACCACTCGCGCTACTTTCCCATCGCCGCCGGGAATACCCACGCCAACATCTCCTGCGCCACCTGCCACACGGTGCCGGGCGACCGCAAACAAGTCACCTGCGCCGGCACCTGTCACCCCTCGAACACCATGAGCGCCAAGCACACGCCCGTTGGTGGCTACCAATACACCTCACCGTTGTGCATTCGCTGCCACGCGGACTCGCAGGTGCACTTGGTCAACTCACACCTGCCGTTCAACATTCGCTCCGGCACCAAGCACTACCGGCGCTCCTGCTTCTCCTGCCACCCTGCGCTGCGCACCGACAAGCCCTTCGCCGCCAACTTCAACCGCACGCTCATTTCTTGCTCGGCGTGCCACTCGAAGACGAGCATGGACAACAAGCATCAAAACCGCCCGGGTTATCAATACAACCCGCTCACCTGTGTGATGTCGGGGTGCCACCAGGATGGTCGAAAACCCTAATCGACGACTGCGCGCGCTCGCGTGGGGAACGGCGCTGCTTTTCGCTGGTTGTCCCCGCGGCACGCAGCCCCCTCCTCCTTGCACCCCGACCACGTGCGAGGCCAGCGGGTCGACTTGCGGCACCCTCCCCAGCGGCTGCGGGTGGGTGCTTCCCTGCGGAAGCTGCGGCGTGGGCGAGGTCTGCGGCAACAGCAACCGCTGCACCCCCTCCACCCAACCCGGCATGTGCACCACCGATGGCTGGTGCTGGGACAACCCCTTCCCCTTGGGCACGCGGCTACGCGCCTTGTGGGGCAGCGGCCCCTCCGACGTGTGGGCAGCGGGCGAAGGGGGCGCGCTTCTGCGATGGAATGGCTCGACGTGGACCGCCGCCGCCAGCCCCACCCACGCCACCCTTCGCGCGTTGGCCGGCAGCAGCCGAAACGCCTGGGCCGCGGGCGACGAGGCCACCATCGCGCGTTGGAACGGCAGCGCTTGGGCCCTCGACGACCATCCGCGGGTCGGCGAGCCGTTCTCGTGGCACGCGCTTTGGGCCGCCTCGAGCTCCGATGCCTGGGTGGCGGGCGAGGGAGGCGCTCTTCTGCGGCTGAAGGGAAACACGTGGCAAGAAGAAGACAGCGGCACGCCGAACACTTTGCGCGCGCTGTGGGGCAGCGCAGCCTCCGACGTCTGGGCAGCGGGGGACTTGGGCACGTTGCTCCACTATGACGGGGTGCGCTGGAGCGCGGCGAGCCTGCCCCCGGAGCTTTCCTCCGCGCAGCTGCGGGCCCTGTGGGGCAGCGGGCCTTCCGACGTGTGGGTGGCCGGCGACGTGGGAGCGGCGCACTTCGACGGCAGCGCATGGACCGTCAGGGCCCTCGCCGCTGGCGTTCGCTCCCTGTTCGGCACCGCCGGTGATGACGTGTGGGCGGTGGGCACCGGCGGCGCCGTGCTCCGGTGGGACGGAAACGCGTGGAGCCAAACCGCCTCGGCGACGACTTCAGCGCTTCACGCGGCGTGGAGCGGTAGTCGAGGCGACGGCTGGGCGGCGGGCGACGAGGGCGCGCTGCTTCGACTCGGTGGGCCGGGTTGGTCGGCGGGCTCGGCCACCTCCGGGCATCTCCGGGCGGTGGCGGCGCGCGGCAACGACATCTGGGCCGCTGGTGAAGACGCGCAGGGCGCCGGTCAACTCTTGCACCTCGAGGCCGGGCGCTGGCGGGGCCTCGCACCAGGCGCGCTCCGTCCCGTGCAGGCGATGTGGCTTTCAGCCAACGACGGGTGGGCCGTGGGAGAGGGCGGCCAAGCCCTGCGCTTCGACGGAGCGGCGTGGACCAAAGTGGAAACGGGGATTCAGGATGCTCTTACCGGTGTCTTCGGCATCGACCGATCGAACGCGTTCGTGGTCGGACAGGCCGGCCTTTTCCGCTGGGACGGTGCGCGCTGGTCGGCGGTGCAGGTGCCAGGCGCCGCGGGGCTGCGAGCCGTGTGGGGTAGCTCGGCCAACGACGTGTGGGCGGTGGGGCTTCTCGGCGCGGCCGTTCACTGGGATGGGGCCCAATGGACGGCGGCGAGCCTCGGGACGAGCGCGTCGCTCTTCGCGCTCCACGGCACCGGCCCTTCGGAGCTCTGGGCCGTGGGTGCCACCGGCCTTGCGCTGCGCTTCGACGGCAGCCTCTGGACGGCGATGCCCACCGGCGTCTCGAGCGACCTCACCGGCGTCTTCGTGCGCGGCCCCGCCGAGGTATGGGCGAGCGGAGAAGACGGAGTGGTTCTCCGCTACGACGGAGCCTCGTGGACCCGCCAAGCCACCCACACTGCGCAGGACCTCGGCGGTGTGGGGGGGACGAGCACAGGTGAGGTATGGGTCGTGGGACAAGACGGCAACATTCTCCGCCACCGTCCTTGAAACCTCGCGTTAGAAGCTTCCCCCCACCTGCGCGCTGGTGACCATGCCCATGGGGGCCGGAGATGCCGCGTCATCCTCGAAGCCTCCCAGCCCTAGAGAGCTGACCCGGTTAGGTCGAGTGAGGCGAGGGCCCGAAGGTTGACGAGGGCGGCATGTCGTCGTTGGTCGAAGAGGTTCTTCCGGATGCCGCGGTAACGGGCTCGCTTCCCTGAGCGGG
>JBMORE010000139.1:0-8727 GCA_049322255.1 Myxococcota bacterium | reverse complement strand
ATTTCAACGCCGCCCGGCGAAGAGACCGACCTCTTCGTCGGAATCGTCGACTTCGAGAACGTACCCGGCAACCTGTCGACGAAGTAACCGTACTTGCTCTGGAACTACCGGGGGCGCGCGGGGTCAATGACTTCTGGGTGGTGAGAAAAGCTTCAAGAGTTTGAGCCTCGCGAGGCGGGCAAAATCGTGGTCGAGCGACCAGATCGGGCTGCCTCGTTCCGCGGCGATCGCGCCGATGAGAAGGTCACCCATCCCGAAGCGCTCTCCCCGAGCAACTGCGCGCTCGACCCAGCGATCCACGAGCGACCAGGTGTCGCGCGTCGGGTAAAAGACAGGGAGGGCCGCGAGGGAGCGGCGAAGCGAAGAGTGACTTGCTGCCGATGCTCCTCCAAGCAGCTCAAGGCGAACCGGCGCGGCCAGGCCGACTTGGTCGTCATCGAGAAGCCGCTCCAGGGTGTCCGCCAGCCGCGGATCCCGGCCACGGAAGTAGGTCACCCAGACCGAGGTGTCGACGAAGATCACGTTCGCGAGGACTTTCGCGGGGGCCGGCGACGCGAACCGGTCAGGTCGATCTGGAGGTCGACTTTCCCGTGCAACGCCTTGAGCTCCTCGATTCGCCGGCGGCGAATCAGCTCCTTAAGTGCAACGATGATGGTGTCGGTCTTCGACTTGAAGTGCAGGAGCGACTTGGCTTCCTCCATCAGCTCTTCGGGGATGTCGAGCGTCGTGCGCATACGAATCACGCTAAGGAGTATGCCTTTAGGTGTCAATGCCAGGACTTTGCAGGTGCATCGGATGTCTCCTTGGGGCGAGGGCACTTCGCGGTTACCATGCGCGCGCTCTGATGACCTTCCTCTCGCGCAGACGCTACGAGTTGCTCGCGCTGGCGATCGCTCTGGTGCTCGGAGTGCTTCACGTCTGGTCCGATGCCCAGCCGGCGATCGGCCTCTTGCGTGAAGAACGTTCGATGGTTTCCGGCGTGCTGCTGCGCGCCATCCAGTCGCTGGAGGGCAAAGCGACCGACTTCAAGTTCAAGCTGCGCGGTCCGCGCGCGCCTCACCCCGATGTCGTGGTGGTGGCGATCGACGAGAAGAGCGTGCAACGGCTGGGGTTGTGGCCGTGGTCGCGCGCCACGATGGCCGAGCTCGTCGAGAAGCTGAACGCCGCCGGCGCCAAGGCGATCGGCCTCGATATGATTTTCACTGACGAAAGCGTGGATTCTGCGGGGGCGGCCTACCGTGAGGTGCTCGAGCGCTTCGACCAGGCGGCCAAGGACAAGCCGGGGCTCGACGTGCAGCTCGCGGATTTCCGGCAGGCCCTGGCGGAGCGGAGCTCGACTGCCCCCGACCTCTTTCTCGCGCGGGCGTTGTCCCAGGCGCCCCAGGTGGTGCAAGGGGTGATCGCCTATCCCCCTTCGGACGTGGACGACTTCTCTTCGGCCAAGGTGCGCGAGCAGGCAGAGCTGCTCGAGCCTCACCTCCTTCGCCAGGTGCCCGGTGCGGTGCCTGGGTCGTTCTTCGAAATCCCCATCGAGTCGCTCAAAGGGTGGACGATGCACTCGGCGCAGACTCCGCTGCCCTTGTTCGCCAAGGCGGGGACACGCTTGGGGCACTTCAATTTCATCCCCGACGTGGACGGGACGCTTCGGCGGATGCCGCTGTTCGCCAAGCTGGAGGCGAACAAAGGCCTGCTCCCGGCGCTGTCGCTCCAGACGGCGGCGACGGCCCTGGGCGCGCAGGTCGAACCGGTCTTCGAAGGCGACCGGCTCACCGGCGCGCGGCTTCGCCCAAGGGAGAGAAAACCGATTCTGGTGCCCTCCCAGTTCAAAGAGCCTTTCTCGCTCATCAACCACCCAGGGCCCGGCACGCAGCTCACCACCCTGTCGGCCATCGACGTGCTCGAAGGAACGCTGACGCCGGGGGCCCTCGCGGGGAAGGTGGTGCTGGTCGGGGTGACGCTCGCCGGCAGCTTTGGCGATCAGCGCGTCACGCCCTTCAAGGAGCTCGAGCCGGGGGTCTATTCCCACGCGGCGATGGTCTCGAACATCCTTTCCGAAGACTTCCTCACCCGGCCCGCGGGCCTTTCGCTGGTGGAAGCGCTGGTGATGCTCCTGGCCGCCTTGCTGGTGGGGGCGCTCATCCCGCGCCTGCGCTCCTTCAAGCTCAAGGCGGGCCTCATCGTCGCGGCGGTAGCCCTGGGCGGGGCGGTCGACCTGGCGCTCTTCGCTTCCGGAGTGCAGCTGTCCACCGTGCTGCCGGCGCTCAACCTGCTCGTCGTCTCCTTCGGGGTCATCTTCCTCGGCTACCTCTCGGTGGACCGGGAAAAGCTCCAGCTGCGCAAGACGTTCTCCCGCTACCTGGGCGAAGAGGTGATGGAGGAGGCGCTGCAAAACCCGGAGAAGCTCAACCGGGGAGAGAAGCGCGAGATGACGGTGCTCTTCTCCGACATCCGCGGCTTCACCACGCTCTCCGAGCGCATGCTCCCCGAGAAGCTGGCCGCCTTCATCAAGGAGTACCTCACCCCGATGACCCAGACGGTGTTCGACGAGCGGGGCACCCTGGACAAGTACATCGGCGACGCGGTGATGGCCTTCTGGAACGCTCCCTTGGACCAGCCCGACCACGCTTTACGTGCCTGCCGCGCCTCCTTGCGCTTCCTGACTCAGCTGGAAACCCTCAAGAAGAAGTGGCGGGAGGAAAACCTCCCCGAGTTCGACATCGGGGTGGGTATCAACTCCGGGCCGATGATCGTCGGCAACATGGGCTCGGACGTGCGCGTCGACTACACGGTGATGGGCGACGCGGTGAACCTCGCCTCGCGGCTGGAGGGCACCAACAAGGAGTACGAGACGCGCATCATCTTCTCCGAGGGCACCCACGCGCTGGTGAAAGACCAGGTGGTGTGCCGCCGGCTGGGCGCGGTGCGGGTCAAAGGAAAAAGAAAGCCGGTGCGCATCTACGAGCTGCGCGGGTTGGGCTTGGCGCAAGGCAACGACGGCGAAGCCATTGCACGCTTCGAGGCCGGTTTGAACGCCTACACCGAGCAGAAGTGGGACGAGGCTCAGGCCCATTTCCAGGCGGTCTTGGGGCTTTGGCCCGAAGATGCTCCCTCCCGGCGCTACCTCAACGAAATCGCCCATCTCCGGGCGCACCCCCCCGGCCCCGGGTGGGACGGCGTCTATACCGCGACCACCAAGTAATTTGACGGGTTTGGAAAGGGCCTGCTAGAGCACCAGTCGAGCCATGGGCGCCGAGGAGACCCTCTTCCAGCGGTTTGGCAAGGAGTTCCCCAAAGGAACGGTGCTCTTCCGCGAGGGTGAGCCCGGTAAGGAGATGTTCGTCCTCCAGGTGGGGAAGGTGGCCATCTCCAAGAAGGTGCGCGACGTCGAGAAAGTGCTCGCCACCTTGGGCCCCGGGGAGTTCTTCGGGGAGATGGCGATCATCTCCAACAAGCCGCGCAACGCGTCGGCGGTGGTCTCGGAAGACGCCAAGCTCTTGGTCATCGACCCCAAGACGTTCGAGGGAATGATTCGGGGCAACTCGGAGATCGCCGTGCGGATGATCAAGAAGCTGGCCGAGCGCCTCTCCGAGGCCGACGCGCAGATCGAGAACCTGCTCTTCGCCGACCCCTCCAGCCGGGTGGTGCACCACCTCCTGCACGCCTGCCAAAGCCGCGGGCGGCCGATGGAGGAGGGGATCGAGGTCGACTTTCCGGTGCGCGAGCTGCCGCGCCTGTTGGGGGTGGGGGAGCCGGCGATTCGCTTCATGCTTCACCGCCTGGAGCGCAGCGGGCTCATCGAGCGCAGCGGCGACCGGGTCACCGTGCACGACACGGCGCGCCTGCACGACTTTCTTCAGTACCTCGAGATGAAGTGGAAATTCGGAGATCTCTAGCTTGAGACTTCGTGTGTTGGGTTGCCACGGCGGTGAGCTGCCCAAGTACAAAACGACGTGTTTCCTCATCGACGGGGTACTGGCCCTCGACGCCGGCGCGCTCACCGCACAGCTGTCGCTCGACGAGCTGTGCCAGGTGAACGACATCGTCCTCTCGCACAGCCACTTCGACCACGTGAAGGACTTGCCGCTGATGGCCGACCTCATCGTGGGGCGGCGCGAACGGCCGGTCACCATTCACGCTTCGAAAGAGTGCGCCAAGACGCTGCACGAGAACATGTTCAACGACTCGCTGTGGCCGGATTTCACCCAGATTCCCACCAAGAAGAATCCGGTCTTGCAGATCAAGGCCTTCAAGGCGGGGGCGCGCTTCAAGATCGGCAAGTACACGGTGCAATCGGTGCCGGTCAGCCACCCGGTCGAGTCCTGCGGCTTCGTCGTCAGCGACGGCGTCCACTCGGTGGCGATGAGCGGGGACACCGGCCCCACCACCAAGCTGTGGCAGGTGCTCAACAAGACGAAAAAGCTCAAGGCGGTGCTCTTGGAGACCAGCTTTCCCAACCGGCTGCAAAAGCTGGCGGACCTCTCGGGGCACCTCACCCCGCAGACGCTGAAAGGCGAGCTTGCCAAGTTCGACCGCAACGGCGCCGCGGTGTTTCTCTACCACTTGAAGCCCGCCTTCGTGCCCCAGCTCAAAGAGGAGCTCCAAGGCATGCCGGTCGAGGTGCTCGAGCTGGGCGACACCTTCGAGTTTTAGAAGATGACCTGGTTCGCGAAGAAGCCACGCATTTCGACCGTGCCCGAGCCGGAGGAGAAGGCTCCCTCCCGCATGGAAGGTCTGTGGGCCAAGTGCGAAGAGTGCGACGAGATTCTTTACCGCGCCGAGCTGGAGAAGAACCTCAACGTCTGCCCTGCCTGCGGCCAGCACCTGCCCTGGCCGGCGCGCGCCCGGTTGGCCGGCCTGCTCGACCCGGACAGCTTCGAGGAATTCGACACCGGCCTCGAGCCGCTCGACCCTTTGGGCTTTTCCGATTCCAAGAAATACAAAGACCGGCTCCGCAGCACCAAGAAGTCGCTCTCCGAGAGCGACGCGTTCATCTCGGGGGTGGGGACGATCGACGGCCGCCGGGTGTCGATGGGCTGCTTCGTCTTCGAGTTCATGGGCGGCTCGATGGGCTCGGTGGTGGGTGAGAAGGTGACGCGGGTGTTCGAGCGCGCGCGCAAGCTCCAGTGCCCGGCGATCGTTTTTTCCGCCTCGGGCGGGGCGCGCATGCAGGAGGGCATCTACTCCCTCATGCAGATGGGCAAGACCTCGGCGGCGATCGCCCGCTTCCGCGAGGTGAAAAGGCCCTACATCTCGGTGATGCTCCACCCCACCACCGGCGGCGTCGCCGCGTCTTTCGCCTGGCTGGGAGACGTCATTCTCGCCGAGCCGAAGGCGCTCATCGGCTTCGCCGGCCCGCGGGTCATCGAGCAGACCATTCGGCAGAAGCTGCCCGAGGGCTTCCAGCGCTCCGAGTTTTTGCTCGAGCATGGAATGATCGACGCCATCGTTCCCCGCAAGGACTTGCGGGCCAAGCTTTCGCAGCTGTTGGGCCTGTTGGGGTGAAGGTTTCAACGCCCACGGAGGCGCTCACCTTCCTCTCCTCGCTCTCGCCTTCGGCGGTGCGCCTGGGGCTTTCGCGCATGTACGAGGCGCTTTGGGCACTCAAGAACCCCGAGCGTGACTTTCCGGTGCTGCAAGTCGCCGGCACCAACGGCAAGGGCTCGACCTGCGCCTTCGCCGCCGCCGCCTTGTCCGCGCAAGGCTACAAGGTCGGGCTCTACACCTCGCCGCACCTCGTCCGGGTCAACGAGCGCATTCGGGTGGGCAACGAGGCCATCTCCGACTCGATGTTGGGCACGCGCGTTCTCGAGGTGCTCGAGCGCTACCCGGAGGCCAAAACCTCGCCCTCGCCGCTCACCTACTTCGAGCTGGGCACGCTGGTGGCGTTGTGGCACTTCGCGAAAGAGAAGGTCGATGTGGCGGTGCTGGAGGTCGGCCTGGGAGGCCGCCTCGACGCCACCACCGCTACCCAGCCGGCGGTGACGGCGGTGACGCCGGTCTCCTTCGACCACATGGACTACCTGGGACACACCCTCGCGGCCATCGCCGCCGAGAAGGCGGGCATCTTCAAGCCCGGGGTGCCCGCGGTGGTGAGCCGCCAGGCGCCCGAGGCGCAGGAGACGATCGAGCGCATCGCCTCCGAGGTGGGCTCGCCGCTTCGGCTGGAGGGGCGTGACTTCTTCCTCGAGCCGGAAAAGGGGAAAAGGCCCCAAACCTACGCCTACCGCGGCATGCGCACCGCGGTGAGGAAGCTGTGGCTGGGGCTGGCCGGCCGACATCAAATCCAGAACGCGGCGGTGGCGATGGCCTGTCTGGAGCTGCTCGAGGACCGCGGGCTTTCCATCTCCCAAGAGAGCGCCCGCGCCGGCTTCGCCGACGTCGATTGGCCCGGACGCCTGGAACGGGTGGAGGGAGATCCGCCCTTGTTGTTGGACGGCGCCCACAACCCCGCGGGCATCGAGGCGCTGGCGGCATCGCTCGAAGACCTCTACCCCCGTCACGCGGTGCACTTGGTCTTCGGGGTGCTCGCCGACAAAGACCATCGCCCCATGCTGCGTGCGCTTTTCCCCCGCTGCCGAAGCGTGCACCTGACGCCTCTGGACAGCCCCCGTACCCTCCTCCCCCAGCGTTACCTCTCCGAGGCCCGGGCGCTGTGCCCGGCCGCCTTCGTCCACGCCGACGTCGGCGAAGCGTTGGCCGCGGCAAAAGAGGCGGCGCGCCAAAGCACGAAAGGGCTGGTGTTGTGCTGCGGCTCGCTGTTCCTGGTGGGCGCGGTGAAACGGCTCCCTCTCCCATGGGGAGAGGGGAGGATGGCGCGCTGCACCATTGGCTCTTAAATTGTCGAACATGCGGATGCCGGTGGAGCTGCCTGCCCACGCCCCCACGGTCGACGAGGTCGACTTTCGCTCGCTGTACACGAAGACCAAGTACGTGGTGGAGACGGCCGATCGCTGGTCCTTGGTCATCACCCGCTACCGGCCCTTGCCGCAGCCTTTTCCGCAGCCGCTCGCCGGCGAGCCCTTGCTCCTGGTGCACGGTTTTTCCCAGAACCGGCACGCCTGGACGTCGGGCGAGCTGGTGAAGAACCTCCTCTACTTCGGAGTGGACATTCACATTCTCGAGCTGCGCGGGCACGGGAAGAGCTCGATTGCGCTTCAAAAGGAGCAGGCGGCGCGCTTCCGCCGGCCTCCGCCCGCCGACCTCGACTACGGCTGGGACATCGACAGCTACTTCCTTTACGACTTGCCGGCGGCGGTGGCGGGTGTCAAGCGCATCACCCGGCGCAAGCGCATTTTCTACTGCGGCCATTCGATGGGCGGCATCCTCGGTTACGGGTACGCCGGCATTCACGACGACTTCGAGGGGCTCATCACCATCGGCTCCCCCGCGGATTTAGGCCGGGGGTTTCTCTTCCTCAAGCTGCTCGCTTTGGGCGGCCCCCTGGCCGGGCTGACCGTCGATGCCGTGCTGGCGGTGCTCAACGCGCAAAGGAACGCCCTGTACAAGGGGCGCCGAGCGCTGCGCAGGACCGGTGCCCTTCTTAGGCACGTCGAGGCAGAGCCGCCTGCAATCACTCCCCCTCGGCGGTTGTCCTTCCACTACGTGCCGGTGGATACCTGGCTCAAGCTCGCCTCACGGGTGCTCGACAAGGCGGAGACCCAACCGGTGTTCGAGGCGATCGCCGGCCACCTCACCTGGCTTTCCAACCCGGCCCGGGCGAGCGCGGCCGACGTCCGGTGGCTTTTGCGCGAGGGGGGCGAGCGCGAGCCGCGCCAGGTGGCTGCGCAATTCCTCCGGTGGATTCGCCGCGGCGAGCTGGTGTGCTACCGCACCGGCTACGACTTCAAGCGCGGGTTTTCCAAAATCTCCGTTCCGATGGCGATCATCTTCGGCGACATGGACCCGCTGGCCTCGGTGGAGTCGACCCGCAGCGTGTACCACGCCGCCAAGAGCGAGTACTTGCTGTGGCGGCCGGTGAAGGGCAACAGCCACATCGAGCTCACCATGGGGCACGACATTCGGCAGATTTGCTACGACATCAAGAACCTCATCGAGTACGCCAGAAGCCACCGCGAACGCACGCCCGTGCTGCCACGGGTGCGTTAGGGCGCTCTTTCTCTCGGCGGCAGTCCGAGGGGGCGCTCTTTGGAAAAATTGGTGCGGCGATCGCGCATGCTAGCATCGCGTGCATGAAGTGGTGGAGCGGGGGCCTCCTGGTGTGGGCGCTGAGCCTGCCGGCGCTGGCCCAGGAAAAGGTTGCGCTCAACACCATCTCCCGGGTGGAGGTGAAGGGCTTCACCATCGAGATTTCGGGAAGCAAAAAACCCAGCTTCACCACCTTCACCATGACCGACCCGCCGCGGCTGGTCATCGACCTCTCCGAGGCGGTTTTCTCCGGGGTGCCTTCGGAGATGCAGGTGAACAACGGGACGGTGACCGCGGTGAAGACGGCCAGCTACGGCTCGGAGGACTCCGCCATCGCTCGCGTCCTCATCGGGTTTGCCAAAGAGGCCGAAACCGACATCACCACTGAGGGCGACTCCAAGCTGGTGGTGCGGGTGCTCTCGGTATCCGAGCCGAAGGTGGCGACGGTCGACCCACCCACCGACAAGGAAGCGGTGGCGAAGGCGGAGAAAGAACGGCTGGCCCGCGAAAAAGCCGAGGCGGAAGCAGTGGCGAAGGTCGAGGCGGAGCGGCTGGCAGCGGCGAAAGTGGCAGCGGCGAAAG
>JBMORE010000138.1:0-8747 GCA_049322255.1 Myxococcota bacterium | reverse complement strand
GAAGCCTGACGCAAGGTTCGGGCCGGAGCAAGCCAACGGAAGGTGCTGCATCCCCAAGGCATCTAAGTGGGCGTACCTACACTCCCTGACCACTGGAGTGGTCACTTTGCCAACGGGCGTGAGCGCTACTGGCCCTTGAACACGGGCGTGCGCTTCTCGTTGTAGGCGCGAATGCCTTCGGCGGCGTCCTCGCTGGTGAAGAGGCGCTGCTGCAACTCCCGCTCGAGCGCCAGGCCCTCGGTCAAACCGCTCTCCAGCCCGGAGAGCACCGCGCGCTTGATGTGACCTACCGCGCGCGACGCCCGCTTAGGCGGTACGAGCTCGCGCGCGTGAGCCATCACCTCGGTCATGAAGTCGCCGCCGTCGACGACGCGGGTGACCAGGCCCAGCGCGCGCGCTTCTTCCACGGAGAGGTTCCTTCCCTCGACCATCAGCTCGATCGCTTTCGCTCGTCCCAGGAGGCGCGCGAGCCGCTGGGTGCCGCCGGTGCCGGGGAGCACGCCCAACTTCACCTCGGGCAGCCCGATTTTGAAATCGCCCTGGGCGGCGATGCGCAGGTCGGCGGCGAGCGCGACCTCGAGGCCTCCTCCGACACAGTGACCGTTGATTGCCGCGATGACCAGCTTGGGCGTCTGCTCCAGCCGGTTGAGCGTCTCATTGGCGTGCATGCAGAAGTAGTACTTGAAGGTCGGATCGACCTCTTGAAGCATCTGGATGCTCGCCCCCGCGCAGAAAAATTTCTTCCCCGCGCCGGTGAGCACCAGAACGTGCACCGTCGGGTCGAAGCGCGCGCGCAAGATGGCGTCGTCGAGCTGGCGCATCATCGCGTAGCTGTAGGTGTTCGCCGGGGGGTCGTTGAGCGTCAGGAGCGCGACGCCCTCCTTCACCTGGTAGTCCACCAGCGTTTGGGCGGAGGGCTGTGTCCAGTCACGGGGGTTGGTCATAGGTGCTCGATGGTCATGGCAATTCCTTGGCCGACGCCGACGCACATGGTGGCCAGCCCGCGGCCTCCTCCGCGCCGCGTCAGCTCGTGAACCAGGGTGGTGAGAATGCGCGCGCCGCTGCAGCCAAGCGGGTGGCCCAGGGCAATTGCTCCGCCGTTCACGTTCACCTTCGCCGGATCGAGCGACAGCCGTCGGATGCACGCCAACGTCTGCGAAGCGAAAGCCTCGTTGAGCTCGATGAGCTCGAGCTCACGCTCGCTCCATCCCGCGGCCTTCAGCGCTTTTTGCGAGGCGGGAACCGGGCCGACGCCCATGGTGCGCGGGTCGACGCCGGCAGTGCCCGAGCTCACGTAGCGGGCCAGAGGCGTGACCCCGAGCTCCTTGGCCGCGCGCTCGCTCATCAGAAGCACCGCTGAGGCGCCGTCGTTGAGCGTCGAGGAATTGCCCGCGGTCACCGTCCCGCCCTCGCGAAACGCCGGCCGGAGCGCGGCGAGCTTCTCCAGCGTGGTGTCGGGGCGAGGGCCCTCGTCCGCCGTCACCTCGAGCGGCGGGCCCTTCTTCTGAGCCACCTCCACCGGCACCAGCTCGTGGGCGAACCGGCCTGCGGCTTGCGCGGCGACCGCCTTCTGGTGCGAGGCGAGGGCGAGCTCGTCTTGCTCGGCGCGGGAGAGCTTTTCTTCGGCGGCGACGTTCTCGGCGGTCTCGCCCATTTGCTCGAGAGGAAAGAGCGCCGCCAGCTTGGGGTTGGGAAAACGCCAGCCCAGCGAGGTGTCGTAGAGCTCCCACTTGCCGGAAGGAAAGCCCTCGGGCGGCTTGGGCATCGCCCACGGCGCGCGGGTCATCGACTCGACGCCGCCGGCGATCACCACGTCGGCCTCCCCGAGCTGGATCATCCGGCAGCCTTGGATGACTGCCTCCAGTCCACTGCCGCACAGCCGGTTCACCGTCGCCGCCGGCACCGAGTGCGGCAGGCCCGCGAGCAGCACCGCCATGCGAGCCACGTTGCGGTTGTCCTCTCCCGCCTGATTGGCGCAGCCGAAATAGACCTCGTCGATGCGGGCGGTGGGCACCTTCGCGCGGGCGAGAAGTGCGCGAATCACCAGCGCGGCGAGATCATCGGGCCGCACATCCTTGAGCGCGCCGCGGAGCTTGCCGATCGGCGTGCGAATGGCGTCGATGATCAGCGCCTCGCCCATCATGCCCTCACGGTACCAGCACCACGTTGCCAAACTGCGCGCGGCTCTCGAGCAGCCCGTGCGCCTCGGCGGCGTTCGCCAGCGGCAACACCCGGTCGAGCACCGGCCGCAGGCGCCCTTGCTCCACCAGTTGAAGGATGCGGAAGAGGTCTCCTTTGCTGCCCATGGTGGAGCCCAAAAGCGAGATGCGCTTGTAGAAGAGCACCCTGAGGTCCAGCTTCACCTCGTGTCCAGTGGTGGCGCCGCAGGTCACCAGCCGGCCGCCGTAAGGCAGGCACGCCACGCTCTTGTCGAAGGTCTTTTCTCCCACGTGTTCGAACACCACGTCGACCAAGCGGCGGTTGGTCAGCCGCTTCACCTCTTCGAGGAAGTCGGTCCGGGCGTAGTTGATGAGGTGGTCGGCGCCGAGCTGTTGGGCGCGGGCCAGCTTCTCATCGGTGGAGGCGGTGGCGATGACGGTGGCGCCCATCAGCTTGGCGATCTGCACCGCAGCGCTGCCCACCCCGGATCCAGCGGCATGCACCAGCACCGTCTCCCCGGGGCGCAACTGGGCGCGGCGGTCGAGCATCGTCCACGACGTGAGAAAGGTGAGGGGCACGCAGGCGGCCTCCTCGAACGAGAGGTTTTTCGGCTTGGGGAGGACGTTTTGCCGCGGCACCGCCACGTACTCGGCGTAGCCGCCGTCGAGGTGCTCTCCGAGGACGCGATAGCTCTTACAGAGGTTGTCTTCTCCCGACAGGCACGCCGCGCAAGCGCCGCAGGAGAGGCCGGGATTGACCACCACCTCGGTTCCCGCCGGCAGGTCGCTCACCTCTCCTCCCACCCGCTCGACGACGCCCGCGATGTCGCTGCCCAAGACGTGGGGAAAGGCGAGCTTCAAGCCCGGCCAACCCTTGCGCACCCAAATGTCGAGGTGGTTGAGCGCCACCGCCTTCACCCGCACGAGCACGTCGCGCGCGCCCAAGGCCGGCTCGCGCAGCTCCATCGGCTCGAGCACTTTCACATCGCCGTGCTGTCGAAAGGCGATCGCCTTCAACGTTCCTCCGAGACGCCTTGGGGTGAACGAAAGCGGTGGCCTTCCGCTCCGCGCACGCGCGCTGTATAAGCCGCGGCTTCTAGAGGTACGCGGGCCGAAAATCCACAGGAGAAGAACGTGACATCGCTCAAGAAGCCCCTCGCGGGGGTGCTCGTCGTCGCCGCTTGTCTTTTGGCTGCTTGCGGGCCGGCGCGCCAGACGCTCGATGCAGGCGGCGGTGGAGGTGGGGGAGGTGGTGCGGGTGGCGGAGGAGGCGGCGGGGGTGGCGGAGGAGGAGGAGGGGGTGGCGGCGGGGGTGACGGGGGCAGCTCCGATGCAGGTATTCGCGAGGTGACCATCGCCCAGGCCAAGCAGGCGGTCTTCTGCACCGAGCACCTGCGCCTGCGTGGCGTCGTGGTGGTCGCGGTGGACAACGCCTTCCGCGGCAGCCAAGGCGACTACGACACCCAGTTCTGGGTGGTGGACCCGAACAACCCCACCCAAGGCATTTACGTGGACAAGTTCTTCACCGACCCGCCGGGCCCGTACAACCCGCAAGTCGGCGACGTGCTCGACATCGACGGCTACATCGGTACCGAGTCGCGCTTCGATGATCGCGTCGGTTACCGCTTCACCCTGAAGAGCCAGTTCGGCTGCCAGGCGCCCAACAACCAAGGCAAGCTGGAAATCACCAAGACCGGTACGGCCACTCCTCCGGCGGACAACACGGCGCCTTCCGGCTTCGGCAACGCCAACGGCGGCCAGGTGCAAGCCAACAGGGAGCTCGCCGGCACCCGCGTGCACATTCCCGGTCCCATCGCGCTGGTCGACCCCAACCCTCCCCCGTTCAAACGCGTCTCCGCGGTTTCCACCGACACCGTGCACTTTGGCTTCGAGATCAGCGGAGGCGTGCTGGTCAACAACTACAAGACCTTCGGCACCACCATGGATGGCGGCACGCCGCGCTGCGACTGGCGGGCGATGGCCAACGACGGTGGCACGGTGACTTTCCCCAACGGCATCCGCGGGGTGTGGGACTCGTACACCCACGCGCCTTGCGCCGATGGGGGCACCAGCGGGTGCTCCTTCCGCAACGCCGGGAGCGTTCCGGGGACGGACGCGAGCTACACCTTCGTGCTCTATCCGCAAGATTGTGCGAACGATTTCGCCGGGGCGATGGCGCAGTAGGGCGGGCGAACTATGGCCCCTCACCCCAACCCTCTCCCAGAGGGAGAGGGGGCACTGGGCACTCTGATGATCAAGCACGATGTGAAAGAGGGGGTGGGGCATGTGCAGCTTCACCGCCCCCAGGCGCGAAACGCCATCAACGGGGAGATGAGGAGCGCCTTGAGCGCGCTCCTCGACGACTGGGCGCAGCGCGACGAGGTGAAGGTGGTGGTCTTCTCGGGGGCCGGCGGCAAGGCCTTCGCCAGCGGGGCGGACATCGCCGAGCTACGAGAGCGCACCCACCGCGAGGCTTTCTTCGCCGTCAACGCCACCCTGTTCCAGAAAGTGGAGCGCTTCCCCCGCCCGACGATGGCGGCGATCGATGGCTACGCGCTGGGAGGCGGCCTGGAGCTGGCGCTCGCCTGCGACCTCCGCGTGGCCTCCAAGTCGGCGAAGCTGGGATTGCCCGAGGTCACCTTGGGCATCTACCCGGCGGCGGGAGGCACCTGGCGGCTGCCGCGTCTGGTGGGCCTGGGCCGGGCCAAAGACCTGGTGTTCACCGGTCGTATTCTCGACGCCGAAGAGGCCTACGCCATCGGCCTGTGCGAGCGGTTGGTGGAGACCGACGCAGTGAAGGCGGCGCTCGACTTGGCCGCGCAGATCGCCCAGAACGCACCGCTGGCCTTGCAAGTGGCCAAGCTGTCGCTCAACGCGCTCGCGCACGGCGGCGAAGCGGCGCCCCTCGAGCAGCTGGGGCAAGCGCTGTTGTTCGATTCGCCCGACAAGCGCGAGCGCATGACCGCCTTTCTGGAGAAGCGCAAGAAGTAGCGGGAGCTCGACATGGACATCTCCTCCATCCAGACGGTGGGCGTGGTGGGCGCGGGGACGATGGGGCACGGCATCGCCCAGGTGTGCGCGTTCGCCGGCTACAAAACCCTCGTCTACGACGTCTCGCTCGAGCTGGCGCAAAAAGGCCTGGCTCGCATTGCCGACAACCTGCGCGTGGGCATCGAGAAAGGGAAGGTGAAGCCCCAAGAGCGTGACGCCACCCTGGCTCGTCTGTCCGCCACTGGCGCGCTGCACGACTTGGCCAAGTGCCAGCTGGTCATCGAGGCCGCCCCCGAGGACCTCACCCTCAAGCAAACCACCTTCCGCCAGCTGTCGTCCTCGTGCGCCAAGGACGCGATCTTGGCCTCCAACACCAGCTCCCTCTCCCTCACCGAGATCGCCGCCGCCGCCAGCGAGCCTTCACGGGTGGTGGGCATGCACTTCTTCAACCCCGTGCACTTGATGAAGCTGCTCGAGCTGGTGCGGGCGTACCAGACTTCCGACGAGACGATGGCCACCGCGCGCGCCTTCGGAGAGAAGATCGGTAAAGAGCTGGTGGAGGTGAAGGACCACCCTGGTTTCGCCTCCACACGGCTGGGGGTGGCGGTGGGGCTGGAGGCGATTCGCATGCTCGAAGAGGGCGTGGCCAGCGCCGCCGACATCGATCGCGCCATGGAGCTGGGGTACGGCTTCCCCATGGGCCCGCTCAAGCTGGGCGACCTGGTCGGCCTCGACGTGCGGCTGGCCATCGCCGAGTACCTCTACAAGGAGCTGGGCAGCGCCACCTTCCGTCCCCCGCAGCTGCTCAAGAAAATGGTGCGTGCGGGCAAGCTGGGGAAGAAGTCGAAAGAAGGCTTCTATAAATACTGAAGGGCGGGCGGTTAAGCTCCTATGCTTTCTCGCCACCTTCGGAGCTCGCCATCCGCGAAGCGCCTGCGCAGATCGCCGCACCGTTCGGCAAGTACCTTTTGCTCAAGCGGCTCGCCGTGGGCGGAATGGCGGAGCTCTTTTTAGCGCGCGATGCCCACACCAACGCGTTGGTGGTGCTCAAGCGAATTCTCCCCTACCTCTCCAAGGAGGCGGAGTTCCTTCAGATGTTCTTGGACGAGGCGCGCATCGCCGCCCAGCTGCACCACCCGAACATCATCCGCGTGCACGAGCTGGGAAAGCTCAGCGACTCGATCTTCATCGCCATGGAGCTGGTGGAGGGGGCCGACCTGCGCAAGGTGCTGCAAGAGGAGATGAAGAGCCAAAAGACGGTGCCGTACGCCATCGCGGCCTACGTCATCGCGCGGGTGTGCGCCGGGCTGCACTATGCGCACCACCGTGTCGGCCTCGACGGCAGACCCTTGGACGTCATCCACCGCGACGTGAGCCCCCAGAACGTGATGGTGGGGTTCAACGGCGATGTCAAGCTGGTGGACTTCGGCATCGCCAAGGCCGGGGCCCTGGTCGAGCGCAGCAAACCCGGCGTCATCAAGGGCAAGTTTCTCTACCTCGCCCCCGAGCAGCTTTCGCAAGAGGTCATCGACCACCGCGCCGACCTCTTCGCGGTGGGCACGATGCTCTATGAAATCACCACCGGGAAGAGCCCCTTCTTCCGGTCGACCACCGAGGCGGTGATTTTCGCCATTCGTTCAGAGGACCCGCCGCCCCCCCACCTGGTGCGGGCCGATTACCCCCTTGCGCTCTCGCGCATCGTCATGAAGTGCCTGGTGAAAGACCGGGCCCGTCGTTACCAGGAGGCCTCGGAGATTCAGGCGGACTTGGACGAATTTTCCAGCGCCGAAAAGCCCACCGGCGCCCCTGAGCTCGAGGCCTACATCGGCAAGCTCCTGGGGGCCGAGGAGGAGCGCACGATGCTCCACGTTCCGGCACTGCCTGTGCCGGAGCGACGCGCGCAGGACGAGCACACCGCGTCCATCGAGGCCAAGCCCACCTCCAACGAGCGCAGCCCCGCCGTGAGCAAGGAGGAGGAGCCGAGTACCTTGAACGCACGCCCTGAAGATCTGGTGCGAGCGTTCGATGCCATGGTGCGTTCATACGACGATCAGCGCCCCGCGGCCCCGGTGTTCGACGCCTCTCCGACCGACGTCAGAGCGCGCGATGATGTCCCCACCCGGGAGATCAAGAGCACGCCACCGCCGGCCGCGATGCGCGACGACGGCCTGGACTACGAGCTCACCGACCAGAGTCCGGGGCCTTTCTCGCGCGGGCGCCAGTGGGTAGCCCAGAAACCCCTGGGCGCGGCGGCGCTGGCGTTCGCGGCCGTGCTCCTTTTGGGGCTTTGGGCCGCGTGGGCGCTCCTGGGTGAAACCTCTTCGTCTACGTCCCCCCCGCCCACAGGGGCCGAGGCCCCCACGCGCGAAGCTTCGCCGCCGTCGACGGTTTCCAAGGCCCCGCCTCCGGTTCTTCCCCAGAAGGCTCCCGCGCCGCCCGACGCGGGCCCCTCTTCAGAGCTCACCAACTCGGTGGGCCGAGTGACGGTCATTTTTCGGGCGCCGGCGCGAACCCGCATTCAAGACGCCTCGGGCAGGGAGCGCCTGGCCCCCAACGTTCGCCTTTTGCTTTTGCCCGGAACGCAGCAAATTCTCTATCGCTGCCCGTCGCGCAGGGGAAAGAAGAGCAAGCTGCTCAACCTCGCCTTCCGAGCCCAGGCGCCGCGCGACGGGTCGCCGCAAATCGTTCGCCTGTGCCGCTGAGCGAACAGCCGACCAAGGGCTAAGTGGCTGATTCTGAATGGGAATGTGGGTAGACGTCTGATTTACAACGTCGGCAGCGGGCTTCTAGAATCCACAGCTGGCCGTCATGAAGCCGACCGGGCCAGCCAGAAGGCGGAAATACGTGGCGCCGCGGATGAGTCGCCCCGTGGGAAGCCCCGATCCGCATGATTTGCTTCGCATCTGGCGAAGGGTGCTGGCGCAGCGGCTGCGCAGACGGATGCAGGCCTCGGTGGTGGTGGAAATCCACGACAACACCCACACCATGGTGACCTACCAAAGGAGCCGGGCAGGCTGGCGGCTGCGGTTGCACCACATGTTCCTGGCCGCGCCCGAGCCGGTGCTCGGCTCGCTGGTGCGCTATGTGCGTTTCGGAGACTCCGAGAGCTCGGCGATGCTCGACCGCTTCATCGAGCGCAACCGGGTCTACATTCGCCGGCTGCCACCGGAACAACTGCAGCGGCGGCTGCGCATCGCCCCCAAGGGCGCCCACCACGACTTGGGGCGCATCTTCGAGCGGCTCAACCGGCGCTTCTTCCAGAACCGGGTGCGGGCCACCATCACCTACGGACCCTCGCCGCCGCCTTCCCGTCGCCCGCGCAAGAGCATCAAGATGGGCTCGTATTCGGCCGACGCGCGGGTCATTCGTATTCACCCCGCGCTCGACCAGCCGAGGGTGCCGCGCTTCTTCGTGGAGTGGATTGTCTTCCACGAGATGCTGCACCAGGTGCACCGGGCACGCCGGCGCGACGACGGGCGGCGCTGCGTGCACACCCCGGAGTTCGTCGCCCACGAGCGTTGCTTTCCCGCCTTCGACCGCGCACGGCGGTGGGAGGAGGAAAACCTCGACCTGCTGCTCAACCCCTCTCCCCGTGGG
>JBMORE010000137.1:0-8967 GCA_049322255.1 Myxococcota bacterium | reverse complement strand
CCGGGGCCCATCTTGCGCAGCGCTTCCTCGATGAGGCTCTCGACGCGCTCCAGCCGCTGGCGCACCTCGCGACGCTCCCGGCGGTCGTCGAAGTCGTACGGCCGGCGGTCATCGGCAGGCCCGGCGCGATGCGGAACCCCAGGAGGTGCGGGCGGCGGCGGGTGGTCGGCCAAGGCGGGCACGGACAAGAGGAGGACGAAGGCGACGAATGTCTTCACGGCGTCTCCCGGTGAGGGTTGTCGGCACGGACGGAGCCCGAAGGAACTTCTTCACCACGAAAATCTGAGGGGCCCACGGTCAAGGATAGCTGTACGGCCTCGCCGGGGGCTGAGTGAAAGAGCTCCGCGGGTCCCTGGAGCAAGACCTCCTCCAGCGCCAGCTCTGCCCGCGCGTCCCCCAGCGGACGCGGCGAACCTTTGGCTCGGCCTCGAAGGAGCACCGCGTCGTAAGGCGAGCTCAACAACGCCTTGGGCGCGCCGACACCGGTGACACGGCCGCGGTCGAGCCGCACCAAGATGTCTCCCAGCGCCAGCGCCTCCTCGGGGTCATGGGTGACAAAGACGGCGGAGACGTTTCGCCGCAAGAGCTCCTGGCGCAGGGTCTGCCACAGCGCCTGCCTTCCCCCGCGGTCGAGGGAGGCAAAAGGCTCGTCGAGCAAGAGCAGCCGAGGCTCCGTCGCCAGCGCCCGGGCGAGGGCCACCCGCTGCCGCTCTCCCCCGGACAGGGAGTGGGGGAAGGCGCCGGCCAGAGGGGTAAGGCCCAGCTCGGCCATCAACGTCTCCACCAACTGTCGGCCCCGCGCGCTGCCCTCGGCTCCGAAGGCCACGTTGGCCGCGACGTCGAGAAAGGGAAACAGCGCGTGGTGCTGCGGCACGTAGCCCATGTGCCGACGGTGCACCGGGACGTCGCAGGAGGCTTCGGAGTCGAACAGCGTCCGCCCACCGACGCGGATGAAACCCGCCTCTGGCCGCAAAAGCCCTCCCAGCGCGCGCAAAGTGAGGGACTTGCCGCTGCCCGAGGGTCCGAAGAGCACGAGGAGGCCGCGCGGAAGCGCCAGCGCGATGTCGAGGTTGAAAGCGGTCGGCCCCCGCCCCACCCGGAGGCGAAACTGGGCGTCCAAGGCGCGCTCCGAGGTGGCGCTCACGCTGCTCTCCGGCGGCCCAGCCGCGAGGTGACCAGCACCACTGCGACGGCGATACCCGTCATCACCAGCACGTAGCTGAGCGCGCGTGCATCATCTCCGGCCTGGTAGGCGGCGAAAATCTCCAGCGGCATGGTGTTGGTTCTTCCGGGGATGTTGCCGGCGAACATCAGGGTGGCGCCGAACTCGGCGATGGCACGGGCGAAGGCCAGCACCAGCGCCGCCACCACCCCGCGCCAAGCCATCGGCAGCGTCACCCGGAAAAAAGTCTTGAGCGGCCCCAGGCCCATCGAGCGGCCGACCTCTTCCAGCTCCACGGGCACCGCCTCGAACGCGGCTTGGGCGGTGCGGACGACGATGGGGAAAGACACCACGCAGGAGGCCACCACCGCCGCGCCGGGGGTGAAGATGAGCCGAAGCCCCAGGCCCGACTCGAGAAGTTGGCCGAGCGCTCCTTTGCGCCCGAGCAGGAAGACGAGAAAGAAGCCGACGACGGTGGGAGGCAGAATCATCGGCAAGAGGACCAAAAACTCGACCAGGGTTTTCAGTCGGTAGTGCCGGCGGGCCTGCACCAGCGCGAGGGCGATGCCGGGCGGGGTGATGACCACCAAAGCCAGCAGGGCCACCCACAGGCTCAAGACCATCGGGAATGTCGGTGAAGACTCCACTTCGTTAGGGCGAGCCAAACCCCTTCGCGAGGAAGGCCTTTTGACCTTCGGCGGAGGAGGTGAAATCGAGGAACGCCTTGGCGCGGAAAGAACGCTGCCCGTGCCGGGTGACGGCGGCCACCACCTCGGGGCGCGGGGACCAGGCCGTCTGCGCGACGTCGTAGATGGCGACGTCGGCGAAGCCCGCCACCTCGGTGCGGTAGACGATGGCTGCGCGCACCTCCCCGCGGCGGGCGTAGGAAAGCACGCCTGCCACGTCGCCGCCGAAAACGAGGTGGGGCTGTACGGCGTCCCAACTTCCGAGGGTACGCAGCGCCTCACGGGCATATTGTCCCGCCGGCACCGCCGCCGGCTCGCCGATGGCCAGCTTCGCTTCTTTTCCGAGGGTGGAGAGCTCGGCGAAAGTCACCGGGGGCGCTTCCTTGGGGCCGATGAGCACCAGCTCGTTGGTGGCGACGACTCTGCGCGTGCTCGCATCGAGGAGCCCCGCTTGGTCGAGCCGGTCGACGGGCTCGGCGGCGGCGAAGAACACCGCGTCGATGGGCGCTCCCAGCTCCACCTGCCGGCGCAAATCTCCCGAGGCTCCGTAGGTGACGAGCACCTCTTCACCCGGCTGCTTTTGGCGAAACCGTTCCGCCAGAAGGGGCATCACCGGCCGCAGGCTCGCGGCGGCGGCGATGACCAGCTCTTTGTGGGCGCTCTCCTCGCGCGCGCAGCCGGCCAAAAAGAGCATGGCGAGGAGGAAGGGAAGATTGACGCCCCTCACCCCCTCCCTCTCCCAAAGGGAGAGGGGGCTGGCGTCAGTCCTGGTAGATGACGGTGCCGACATCCTCTCCCTCGAGCGCGCGGGTGAGCATTCCTTTCTTCAGCCCGTTGACGATTTGCAGCTCACGGCAGAAGCGGGAACGCGTCAGGTACTCGATGACCACCCGCTCGACGACCAGGTCGGGCAGATTCTTTTTCATCAGCTCCTTGGCGCCGATGCGGGGAATCAGCTTCGCCGAGGGGTTTTTCTTCGGGTCGTCGGTATGGAGGCCGTCTTCGTCTTTGACGAAGTAAGCGCGCTTGGCTCCGAGCACCTCGGCGGAGAGGAACACCCCGGCGTCGGTGCGGTGCGCGGGGATTTGGCCGTTCTCGCCCGGCTTCTCCCAGTAACCGAAAGGAGGCATGCCGGTCATGATGGGAATGCACCCGACGCGGAAGTACATCGGCAGCTTCTCGAAGTCGTCGTGAAGAATGAAGACGCCTCCGTGCTTGGCCAGGAGCATCTGCAGCATGCGCGCGTTCTGCCGTGGCACGTAGCCTCCCAGCGCGGCGAGCAGCCCGGTGGGCATCTCCAGGTCTGCGGCCACAGAGTAGATGTGGCGCGCGCGCGTTCCTCCCCCGCAGCACAAGAGGAGCTGGTGCTTGTCCTTGAGGGAAACCAGCTCGTCGAGCACCGGGAAGAGCGCCGAGCGGCCCCGGTCCATCACCGACTGGCCACCCACCTTGATGACCTTCACCTCGGGCATCATCGCCACCGGCTGGTAGTCGATGCCAGCGACGGCCGCGCCGGTCAGCGTCGCTCCGGCCAGCGGACTGTCGATGGTTCGCCGCTCAAGCATGGGCGCTCTCCTTCTCGATGAGGGTTCCAACGTCCTCGCCGGCGAGCGCGCGGGTGAGCTCACCAGCTTTGAGGCCATTGACCAGCTGCACCTTTTGCACATGACGAGCGTGCTGCCAGGCCGCGAAGAGAGCCTTGTCCAGCGGTAGCTCCTCGGGCAGCCGGTGGAGAAGCTCGGCCAGGGTGGTGCGGCGAATGAGCTTCGCGTCCGGGTGGCGCTTGGGGTCGGCGGTGTAGAGCCCGTCGACGTCCTTGACGAAGATGACCTTGCGCATCCCTAGCACTTCGGCGTGGGTGAAGAGGCCGAAGTCCGAGCCGTGGGTGGGCAAGGGGCCTCCTTCCGGAGGGGGCTCCCAGAAGTGGTAGGGCGGAATGCTGATGACGATGGGGAGCATTCCGCTGTTCAGGTAGAGGGGCAGCTCCCAGAAGTGCTCCCGCTGCATCACGATGGAGCCGTGCTTGGCCAAGAGCGCGTTGAGCAGCACCGCGTTGGCTTCCTCCATCGCGCCCACCAGCTGCGCTACCCCTCCAGTGGGAAGCCCCAAGTCCAGGGCGATGGAGACGGTGTGGCGCACCCGGGTGCCTCCGCCCACGCCCATCAAGAGGCGGTGGCGACCGCGGGCGGCGGCGATCTCCTCCACCAGCGGCAGCAGGGCCTGCTTTCCGAGGTCGAAGATGGACTGACCGCCGATGCCCACCAAGACGACGTCGGGGAGAATCGCCCGCTCTCGGTCCACCTGAGTCGAGGCGGCGACGTGGCGATTGACCAAAGACTCCTTCATCAGGGGCGAGACCACGTGGAGCCGCCCGTCTCCGCTGGCAAAGCTGCTCATGCTGCTTCCTTGTCCATGCTCCCCCGGCGCGCGGCCGCCGCTTCTACGGCCTTGACGAGATGAGCGGTGATGTACCCAGACAACAGGCCAAACGTCATGTGCACGGTGAGCCCAGGGAGAAGAATGGCCCAGGCCACCGCGGGGGTTTGAAGCACGAAGGTGATGGCGAGGATGGTGGCGAAGCGCCCGGCGGCGACGAGGCCCCCGAAGAGCGACCAGCCCAGGCCGCCCAGCTTTCGTCCCGCTCCCGGCAAGAGGGGCAAGAAGATGTCGCACAGCACGCCGGGGACCAGGTGCTTGAGAATCTCGAACACCCCGTAGCGCCCGTCTCCGAGGAGGAAGGCCACCGTGCCCATGGTGAGCCCGGTGAGGGTGCCGCCCCAGCGCCCCTTGGTCTGCATCGACGCCACCACGTACAGCGGGGTGAGGAGCACCAGCTTGTGGCCGGGAGCGAAGGGAATGCTGGGGAGGATTTTCAGCGCGCGGATGCCGAGCATGCTCGCCGCCACCCCGGCGATGACCGCCCAGTCGCGCCGCGCCCCCTCTCCCTCTGGGAGAGCGTTGGGGTGAGGGGCGTCAGCACTCGACTCATGCAAATGCTTCTCCGCCCGGCCAATCTGCCGCTCGAGCTTGTCGGTGATGGCGCTCACGTCGCCTTGGCTCACCCGCTGGAGCGCTGCCCAGAAGCTGCCCTTGGCCTTCCTTCCGCCACCGTTGCCTCGGCCACCGCCGCTCTCTCTCCCCTCACCCCTGCCCTCTCCCCGAGGGAGAGGGTGGTCTTCGTCTTCCCCCGTTAGAGAAAGAACAGCGTCGAGTGGGGCCGAAAAACTCCGCGGCACCCGAAGCTGGCTCAGCCCGAGCGCGAGGGCTCGGACATTCCCCGCGCGCGCAACCGACGAGGCGAGCACCACGGTGACCAAACGCAGCACCATCAGCCCGCCCACTCCGGCACCGGAGATGTTGAGCGACAGGTGCACGCCGAAGAGAGGGAGCTGTACCCAGCGGTCGAGGCTCGGGTCGTCAGCGGTCAGGGCGTAGGAGCTCACCACGAGGAGGCCGAACCCCCACAGTTTGAGCGTCTGGCGAACCAGCCGCCGCAGAGGAAGGCGGACGAGGAACCAGAGCAGTAGCTGAAGCCCCAGGAGCGCCGTGACCTGCCAGGGGGTACGAAGGAAGAAAACCCCCACCGCGCTGGCCAAGAGGTAGACGACCCGCAGGCGCGCGTCCACGCGTTCGCTCGGCGACGCAGCGGCTGATCCGTGACCTGGGTCCATCAAGAGGGGACGACCTCTACCACAGGTTCAAAGCTCGAAGTCGAGCTGAGAGACGCCGCGGAGCCCCTCGTCTTTGGGCGTCACTTCCTTCGAGGCGCTCACCCACTGGAACTTGATCAAGCCCCGGCGGTTGAGCCTCAAGACCGGAATCTTTTCCTGCTGGCGCCACTCTTCGGGCTTTATCTCCAGCATGTGACCGTTCTCGCCGCGGACGCGGACGAGTCTGGCCTTCGGACCGATGAGCTGCTCCGCGAGCGGACGAACCGGCCAGGCCTCCTGCTCCTCGTCTCCGGACTCGCTCATCACTTCCAAGGGCTCCACCTCGTCGAAGTCCTCCTGCGTCCAGGTCGTCTCCGGCCGCCCTTTCACCACCACTTTCACCGGCGGAGCGAGCTTTGGCTTTCCTTCGGCGCTGCCTTCGGTTCCGCGCGGGAGGAGGAACAAGCGAATTCGCTTGATGCCGTGGATGCGGGTGGAGGGATCTCCTTCTCGTCCCCGGTTGCCGCCGCGCCCGTGGAACGAGGGGAAGGGGTTGTCTGGCTTCATCAATGCGACCAGCACGTCTCCCCGCCGGTTGAGCGCCAGCACCGGCTCCTGGCCGTCGATTTTCTCCGCCGGGCGGGTGAAGAGCAGCTTCACCCCGTCCGCCTGCTCCACCTCGAGGACGGAGTCAGGCCGGGTGTACGAGGGACCCAGAAGGGCCCCCAGCCGCCAGGCGAAGCGATCTCCGGCGACATAGTCCGGAGCGATGCCTCGCAGCTGCTGGGTACTGAGCGGGCTGGCTTCTTTCCCGTCTATCTCGACCGGAATTTGAATGCCTTCAGGGACGGCGACCGGCCGGGGTTTGGAAGGTGACTGGCAGGCGAGGGCCTGCGCGACCCACAAAAGAAAGGCGGCCACGCGAAAGGAAGAAGCTTTCGTCATGGCCGCCAATAGGCTCAATCGATTTAAAAACGCAACCGCGCGCGGCCCCACCGGGGGAAGCGAGGCCGCGCCTGGCTGCTCGTCATTGAGACGTGACGATCCACCGTTGCAGCACCCCGCCCCCGCCTGCACCTCCCACGATGTCCTCCTTGCCATCCCCATTGATGTCGCCGATGGCGGCAGTGCGGGTGCAGTAGCCCAAATACGCCGTTGACGCTGAAATCGTTCCGGGCCAACCCTGGCCACGGCTCAAGGTCAGTGTATTGCTATTGCAGCGCGCGCTGACGAACGTATCGGGGGTGCCATCTCGATCGACGTCGAACCTTCTGGCTTCCCGGCTATCGTTATTGACGCTGGAGACGTCCACTTGGGTGAAGTTGCGGTCGCCGTTATTGCGCCACACATACCCAGGATTCCCGCATCCCGTCAGGCCATAGATATCGATGTCGCCATCGAGGTCGTTGTCCGCGACTTCGAGGGCATCGCGGCATCCACCGATGTTGGCAGTGTAGTTGTAGGTGGTGAAGTTGCCGGCCCCGTCGCCATAGAGAACGCTGGTAACCCTGTCCCAGTATCCCTTGCCGACCAAATCGAGGTTCCCATCACCATCGATATCCACCGCGCGGGCGTGGCCTACTCGGTTCAGGCCCGTGGCCCATTGCGTGATGGTTGAGAAGGTTCCATCTCCGGCGCCTTTCGCGAAGGCGACGGAGCCATTTCCTGCGAGGAAGAAGACGTCCAGCCTGCCGTCTTCATCGAAATCGCCCACCACCGGCTCGCCCTTGTTCTGAATGCCTACGTTTACCGCCGAGAGCATCACCAAACCCGTCGAAGGATTGCGGATGACCCGAACGTTGTTCCCCCAGCGTTGGGGGAGAATGATGTCTGGACGACCATCTCCGTCGAGATCCCCCGTCGTCACCTTGTTGGTGTTGCACCCGCCGAAGCCGGGATCGAAATCGGCGCTCGCGGTGGGAAAATCTCCAGAACCATCGTTGTAACGAACCTGAACTCGCGTACCGCAGCGGTGCTCCGAGATCACTACGTCCAGATCTAGGTCGAGGTCCATATCAGCGAGCGCGACTCCGCCCACCCCCCATGGCGCTCCATACGTCGAGCCGGTCATAGTCACCTGCCCGTAGAAGTACCGGAAGATGTTCGAGCCCGTGGCCGTGCTCGTGTCAGGGTTGGTGACCACGACGTCGACCAGGGCAGCGGTACCCAAGGAGGCAGGGGTCCTGATGGTGACCGTGCCCGCAGCTTCGTCGACCGACTGTACCGTGGCGGACAGCGCGTTCACGGTCACCGTCGCTCCGGTGTTCACCCCCGGAGCCGTCACCACCACCGTGGTATTCCCCGTGCTCGGCCCCCGGTTCGGGGACACCGCTGTCACCACCGTTAGCGGCACGTTGTTGATGGTCAAGGTCGGGGTCGCGTTCGACGAAGCCGTCGGATTGTAGTCATCGGTGGCGGTGAAGGTGGGCGAGTACGTGCCCGACTGGGAGTAGGTCGGCGTCCAGCTGAACACCCCCGTCGAGGGGTTGAAGGTCGCTCCCGCGGGCAGAGACGAAGCCGACAACGTCACCCCATCCAAGTCGGGGTCCGACGCCGAGACGGTGAAGCTGATCGCCGTCCCCTCGGGCGAGGAGATATTGGCGATGGGCGAGATGACCGGGGCGCGGTTGGTGTTGTTGACGGTGATGGTCGTCGACTGCTGGGCGGAGAGGTTGGGGGCTCCGTCATCGGTGACGATGAAGGTCACCTGGTACGAGCCGGCCTGCAGATAGGTCGGGGTCCAGGAGAATGCGCCCGTCGCGGCGTTCAGCGTCGCCCCCGTGGGAAGTCCCGTCGCGCTGTAGGTGAGCCCGTTTCCGTCGGGGTCCGAAGCGGAGAGGTTGAAGGCCAAGGTCGCGGCCTCGCCAATGGTCTGGAAGCCGGGGTTGGCCAGCGTCGGAGCGCGATTCACCGCGCCGACCACGATGGAGATGGTCTCGTTGTCGCTCATCTGCGGGCTGCCGTTGTCGGTGGCGGTGAAGGTCACCGAGTAGGTGCCCGCTTGGCCGAAGGCCGGATTGAAGGTGAAAGTCCCGGTGGAGGGGCTGAAGCTCGCGTTGTTGGGAAGCGGAGCGGCGGCGAGGGTGACGGTGTCTCCGTTGGGGTCGTTCGCGCTCACCACGAAGGTGAGGTTGGCTCCCTCCGCCACCGCCTTGTTGCCGATGAAGGCGAGAATCGGCGCGTTGTTCACGTTGGTGACGGTGATGACCCCCTGCTTGGAGTCGCTCAAAGCAGGAACGCCGTTGTCGGTGGCGGTGAAGGTCACGGTGTACGAGCCCGCCTGGGTGTAATTCGGCGTCCAGGTGAAGGTGCCGGTGGCGGGGTCGAAGGTCGCCCCCGAGGGAATGGGGCTGGCCGAGTAGGTCATCACGTCACCCGTGTTGGGGTCGGTGGCCGACACGGTGAAGGTGAGCTGGGCGCCCTCCGCCACCGTCTGGGTGCCGATGGCCGCCAGCGTCGGAGCGAGGTT
>JBMORE010000136.1:0-9065 GCA_049322255.1 Myxococcota bacterium | reverse complement strand
TCCTCCCGTCGCTGCGCACCTTCATCAACCGCATGGTGGCCGACCCCAACCGCAACGTGGTGGTGGCGATTCTGGGAGACTTCGCGCGCAGCTTGCCCGGCTCCGACCACGCCTCGTCGCTCAGCGCGACAGTCATCGGCAAATACGTACGGGTGGGAACCACTGGGCGGGTGGCGGCCAACGTCACCCTGCCCACCGGCAGCCCGGCGGTGGCCCCCTTCTGGGCCTACCTGGGCAAGGTGCTCAAGACGCCTACCGAGCCCTTCGGCGCCAACCCTCACGCCTTGGTGCTGTAAACGATTTCGCGTCGATTGAAAGCAAAGGGCCCGGAGCGTTCCTTCGGGCTCGTTGTTTTTTTGCGGTCAGACAGGCTTGTGACGCGCGCGGGCCAGAAGCTCGATGAGCGCGCGCAGAGCGTCGGTGGTGGTGAACAGGCCGACGATTTTTCCCCGGTCGGCCACGATGACCGAGCCGAACTTGCGCTCCCACATGAGCTGGGCTGCCGCTTCCACCGAGGTGTCGGACGCCACTTGCAGCGGTGCGGTGGACATCGTCTCTTCGACGGTGATGTCGTCGCCGTAGAGGCCGCGCAGGTTGCTCAAGAGTTGAATGTCTCGCTGGGAGAGCAGGCCCACGAGCACCTGGCCGTCCACCACCGGCAAGTGGCGAATGCGGTGCTGTCGCATCAAGGCATCGGCCTGGCTCAAGGAGCTGCCACGTTGGATGGTGACGGGGCAAGGTGTCATGTAGCTCTGTACGGCGGGGGTAGACATGAGGCAGGCTCCTTTTGTCTTCACCCTGTGACATGGAAGCGGCCATGGCCACGGCCACGCGAAGCGGCGCTGGCTCGCCTTCCCGCCCACCGAACGTCATGGACGTGCTCCGCGCCGGGCGTCTAGCGTCTCGCCCGAGGAGGGGCTCATCACCATGGCTGAACCATCGACCGGCAGTCGCCCGATGTGCGCGCTACACCCCGATCGACAGGCGATGGGGACGTGTGAGCGCTGCGGCAACTTCATGTGTATGGAGTGTGGCCAGGCTGGCAGCTCGCCCACCTGCCTGCGCTGCCGCGAGCTGGCCGGTGCGGGCGTGTTTCCGTTCGCTCGCGCCAATTGGAGCTTCAACGCGCTGTGGGACTACTGCTGGGAGCTCTTCAAGCGCGAGTGGCTGATGCTCAGCGTGGCTGCGCTCGTTCTCTTCGCGGTGAGCGGAGTCGGAGGAGTCATCTCCTCGATCCTGCAACTGCCGTTCAAAGACTCGGGGGTGGTCGCAGCGGTGGCCACAGCGGTGATCGGTCAGGTCATTGCCATGGTGCTGCAGGGCATGGCGGAGATGGGGATGTTGCGCATCGTCTTCGACGTGTTGCAGGGCCAGAAGGCAGACCTCTCACGCCTGTCCACCCAGGTACCGAAGATTGGCAAGTACGTCGTGCAGAAGCTGTGGCTGCTCCTTCTCTTCGGCGTGCCGGTGGTGGCGTACTTCGTGCTGCTCATCGGTGTAGGAGCGCTGGTGAGCGGAGCTCCGCTGAACGAGGAGCTGTTCGAAGGTGGTCGGGTCATCCAGGTGTTGGTCCTGGGGTCCTTGGTCGCGCTCGTCCCGATTGTCTACTTCGCCGTTCCGCTGTACTTCGCGACCATGGAGATCGTCTTCGTCGACGGTGTGCGCCCTTTCGAGTCGATCAAGAACTGCTACGCGATCGCCAAGGGACAAAGACTAACCATTTTCGGGGTGGCGCTGCTCGCGGCGCTCATCATCTTGGTTGGACTCATCGCCTGCTGCATCGGCATCTTGCCGGCGCTGGGGCTGGGGCAGCTTCTCTTGGCCGGGGTGTACCTCGCCTTGCGCAGCGGCGCCGAGGTGCGGCAGCCGGGGGCGCGGGCGTGAGCCGCCTTCTACATGTCAAGGACCTGCGGGAGGCCGCGCGCACCCAGACGCCCCAGCAGTTTTGTGCCCAGCTGGGAGCGTTCGTTCTGGTGCAGCGGCCCACCGGCACGGTGTACCAAGAGCTCGCCAAGCTCCTTCGCCGGGGAGACACCGTGGCGATGGCGCACGAGCTGCGCTTGCCGCAGGAGATTCTCTCCATGCTCCAGGCCTTCGAGAATCTTTTGGTGCTGCCTTTGAACACACTTGAGAAGAAGGGCGAGCTGGTGGTGGGCCGCGCCGACGATTGTGACGTGGTGATTCACGAGCCGTCGGTTTCCAGCCGCCACGCGATGCTCAAGTGGAAGCAAGAGTCACAGCAGTGCGCTCTGATCGACCTCGACTCGCGCAACGGCACCTTCCTCAACGCCCGCCGGCTGCCCGCCCGGGAGTCCTACCTGGCCGACGGAGATGCGATCTCGTTCGGCGACGCCCAGTTCCTCTTTTTCCGCGCAGAGGCGCTGCAAGAGCAGATCAAGAGCTTCCACGGAAAGAGCTGACCAAGGCTTTTTTCAGATCGCCCGCAGCACGAAGCACTTGAGGTAGCGGGTCTCGCGCAGGCCGAGCAGCACCGGGTGGTCGCGGCCCGCTCCACGCTTCTCGATGATCTGCACCCGCCGTTTGGCGTCGGCGGCGGCGGAGTCGAGCATCTCCTCGAAGCGCTCTTCGCTCACGTGGTAGGTGCAGCTGGCGGTGATGAGGAAGCCGCCCGGCCGCAACAGCTGCATCGCTCTAAGATTTATTTCCTTGTAGCCGCGCAGCGCTGCCTCGAGCGCGGCCTTGCTCTTCGCGAAGGAGGGCGGGTCGAGCACGATGGTGTCGAAGGCGCGGCCCTCGTCCACCGCGTCGCGCAGGAAGTCGAAGGCGTTGGCGGTCACCACCTCGACGTTGGCGAGGCGGTTGACGTCGGCGTTGGCCCTGAGCACCGCTGCGGCGGCGTCGGAGATCTCCACCGCGGTCACCTTCTGCGCCCGGGTCGCCAGCTGTAGAGCAAAGCCACCGGCGTAGGCGAAACAGTCGAGCGCCTCGCCCGAGGCGTAAGAAGCGCTCATCACGTGGTTCTCCCGTTGGTCGAGAAAGGCGCCGGTCTTCTGCCCTCCGAGCAGATCGGCGCGCAGCACCACCTCGCCCTCCCGGTAGCTCACGGTCGAAGGTACTTCGCCACGCATCACTCCTTTCTCTTGCGGCAGGCCCTCCAGCGCGCGGACGCCCACGTCGGAGCGGTTGACCACGCCTTTGGCGCCGAAGTGCTCGACCAGCAAATCGGCGAAGAGCTCCTTACGGTCGTCGGTGCCCTTCACCAGGAACTGCACCGAGAGGTAGTCGCCGTAGCGGTCGACCACCAGACCGGGGAGCAGATCGGCCTCGCCGTGCACTACCCGGTAAGTGGTCTCGCCGGGAAGCGTGCGACGGCGGAGCACGTCGGCGGCGGCAATGCGCTCCTTGAAGAGCCCGGCGTCGATCGGCCGATCGTCGGACGCCAGCCAGCGTAAGGCGATCTTCGAGGTCTTCGAGTAGAAGGACTGGCCCAAAAGCCACCCGCGGTGATCGACCACTCGCACCGCTTCGCCGCCTGCGAGTGGTGGCTCTCCCTCCAAGTCGGCGCGGTAGATCCACGGGTGCCCACGCCGCCAGCGCTCGGCGCCACGCTTGGTGAGCTTGACCGTGGCCTGAGTCAAAACCGAACCACCTGGTCGACCACCACCTGCCCGCGCTCTTCCTTCACCATGCAGGCGGCGACGTGGGGGTCGTGCTCGAAGAAAAGGATGGAGTGGTCCTCCACCGCCTGGGCGAGGAGCATCTTCTTCTCCTCGATGGTGGTGAGCGGGTAGAGGTCGTACGCCATCACCCAGCTCGTGCGCAGGTGAGCCGCCGTGGGGACTAAGTCGGCGCAGTAGACGAGGGAGCGCTCGGCGTCGCTCACTCGAACCAATTGCATGCCCACGGTATGCCCCTCGGAGACGAGGATCTGCACCCCCGGATAGAGCTCGGTCTGGCCCTCGAGCAGGTGCAGCCGCCGGCTCTCCTCGAGAAGGGCGAAGCTTTCGGCGCGAAAGGAACCGGTGTCTTTCTCGGTCGGGTGATGCGCCCAGGCCCAGTGACGCCGCTGCAGGTGATAGGTGGCATTGGGGAAGGAGAGGGCGAGCGCGCCGCTTTCCTCGCGGGTGGTGCCTCCACAGTGGTCGAAGTGCAGATGGGTGAGAATCACGTCGGTGATCTGCTCGCGAGTCACACCGGCGCGGGCGAGCTCGCGGTCGAGATCGACACGGGCGTGGTCGATGCCGTAGAGGTCTTGGTGTTTCTCGTCCCATTTCTTGCCGATGCCGTCGTCCACCAGCACGCGACGGTTGCCGTCGACGATGAGCAGGCTGCGCAGCGCGAGGGTGACTCGGTTGCGCGCATCGGCGGGGTGCTTCTTCTCCCACAGAGGCCGGGGCACGATGCCGAACATCGCGCCGCCGTCGAGGGCAAAGGTGCCGTCGTTGATCTCGTGGAGCTGAAACCGGCCGAGGTCGAGCGGCATGACGAGGCATATACTGCGTCCATTCCCCCTTCACCATGAAGTACGAGCTCCTCTTTCAATCCGCCGACGCTGCCGTTCCTTTCGACTCCGAGCCGGTCGACGCTCTGCTTAGCGCCCGCGGCGTGGCCGAGCGGCCAGATGGTGTTCGGATTTGGAAGCTCGAGAACGGCGAGGTCGAAGTGCGGCCGTTGGTGGAGGGCGGCCGTCGGCTGGGCACGGAGCTGCGCCTTCCGCTGTCGCACCGGCTGGAGCTGGTGCGCGAGGTGGTGGTGGAGGGGGCAGCGCTCGCCGCCCAGGCCAAGGTTCAGCTTTTCGATCCGCAGCTGTGTAAGGGCATCGGCGCCGACGACGAGGGTTTGGTGGCGGACCAGTACTTGCGCACCGCGCGCTACGCAGGCGAGTACGCGGGCGTTTCCGAGGCGGTGGACGCGAGCTTCGCGGGACCTCTGCCGGGAGAGATGAAGCCCGTCACCAAGCTGCTGTTGGGAGGGGCGGCGGTGTTGGTGCTGCTCTACTGGCTGGTGGTGAAGTTGCTGGGCGAGTGAGCTCGATGACCCGCGCCACCGAGCGATCTTCGAGGGGAACGTAGACGACCCGCACCCCCATGCCTTCGGCGAGCTCCGCGAGCGCGACGATCTGTTGGTCGCGTACCGTGCGGGTCGCCACATCCAACTGCAACGTGAGTGTTCGTCCAGTCTCATCGCGAATGATGAGAGCTCCTCCGCCCAGCGTTTCGATGTGGCCCTTCAGCTCCACCGAACGCGCGCGGGCGCGTCGCTCCGGCATGGGTTCGAGGGCCCTCACCCCGCAAGCCATCAACGCCAGCGCCAGTGCCCCTGGCAAAAGCCTTCGCACCGAGTGAAGTTGAGAATGGAGGGAAGGATCAGCAAGCAGGCGTTCCCTCACCCTTACCCTCTCCCACGGGGAGAGGGAGGACGAGGCGCCAGCAGCGGTGGATACCGGGGCGAAAGTCCTCGGGGATGCTTCGCGGGGTCAGCTCCTCGACCGAAAGCCCCGCCACGGCGCGCTCGTCGAGGTGGAAACCCTGGAAGTTGGTGGAGAAGTAGAGCACCCCGCCCGCCACCAGGAGCGCGAGGGTGTCGGCGATGAGCTGCGGGTGGTCGCGCTGCACGTCGAACGTGCCGGTCATCTTCTTCGAGGTGGAGAACGAGGGCGGGTCGAGCACCACGAGGTCGAAGCGCTCGCGCCTCGCGGCGGCTTGTCGAAGCCACGCGCGTACGTCGGCCCGTACCACCCGGTGGTGCGCGCCGCCGACGCCGTTGAGCGCGAGGTTGTTCTCGGCCCACGCACAGTAGGTGTTGGAGAGATCGACCGTGGTGGTCGAGCGCGCACCTCCGGCGGCGGCATAGACGCTGAACGAGCCGGTGTAGGCGAAGAGGTTCAAGAAACGCCGGCCGTTCGCCTCGGCGCGAACGCGCGCGCGGGTGAGGCGGTGGTCGAGGAAGAGTCCGGTGTCCAGGTAGTCGCCTAAGTTGACCCAGAACTTCTGCCCCTGCTCCTCGACCACGAAGCGCTCGCTGCCTTCGGCCTGCCGTTCGTACTGCGTGCGGCCCCACGGCTGGGGAAGATGCGTCTTGGTGTAGATGCGCTCCGGGGGCACATCGAGCACCGCCTGCACGGCCTGCAGCACCTCGCTTCGGAGCAAAACGGCATCTCCCGTACGCAGTGCCTTGCGCCTCGGGTACTCGACGAGGTGCACTCGGCCGTCGTACCAGTCGATGGCGAACGGGTACTCGGGGAGATCGCGGTCGTACAAGCGGTAGGCGGAAAGCCCGCTGCGACGCGCCCACTTGTGCCGGTGGCGGGCGTTTTTTCGCAGCCTGTTCTCGAACATCACCTTTGGCTCGTCCATGTCTTAGAGTGCGCTCCTATGCGCTTCGACACCCTCGCCATCCACGCCGGCCAGGAGCCGGACCCCACGACCGGCGCCATCATGACGCCGGTGTACATGACCTCGACCTATGTGCAGGCCGGCCCCGGAGAGCACAAGGGGTACGAGTATTCGCGTACCAAGAACCCGACCCGCTCCGCGCTCGAGGGCTGTCTGGCCACGCTGGAGGGCGCGAAGTTCGGCGCCGCCTTCGCCTCGGGCTGCGCCGCCGCCGACGCGTTGATGCACCTGTTCGATGCGGAAGACCACCTCGTCTGCTCCGACGACGTGTACGGAGGCACCTTTCGCCTCTTCGACAAGGTCTTCCGCCGACAAGGGCTCGCCTTCTCCTTCGTCGACCTCTCGAAGCCGGGAGCGCTCGAGGCAGCCATCACCCCCAAAACCAAGGCGGTGTGGGTGGAGACCCCCACCAACCCGATGCTCAAGCTGATCGACCTTTCCCACATCGCGGAGGTGGCGAAGAAGAAGGGCTTGCTCTCCATTTGCGACAACACCTTCATGACACCGTACTTTCAGCGCCCGCTCGAACACGGCATCGACATCGTGGTGCATTCGACCACCAAATATCTCAACGGCCACAGTGATTGCGTGGGCGGCTTCGTCTGCACCTCCGACCGCTCGCTCGCCGACCGCATCTATTTCTTGCAGAACGCGGTGGGTGGGGTGCCTTCTCCGATGGACAGCTTCCTCGTCCTGCGCGGGGTGAAGACGTTGCACGTGCGCATGCAGCGGCACGCCGAGAACGCCGCCCGCGTCGCCCAGTTCCTCGCCGCGCACCCCAAGGCGAAGAAGGTCACTTACCCGGGCCTGCCCAGCCACCCGCAGCACCAGCTGGCCATGAAGCAGATGAAGGGCTTCGGGGGGATGATGACTTTCGAAATCGCCGGCGGGCTGGAGGCGGCGCGCAGGTTCTTGAAGCAGGTGAAGGTGTTCGCCTGCGCCGAGTCGCTCGGCGGGGTGGAGTCGCTCATCGAGCACCCGGCGATCATGACCCACGCCTCGGTACCCAAGGAGAACCGCGAGAAGCTGGGCATCTTAGACGGCCTCATTCGCCTCTCGGTGGGGATCGAGGACGGGCAAGACCTGGTCGATGACCTCTCTGTCGCGTTGGAGAAGGCCTAGCATGACGGTGGCGTCGTTTCTGGTCCTCTCCGCCGTGCATGCTGGCGCCGCGCTGCCCCCGGAGTGCGCGCAGCCGAAGCTGCGCGACGTGAGGGCCCTCAAGCAGCTGTCCACGGAGGACGGCAGCCTTTCGATGGCGCTCGACTCGGTGGCCACTTGGTGCTTCGACGGCGAGGGGAAGTTCAACGCCGGTTGGCGCAAGAGCGCCCGCGAGGGTCCCAGCCCCGATTGCGGCCGAGCCATCGTCGCCTGTGAAAAGGCGCTCGAGTTGGTGAAGAAGAGCGCAGCGGTGCGGGCGCTGGCCACCGAGGCGCTGGGGGACCTCGAGCAGCCTTACCTCGAGGCGCGCTACTCGCCCAAACGCGCCGGAATTCGCGATCGCCCCTCGGAAGAGGCCAACTGTCACGCCCGCGCGCGCAGCGAGCTGTTCGCGCAGGCCCAGGCGTGGATGGAGCGCTCCCGCCTACACGCCCAGATTCAGTCGGAGTACGGGGACTACCGCAGCTGGCTCTACGCTCGAGGGCTCGTGTGCCAAAACCTCGTCGCCGAGGCCCGGCGCAAGGGCACCCGGGTGGATTTCGGCACCGAGGCACCCAGGCCTGTCGAGCCTCCGAGCACGCCGACGGCGGCGAAGCCGCTGCCGCAGAAGTGGAAGGAACTCGCCGAGCGCACCGCCGCGCAGGAGGCTGATGCGGATTTCAAAAAGAGCTTTCTTGCCTCGAAGGAGGCGAAGGGTTGCAACTGCCCGCGCGTCAACCCCGGCGCCATCCATCGCGCGCTGGAGACGAAGGAGGGCGGTGAGGCCGGGCTGGCGCTCCTTCAGGCGGAGGACGCCGCGAACACACAATGCGCCCACTGCTACCTCGACGCCTACGTCGGGTGGAAACAGCGCTCGACCAAGCTGTGCGAGGCGATGCCCACGCTCTCGGAGGTCGAGCTCAACAAGCTGGAGATGTCCGACGAGGGCGCGGGAGTGCCCCAGCGCTGCTTCGACCAAGCGCGCGATGCCCGCGCGGCGACTCAGCGGCTGTCGACCCGGCCGCTCCCGCCGCCCGCTCCACTGGACGAGAAGCCTCCTCCTTCGGTGACTGCACCTGCCGTGGTGGTGGCGCCTGCGCCCGCGCCCAAAGGGTTGGCTCCCACAAGCTCGAGCAACCTCGTCACGGTGGGAGGGCTCACCTATTACCGTCCTCCCGATGCAGGCGTGCCCCAAGCTCCTCCTGCGAGCTCGGCCCAGGTGGTGAGCGTGCCTGCGGCGCTGCCGAGTGGCTCGGTGGTGGCGCCAGCTGCGCGCTACGACGCCTTCGTGCCGCCGCAGTCCTACGCGCCCATCATCTCCCGCGAGGAGGGCAGGTTGTACGTGCGCATCAACATGAGCTCGGCGTGCGTGGCGGAGATTCTCCCGGGGCCGATTCAGGCGCGCAACGGAGACCTCTTGGTGGTGCCAGTGGGTGCTCGCTCGATCGACGTCAAGAGCCCCTGTGGAGGAATCGCCGAGATTTACTTCGGCAAGGAGCCGCGCCCGCGCTTCTCCGAGGTGTTCGCGCGCAACCAGCCGGTGTCCTTCGAATTCCGGCCGCAGTAGCT
>JBMORE010000135.1:76950-82958 GCA_049322255.1 Myxococcota bacterium | reverse complement strand
TTCGCAGTAGGATGAGCCCGTGCCGTTCACGAAAGAGCATGTCCAACATGCAGTCGCGCACCTCGTCCACGCGGCCGAACGTCGGCTTCAGGCACGCGAGGCTCGGCGGTCCGAGCTTCATGCGCGCCTCCCACAGGTCGCTCGGATGCTGCGTGAAGAGTTTGGCGCGCGTCGCGTCGCGCTGATGGGCTCGCTGGACGCTCCTTGGTTCACCGAGCAGAGCGATGTCGATCTGGTCGTCGAAGGCATCGAGCCTGGCGCAGCGGCGGCGGCGGAGGAGCGAGCGCTCAAGCTTCTGGGAGCACCGGTCGACCTTCTCCTGTGGGAAGAGCTTGCGCCCTCGTTTCGGCGCGCGGTCGAAACGGAGGGGAGGCTCATCGCTTGACCGCTGAAGAGCTCAGCTACGCCGGGCTTTTGCGGGTGCTGCGCGACCTGCGCCGCGACCGAGAGTCGATGGAGCAGCACGCCCAGCAAGCCGAGCAATGCCGGACGAAGCTCGAAGGGAAACCTGACACCGGTGTGGCGACCGTTCTGGCGCTGTCTCTGCACCACTACTACACGGCGCTGGAGACGGCTCTGTCGCGCGTAGTGCGCATTTTGGAAGGCGCCCTGCCGCCCGGGCCTGATTGGCACGTCGCTCTCCTGGCGCACGTCGCTGCACCGCTCGACCCTCTGCGCCCAGCGCTCGTGGCCCCCGAGCGTCTGCCGGAGCTGTCGCAGCTTCGACGTTTCCGCCACTTCCTCCGAAACGCCTATGCGGTGAGCCTCGACGCCTCCCGTCTCCTTCAGCTGGCGAACGCCTTGCGCGCCGTGCACCCGGGGTTGATTCGAGACCTGACCGAGACCCAGGCCTTCCTCGAGGCGGTGCGCGACAGACTGGCGGGCGAACAGTCCTGACTCGGGTAGAGTCGGCGGCCTCATGGGCCGACCCAGAGCGCACGAAGGCAAGGTGGTGCTGGTCACCGGCGCCTCCAGCGGCATCGGCTGCGCCGCCGCGCTGGCGTTTGCCCGAGACGGCGCCGACCTCGTGCTGGCTGCGCGCCGACAGGACCGGCTGCTGAAGGTCGCGCAGGAGGTGGAACGCCTGGGCCGCCGCTCCCTCCCGGTGCCCTGCGATGTCACCCGCGAGGAGGATGTGCAGCACCTGGTTGAGCGCGCGGGCGAAGCCTTCGCCGCCGTCGACGTGCTCTTGAACAACGCGGGGGTCGGCTCCTATGGGCCGCTGGAGAAGATCGGCGACGAGCTGCTCCGCCGCGTCTTCGAGGTGAACGTCTTCGGCCTGATGCGGGTCACCCGCGCGGCGCTGCCGCTCTTGCGGCGCCGGCCTGGAGCGCGGGTCGTCAACATCAGCTCGGTGCTGGGACACCGCGGGCTGCCGCTGCTCGGGGCGTACGGTGCCTCCAAGGCGGCCGTGAATTCGCTCACCGAGTCGCTGCGCACCGAGCTTTCTTCCGAGGGCATCGGTGTCTTGCTCGTCTCGCCCGGAGTCACCCAGACCGAGTTCCGAGACAAGCGGCTCAACGCCGAGGGCTACAAGCTGGAGAAGGTCCCCTTCAAGGGCATGAGCGCCGAAGCGGTCGCCGACGCCATCGTGCACGCCAGCCGCACCGGCAAGCGCGACACCGTGCTCACCCTCGAGGGCCGAGCGATGGTGTACGGCAACCGCCTGTCCCCCAAGCTGTTCGACCGCGTCGCGCGCCGTTGGGTGGGTCGGCCCACGGAGGAGCCGTGAAGGCGCTGCGCCGCGCGCTCCTCGCCTGGTTCGACCGCGAGCGGCGCGACCTGCCCTGGCGACGAACGAAAGACCCGTACGCCGTCTGGGTGAGCGAGGTGATGCTCCAGCAAACGCAGGTGACCACCGTCATTCCCTACTTCCAGCGCTTCATGGCGCGCTTCGCCGACGTCGAAGCGCTCGCCGCCGCACCGCTCGATGAGGTGCTCTCGCTCTGGCGCGGGCTGGGTTACTACTCGCGCGCCCGAGCGCTTCACCGCGCCGCGCAGGAAGTGGTGTCGCATCACGGCGGCCAGCTTCCCCCCACCGCGGCCGAGCTGAGGCGTCTTCCCGGCTTCGGCCCCTACACCGCGGGAGCGGTGGCGTCGATTGCTTTTGGCGAAGAGGCACCTCTGGTCGACGGGAACGTCGCCCGGGTGCTCTCCCGGCTCTTCGTGGTGAAGGGAGCTCCGGGAGACAAGGCACGTGAGGCCCGGTTGTGGGAGCTCGCCGGCCAACTGGTACGCGGGCCGCGGCCGGGCGACTTCAACCAGGCGCTGATGGAGCTGGGGGCGCTGGTCTGCCGCGTCGAGTCTCCCTCTTGTTTGCTGTGCCCCTTGCGCGCCCACTGCGCGGCGCTCGCCGCTGGCAGAGTGGAGGAGCTTCCTCCCAAGCGAATTCGGCCCCCGCGCAAACCGCTCGCGCTGGCGGTGGCGGTGTGGAGAAAGAACGGCGCTTTCCTCTTCGGGCGCCGCGAGAGCAAAGGGCTCTTCGGAGGGCTGTGGGAGCTACCCTCGACCGAGCTTCGCGCGGGGACCGAGCCGTCGACCGCCTTACGGGCCGCGCTGGGAGGCCGGCTGCGGGTGGGCGACGAGCTGGGCACGGTGAAACGCACCCTCACCCACCGAGATTTGACATTGCGCTTGTTCGAGGTAGCGGGCGCGCGCGTGCCCTCGCGCAGCGAGGCCTACCGCGATTTTCGCTGGGCGACGCCCGCGCAGGCGCGCGAGCTCGGCATGAGCGCCGCGATGCAGTGCGCCCTCGAGGCTGCCGCGCGTCGATGAAGGACCCCGCCCGTACTTACCGTCGCGACCGCACCTCGCCACGCACGCGCTTCGACGAGCTGGAGACGACCATCTCCCATCTCTTCCGCCGCCCACACCCGGCGTTGGGCGGAAGAAGCTACGGCGCCGCGCTGTACACGGCGCTGACGAAGCGCGGGCTGGTGCGTGACGCCGTCTTCGAGCTGGGCGCGGGAGCAGGCTTCGTCGCCGCAGCGATGCACGAGGCAGCGGCCGCGGAAGGCCGTTCCTTCACTCACACTTTCCTCGAGCTGTCTCCGCTTCTCCTCGCCTTGCAGCGCACCCAAGTTCCCGGAGCGTTCGCCCTCGCGGCGCATGCCGAGCAATTGCCTTTTCGCTCTGGCGCTCTCGAGGGGCTCTTCCTCGCCAACGAAGTCCTCGCCGACCTGAGGGTCGCCGACGTCGGCGAAGCTGAATCGCTCCAGCTCGTCGCCCGTTACGGGCTCGACCTCGCAGACGCCCAGCTGCTCAATGTGGGAGCGCTCCACCTGGTCGAAGAGCTGGCGCGGACGCTCGCCCCCGGCTCGACGGCGGTCCTCACCGAGTTCGGCGGCGACTTCCCCGCGGCTCCGGTGGACCTGGGCGGCGCTTTCGTCAGAGGCCGCCACGTCGAGCACTCCATTCATTTCGGCCATCTCGAAGCGGCGGCGCGGAACCTGGGCTTGTCGTACGAGCGCGTTCCCTTGGCCGAGCTGTTGGAGATGGACTTGACGCTGCAGGTGGCCTCCTACCCCGACGTGATGCGCCTTCGCCGCTGGGTGCCCTCGCTCCCGGTGCTCGCCCACCCTCGAGAAGAGCTCGAGGCCCGCCATCCTTTTCTCACTCGATTCTTTCGCTTCGAGTTCCCGGCCATCGGTGCTCCCTCGTTCCCCAACCGCACTTCGCGCGGCGGGTTCGCCCAGCTCTTCTTCGCGCTCCTCCTTCGCCGAGCAGGTGACGCTCAGGTTGTCGAGCGCTGAACGCGCAGGCCCAAGAGCTGTCTTCGTCTCGACGTGCTGCCTCCTGCCGGCTGGCGGCGCGCGGAGAAAAGGCGGAGGCTCACCACCTCACCTTTCGGGAGACGCGTATGGCACGGACTTCCACGAGTAGACCGACGGCGGAGAAAACCCTCGCTCCCAAGCCGCGCGAAACCACCGGCCCCTTTGGTCCGACGTTCGAGCAAATCTCCAAGCGCGCGTACGAGCTTTGGCAGGCGCGGGGCGGTGCCCCTGGCAGCCCGGAAGAGGACTGGTACCAAGCCGAGCGCGAGCTTCGGCTGGGCAAGCACTAGAAAGAGCGCGCCTCGGCCTCGGAGCGGGAGCGGCTGCGCAGCTCTCGTTGGGCTTCGCGCAGCTTCTCGAAGATGTGCTCGGCATCGAGCACCGAGCGCATGGCGAGGCCGCACGCTGGGGTGAGTGGTAGCCGGGACATCACCTGCTCGACGCCCATGCGCGCTGGGATGGTGGCGCGCAAAGCGGCCTCCACCGAGTCGACCAGCTCGGACAGCTCATAACTCGACGCCAAGTCGGTGGGGACGATGCCCAAGGAGAGGAGCGCGCCGCCGTCGAGGAAGCGCAAGAACGCCGCCCGCTCATCGAGTACCGCGTCGAGCGAGAGGCGCACATCGATTGAGAGCAGATCGAGCCCGAGCTCGAGCAGCGCGGCCCAGTCGGTGTTGCTGCAGCAATGGACACCCACCAGCGCGCCCTCCCGCTGCGCCGCCACCGCGAGCATGCGCAACTCTTGGAGACTGACGAGGTGACGTGGGTCGCGACGATCGAGCGCGTAGAGGCCGGGCTCGTCGAGGAAGAGAATCGGCGTGCTCCCCGCGCGCCGCACCGCCTTCACCAGGGCGAGCGACTTGGCGAGCAAGAGGCGGAAAATCTGCTGGTCGAGCTGCGGGTGCTCCGAGGCGGGCCGCCCGTCAGACGCCTTGGCGACCCAACGCACGGTGCACGGCCCCGCCAGCTGCACCTTGGCGAAGGCGAGCTTGCGGTTTTCGACTTCCCACAAGAACGGCTTCCATGAGCGGCAGGCTTGCACCGAAGGCTCGAACGCCGACAGCTCGTCGCGTTGCAGCGCCGCTTCGATGGAGAGGCCGAGCTCCTCGCGGCGCTCGCTCCACTGGGCAACATCGACAGTGCACACGCCTTCGGAGTCGAATGAGAGCCCGAAAAGCCCATCGAGGGCGGCGGCAATCATCAGCTCCGAGGGGTGCCCTACCGGCAGCTGGGGCAGGTAAGGCACATCGACCTGCAGAGCCATCTGGAGCGCCAGCTCTTGCTGGGTGTGCGGCAGGCTGCCGATGCCGGTGGTCGCGCTGGGGGGAAGCAGCTGCAAGGCGCGGCGAGCGGTGGGCGTGGACATTGGGTCAACTTACCGCGCGGTCTTCATCTTGGCCCAGGCGATAAGCGCTGATGATGACGCCGCTACACAGGGCCAGCCGTTTACTGCTCGCACTCGGGACCTAGGAAGGCCACCCCCTCCGCGCGAGCGCAGTCTGGGTGAGTACTCTTGTCATGCGGGACGAAAACCTTCACGGACTTCCGGGTCGAGTTTCCAGCAGCATCCTGCGCCTCGAACAGCACGGTGTAAGACCGGCCCTCTCCTGGACCGGTTCGTTCAGACCGGACACACGCCGTGGTGGCACCGAAGCGAACGTCGACCTCCGTCGAGCCAGAGCCCTCCGCGAGCGTTGGCTCGTCGCTGGTGACGGAAATGATGCGTACCGTGGGAGCGGAGTCACATACGTCCGCGGTCGTGTAGGCCAGCTCGCGCCCCAGCTTGAAGAGGGCGAACGCGTGGTTGGGCGGCCACAGACAAACGGGCTGAACCGAAACTTCCAGCGAAGGTGCCACCGTGTCCCGAACCGTGAGACTCAATCGTTGCGCTCCGCTCGCCAGGTCCTGGTCGTAGACGTGCAGGTCGAAGGCGTTCGCTCCCAGCTTGGCGACCGCCTGAACGATTGGCGTGTTGCCGAGCCCTTGGTCTCCAGAGAACCACTGGAAGTGGGCGATGGCGTTCCCGTCCGGGTCCGAAGAAGCAGTGGCGTCGAGGGTGACGGGAGTGCCACCGGGCGAGGTGCATTCCTCGAAGCGGTCAGGACCAGGGTTTGCCAAAGGTGGCAGGTTGGCGATGGCACCCTGCAGGTGCATGCGGAGCGCGCGGCCCTCTGGAAGCTGCCCAATGCCATCGAGCGAGAACTGCCGAGCGCCGAGGTCGAAGGTGCCGGTGAG
>JBMORE010000135.1:0-76850 GCA_049322255.1 Myxococcota bacterium | reverse complement strand
GGTTTGCCAAAGGTGGCAGGTTGGCGATGGCACCCTGCAGGTGCATGCGGAGCGCGCGGCCCTCTGGAAGCTGCCCAATGCCATCGAGCGAGAACTGCCGAGCGCCGAGGTCGAAGGTGCCGGTGAGCGGCCCCTCATTCAACGACGTGGCCTTTCCTCCTTCCCCATCCACTCGCGCCACGGCGTGCACGCGAAGCTGGCCAGGGGGCAGCAAGAACTGGCCGGCCTGTAGAGTTGACCCGTCATCGAGGTCCCGTGGTCCCAGGAAAGCAGAGGCACGGAGGTCGGACGTGCCGCTGGCATCCTCGACCGGAACGGAGTCGACTTCGAAACCAAGCAACCGCACGGGCAGAGCGAAGTCCTTCAACGTCACGTTGAGGCTGGCGAGCTCGAGACGGCGGTCGGAGGTGCTCTTGTTGTCGTTCATCCACAGACGGCCCACGGCGAGGGTCGACCCGAGAGAGGAGAAATCCAAAGTGCTCGGATCCAGCGTCCCCAGTTCCACGGTGGAAGCGAGCGGGTCGAGGTCGACGCGGTAGTCGCCAGTGTGGCTGACGCGAACGTCAGGCGGCGGAGGCACACAGACGTTCCGCGCCACCAGCCAACTGTCGAGCCTCCCCTGGGCAAGGGGCCGGCAAGCACCAATCCGGCACTCGGGGTCGGACCCGCAGATGGTTCCACCGCACACCTCGTTGCAGGCGGCGCGGATGTCTAAATCGACGTCGCGGCGGTACCCCGGTTGGGCGCATCCCTGAACGCGTGCGACGATGGACGCTCCTGGTGCCGACGGGTCGTCGCAGGCGCAGTTGCACATCCACAGGTCGAGCGGGTCCTTCCACTCGGCCTGGATGACGCCGGCATAGGCGATTTGCGACTTGACACCGACATCCGTGGCGGAGTCGGTGTGCGGCGCTTTCTCGAGGCCGCTGAAGGTGCACCGATTGAAGGCAGTGAAGTCGGTGAACCCGCGGGCACTGCAGAGCATGTCCGCGTCCTCGGCTCGTTCCGGAGTGCCGGCGGCTCCGTAGCACGGACACTTTAGGTCAGGACCATTGTCGTCGTTCCGCATCGAGACCCCGCAGTCCCGGTCCGTGAGACCGTCGTCGTTGTTTTCGTTCTTCTTCCTGATGGTGATTTTGCATATGCCGAGGTCGGGGACCGCCTCAACCTCTGGGTCCAGGAGTGCGGGGTTCAAGCAACCATCAGGCTTAAGGGGCGTGCACTCGAGCTTCGTATTGAGGGACTGGCTCGAGCGGGGAATGCGCACCGGAAACGAAAGCGCATCTTCGACAGCAGTGTCCTTGGTCAGCTTTGCGCTGGCCAGAACATGCCATACGTCTGGGACACCGGGAACCGGCCTGACCGTCGCGCCAGCGTGGACTTCATGAATCTCCGTCCAGGAGCTTTCGAGAATCCAGTCCCCGAGCAGGGACACCAACTCCCCTGCTTGGGGACGAAATTCCGCGTGGTGAACCTCGGGCAAGGGCGGCACGTGATTGGGATCTGCCGGCACCGTGACGGGACCACCGAACCACCGGCACCACTGCCACTCCGTCTTGAGGAAGCTGTAATTCGGGTCTCGGGTGTCGAAATAGAAGCGAGAACGGAGGTCGAGACTGCGGTCGGCGAACGGGAAGTCAGGTCGTCCATTGTGGACTCCTTGTTCGATGGGACAGATGTGCGGGTCTTCATCGCCATCATGACCGTTGCCGCCGATGCCGGTAACCGACCTTTGGAGGAACCCGTGCACGTATGCGAACTGATGGCAGCCGACCGCATCGGTATAGTGAAAGGCCTCGGTGCTGACATCCAACTTGCAGCCCTTGACGATCTCTCCACGTAGATTCAACTCCGCTCTCTGGGCAGCGGCATCGACGAGCCGTCCGTCCACCGTGTCTGGAAAGTCGCACACGCAGGGGCTGCTTACGTCGATGAGCGGCAGAGCCTTGCGTCCCTCTACGCTGCCTCCGCAAAGAACGGCGTCGGTTCCACCGAAGGAGTCGGGCGGTGGAAGCGGCTCACCCGCGTCGCGGTCGAAGGTATACGTCTTGATGTTGCATTCTCCTCTGCCAGTGAATGAGCCGGGTGACGAGCTGGGGCAGCCAACCACCGCGAAGGCGAACAGGACGAGCAAGCATTTGGCGCACGCATTCATCGCCGTCCTCCTGGGGAGTCCCACTCCCAGCGGACGTTTCGGTACAGCCAGGCGCCATTCAGCGGAGCCTCGACCATGCGCCGATCGTCACGGACGCAGCGAAAGCCTGCCGCGTTGGCATTCGGACCAGAGTTGTCTCTGAACCATGCTGGCTCCGCCTGGTTCCAATCTCTCCCCCCTTGGGCACCCCAGTTGTTGCCGCGGGTCACCCGCCCTCCCGCGGCCGATATCTTGTTTACCGGGTCGTACTCATGGGGCACTGAGATGAAGACCGGTTCCGAGGGACCTTGCGGGTCCCGTTCTGGGCTCTTCTGGTAGTAGAAAGGGTCGTAGTAGTCGGCCACCCACTCCCTCACGCTCGCGAAGAGGTCGCGGACTCCCTCGGCGGACATGTCTTGGATGTGCGTGCCGACCGGGGGAGGAGCCGTCGCGATGCCGGCATCCAAACCGCTACCTAACCGGTAGCCGATCTCCGAGTCCCAAAGTTCCAACGGGGGAGCCTCATTTCCCCAGGGGTAGTCAAACCCTTTGGGTCCTCGCGCTGTCCGCTCCCACTCGGCTTCGGTCGGCAGGCGCTTGCCCACCCAGGTGCAAAAATCAGCCGCCTCGGACCACATCAGTCCTGTCGCAGGGTAGTTGTCGTAGGCGGGGTCGTTGAACGCCTCCCTTGTTCCTAGGCCCCGGTTGGGCCCGCTGGTCCCGCACCGACCGGCCTGGACGCACTGGCGGTAGCGTCCCCACGTTACCTCGTATTTGTCGATGAAGAAGGGGCTGAGCGTCACCGTGTGCTCTGGAGCCCAGTCGTTCCGTGGCATCGACACATAGGGAGGCGGAGGGTCTGGTATCTCGGGCTTGGGAAGCTTGGCGTGGCCCATGCGAAAGGAGCCACCCGGGATGCACACTTCCTCTTCGAGCCCGGTGCCTCGCGGCTCCGTCTTGCAAGGGACTGGTCCGCATTGGCATCCACTCACTGCCAAAGACACTGCGAGCACTGCGCCGCGACCCGAGTTGCTGGACAACAACATGTCTCACCTCCAGCACTACGAGACAAGGCAATGATCACGCGGTTGCCAATGAAAAATCAAATCGCCTCGATTCCAGGTTTAGAGGTCTCAAGAGACCGAGAAGTAGTACGCCGCCGGGTGGTGGAGGACGAGCGCCGAGACCGAGGCCTCTGGCTCCATCATGCAGCCGTCGGTGAGCTGGACGCCGATGTCCTGCGGCGCAAGCGCGCTGAAGAGCTTCTCCTGGTCCTCCAGGTGCGGGCAGGCCGGGTAGCCGAAGGAGTAGCGCTTGCCGCGATACTCTGCGCGGAAGCGCTCGAGCATCGTCAGCTCCGGCCGATCGGGGAAACCCCACATGCTGCGTAGCTTGGCGTGGAGCAGCTCCGCGTAGCCCTCGGCCGTCTCCAGCGCCAGCGCCTGCACCGCGTGCATCTTGAGGAAGTCTCCCTGCGCCTTGTACTGGTCGGCGAGCGCGCGCACGCCCTCCCCTGCGGTGACGACGAACATGCACAGGTTGTCGCGCGGGCCGTCGGCGCCAAGCGGAGCCACGAAGTCGGCCAGACATACCCGCGACTCGGTCGGCTGCCGGGGGAAGTCGAAGGTCACCACCGGCTTGCGGGTGTGGCCGTCGAACACGTGAATGGCATTGCCCTCGCTCCCGGCGAGGAAGAAGCGGAACACCGCCTTGGCCGTCATCTGCCCATCACGCAAAAAGTGCTTGAGCCCGTCGATGCGCTCTTTGAGCTCGAGCGCCTTCTTCCCCTCCTCGTTGCCGGAAAGCTTCGCCTCCTCCGGAGTGCCCAGCGCGCGCGCGGCCGAGCCCTTCACGCCAAAGTGGCGTCCGTAGAGCATCACCGGGTTGATGAACTTCCAGAGGTGGTCGAGCGGGGTGTTGGTGATGACGTGGCGCTCGAAGTCGGGGGCGGGCGGGAGCTCCTCCAAGAGCGGCACGTCCTTGGAGCGCACGGCGCGGACGGCCACCGGCTTGGGGCGGGCCTTCTCCTCGCTGGCGAGCTTCTCGCGGCGCGCGGCGAGGTCGGCGCGCAGCTTCTGGTGCGCCTCGGGGTCGACGATCCGCTTGGCCAGCTCCAGCCCGCTCATCGCATCTTGCGCATAGGCGACGGTGCCCCCGTAGGCAGGAGCGATTTGCTTGTCGACGAAGTTGCGCGAGAGCGCCGCGCCACCGACGAGCACCGGCACCGAGACACCCGCGCGCGAGAGGTCCTCAGCGGTGGCCACCATCTGGTGTGCGCTCTTCACCAGCAGGCCCGAGAGCCCGAGGATGTCGGGGCGGTGCTCGCGCACGGCGGCGACGAGCTGCTCCGGAGGCACCTTGATGCCCAGGTTCACCACCTGAAAGCCGTTGTTGGCGAGGATGATTTCCACCAGGTTCTTGCCGATGTCGTGGACGTCGCCCTTCACCGTGGCGAGCACCACCTTGCCGCGGCTGGCGGAGCTCGATTTGTCCATCTTCGGCTCGAGGTAGCTCACCGCGGCCTTCATCGCCTCGGCGCTCTGCAACACCTCGGCGACGATGAGCTCGTTGGCGGCGAACAGCCGGCCCACCTCGTCCATCCCCTTCATCAGGGGACCGTTGATGATGTCCAAGGGGCGCACGCCCTCGGCGAGCTTCTTCTCCAAATCTTCCACCAGGCCGTCGCGGGTGCCCTCGACGATGTAGCGCGCCAGCCGCTCGTCGAGGGGGAACGTCGAAGCGGCGGCCTTGGGGGCTTTTCGCTCGCGAAAGTGCGCGGCGAAGGGCGTCACTGGGTCGCCGCCGCGGTGGTAGAGCAAATCTTCACACAGCCTGCGCTCGGCTTCGGGGATCTGCGGGTAGCGCTCGAGCTTCTCCGAGTTGACCAACGCCATGTCCAGCCCGGCCTGGGTGCAGTGGTAGAGGAAGACCGAATTCAAGACTTCGCGGCCGGCGGTGGGAAGACCGAAGGACACGTTGGAGATGCCTAAGACCGTCTTGCACTGGGGGAAGCGCTCCTTGATGAGCCGCACCCCCTCGATGGTCTCCACCGCGCTGCCCACGTACTGCGCATCGCCCGAGGCGCAGGGGAACACCAGCGGATCGAAGTAGAGGTCCTCGGGGCGCATGCCGTATTTCTGGGTGAGCAGCTCATGGGAGCGCTCCGCCACCTCCAGCTTGCGCGCGCGGGGCACCGCCATGCCCGTCTCGTCGATGCAGCCCACCACCAGCGCAGCGCCGAACTTGCGCGCCAGGGGAACGACCTTCTCGAAGCGTTCTTCGCCGTCCTCGAGGTTGACCGAGTTGATGATGGCTTTCCCCTGCGAGTAGCCGAGCGCGAGCTCCACCACCCTCTCGTCGGTGGAGTCGATCATCAACGGCACGCGGACTTTCTTGATCGCCACCTCGAGAAAGCGCTGCATGTCGGAAAGCTCGTCGCGGTCGGGGTTGGCCAGGCAGATGTCGATGACCTGGGCACCGCGTTTGACCTGGGCCCGGGCGATCTCCGAGGCGTCTTCGTATTTCTCGGTGACGATCAGCTCTTTGAACTTCTTCGAGCCGATGACGTTGGTGCGCTCGCCGACGATGACTGGGCGGGCGTCGTCGACGTCGAGATAGTCGACCCCGGAGAGCGTCGAGCGGCGGCGCGGGCTGGCCACGCGAGGACGAAGCCCCTTCACCGCAGCGGCGATCGCTTCGATGTGCGCGGGGGTCGTGCCGCAGCAGCCACCGACCACGTTGAGCCAGCCGCTCTCGCCGAAGCGCCGCAACGCGCGGGCGACCATCTCCGGCGTCTCCAGATAGTGGCCGTTCTCGTCGGGTAGCCCAGCGTTGGGGACGCAGCCCACCGGGCAGGCGCAGAGCGCGGCGAGGGAGCGCACATGGTCGGTCATGAACTCCGGGCCGGTGGCGCAGTTGAGGCCGAGGTAGAGCAGGTCCAGGTGCTCGAGGGCGGTGGCGAGCGCCTCCACCGACTGGCCGGCGAGCATGGTGCCCATCGGCTCGATGGTGCCGGACACCGCGATGGGCACCTCGTCTTTCGCGCGCGTGAACGCCCGCTGGATGCCGAAGATCGCCGCCTTCACGTTGCGGGTGTCCTGGCAGGTCTCCACCAGCAAGTAGTCCACCCCGCCCTCGAGGAGCGCCAAGGCCTGCGCCTCGAAATGCTCGATGAGCTCGTCGAAGGTGACCCCTCCGGTGACGGTGATGGCCTTGGTGGTGGGGCCGATCGACCCGGCCACCCAGCGCGGCCGCTCGGCGGTGGAACAGCGGTCGGCCACCTGCCGGGCGAGCTGAGCCGCGCGCAGGTTCACCTCGTGCGCCTTCTCGGCGAGCCCGAACTCGGCGAGCACCAGCGGCGTGCTGCCGAAGGTGTCGGTCTCGGCGACGTCGGCGCCCGCGGCAAAATAGGCGGAGTGAATTTGCTCGATGACGTCGGGCCGGGTGAGCACCAGGTGTTCGTTGCACCCTTCGTACTGCGGCCCGCCGAAGTCGGCGGCTTTCAAATTTTTCATCTGGAGCATGGTGCCCATCGCGCCATCGAGCACCAGCACGCGCTCTCTCATCGCCGCGCGCAAGACCGTCACCCGCTCCTTCCGTGCCGCGCGCTCGGCGGGAGACATCGTCGGTGCAGGCCTGTTCATCGCTTGGCTCCAGTGAGGAGGAACACTCGAAACTCGGTGCCCCCGTTCTTGGCGTGACTTTCGCGGGTGACGGCAGTGAAGCCGGCGCGGGCCAACTCTCCCTCGAGGCGAACAGGAGAAAAGCCCAGGTGCAGATGACCGAGGCGCTCCTTCACCCATTTCTCTCCGTGCGGCATCAGCTCGAGCACCATCACCCGGCCACCGCGGCGCAAGATGCGCGCCGCCTCTCGCAGCACGGCGGGAGGGTCCTCCACGTGGTGCAGGCTTTGCGAGAGCACCACCAAATCCACCGAGGCGTCGGGAAGGGAGAGCGCGTGCAAGTCCTTGCGGAGGAAACGCACGTTCTTCAGCCGCTCGCGGGCGGCGCGTTCCTTGGCTTTGGCCAGCGCGTCGGTGCTTCGGTCGATCGCCACCACCCGCTTGGCCCAGCGCGCCATCGCCACCGAGAGCACCCCGGTGCCGCAGCCGAAGTCGGCGACTTCCAACGGCGGCAAGAGGGAGGAGAGCGAGCTCGCCCAGAGGAACCACGACTGCCCAGGCTCGAGCAGCTTCTCGTTGAGCGCCTGCCGGTCTTCGCGTTGGCGCAAGAGGTCCTTGAGGCGGGCCAAATCTCCGCTCTCGTCGGAGGAGCCACGGGCCAGCTCGATGAGCGGCCAGCGCGCATCGTCGTCGTCCACCGCGAGCGAATAGAAGGTGTAGCCCGCCTGGCGCTCCTCGCGGACGAGATCGAGCGACTTGAGCTTGCCCAGGTGGTGCGAGACGGAGGACTGCGCCACTCCCACCAGCGACACCAGCTCGGAGACGTTGAGCGGCGCTTCTCCCAAGAGGCGCAAGATGCGCAGCCGCGTGGGGTCGCCCAGGGCGCGAAAGCTCTCCGACAGAACATCCATATCGTTGCATCTGCATATATCGATTCGGGTCAACAAGGAAACCCGAACGCCCAGAAACCTCGGCCATGCCGACCTTGGGTGAGCTCCTGGGGGGGAAAGCGGTTCGGGCTGGTGATGTCGGCGGGGTTCTTCGGCTTCTACGGCCACGCCGGATTCTGGAAGAGGCTGCTCGCCACCGGCCTTCGGCCGCACGCGTGCGTCGGCTCTTCGCGGGAGGGGGGCGGCATCGACTTCGTGCTCGGACGCGAGGTGTAGCGAGGTTTCAGTGACCGTACCGGCGGTGGTCGACCATCAAGCACCGGTTCTGCACCACCTCGATGCCGGCCTGGGCGAGCTTCTTCGCCGCCGCGTCGTTGGTGATGCCCAGCTGAAACCACACCGCCTTGGGCTTCTTGGCGATGAGGTCATCGACATGCTGGTCGATGTCCGCAGGGCGGCGAAAGACGTCGACCAGGTCGATGTCCCCGGGGATGTCGGAGAGTCTTCGGTACACCGGGCGGCCGAGAATCTCCTTCACCTCGGGGTAGTAGACGGGCACCGGCACCACCTCGACTCCAGCGTCGGCGAGATAGCGGGGGACATAGAACGCCGCCTGGTCGGACTGCGCCTCGGTCTTGATGCCTAAAACCGCGACGCGCCGCGATTGCCGCACGACCCGGCGCACGTCCTCTTCGTCGTGGATGAGGTTTTTCTCGTAGTCCATGGTGCACCTCTTCTAAGGGTGTCGGGTGTGCGGAGGTGGAGCCTCCTCGACCGCGTCGCGGCCGATGTTGCGCCGGTCCCGAATCGCCAAGTCGTCATCGGGAATGTTGCCCATGGCGAACCGGCGCGCGGCCTCGGCCAAATCTCGAAAGACTTCCACTCTGCTTTCGTAGCGGGCCCGGGGCAGACACTTCAACACATTGATGACGTCGGCCGTCGCGTCGGCGTCCATCGCGGTCTTCACCAACTGGTCGCGCCACGCCGGGTAATCGACCTCGTCCAAGTGGGCGGATACCGAAACGGCCGGGTTTTCTCCGATGCCAAATGCCATGCATGAACCTCCTTCATATGAATGCGGCAGCCCGAGCGCGCCTGGCAGTCCCCCGCCCCAGGGGGACGCCGTGGTCCGGCCGCAGGCCGATCGATCGGGCTCAGGGTTGGCGGCCGGCGGAGCGGGCCATTGCACGAACGCCCGCGGGTATGGGGCTGGTACAGTCTGTCTTGATGGAGCTCTCCTCCTGGCTCGAGCAGAAGCGGGAAGACGTGCGCCGCCTGGCCACGCTCGACCTGCGAGCCATCACGCCCACCATCAAGGACTTCACCCACGCCGTGGTGACGCACAAAGGGCCGCTGGCGGTCATCGCCGAAATCACCCGCGCGACTCCGGAGGAGGGCCGCTTCGCCGACGTCATCGACCCCGACAGCCTGGTGAAGGTGCTCGACGATGCGGCGGTGGCGGCGATCGCGGTGCCCATCGACCCCATCGCCTGTTTCGCGCAGGCCCGCGACCTGACCGAGGTCGCCTCGCGCACCACCACACCGGTCATCGCCCGCGACCTGGTGGTGAGTCGGCAGCAGGTCTACCTGGCGCGGTTGGCAGGCGCGGACGCGCTCTTGCTCACCGCCGCCGCCGCGCCTGCCGGAGAGCTCAAAGCGATGCTGGAGATTGCCGCCAGCATGCACCTGGCCGCGCCCATCGAGGTGCGCTCGGAGGAAGAGCTGAACACCGCCGTCGCCGTGGGCGCCCGCTTGGCGGTGGTGCCGGCCTTTCGCGGGCCGCAGCTCGACCTCTCTTTGCCGCGCTCGCTCCTTCCGCGCTTTCCTCGCACGCTCGCTGCCATCGTCCGCGGGCCCTTCGCGCGCCCGGAGGACTTTGCCGAGTTGCGCGGCCAAGCCGATGGTATTTGGCTGGCCGGACCGCTGATGCAGGCAGCCGACAAGGCCGCCTTCTTGAGTCCCCTCGTCGAGGCCGCGGAAAACGGCTGAGGTCTTCATGCCCGCACTTCCATTTCTCCTCGCCGCGCAGCTTTCCTTGGGCGGCGCTCCGCCGGAGCCAGCGCCGCTTCCTCCCAAAGGGGTCTACGCGCTGCCGCAAGACGAATTCGTCGCTCAGGCCAGGCGTGACCTCGCCACGCTCAAGCTCTACGCCAACGGGCTCCGGCGGCTCCAAGCGCAGCTCGAGGAGCACGCCTCGATCTTCCATCACAAACCCGAGGTGCCGCTCTCTCCCGATGAAAAGCGCATCTTGCTCAGCAGCTGGGGAGCGTTCTTCTCCTACGTCATCTCCGCCGAAGGGCTTCGGCAACGCTATTGGGACTTCGTCAAGATGGTGCCGCTGGACGGCGTCCGACACCTGTGGGGCTACATGCTCACCCACGCCGCGCTGACCACCGAGCTCGCCCACGGCCTGGCTTTCGCCGATCTGACCGCCGGCAACCCGCAGCTGGAGGTGCTGCTCGACGAGCCCAACCCCGAGTTCGGCGTGCCGGCCAAGGCGTTCGCCGACTTCAAATTCCGGGTCATCCACGTGGCTACCTCCACCCAGCTCTACACAGGGGATGCGTACCGTTCGCAGGTGCTCCCGGCGATGCAGCGGCACAAGCTCCTCGAGGAGCCCGAGGTGAGGTGGGCGATGCAGGAGATGCGGCTCAACTCCCAGGTGGCGCGCGGCCGGCTCAAGAAACGCGGGCCCACTTTGTTCATCAAGAACGCCGTAGACATTCTGCGCGACGGGGTGATGAGCGCGATTTTCCCGGTGCAAAAAGGCGTGGCCGAGCTGATGGGAGACACCCGCGTGCGGCGCGTGGGCAAGCCTCTCATTCACAAGGAGCAAATCGACACGCTCCTCCCCAAGCTGGAGCCGGGGGACATCGTGGTGGCGCGGCAGAATTGGTTTCTCTCCAACATCGGGCTGCCGGGGTTTTGGCCGCACGCCGAGCTCTACGTGGGCACTCCGCAAGACCTCGCCGCCTACTTCGACGACGACCCCGAGGTGCTGGCATATGCCAACTCGATGCGCGCCGAGCGCTTCACCGCCCTTTTGGCCAAGCGCTTCCCCGAGAAGTGGAAGAGGTTCGCTCACGGGAAAGACCTGCAGGGCAACGGCCCCCACCGCATCATCGAGTCGATCAGCGAGGGCGTGTCCTTCACCGCAGTGGAGCATGGGATGGGCGTCGACTACCTGGGGGTGATGCGCCCGCGGTTGCCGAAGGTGGAGAAGGCCAAGGCGATTGTCCGCGCCTTCGGCTACCTGGGGCGGCCGTACGACTTCGACTTCGACTTCTTCTCCGATTCGACGCTGGTGTGTACCGAGCTGGTCTACAAGAGCTACGTGCCCAGCAAAGACATGAAGGGGCTGTCCGTCGAGTTGGTGAACGTCGCCGGCCGCCGAACCCTTCCGGCCAACGAGCTGGTGAAGCTCTTCGACGCCGAGGCCGACCGGCCCGACCGGCAGCTCGATTTCGTCGCCTTTCTCGAGGGCCTGGAGTCGCAGGGCAAGGCGGTGGAGCGCGACCTCCATGCCTTTCGCAAGTCACACACCCGGGTGAAGTGGGACGTGGCGCAGAGGTGACGATGGACGAGCTCTCTTCCGAATGCGCCCAAGCCGCGCTGGCGGTGGGCGAGGCGTTGTTCGAGCAGATGATTGGCCAGCAACGAGCGAAGGTGTTGCGGCTGGCGCGCGAGGCAGTGCCCCACATCGGCCCGGAAGACGTGCTCAACCCGCACGACTTTCCCCAGCTGAAGGCGCACCCCTCCTTCGAGTTCGAGGACGGGTTGCTCGCCGGCCTGGTGGCAGCGCAAATCGCCCTGCGCGCCGAGCTCAAGAAGCGCTTGCTTCCCCCCTCGCCTCCTTGAGGCACGGTAGTGCGCCCCGGTGCGCGACCCGTTAGGTTGCTGCTCCAGTGGCCACTTTCTACGAGTTGGGTAACCCCAAGGCGCGGGCGCTTCTGGCCGAGGCGATGCGGGCCGATCCTCCCCGGCTCGACTTGGCGGCGGTGGCGATTGCTCACCTCGACGTTCCCCAGCCCGAGCCAGCGCTCGTGCTGGAGCGGCTCGACCAACTGGGCCGCCGGGTCGCCGAAGTCCTGCCCGAGGGGGCGGGGCCGTTGGCGCAGATTCATGCGCTCCGGCGCGTTCTGGCCGAGGAGGAGGGCTTCAGCGGCGATCGCGAAGACCTCCTGGCGCCGGAGAACAGTTTCCTCCATCGGGTGCTCGAGCGGAGGCAGGGCCTGCCCATCACCCTGTCGGTGCTCTACCTCGAAGTGGCGCGTCGCGCGGGCATCGCGATGTTCGGGGTGGGTTTCCCGGGGCACTTCGTCATCGCCTCCGACGAGGGCGCACAGAAGCTGGTGGTCGATCCTTTCCACGGCGGGCAGGTGCTCACCGAAGACGGCTGCGCGGATCTGCTCTCGCGGGTGGCGCCGCAGGTGAAGTTCACCTCCTCGATGATTGCTCCCGCCCGGGCCAAGAGCGTGGCGTACCGCATGCTCAACAACTTGAAGCGCTCTTACCTCCAGCGCGGCGAGGGCGAGCAAGCGCTCGCCACGGTGGATCTGATGCTCTCCGTCGCTCCCGACCATCCCGGCGAGCTGCGGGCGAGGGCGGCGATTCTCTCGGCTCTCGGTGCCTATCGCGCCGCGCTGGCGGACATCGAGCGGTGCCTGGAAATCTCCCCCGACGCCCCCGACCACCAGAGCTTGCGGCTCACCGCCGAGGCGCTGCGCGAACGGATGGAGCAGCTGAACTGATGTCCGGCCACCCCAATCCTCTCCCAAAGAGAGAGGGGGTCAGTGTGCCCGCGGATCCAGGCCGGTGGCGCGCAAGGTGCCGGAGGCGCGTAGGCGGCGAATCTCCTCCATGATGGCGCGGCACTCCTCGTCGGAGTTGTAGAAGTGCGGGGAGATGCGAATGCCGCCTCCGGGCCGGTAATCGATGACGAAGCCAACGTCGAGGAGGCGGCGGCTGGCGTCTTCGGCGCCTTCGAAGTCGACCACCACGGTGTTGCCTCGCCGCTCGGGCGCGCGCGGGGTGTTGACCTCGAGCCCCTGTTCGTCGGCAAGCTGCATGAGCAGCGAAGTCTGCCTAAGCGACTTCTCCCGAATCGCCCTCACTCCCACCTCGCGGATGATGTCGTAGCCCGCGCGCGCGGCGTAGAGCGCCGGCACCGAAGGCGAGCCGCCCATGAAGCGGTAGGCGTCATCGGCGTAGTCCACCTCTCCGAAGCGGAAGTCGAAGGGGTGCTTGTCGGAGAACCAGCCGGTCATCAACGGCCGGAAGGAGGATATGAGGTCCTTGCGCGCGTAGAGGTAGCACGCGCCAGCGCCCCCGCACAGCCACTTCACCGAGCCGCCGATGAGGAAGTCGACGTTCAGCGCCTGGACATCGATGGGCACCGCTCCGGTGGCCTGATAGCAATCGAGCACCACCAGGGCGCCGTGCCGGTGCGCGGCCTCGATGACCGGTGCGATGTCGATGAGCCCGCTGGAGCGAAAGAGCACCAAGTCCAGCGCCAACACCAGCGTCTGGTCGTCGATGGCGGAAACCAAGTCCTCGGTTTCGATGTTCAGCCCGCCGTCACGTGAGCGCACCACTTCGATACGCGCCCCGCGCCGCTTCTGCGCCATCCAGTTGTAGACGACTGACGGGAAGTTGAGCTCGGTGGTGACGACCTTGTTGCGCCGCCCGCCGAAGTCGAGCCCAGAGATGATGACCGACGTCAGGGTGGAGACGTTCTGATGCATCATCACCGTGCCCTTGGGCGCGTTGAAGAGGCTGCCGACCAGGTCGGCGGTCTTTTCCACCATCGGCAGCCAGGTGTGCCAGGCCACCACGCCCTCGTTCGCCCAAAGATCGGCATACGACTTCAAGCCCTCGTACACCTGGCGCGGCATCGCCCCCAGCGAGTTGTTGATGAGGTAGCCGGCCTTCCGCTCGAGAATGGGGAACTCGGAGCGCCACTTCAGCAAAGGGTCGGTGCTCATCGTCCTCCCTTGAGGCGCTTGGGCAACGGCGTGCGCGACCAGGTGCCCGAGCGTCCACCGCTCTTGTGCATCAGCTGCAGGTTTTCCACCACCATGCCCCGGTCCACCGACTTGAGCATGTCGTAGATGGTCAACGCGGCGGCGCTGGCGGCGGTGAGCGCCTCCATCTCCACCCCGGTGCGGTCGACCGTCTTCACCTCGACCTGAATCTCCACTCCCGTGGTGACCGGCCGCACGTCGACCTCCACCGCGGAGAGCGAGATGGGGTGGCACAGCGGCACGAAGTCAGGCGTCTTCTTGGCGGCCATCACCCCGGCGAGCTTGGCGGCGGCGAGCACGTCGCCCTTCTCCACCTTGCCGTCACGAATGCGCGCGAGCGTGGCGGGGCGCATGCGCACGCGGGCGACGGCCACCGCGACACGTTCGGTCGCGCTCTTTTGGCCCACGTCGATCATCTTCATGTCTTCAGCCCAGGCCCTGCTCGGTCATCCACCGCTCGGCGTCGATGGCCGCCATGCACCCGGTGCCGGCCGCGGTGACCGCTTGGCGGTAGTAGTGGTCGGCCACGTCTCCACAGGCGAACACCCCGGGAATGTGGGTGCGCGTCGAGCCTGGTTGCACCTTGAGGTAGCCGTTCTCATGCATCTCCAGCACCCCTTTGAACAGCTCGGTGGTGGGCTGATGGCCGATGGCCACGAACAAGCCGTTGGCCGACAGCTCGTTCACCTCACCGGTCTCGAGGTTCTTCAGCCGCACCCCGGTGAAGCCACGGTCGTTGCCGAGCACCTCGTCTACCACCGAGCTCCAGATGAACTTGATCTTTGGATTTTTGAGGGCGCGCTCCTGCATGATTTTGGAGGCACGCAAGCTTTCCCGGCGGTGAATGACGGTGACCTGCGCGGCAATCTTCGACAGGTAGGTCGCCTCTTCCATCGCCGTGTCGCCCCCGCCCACCACGAGCACATTCTGGTTCTTGAAGAACGCCCCGTCGCAGGTGGCGCAGGCCGAGACCCCGCGGTTCTTGTACAGGTCCTCGCCCTTGACGTGCAGCCACTTCGCCGAGGCGCCGGTGGCGACAATCACCGTCTGCGCGAGCGCCTCCTGGCTCTCCCCCTTGACCAGGAAAGGACGGCGGGAGAAGTCAACCTTCACCACGTTCTCCATGAAGATGCGGGTGCCGAAGCGCTCTGCCTGCTTCTGGAAGCGCTCCATCAGCGCCGGACCGGTGACCGCTTCGGGGAAGCCGGGGTAGTTCTCCACGTCGGTGGTGATCATCAGCTGACCGCCGGGAACGCGCTGAGGGTCGCTCTCGGCGGGGCCTCCGGCGAACATCACCGGTTGCAGGTTCGCGCGGGCGGCGTAGATGGCGGCGGTGTAGCCGGCAGGGCCGCTGCCGATGATGACGACCTTGTTCACTTCGGGCACGGCGTTCATCCTTTCGACGTCGATAGGGAGTGCGGGAAGGTACCAGACGCCGGAAGCTGCGTGGTACGAAGTCATCACCACCATGGACACTTCGATTCTCAAGAAGGTCGCCCTCTTCGAAGGGCTGACCCAGTCGCAGCTGCAGAAGATCGCCGGCATCGCGGCCGAGAAGCGCTTCGCGGCTTCCGCTTACATCTTCCGCGAAGGCGACCCCGGGCTGGCGATGTACGTCATCGGCGAGGGTCGGGTGCGCATCTCCAAGATGGTGCCGGGAGTAGGCGAGGAAGCGCTCGCCATCTTGGAGCAGGGGCAGTACTTCGGCGAGATGGCGCTCATCGAGGAAGAGCCTCGCTCGGCCGACGCGATTGCCCACGTGGGGTGCACCCTCTATGAGATTGCACGGGAGAAGCTCGACCAGCTGATGTTCACCGACAAGGAGCTGGCCTACGTGCTCCTGTGGACCTTCGTGCGCACCCTCTCCTCGCGGCTGCGCGAGACCAACGACAAGATCAAGTCGTTCTTCGCCCTCTCCTCCTTCGGCCCGCGCTGATTCCCACTCGCTAAGAAGCATGGGTGGAGCGTGGGCGCTCGTCCGCGCGCCCGACCTCTGCGTCATGAACGAGACGTCACTGGTGCCCTTGGCGCTTGGGCGACGCTTCGGCACGGGCGTTGCTGTCCGCCAGGGGGTTCGAAGGAGGCGTCGATGGAGGCGGCCAGATGGAACGGCACTCTGGTGCTGCACTGCTCGTCGCCGAGTTGTTGCGGCGGGTCGTTCGGTATTACATTTTCGGCGAGGTGACACACAGATGCCGGTGATGACGATTCGATTGTCGCGCGAAGAGAGCGCTCGCGTAGCGCGGCTGGCGAAGAAGAAGAAGGTCTCGCGCTCCGAAGTCGTGCGCCTGGGGCTTGCCGCGCTGGAGAGCGGGGAAGAGAGCGCGTTCGATCTCTGGAAGGACGCTGTTGGAATTGCGAAAGGTGGCCCGAAAGACCTCGCCACGAACCCCAAGCACATGAAGGGCTACGGTCGGTGAGCATCAAGACCCTCGTCGACACGGGACCGATGGTCGCGTTGCTGAAGCGTGACGAAGAGCATCATGCGTGGGCCGTCAGCGTGTTCAAGGAGTTACCGGCTGACGGAATGGCCACGTGCGAGGCCGTGATTTCGGAGGCATGCTTCCTCATGGCCCGCTGGCCCGCTGTCATCGATGCGTTGTTTCGCCGCCTCGCGGACGGAAGCCTCGAGCTCGTGCCACTCGAGGCCGAGTCCGATGCGATTCACGGCTTGATGAAGAAGTACCGCAACCTTCCCGCGTCATATGCCGACGCTTGCCTCATTCGTCTGAGCGAACGAAATCCGAAAGCCACGGTGGTGACGACCGACTCTGACTTCAGCATCTACCGCCGAAATAAGCGGGAAGCGTTGCCGCTGCTGTCGCCATGGTGAAGGAAAGAACAACCTGGCAAACCATGACAAGAGCGTGGAAGCCGAACCCCGGTGGGCGCTGAACCGCATCTCGTCGCAGGTACGGCGGGTGGGGCGGGGCCCATGAAAACCAGGGCTGGCTGATTCCCACTCGCTAAGAAGCACGGGTGGAGCGTGGGCGCTCGTCCGCGCGCCCGACCTCTGCGTCATGAACGAGACGTCACTGGTGCCCTTGGCGCTTGGGCGACGCTTCGGCACGGGCGTTGCTGTCCGCCAGGGGGTTCGAAGGAGGCGTCGATGGAGGCGGCGGAAAGACAAGCCGACGCAGAGGGGCCGCGGGAGCGATTGCTGCGCTTGGGCGCGTCGTCGCTGTCCGACTCGGAGCTGCTCGCGGTGCTCTTGGGCACCGGCTTTCGAGGGCACCCGGTGCTCTCGTTGGCCGAGGGGTTGGTGGCGACCGCAGGGGGCTTGCGTGCGCTGGTGCAGCGCGACCCCCACGAGCTGAGCGCCCACCCTGGCTTGGGGCCGGCGAAGGCGGCGGCGGTGCTGGCCGCGCTGGAGCTGGGCCGGCGCGCTCAACGCGCAGCGGAGACGCGCCCACGGTTGCGCTCGCCCGAGGAGATTTTCCAATACGTGCGACCCTGGCTGGGCGGCCTGCGGAACGAGGAGTTTCACGCGCTCTGCTTCAACGCGCGCAACGTGCTGGTGCGCGACGCGCGAATCGCTCAGGGCACGCCCCACCTCTGCCTGGTCGACCCGCGAGAGGTGTTCGGAGCGGCCATCGCGACGCGGGCCTCGGCGCTCGTCTTGGTGCACAACCACCCTTCCGGAGACCCCGAGCCCTCGGCGGAGGACGTGCAGCTCACCCGGCAACTGTGCGCCGGCGCGCGAATCTTGGGGGTACGCCTGCTCGACCACATCGTCGTGGGAGACGAGGGGTATTGCTCGATGCGCGCGCGGGGGCTGGTGGCAGTCGACGGCGGCGCCTCGGCGCACGTCCACCTCTCGGGGACGGCGCGATGAGACACGTCGGCCTGGCAGCGACGTTTTGGCTCTCCTGCGGCACCACGCGCGAGGTGATTCAGATAGAGCTTTTGGAGGACGAGGTCGCCCAGGTGGTGCGGCTGGAGTCCGGGCAGGTGGAGTCGCTGCCCCGCTCGGCGCTCCCTCCTTCGGCCAAGGAGGGCGACGTGGTGGTCGACGGGGTGGTGGATCGGCAACGAACTGCCCAGGCGCGTCGACAGGTGCGCAAGGTGCGGGCGAAGGCATTTGCCGGAAAGTCCACTCCAGCGTTGACCGACTCGAGGGAGCGGTGATCGGATGCGCCGGATGCCGGAGCTTCCTCATGTGGACGATGCGCTCGCCGCGCTGGCACGCCACTTCGCGCTCGCCGAGTTCCGGCCCGGCCAGGCCGAGGTGGTGAGCGCGGTACTCGCCGGCCGCAACGCGGTGGTGGTGATGCCCACCGGGGCGGGGAAAAGCCTCTGCTATCAGCTGCCGGCGGTGATGCTCGAGGGAGTGACGGTGGTCGTCTCTCCGCTCATCGCTTTGATGAAAGATCAGGTCGAGCAGCTTTCGGCGCGCGGTGTTTCCGCCACCTTCATCAACTCCACGCTCTCGGACCTGGAGCGCGCCGAGCGGCAGCGGCGAATGCGCGAGGGAGCCTACAAGCTGGTGTACTTGGCGCCAGAACGTTTCCGCAGCCCGGCCTTCCTCGACGCCCTCGCCGAGGTGAAGGTGGAGCTCTTCGCGGTGGACGAAGCGCACTGCATCTCTCAGTGGGGGCACGACTTCCGCCCCGACTACGCGCTCTTGGGGCAAGTGCGAAAACGCCTGCGGCCCCCCCGAACCGTGGCGCTCACTGCCACCGCCACCCCCGAGGTACGCGAGGACATCGTCCGGGTGTTGTTGATGAAAGACCCTCAGGTGTTCATCGCCGGGTTCGATCGACCGAACCTCTTCCTCGAGGTGCTCCCGGTGGGTGGAGAAGAGGACAAGCGCACCGCCTGCGCTCAGCTCATTCAAGAGGGCGGCTCGGGCATCGTCTACTGCTCGACCCGAAAATCAGCCGAGGGAATGCAGACGGCGCTCGCAGCACGCGGCAAGCGCGCGGTGCTCTACCACGCGGGGATGGACGACGAGGACCGGCATCGGGCCCAGGACGAGTTCATGTCCGCCCCCGATGCGGTCGCGGTGGCGACCAACGCCTTCGGGATGGGCATCGACAAGCCCGATATTCGTTTCGTGGTGCACGCGAACATTCCACGAGCGGTGGAGGCCTACTACCAGGAGATCGGCCGCGCCGGACGCGACGGCAAGCCCGCGCGCGCGGCCCTGCTTTTCAACCACGCCGACGTCTTCACCCAGGAGCGCCTCATCCAAAGCAGCCACCCCTCCGACACCGTCTTTTCCGACCTGTGGTCTGCGCTGTTGGAGGTGGAGTCGTTCCATCGCGGCCTCCACTTGCTCGCGGCCCAAATCGGCGCGTCGGAGTTCGAGGTGTCGGCGGCGCTGCGGGTGCTCGAGCGGGCAGGAAAGATTTCGCGCAGCGGTCGCGGAGAGGGCAGCTACGAGCTCACCTTGCGTCCCAAGGCGAGTCACGCCCAGCCACACTCGGCCGCGGCCAAGGCACTCTTGGCCTCGCTGCGAGGCGCGTGTCCTGTAGACAAACCGGTGAGCACCGAGCTTGGGGTGCTGGCACGTCGCTGTCAGCTGACCGAGGAGCAGGCCCGGCACGCCTTGACGTTGCTCGAGAAGGCCGGAGCGGTGGCGGTGCGCCGGCCCTTCGCCGGCCGGACGATTCGAGTGCTGGAGCAAGTCCCCTTCCGGGAGCTGGGCCTCGACCTGGCCAAGCTTCGCAGCCAAGAGAAGCAGGCGCTGCTGCTGCTTCGGAGGATGACCGACTACGCCTACGCGCGCGGGTGCCGGCGAGACTTCATTTTGAGCTACTTCGGAGAGCCCCGCCGGCAGGGCAAGTGCCACAACTGCGATGTTTGCGCGGGCGGGCGGCTGGCTGCTCCGGTGGCATCCGCCAAGAGCGCCCAGGCGGCGGTCGCAGGCCCGGCCGCGCACAGCGAGCTGGCCGCCGAGGAGCTGCGTCGGTGGAGGCGCGAGCTGGCCAAAGACCTCGGGCTGCCGCCCTACCTCATCTTCAACGACGTGACCCTTTTCGCCTTGGCGACTGCCCTTCCCATCACCCGGGAGGAGTTCCTCGCGGTGAAGGGTACGGGTGAAACCAGATGGGAGCGCTTCGGCGCGAAGATCAAGGAGATTTGTCTACTCGCGCGCGCGGCGGGCCACGTGCCCAAACCTGCCGCGGTCGCCGCCCGCCGCCGGCGGTGAAAAATGTGCCGCAGGCATGGTCCCCGCGTCTGGAAACTTGCGGTCACCGCCGCCCGTGCCAACCTCGCCACATGCCAACACAACGCCGTAGCACCCGACGATTTCGCCGGCTTCCGGTTTCCTTGGGTGGCCGTCTGCCCGCGATGACCGTCGACGTCTCCCGTCGCGGGTTTCGCATCGAGATGCCGCAGGTTTTCGTGCCCGGCTCTTTGGTGCATGGGTACGTTCTGGATGGCGAACGTCAGCTCCCCTTCACCGGAGAGGTGACCTGGGCCCAGCCGGGAAACCCGCAAGCTTCGACCTACAGCGCCATGGGCGTGCGTTTCACCGAGCTGTCACCTGCCCTGGCGAAGCTCCTTTAGCTCGAAGGCCCTCCGCAAAAGCCACATGCCCGCGCCCACCAAAAGGGCCATGGCGAAGATGATGGCGATGGTGGTGGCACCGAAGGCCATTCGAACCCAGAACTCGCTCAACTCGCCGTAGGCGTACGCGCGCCGGAGCGGACGAAACAGACCCACAAGCTCCAGCGTGCGTGCCGGGAGGCTCTCCAGCGCCAGGGCGAGCCGCTCCGCCCACCGGGGCGTGAAGAGTCGCCGCACCAGCTCCACCGTCAAGGCGATGCTCAGATAGACGAACGTCAGCAACGTCGCGTTGCCCAGCATGATGCGAAGGAGCGGAAACCGCGGCAGCGGATGCTCCACGCTACCTCTGCGCCAACTTTTTCTTGAGGTTGGCCAGCACCTTCTTCACCCGAGCGACGTCCGCCTCGCTCCCTCCCACCTTGAGAAAGTTCTCGTACGCCTTCACCGCGCGCTCCGTCTCGTTCGCCTGCTGCAGCGCATCACCCAATGCAAGCTGCGCAGCGCCGAGCGTGCCATCGTACTCCACCGCCTTGCTCAGCACCTCCACGGCTCGCGCGCCGTCTTTCTGCCGCAGCGCCACCAGCCCCGCCGAAAGCTGCGCCAGTCCCGAATAGGGCGCCAACCCCACGGCCTTCTCCGCGGCGGCCTTCGCCTCCTTGAGGGGCCCGGTCACCAGCCTGACCCGCGCCAAAGTGGCCCAAGCGAAGGCCCGGTCGTGGCTTTGAAGCGCCTTCTTGGCCAGCTCGGCCAGCTCCTTCACCGCCGAGCGCCCCCCGCGCGGCAGGCGTGCGTAATGGGCGCCGATGGCTCCGCAGGCCGACGCCGGGTCCTCTCGAACCGCAGCCTGGTAGGCCTTCTCGGCCATCTCGGAAGCGCCTTGGCGCATGAAGGCTTGACCGATTTCACAGAAGGTCGCCGCGTCCTTGGGGTCGAGCTTGTTCGCCCGCTCCAGCGAGGCGAACCCCGCGCGCCCGTCGGCGTTGGCGAAGGCCACCATGGCTCGAACCCGGTGCGCCTCGGCGCTCGACCCTTTCACCCGAACGGCTTTCGCGCTCACCGCCTCGGCTTCCTTGAAGCGGCCGGAGTGGTAGAGCGCGAAGGCGAAGGCGGTCTGCGCCTCGGCGGAGTCGGGGTCTTCTAGCTGCCACGCTTCGGCCTGGGCGAGCGCGTCTTGAATCCGCCCGACCGCGAGGTAGGCCCTCCCCAGCGCCTGGCGGGCCTCCGGGTGAGCAGCGTTCTTTTCGATGGCCTTCGTGAGCGGCCCAATGGCTTTTTCAGGTTCTTTGAGCTCCTCGAGGATGAGGCGGCCCAGCGCGCAGGACCCCTCGAAGTCACCTGGGTCTTTCGCCGCCTCCTCGAACTGTTTTCGTGCCTTGGCGAGCACCCCCTGCCGCCAATACACCTGCCCCAGCGCGACCCGCACGTCGGCCTTCCCGCGTTTGACGGAGGCAAGCACCTTCTCCAGCACCTGCTCTGCCTTGGCCTCGTCGCCCTCGGCGGCGTCGACCAGCGCCAAGTGCACCACCGCCTCGGTGGGAAACTTCCCGTTCACCTGGGTTCGCGACAGCTCGCTGCGAGCGCGCTTCCATTCTCCCAGCCGGGTGTAGGCAATGCCACGCACCAAGTGCACCCGCCGCGCCTCGCCCTCGGTGGAAATCCGCAACACCTCCCGTTCCCGAGCGCGCGCCAAGAGGACCCGGCCCAACGCCTCGCGGGCATCTTCGCTCCTGGGCGAAAGCTTCACCGCCGCCTCGAAGGCCGTGTGCGCCTCGGCGATGTCTCCGGCGGCGCGGTAGGCCTCGCCCAGGGCCATCTGGAACGGAAAGGCCTTCGCCTTGTGCGCAGTGACGCCTTGCTGGAGCGTTTTCAAGGCGTCGGCGTGGCGCCCGTTCGCGGTGAGCGCGCGCCCCAGGGCCAGCGTGCGTCGCGCCTCCAGGTCGGGAAGGAGCGGCTCGTCTTTCGGCAACGCCTCGAGCTCCTCGAGCGCCTCGGCCAAGTCGACCTGGCGCTCCAGCCGGACCTCGGCTGCGCCCACCACCCGGCCGGCGTGCTTGGCCGAAACCTGCGCCGCGGGTCCGGCGTAGAACTTGAGCGCGTTGTCGTCGTCTTGCGCCTCCCGGTAGTAGTCCCCCAGCGCCACCAGAGCCCGTACGTTGGCGGGGAGCAGCTCGAGCGCCCGTCCCAACCGCTTGAGCCCGTCGTCTGTTTTCCTTTTTGACAAAAGAACTCGACCCGCGACTTCGTGCACCTCCGTCTGGTCCAAAGACGAAGAGAGCACGGCTTTTTCCGCCTCGGCTCGTTGCGAGTCGTCAGCGAGGTAATAGTCGGCGGCGAGCGTCAACCCGGGGAAGCGCTCCCGCACCTTGGGCTTGGAGAGCGCCACCAGCGCCTTCATCTGGTCGTTCTTGCCGCGACCGTGCTCGGCGTAGAGCACCGCATGAGCGTAGGCGGAAAGGCTCCAGGCCTCGGGGCTGTCCGCGTCCATCTGCACGGCGTGCCCGAGTGACTCGAGCGCCGTCTTGTAGGAGGCGCCCGTGTCCTGGGCAATCGCCAGCTTGGCGTCGGCGAGCGCGTCGGCGAGGTCTTTGCCCTGGTTCTTCGCCCGCGTGTAGAAGTAGGCGCCGGCGGAGGCGGCGAGCACCACCCCTGCCACCACCGTCACCGCGAGCTTCACCCAGTGCCGCTGCCAGAAAGTCTTGCGCGCGGCGCTGACGGCGAGCTTCTGCCGCAGCTCCCGCTCGTACTCCTTGGCGATCGCCTCGGTGGTCTGGGTCGAGACCTCGGCCTTCACCACCTGCATCTGGCCGGTGTAGTCGATGTAGTCCGGCACATCATCGAGTAGCCCGCCCGAGCTCTTGGCGGGCTGCGTCGGCGCTACCGCCACCTCGTCGCTGGGTATTTCCACCGGCCCGGAGCGCTCCACCTTCCCCTCGAGGTACAAATCTCTGGCGGGGATGATGGTGGGCTCGCTCTGAGTCTGCTGGGAGAGCGCGTCGAACATGGCGGTCATGCCGCCCACGGTTTCCTCGACCGGCTTGCTGCGTGCGGCGACCACGTCGAACGGGTCGGCGGGCCGCTCTTGGGCCGGCGTATCCAAGGGGGTCGTCGTCGCTGCCGGGTCGGTGGCGCCGGGCATCTGCGGCAGGGGGATTTCTGCCGTCGGGTCCTCATCGCGGCCCACTTCGGGGGACAAAGCCTTGAGCACTTCGGTGGAGTCGGCGGAAATGTCGCTGCGCTTGGCCTCTTGCCCTGGGTCGGTGGTCACCGATTGTGGGTCGAGCGGGTCGATCAGGGTGAGGTCGGTGAGCACCGGCGCCGGGCCGCCCGAGAGCGCCCGTTGGGTCTGCTCCAGCCATTGGCGCACCCGCCCGTCGTTGGGCTGCAAGGCCACCGCCTTTTTGAGCAGCGGCAGGGCCGAGCGGTACAGCCCCTTGTGCAGGAGCACCTCGCCGATGAGGTTGTAAGCGTGGGCATTCTCCTTGTCGATGGCGATGGCCAGGTCGAATTGCTCCATCGCTTCGGCGGGGCGGCCCAGATTGATGAGCGCCTTTCCCCAGAGCACCCGCGCTGCCACCGATTCGCGGTGGTGGCCCAGGCCGCCCTTGCACACCTCGATTGCCTTGTGGTGCTCCCCCTTCTCGATGAGCGCCTTGGCCAGCTCGACGAAGACGGTGGACGCTGGATCCTGCGCGAGGATCTGCTCGTACCTTTCCACCATCGGCTTGGTCATCGACGAAGGTCCCTTGGGAACAAGAGCGCGAGGGTGGGTCAACATAACATCGCCGCTGGATATCTTGTCTCGGAACGCTCGGGTGCTACCGTCCGCCGCCGTGCGGACATTCCTTGCGCTCCTCGGACTGCTGTGGCTGGTCGGCTGCGTCCACACCCCCAAGACCGGCAGCCTGGAGACCCTCAAGCCCGCGGCGGAGACCTTTCACCAGCGCATTCGCTGGCGCGACTTTCACGGCGCCGCCGAGCTGATCGTCCCCGAGCGACAGGAGGCCTACCTCCTCGCCCGCCGTCAACAGAACGACGAGCGCGACCTCACCGTCTCCGACTACCAGCTCGAAGACGCCAAGCTGAGCACCAACGGCCTTCGGGCCACGGTCACCTCGCGCATTTCCTGGGTGCGCCTGCCCTCGGCGAGCGAGCACAGCGACCTGGTGGTTTCAGAGTTCGTCTACCGCGACGGCACCTGGTGGCTGGCCCGGCAAGACACAGGCCCTTTTTCACCCGAGCTGGCGGCGCCCTTCCTCCTCGACGCCCCCGACGCCGGTTAAGAGCGACGCCGCCCGCAAAAAAAACCGCCCGCCGTCTCGGGGCCGGCCGAGGCGGCGGGCGTCGGGCGTCCCCCAATGGGACCCCCTACCACTCGCGCGGAGCCTTTAGATGTCGCGATTCAGGCTCCGAAAACCCTATCTACGCCCTTCGATGAGCAATCGAGGTGCCACCCCCGCCAGTGAACCGGTCGCCTTGAGTTCCGCTGACTTGGCCTCGCCTGGGGAAGAAACCACCGTGCAAAGCGGCGTCGCGCGCGACATCGCTGTCAGGCACGCCTCATACCCACAGGGTGCGCTATTCCCCCAGCACCGAGCGAATGGTTTCGCGCATGGTGTAGCGGGGTTTCCAACCAATGTCTTTGACCCAGCGCGAGCCATCGACTGCGCAGAGGAATTGGATGTGGTCGAGCTCTTCGGGAGGAAAGCTCGCCAATCGGTAGCGGAAGGCGCGGGCCAAGAAGAAGCGGGCCAGGGGGTGCGGCACGTGCACCACCTGGCGCCCCAGCTCGCGGAAGATGGCGGAGAGCGGCACCTCTCCCGGGCCGACCACGTTGTAGACCCCGTTGGCCTGGGGCTGGAGCGCGGCGACCATGGCGCGGGCGGCGTCCTCGACGTGAATGAGCTGCACCATCGGGTCGAAGCCGGCGAGCATCCACGGGCGGCGCAGGCGCAGGTAATTCGAGGGCGCGTTCTTGATGGTGGGCCCGACGATGTGCACCGGGCGCAAGATGACCGTCTTGCACTCCGGGTGACGCCAGAAAAAGCCGTGCGCGAGCATGTCGACTTCCACCAAGTCGCGCACCCCAGGGAAGCGGGAGGCCGCCATCAGGGGAGCCTCCTCGGTGAGGAAGTTGGAGTTGTCGGGCGAGGGGCCGTAGACGTTGGCCGAGGAGAGGAACACCACCTTTTTCACCGCGTACTTGGCGCAGAAGTCGAGAATGCGGGTGGTGCCGATGACGTTGAAGGAGTGATGGTCCTCCGGGCTTAAGCGGGGGTCGTGCATGATGCCCATGTGAATGACCGCTTTGACCGGGTTGCGGCGGAAGACGTCCTCCGCCTTCTTTTTGCGCAAATCGAGCTGGTACATCTCGATGTCTTTGGGCTTGCCCACGAAGGGGCGGCGATCGACGCCGATGATGCGCTCTTCCTTGTGGAGCAGCTTGGCCAGCGCGCGCCCTAAGTTGCCGCTGATGCCGGTGACCACCACCGCGGGCTTCGATTCGTTCGCCACGTTCGCCTTTTTCCTACCAGAACACGTGCTTGCGCTCGCGCAGGCCCTGCTCGAGCATCGACTGAATCGCCGCCTTCACCACGTGAACCTTCTTGTCCAGCTCGGCGTCCTCGTCGTCGGCGCGCCCGGTGAAATAGAGCGGGTCTCCGAAGTAGAGGCGGTACTTGCTGGGCAAAGGAATCGGCAACCCGGTGGGGGTGAGGGGAAAGGCGGGAAAGCCGAGCAGCTTGGCCACCGGCTTTAGGTTGAACAGTGCTGGCGCCTGCTCTTCGGCGCCCACCACCGCCACCGGGACGATGGGGGTTTGAGTCTCCAGCGCCAGCCGCATGAAGCCCAGGCCGAATTCTTGAAGTTGGTAGCGCTGGGGGAAGAGCTTGGTGATGCCCCGCATCCCTTCGGGAAAGACGAGAATCGCCTCCCCTGCCTCCAGCAGGCGCCGGCAGTTCTCCGGGGTGCCGACGATTTGGCCCACCCGCGCCATGAACATCGACACGTAGGGCAAGGAGGGCACCCACTTCTCCACCATGCTGCGAATGGCGCGCGCCGGAGAGCTCTCGACCAGCATCGCCAAGCCAATCATCGCCGCGTCGAAAGGAAGCTGCCCGGAGTGGTTGGCCACCAGCAAGACCCGCCCCTGGGGAACTTTCTGGATGCCGTGGGTCTCGACGCGAAAGTAGTGGCGGTAGAGCCACAAGAGCGGCGCCACCGCGGCCAGGGTGTAGTCGAGGTCGAAGCCGAACGGGTCGACGCCGTACTCGTTCTCGGTGCGGCGAATCGCAGCCACCCGCGGCAAAAGCTCCGGGCCCGCCATCTTCTCGGTCCACGCCTTCAGCCCGCGCCTAAGCTTGCCCGTCACGCCCTGCGACATGGAGCGCTTCTACACCAAGTCGGCGGCGGCGAGCGGTAGCTTCGAAAAAAGCACGCGCCCTCCACAAGGGAGAGCGCGTACCCACCCGCCAGCTTAGGGTTCTCTGGCAGTACCCGCTGCGCGGATGTCGTTCCCAAAGGCCCCCACCGTTGGGACACTTCGCTTAGTAACCTCCGCAGATGTCGTACCCCGCGGGCACCGAAAATGGCGGCGTGCGTTCGTCGATCGACTCGAGGAAGGCCACCAGATCGGCGATCTCCGCTTGCTCCTGCGGGGTGCCGCCGCCGTTGGCCAGGAAGAGGGCGTTGCCGGCCTGATGGTGGGTGGCGTACTTGGCCTGGAACACTTCGGCCAGCGTTCGCGCTTCGCCATGGTGAAAGTACGGCGCCGAGGTGGCCATACCCAAGAGCGAGGGCGGATTGAAACCCTTGGCCCCTTGCGCTTGTGAGCCATCGGCCTTGCGCTCGATGAGATTCGAGGCGGCGAAGGTACCGACGTTGCGTAACACGCAGGTGATGCGCTCGGGCCCGACGTTCAAGGTGCCGCCGTCGGCCAGCGTCAGCCGTTCGATGTCCACCTTCCGGGTGTCAGTGTTGATGCTCGGGTTGGGGAGCGGCAGCGTTCCTCCGTCGAGACCCTGGGTGCGCAAGCCGGTGGGCAAGGAGGGCTGCCCGTTGGCGCCGGGAAGACTTCCGTTCTTCTCCGGGGATGGAGCGAACGGCTGGCGGCTCACCGTCCACTTCGAGCCGCCGTGACAGAAATGACAGTTGGCGTTCTGAAAGAGGGCGCGGCCGCGTGCGACCTGTTGGCCATCGAGCCTGGTCGGAGCCCGGTTGGCGGCCACGGTTTGCACGAAGGCTTCGATGTCGTCCCAGTCCTTGACGGAGCTGGCCAGCGTTACCACGTGTTTGGTGGAGCCGGAGAGGAAGTCGTTGCGCGTCACCACACTGCCCCCATCGAGGGACAGGCCCAGCGCAAGGTTGAAGGGTACGTCGTTGGGCGAAGCGCCGGTGACGATCGCTCCTTTGCCGCCAGCGGTCCCGCGGGTGTTCAGCTCGAAGTCGTGAATTTCGTCGAAGATGCCCGTCCAGTTGAGCACCCGTTGGTCGGATGGATCGGTCTTGGAAAAGGTGCCATCGAGCGGCGTGGTCTGCCGCGGACCGGCGGCGAACACCCAGGTGAGGTTGTCCGAGTTTCCGTCGGGGTGGCAGCTCCCGCAGGAGTTGACCGCGCGATCGCTCCAGCGGCCCACGCCGGTGAAAAAGAACTTCTTGCCGTTGAGCACCCTCGCCTCGGCGGTGCCGGCGGTGGGCTTTGGTTCGGATGCGATCGGCGCATCCGACGCCGCCTGTACCGCCAGGTCGATCACCGTGACGCTCCGATCGACCCAGTTGTTGACGAAGGCCAGCGCCCGGGTGCGGGCGGTGACGATGCCGATGGGCACCTTGATGCCGGTTTGGCCACGAAGGTCGATTTGCGCGAAGTTCGAGTCGGGCCCGAGGACAATCGGGCCACGCGGGTCGGAGCCCTTGTAATGAATTCGCTGCACCGCGTCGCCCGCCTGGGAGACCAAGTAGGCCACGTTGGTGCCGGGCTTGAAGTCGAGCTCCACGGGTACCCCCAGAAGGTTGGAGGTGGCGGTGCCCTGCGACGCGATCAGCTTCGAGAGTGCCCCGGTGCCGGTGGGCCCGCGGTCTTCGGCCCCGGTCGCCAGATCGATCACCGAAATGGCGGAAAACAGGTTGGTGAGCTTGAACACCGGCCCCTTGGGCGAGGCACACACGTGCGAGACGTACGCTTTGCCTGCGTTGATGGCGATGCCGTAGAGCTGGTTGGGAGCGCAACCCACCGCCGGCGAGGTTCCTCCGTCGGCCAGCGACGTGCCGAAACCAGTGTCGGCAATCGGCGCCAGGTCGATGGTACGGCCCTTGGTCATCGACCCCAGGTCGACCTCGACCACCTTGCCCACGCGGCCGTCGTCGGTGGTCTCGGCCGTCAACTCCCCGTAGAACAGCGTCACATAGGCCCGCTCGTCGCCGTCCTCTGGGTCGAGGTCATTGGTCACCGCCACCGCGCGCGGGTTGGTGCCCACCTCCACCGTCGCCGCCACCGACATCGCTTGGGTATCGACGAGGGTTACCGTGGACTCGCCGAAGTTTGCGACCACCGCCAGCTTGCCGGTGGGCGAGAGCGCCACCCCGGTGGGCTCTGAGCCGACCGCCACCTCGGCGACGACCTGTGGGTTGACTTTGTCGATGCCACTCACCTTGACCAGCTTCTGCGCCTTGCGGAGCACCACGAAGGCGGTGGCGTCATCGGGGTGAACGGCCACCGACACCGGCATCGAGCCCACGCCCAGCGCGACCGACGACACCTTGGTCCGCGCTTCGGCGTTGAACACCGAGAGGGAGCCGTGGTCGGGGTTGACCGCCAGGAGCACGGCGTCGTCCGAAGTGAGGTTGATCGCCGTCGACCGGCTCGGCCTGGGCAATACCGGCTGGGCGATGCCACCGCCGTCGTCTCCTCCGTCGGTCCCTCCTCCTTGGCCGGCATCGGCATCGCCGCACGATTCGCCCTCGCAAGGCGTTTGAAATTGGGGGCAGGCGGCGAGCGCGAGGCTGACGGCGCCAAGGGGGAGCCAGAGAAAGCTTTTCATGTGTCCTCCGAAGGGGTGGTGGGCCCTCCTTGCGCTTGGCAAGATGCGTACCGAAAGGATTCGAACAGGAGGCGCGGGGGCAGAGGGCGCTGCGGCGACGCCCCGTCGTCGGCTCCCCCCGACAATCTGTCGGCTCCAGCCGACAACCGAAAAGACCAGGCGAGAAAGTCCGATGACTTCGACCCTCGATGTGAAAACCGCCGGCCTTCCGGTTCGCACCCTCTCGGTGGAGGTCGTCGCCGGCCCCGACCAGGGCCGCTCCTTCACCTCGAAGACCGACCGGCTCACCGTGGGCTCGGCCTCGGACAACGATGTCGAGCTGAGCGACCCCACCGTGTCGCGCTACCACCTCGAGCTGTGCTGCCGGGGCGACCGGGTGATGGTGCGCGACCTGGGTTCGACCAACGGCACCGCCATGGGTCAGGTGCGCCTCGAACGCGCCTCAGTGACACCGGGCACGGTGGTTCAGCTCGGCCACACCTCCCTGAAGATTGGCGAGGGCGGCACCGCGAGCCTCGAGCTCATCGAGGGTGATTCCTTGGGTGAGCTCAAGGGCAGGACGCCGGCGATGCGCCACTTGATGGCCAGGGTGCGCAAGGCCTCGCGCGCCGACGCCCCGGTGCTGCTCGTCGGCGAGTCGGGCACCGGCAAGGAGCTGATCGCCAAAGCGCTGCACGAGCAGGGCCCGCGCTCGGGCCGCCCGTTCATCACCGTCGACTGTGGTTCCCTGGCGCCGGGGGTGGTCGCCAGCGAGCTGTTCGGCCACGAGAAAGGGGCGTTCACCGGAGCCGACCGGCGTCATGCCGGAGCCTTCGAGCGGGCGCACTCAGGCACCGTCTTCCTCGACGAGATTGGCGAGCTACCGGGCGCGCTCCAAGCGGTGCTTTTGGGTGTGCTCGAGCGCCGTCGTTTTCGCCGCGTCGGGGGCACCGACGAGCTTTCGGTCGACGTGCGGGTGGTATCGGCCACGCACCGCGATTTGCGCGCCGAGGTCAACGCGGGCTCCTTCCGCCTCGACCTGTACTACCGCCTGGCGGTAGTGAAGATCGAGGTCCCTGCGCTGCGCGAGCGGACCGACGACATTCCCACTCTGGTGGAGCACTTCCTCCGCGAAGCAGGTCACGACGGAGAAGTGGCGGCGGTCGTCTCCAAAGACGCGATGGACCAGCTCCGCGCCCACCATTGGCCGGGGAACGTGCGCGAGCTCAGAAACGTGGTCGAGTCGGTGCTGGCCATGGGCGGGCCGCCTGAATTGGAGCAGGACACGCCCGTACGCAAAGCTGGCTCATCACCCGCCACCGAGCTGACCTACCGCCAGGCGCGCGCGGCGGTGCTCCAGGATTTCGAATCGAGCTTTTTGCGTCAGCTGATGAAGCGCGCAAAAGGCAACGTTTCTCACGCCGCGCGCCTGGCCCGCATGGACCGCTCCCACCTCATCGAGCTGCTCGCCCGCCACGGCTTGAAGTGACGCACAGGCTACGGTTGCCAATGAAGCTGGTCGTCGGCACAGATGTTCACGCCCTGCTCGCACTGTTCGGTGAGTGTTTCAAAGCCCAGGTAAACCTCCTGCTCGGCCCGATCGAGCAACACCGGACAGCTGTAGGCGCAGCCCACGAGCGCTGAACGCTCGAAGGACGGGAGAGCTCCGCCAGCCGACGGTGTGAGCGCCTCGCAGCTCTGGGTGGTGCCCACCATACGCACGATGACGAACTCGTCGGGAGCGTCGCCGATGACGCTTTGGCCCTCGAGCGAGCGCAGGCCCTCGCTGAGCGCTGCTCTGAGGCTTGATCGCTCGTCGCCCCCGGAGGGCAGCTCGACGGTGAGGCAGGCTCGTGCCTGTGCGATGGGAACGCACTCGTGGGCCGCGCACCAACGAATGAGCTGGCCCGAACGACACCCGGGCACACCGCCGAGGCGGACGAAGTCGAACACCAGGCTGGCCGGCCGAGCGGAGCCGCCATCCCCGAGGCGCTCGAGGAGCAACTTCCCCGAACCGTCCTTGCACAAAAAGCCGTCGAGCCCCTCGCCTGCTTCGCCGAAATTCAAGCCCACCGACCGCGTCTCGACACAACCCCAAAGGCACATCACCACGGCCAGCACCATTCGTCTCACGGGCCCTCCTTGGCGAGCGTCACTTGAGTGACGACGCGTCGGTTCAGCACCGCCGCAGTACCCGCGGCGGCCGCGGCTGCTGCGACGCCTACCGAGATCCAAAAGCCCGCCCGCCGGTACAGGGGCGGCGCAGGCTCGACCACCTGGCCACGCACCAAGAGGTCACGCACCAGCGCCTCCGTCTCGGGGTCGACCTCGCCCGATCGCTCGCTGCGCACGGCCACCTCGCCGTCGACCGACAGGACGCCGCGCAACCTCGCCCCGCTCGATTCGCGCTCCGCCGTCACCAAGAGGAGGCGGGGAGCCCTGAGCGCGGTGGCCAACAGGCGCACCGACCGTGCCGAGTCGACCTCACGCGACCGAGCATACCGCTCGGCCCACTGCGACGCGGCCAGCTCGGGAGGCGCGAGCGCCAGCTGAAATTCGACGGCCGCGTCTTCGCGGGCGACCCGCACCATGCGCACGTCGGGCTCGAACCCGTCGGCGTCGATCCGCACCACGTGCATGCCAGCCACTACGCGCAAAGTGCAGGGTGTGCTGCAAACGTCACGCCGCCCGTCGAGCGAGACCGTCGCCGCGACTTTACTCTCGATGCGAATCGACGCGCCTTCGGCACCGGCCGCCGCCTTGAGCGCCCGCGCCACGACGGCTTCGACTTCAGGCGTCACCGCCCCGGCGTCGGGCGGCATCTCCAAGGAGAGCGCCCCCATCTCGCGCGCCGCCTTCTGCGCCGCTTCCCTACGCCCAGCGCCCACGTAGCAGGCTGACCTCCACAGGAGCACCCGCGCTGCCTGCGTCCTTTGCCACTGGCCCAAGGCGTCGGAAATCAGCGAATCGGGCTCGAGCTGGGACAGGCAGCGGGTGAACTCCGCGTCGACGTAGGCCGCGCGCGCCAGGGCCAATCGTACGTCGGCGTCAGAGACCGCGCGGGGCGGCGCAAGCTCGTTAGGCGCGTCCGCGAACCGCAGCTCGACAGGCAGGCTGGTGCGAGCGATGGCCTCCCGTGCCGCCCCTTGGGAATCGCCTTGAACCACGACGGTGACCGCAAGGGGCTGAGCCTGAGCGCACAGCGAGACGACCAGCACCCCCAGCGCCACTCGTCGAGCCATCGTTTCCTCCGCACTCTTTTGGCTGGGCGCACCTTAGGACCAAGCACGCCCTGAGCTGTATAGTTTCCCAGCGTGCATTCGCTGGGCCGCTACCGCCTCCTCCGCCGCGTCGCGTCAGGCGGCATGGGCGAAGTGTGGGAAGCGGAGGTGACGGGGGAACAGGGCTTTCATCGCCGGGTGGCCATCAAGCGGATGGTCGACGCCGAAGGGCGAGGAGCGTCTTTCGCGCGCATGTTCCTCGACGAGGCGAAAATCGCCAGCCAGCTCCACCATGCCAACATCGTGGCGGTGCTCGACTTCGGCCTCGCCGATGGAGCTCCCTTTCAGGTGTTGGAGTACGTCGACGGCCTCGACGCGCATGATCTACTCAGCCTGTCCCTCGAGGCGTCTAAGCCCTTGCCGGTGGGCCTTGCTTTGCACATCTGCACCGAGGTCGCGCACGCGCTCCACCATGCCCACCAGGCGCGCGGAAAGGGTGGTGAGAAGCTCTCCATCGTTCACCGCGACGTCACGCCCGCCAACATCCTCGTGTCGTGGGCGGGCGACGTAAAGCTCTCGGACTTCGGCATCGCCTTCGCCCACGGGCGGCTCGAGCGCACCGTGACGGGGGTCGCCAAGGGCAAGCCGGCGTACATGGCCCCCGAGCAAGCGGTGGCAGGCGACATCGACCCGCGCACCGACGTCTTCGCGCTGGGCTGCGTGCTGCACACCCTCGTCTCAGAAGGCCACAGCCCGCTCGCGGGAGAGAATCGCCTCACCGACCTGCTCGCCGGCATCGAGCTTCCCCTCGACCCTTCGCTCGAGCCAGACGTGCGAGACATCGTCCGCCGGGCGGTGCGGCGCTCCAAGCACGACCGCTTCGAGAGCGCTGCCGCGTTCGCCCAGGCCTGCGGCCGGGCCCTGTACGCGCGCGTGGAGCTCGACGCGAAGACGTTGCTGCAGCAATACATGCTTGACCTGCGCGCCGCGACCAAGCCACCCGTCCCGGCGGCGGCTCCGAATGCTGCCAACCAGCCAACGCGCCTCCTTTCCGAGGAACAACCACCCGCCCGCTCGACCGCGGCTGAGCGGAGCCCGCGGGCCGAGGAAGTCGCGACGGAGCTCGCCCCTCGAAGATGGCGAAAGAAAGCGTCGGTCGCTGTCGGCGCTCTCGCCCTGCTCGCCTTTGCGGTGGTGGCTCGGGTGGCCGGGTCGTCGAGCTCGCCGCCGATGGCCGGCTCCTCGCCGGGGGCGGAACGAAGCACGCCAGAGGTGGACGAGCCAACCACCCCAAGCGACGTCTCCGGCGCGCTCGAAGTCACCCCGGTGGCCGAACCAGCGGCGCCGAAGAAGCGACGCGAACGCTCGCGCACGCGCACCGCGACGGGAGTGCTGGTGGTCGGCGGCGTGGGGGCCCACCGACGTGAGGTATTCGTCGATGGTTCCAGCCGCGGGCACGCGCCCATGACCCTCGAGCTCCCGGTGGGCTCGCACACCATCGAGCTGACCACTCCCTCAGGCGAACGGCGCAAGAAGACCGTGGTCATCACCTCGCTGCATACGAGCACCAGCCCGCTGACCTGGCGGCTGCCGGAAGAGTGAGCACGCGACCACGAATGACGAGGAGGACAGTCCTCGCGCACCGCCCACTGACGCGCGTGCGCCGCATCCTCTATGCTTTGGCGCGAATGACGAAGTGGCGGTGGGCACCCGTGGCGGTCGTTTTCTTGCTGGCGACGTCAGCGCTCGCCCAGGAGGGCCCCAACCCCTTCCTTACGCAGGCCAAGCTTCTGTTCAAAAACCTCGAGTTCGAAAAGTGCGTCGCCCGCCTGGAGCTGGCGCCCCAGTGGAAGAGCACCCCCGAGGAGCTGTTGGAGATCGAGCTGTACGCCGGCTTGTGCCTGTTCAACCTCGGTCGCCCCAAAGACGCCGAAGACCGCTTCCAGGTCGCGCTGCAAATCGACTACCACGCCCAGCTGCCCCCCTACACCAGCCCGAAAATCGTGGAGATGTTTCGCCGGGTGCGAAGACGGGTGCCCAAGCCCGACCTGGCGAAAACGGCCGACGCGCCACTGAAGCCCGAGGAGCCCACCCTGGTACCGCAAGACATCCCGCCTGAGGTGGTGGCCTCGCCGCCGTCGAAGCGCCGCGTGGCACCGATCGCCTTCGGCAGCGTGGCGGTCGCGGGTGTCGGAGCGGGAGTGTTGCTCGGGCTTCGCGCCCAAACCTTCGAGCAGCTGGCCAACGCCGCCCACTTCGAATCCGACGGGGTGGTGCTGTCAGACCGCGCCCGCGCCTACGCCACCTGGGCCAACGTCGCCTACGGCGTCGCCCTCACCGCCGCCGCCGCTACCGTGCTGACGCTGGTATTCGAATAGCGGCTACATCGACTTCTTCTTCTTGTCGAAGAGGTCGGCCTTGAGCACCACCACGCCCCCGGCGGGCACCCGCACGCTCACCTTCCGCGTGACCTTGAGCTCCTTGTTGCGCAAGGTGAAGGTGGCCACTCCCGCGGGCACCTCCACCGCCGGCATCGGGGTGATGCCCAGCCTTTTTCCCTCGTAGAACACCTCCGCCCAGGGGTTGACCCGCACCGTCACCCTCCCCGGCTTGGGCTTCTTTCGCACCCTCACCGGAGTGGCGCGCACTTCGACGGGAGAAGCGCCCGCATCTGCGGGGGGGGAGGCGACGGTGAGGTCGACCGGTGGAACGGCCACCGGCAACGCCGCGCCCGCGTCGGTCTGTTCCACGAGGAGCGTCAGGGGAGCAAGCTCCACCTTGGCGGGGGGCACAGGCTTTCTGGGCCGCATCAACCACCCGCCGGCAGCGACCACGAGCACGCCGACGGCGGCGAAGGCAACCACCCACGTGGGCCAGCGCGAAGACCGTGGTGCAGCCGGTGGCTCTTCGTGGGTCATTGGCTGCGGGGAGCGCGAACGGAAGGAGGCGTCGCGGGCGATGAGCTGCGTCTGCGCATCAGATACAGGAGCGTTTGGCTCGATGACCGCGGTGCCCATCGGGCCCGGGGACTCTCCTCCCAGCGGCTCGCCCGCCACCATCGGGCTGACCTGCGCGTCTTCGGGGAACAGCTCTTTTAAGAACTGCGCCACCCGAGAAGCCGGGGTGGGCTGCGCCGAGGCCTGAAGGAAGGACTCCAGCGCGTTGGCCATCTCCTCCGCGGAGGCAAAGCGCTGGTCCTGCTCGCTGGCCAAGGCGCGCATCACGATGTCGCTGAGCGTTTGGGGCACGCTGGGGTCGCGCGCGATGGGCGCCTCGGCGACGCCCCGGTGCAGACTGTCGAGTTTCTCCTGCACCGAGCCCGAGTCGAAGGGGAGCAGCCCGGTGACGAGCTCGTAGAGCAGCACCCCGACGGCATAGACATCGGTGCGCGGGTCGGCCCGGCCCGAGGCGAGCAGCTGCTCGGGTGCCATGTAGAGGTACTTGCCCTTGAGCGTGCCCGCGTGCGTGGTCTTCGAGCGCGCCATCGCCTTGGCGATGCCGAAGTCCACCACCTTCACCACCCCCGCGAAGCTGACCAACAGGTTGTCGGGGCTGATGTCGCGGTGGACGATGCCCAACGGCTGTCCGTGCTCGTCGGCGAGCCCGTGCGCGTGGTGCAGCCCGGTGAGGGCCTGTGCGCACAGCCTGGCCGCCAGGTTCGCCGGCATGCGCTGCCCCTTCTCGGACAGCCGCTGTCGAATCGCCCTCAGGCTTTTGCCGTGGACGTACTCCATGGCGATGAACCAGGTGTCGTCCTCTTGCCCCAGCTCGAAAATCTGCGCGATGTTGTGGTGCGTGAGCAGCGCCGCGAGCCGCGCCTCGTTCACGAACATGTCGATGAAGCTCTGATCCGAGGCCAGGTGGCGGAGGATTTTTTTCACCACCACCGTCTTGGCGAACCCGGCAGGCCCCTCCTGGCGCGCGAGGAAGACCTCTCCCATTCCTCCGCTGGCCAGGAGGCTGACGACGCGGTACTTCCCCAGCCTGGAGCCTTGAGCCATCTATCCTGCGGGATTGTAGGAGCCGCCCCGAAAATCCCCAAGGGTGGCGCGGGACACCAGCCGCTCGGCCGCCGCCGACAACGTCACCAGCTCGAAGTCGTCGGAGAGCCAAGAAAACACCTCGCGTAACCGGGTCATCTTTCGCGCCCAAGGCACGTTCAGGTCGCGCTGATGCCGCGCCAGCGCCGGGGGCACGCCGTCGCCAGCATCGAGCACGTCGATGGCGTGCAGCTCGAAGTTGAAGAAGGGCTCGCCCCGCAGCTGCCGGTAGAACGTGCGCACCGCCGCACGCGGCAGTGACACCGCGAAGGTGCCGATGAAAGGGAAGCGCACCCCCGGGGTGACGGCCACCGGCAGCTCGAGGAGCCCCTGCCCCTGCCCCTCACGGTAGGGGTTGGTCTCGTCGGGAAAGTAGGGTCGCCGCGGCGCTCCCAGCACCCTCGGGCTGTCGAGAATCGCCCGTGAAGGGCGACCGGCCGCCCGCAACAGGCCCATCACCGCCGCCTTGGCCAAGTAATAGGGCGCGGCAGGAAAGACCGAGGAGTCGTAGCGGTAGCCCCGCTTGCGCACCGCCGAGAGCAGCTCCCTCGAGAGCGTGTACCCGGGGGCGCGAAACCCCACCGGCGCTTTCCCCACCGCGCGAACAATGGCTTCATGCGCCCGACGAAGATCGGTGGAGATCTCTGCCTCTGGCCGCCGCGAGAGCGCGTAATCGTGGTGGTAGCTGTGGCTGGCGATTTCCACCCCGGCCGCGCTCGCCGCACGAAGAGCGGAAAAGGCCGCTTCGTCCTCCAAGTCCTCTCCGATGGCGAAGTAGGTGGCGGGGGCGGAGAGCTGGGAAAAAAGCTCGCCGTAGCGCTCCAGCGCGACCGAATACACCAACCTCCGGGCGCGCTCGTCGAGCAAGCCCTCGGGCAGGCCGTGGATGCGGCAGTAGTGCGGCAGCGAATCGAGGTCGACCGAGATCGCCGCCAGGCGCATTCCTACTCCCCGCGAATGCGAATCACGTACACCAACTTGCCCACGTTCTTGAGCACGTTGGGCACGCGGCGAAAGAGATGAATCGAGGGCTGGCGCTTCTCGTGGAGCTGAATGGGAATCTCCACCACCCGAAGCCCATCGCGCCAAGCGCGCACCACGAATTCGCTGGCGAACACATCCATATCCACCACGCACTTGTCGACCACCGGCAACAGCCGCTCGCGGTGAAAAGCCTTGAGGCCGTGGGTGTCGGTGCCGCGAAAGCCGAGCGTCACCTTGAGCAGCTTGTTGTGCAACCGCGTCGCCAGCCGCCGGACGTAAGGGCGCCGGTCGCTGGCGCCCTTGGCGGCCTTCGAGCCCACCACCAGATCGGCCTCGCCGCGGCGCAGAATCGGCAACGCCGCGTCGTAGAACACCAGGTCGCACAGGTCGATTTCGTCGCACACCACCCAGGTGCCGCGCGCCTCGAGAATGCCCCGCTTGAGCGCGCTGCCGTAGTTGGGCGTCTGACTGTGAAACCAACGCAGGCGCGGGTTCTTCGCGCACAACCCTTCGAGAATCTGCGGGGTGGAGTCGGTCGAGCCGTTCTCGGCGAAGACGACCTCGTAGTCCAGCCCCCGCGCTTGCAGACCCTGCACGAGCTCCTCCGCCGCCGAAGCGACGATCGACGCCTCGTTGTAGACCGGAATGACGATCGACAGCTCGGGGGCGGCCATGAGCGAAGGACGGCCGACCTAGCATGAGCCAGCGCGACCGTCGACAACCACCGGACTTCCCCGTGCTAACGTGCGCCTGCTTGATGCCCGCCCTCGCCCATGCTTCGGGAGCGTCATGAAAGTCTCCTGCCCCTCTTGCCAGACCAACTACAACATCGACGACAAGCGGATTCCCGCTGGAGGCGCCAAGCTCAAGTGCGCGCGCTGTCAGACCACCTTCCCCATCAAGCTCGCCGCCGGCCCCGCCCCTTCCCTGTTCAATGGCGACGCCGCGGTGCCGCTGCCGGGAGCCACCCCCGCGCCGCCCACTCCTCCCGAGCCCGACTGGGAAGAGGAGCAGACGCGCGTCGGTGACTTCTCTGCGCTCCCTCCCCAGGCGCACCGTTCCTCCCCCGAGGCCGTTCCGCTGCCGGGGATGAGCGCCGCCTCCCCATTCGTTCCGCCGCCCCCGCCTCCTTCCATTCCGCTGCCCGGGGCGGTGGCCTTCCCGTCACGCGCGGGAGCGATTCCCCTCCCCGGGGTGGGCCTGCCGCCTCCGCCTCCTTTTCCCCCGCCGCCAGCGGACGCGATTCCCCTGCCCGGCATCACCGCGGCCAAGCCTGCCAACCCACGGTGGGACCAAGAGTCCACCCGGGTGATGGTTGACGTGCCTCCCCCTCCGCTGGCGAGCCACGACTTCTTCGTCGCAGAGGCTTCGCCGCCGTCGGACGACGCGGTTCCCCTGCCCGGCATCACCGCGGCCGAGCCCGCCAGCCCACGGTGGGACCAAGAGTCCACCCGAGTAATGGCTGACGTACCTCCCCCTCCGCAAGCGAGCCACGACTTCTTCGTCGCAGAGGCTTCGCCGCCGTCGGACGCAGTCCCCCTACCTGGCATCAGCGCGGCCGAGCCTGCGCCCGCGCGGTGGGACCGAGAATCCACCCGGGTGATGGCTGACGTGCCTCCCCCTCCTCCGGCGAGCCACGACTTCTTCACCGCGGAAGCTTCGCCGTCGTCGGCCATCCCCCTGCCTGGAGCGGTGGACTTCAGCGACTTTCCTGCTCCGCCCACCGCACAGATGCCTTCGGTGCCGCTGCCGGGAGCGGGAGTCGACGACGTGCCCGAGGCCGAGGCGGCCGATTTCAGCGAAGTGCCCTCCGGCGTCCGCCCGCCGCCGTCCGCCGCGCCGCTTCCCCCCACCGACGGCTTCGACTTCAGCGACCTGCCCGCTCCTTCCGGTTCGACCACCCTTCCCAACGTGCCCGCCGTCGAAGAGGCGCCTGCAAAGCCCGGTGGCTTCGAGCTCACCGACCTGCCCCCACCCGCCCCCGCGCCGGCGATCGCGGACTTCGGAGTGGAGGTTCAGGAGCCGGTGCCCTCGGCGAACCCCACGGCCAGCTTCGGCGAAGTCGACTTCTCGGAAGTCGCCCCCACCCGCTCCTCCGACGCGTTGGAGTTCGACCCCACCGCCCGCCCCAAACCGCAGGACGATCTCGAGGTCGACCTCTCGGCGCCCATCCCTCCCCCCGCGCAGCCGCAGACCGCCGACGGGCTGGAGATGCTCGACTTCATCGACAGCGCCGCCAAGGAAAACAAGACCGCGACCGCCAAGCCCAAGGGCCCGCGCTACCAGGTGCGACGCCGCACCGGGAAGGTGTTCGGCCCCTTCGACGAGGGCGTGGTGGTGAAGATGCTCGAGGACGGGCAGTTGCTCGGCAACGAGGACGTCTCCACCGATGGAGAGAAATGGGAACCCATCGGCGCCTTGCCGGCTTTTCAGGCGACCATCGAGCGGCTGATGGAGACGCCCTCGCACGCGCCCACTTCCCAGGTGCCCGCCCAGGGCGGCAGCCAGAGCAGCTCTCCTGCGCAGTCGCAGGCCTCGATGGAGCGCCTCAAGCAGCTCTACGAGGGACGCATGGCGGCGGTGGCGGTGGTCGACGGGTCGGCCGCCGCCGCGCAGTGGAAAAGGCGCATTCCCCTCATCGCCGCGGCCGTGCTCGTGCTGCTTTTCGCCGGTGCCGGAGTCACGTTGGGCGTCACCACCCCGTATGGGTTCTTCGCCCTCAAGCTGCTCTTCCCCGCCAAGGTCACCGCGGGCACCCGGGAGTTCGCCGACCTGCAACGGTCGCAGAAGGCGCTCCTGGCCGACACCTTCAAGAGCTATCAGGAAGCTCGAGACGCGGCGGCTTCGGCGCTCACCGTGAAGGAGTACCCCGAGGTCCGCGCGGTGTGGTGCCAAGCCATCTACTACCTGCAGCGCCGCTACGCCGCCGCCAACCCCAGCGAGCAGGCCAAGGCCGAGGCGGCCATCGCCAACATCAAACTGCTGGGTGAAAAGCACCCCGAGGTAGTGAAGGCGCTCGCCGGGCGGGCGCTGACCACCCGCGACGTCGATGGCGCGCTGTTGCTTCTCGAAGACGCGCTGGCCCGCACCGAGAACCAAAAAGACCTCGAGCTCGCTTTCTTGCGGGCCGAAGCCTACGCCGCCAAGGGCCAGAGCAAGCTCGCCGCCAACGCCCTCGAGGCGGTGCTGGAGCAAAAGCCCGACTCGGCGAAGGCGCTGCACGCGCTGGGCAACCTCCACCAGCTGAACAAAGACGCCCAGGCCGCCGCCCAGGCCTACGAAGACGCGCTGAAGGCCGACCCCGATCACGTGGTGAGCGCCGTCGAGCTGGCGGCGCTGCAGCTGCTCATTCAAAAAGACGTCGAGGCGGGGGTGGGGGCGGTGGACCGCGCCCTGGCCGAGGAGCGCCGCGCGCTGTTGGGCCCGGCCGAGCTGGCCCGCGCGGCCGCGCTCAAGGCCGAAGCGCTGGCGATGCAATTCAAACCCGAAGAAGCCATCACCCAGTTCGAGGCGGCGCTCCAGCTCGACCCCGCTTCCGTCTTTGCCAAGGCCGGCCTGGCCAAGGTGTACCTGTCCCAACGGCAGTACGAAAAAGCGCTCCCCCTCTTGGAGGAAGCAAGCACCAAGGAGCCGCACAACCTCGAGTACACCGACGGCTTGCTCTCCGCGCTCATCGCCACCGGCAAGATGAGCGACGCCCTCAAGCAGGTGGAAGGCGCCAACATCCGCTTCCCCGGGAACGCGCGCATCGCTTTTCTCTACGGGCGGGTCGCCGACGCGCTCGACCAGCCCACCGAGGCGGCCAGCAACTACACCCGCGCGGCCAACGCCGACCCCGAGCTGGTGGAAGCCAACCTCTACCTGGCGCGCATGTACCTGCGCTTCCGCCGGCTCGAGGAAGCCAAAGTGCAGCTGGAGGAAGCGCGCAAGAAGGCGCCCACCCACGCCGGGGTGCAGGTGGGCTTGGGCGAGCTGGCGCTCACCCAGGAAGACGCCGAGGAGGCCAAGACCCAGTTCGAGGCGGCGCGCGCCTCCGACCCCAACCTCGCCGACGCCTACCTCGGCCTGTCCCGGGTGGCGCTCGTCCAGGGCCGGCCAGCCGAGGCCCAAGAGCACGTGGAGAAGGCTCTTTCCCTCGACGCGCGCCTCAAGGATGGCCGGCTGCAAAAGGGCTTGGTCTTGTGGCGGCTGGGCAAGCTCGACGAGGCGATCGCCGAGCTGGAAAAAGCCAAGTCCGAAGACCCCAAGGCGGCGAACATCCTCATCACCCTGGGCGCGGTGAAGCTCGACAAGGGCGACCTGGCCGGCGCCGAGGCGAGCCTGCTCGCCGCTCAGGCGCAAGACCCCTCCAACGCGGAAGCCTACTTCTACGTGGCCAAGGTGAAGAACAAGCGCGCCGAGCACACGCAAGCCATCGACAACATGAAGCGCGCTCTCGAATACGCGCCCAAGCGGCCCGCCTATCACTACCAGCTGGGCCTCATCTACCGCGACGCCCGCAAGCCCAACGAAGCGATGGAAGAGTGGCGGCAAACGGTGGAGCTTTCGCCCAACCACGCCGACGCGCTCGAGGCGCTGGGCCAGGCGCACCTGGACCGGGGCGAGCTCGACCTCGCGGTGGCACAGTTCGAAGCGGCGCTCGAGGCCGCTCCTGGGCGCGCCCGGGTGATGGCGCTGGTCGGTGACTGCCACTACCAGGCGACCAAGTGGAACGAGGCCATCACCCACTACCGCAAAGCGCTCGGTGCCGACCCCTCGCTCACCCAGGTGTATTACCGGATGGCGCGCGCCTACGCCGAGCAAGGCAAGCACACTGAAGCCATCAACTGGTACCGGCGCGCCACCTCCGAGGACAAGGACAACCCCATGCCCTGGTACTACCTGGGCTTCGCCTACAAGGAGCGGCGCCAGAAGAACGAGGCGATCGCCGCTTTCCAAAAATATCTGGAGAAGAAGCCCGACGCCGAGGACAAGCGGGAGATCGAAGACGAAATCTTCGACTTGAAGCAGGAGCTGTGACCCGTGCTGGATCTACGAGAGGTCGCCAAGAACTTCGACGCGGTGGTCGCCCGCCTGAAGTCCCGCGGGGGGAGCCTCGATTTGGGCCCCTTCCTTTCCTTGGTGCAGGAGCGCAAGGAGCTCATCGTGGGAATGGAGGCGCTCTCTTTCCAGCGCAACACCGCCAACGAGGAGATCAAGAAGAAGGCGAAGGAAGACCCGAAAGCGATCGACGCCATTCGCGGGCAGATGCGCGCGGTCTCCCAGCAGATAAAGGAGAAGGAGGCCCGCCTCGCCGAGGTGGAGAGCGAGCTGGAGAAGATTCTTCTCTACATTCCCAACCTGCCCGACCCTTCGGTGCCCACCGGGGCCTCCGCGGAGGACAACCGAGTCGAGCGTACTTACGGTGAAAAGCCCAACTTCCTCTTCACCCCCCGGCAGCACTTCGAGCTGGGTGAGCGGCTGGGCATGCTCGACTTCGAGCGCGCCGCCAAGGTGGCCGGCAGCCGCTTCGTCTTCTACAAGGGCCCTTTGGCCAGGCTCGAGCGCGCCTTGGTGGCGTTCATGATCGACCAGCACACGGCCAAGGGTTACCTGGAGCTTTTGCCGCCCTACCTGGTCAACCGGGCAGCGATGACCGGCACCGGGCAGCTGCCCAAGTTCGAAGAGGACGCCTTCAAGACCGCGGGGCAAAGCGAGTACTTCCTCATTCCCACCGCGGAGGTGCCGGTCACCAACTTCCACCAAGACGAGATTCTCGACGTCGCGCACTTGCCCTTGAAGTACTGCGCCTACTCGCCGTGCTTTCGCGCCGAGGCGGGCAGCGCGGGTAAGGACACGCGGGGGCTCATTCGCATGCACCAGTTTCACAAAGTCGAGTTGGTGAAGTTCGCCACCCCCGAAACGAGCATGGCCGAGCTCGAATCGCTCACCCGCGACGCCTGCGAGATTCTGGAGAAGCTGGCGCTGCACCACCGGGTCGTCACCCTGTGCACCGGCGACATGGGGTTTTCCGCCAGCAAGACCTACGACATCGAGGTGTGGCTGCCAGGACAGAACGCGTACCGGGAGATCAGCTCCTGCTCCAACTTCGGCGACTACCAGGCGCGACGGGCGAAGATTCGCTATCGCCGGGAGAAGGGCGACAAGCCGCAGCTGTTACACACCTTGAACGGCTCCGGGTTGGCGATCGGCCGCACCGTGGTCGCCTTGCTGGAGAGCTACCAGCGAGAAGACGGCACGGTGGCCATTCCTCCGGTGTTGGTGCCGTACATGGGCGGCCTCACCGAGCTGCGCCCGCTGTGAGCGACGTGCCCCCAAGCAGGCGGTTGATTGGCTTGGCAAAGCAAAAGGGGTCGTGGTAGCAGAGCGCCCCTCGTTGGGGTTACCCTGCGAGGCCCATCGGTCAGCGAAAAGTAAGGAGGAGTGGCCGAGCGGCTGAAGGCAGCGGTCTTGAAAACCGCCAAGGGTGAAAGCCCTTCGTAGGTTCGAATCCTACCTCCTCCGTAATGCTGTTCTTTGACAGGTTTTGACTGGAGAGATGGCCGAGAGGCTGAAGGCGCAGGTTTGCTAAACCTGTATACTCGCAAGGGTATCGAGGGTTCGAATCCCTCTCTCTCCGCCACATCTTTTTGCAGAGGGAATACGCGCCCTTAGCTCAGTTGGATAGAGCGTCGGACTACGAATCCGAAGGCCAGAGGTTCAAATCCTCTAGGGCGCGCCACTTTTCTTCCATGCCCACGTCCGAAGACATCGCCTTCCTCGAGCAAGCACTCGGGCTGGCGCGTGAAGGCGCCGCGCTCGGGGAGGTGCCGGTGGGCGCGGTGGCGGTGTACGAGGGCCGGGTGATCGGCCGTGGCTACAACCGCCGGGAGGTCGATCGCCGTCCCTTCGCCCACGCCGAGATGCTCGCGCTCGAACAGGCGGCCGAGGCGCTGAATGCCTGGCGGCTGTCGGGGGTGACGTTGTACGTGACCTTGGAGCCCTGCGCGATGTGCGCCGGGGCGATGGTGCAGGCGCGGCTGACGCGGCTGGTGTTCGGGGCGATGGACCCCAAAGCGGGAGCGGTGGGCTCGCTGTACAACTTGGCGGAGGAGCCGCGGCACAACCACCGGGTGCAGGTGGAAGCAGGAGTGCTCGCCGACGCTTGCGGGGCGGTGCTCAAAGATTTCTTCCGGGCGCTTCGAAGCGCCTAGAAGCTGACAACTGAATAGGAGTGGAGAGCTGGCCGAGTGGTCGAAGGCGCCTGACTCGAAATCAGGTATACCGGGAACGGTATCGTAGGTTCGAATCCTACGCTCTCCGTTAGGAGAGGTGGCCGAGTGGTTGAAGGCGCACGCCTGGAACGCGTGTATACCTTCACGGGTATCGTGGGTTCGAATCCCACCCTCTCCGTAGAATCCCCTCTCCCTCTGGGAGAGGGTTAGGGTGAGGGGCGAAAATTTATGGTCGGGACAACGCGGGGACGTGAACCCCGCCAGGTCCGGAAGGAAGCAACGGTAGCGAACCTTCGCGTGTGTCCCGGCCGTTTTTTTAGCGTGCGAGCATCGTCGCGCGCCCGATGCGCCCGGTTTCGGTAAAGCCGTGGGCTTTGAGCTCTTCGAGCGTGAGCCCGTCGTAGGTCACCACCCGGTTGAAGCGGCGGTCGCTCATCGCCAAGCGGAAGCCGGGGTCATGCGGCGCATCCGCCACCGTCCAGGGAATGTGCTTGCCGAGATAGAAGTGCCCACCGGCGCCCCATATGCCGTCTCCCACCAAGAGAAACCCGGTGGCATCGCCGCGGGTGGCACGCACGATGGCGCGGAACTGATCCGACCGCTGCACGCTCAAGGCAGTCTCGAAGAAAAAGGGAGCGACGGAGGCGGCCACCGCCAGCGCGGCGAGCGCGCTTCGCACATCGATCCGGTGTAGCCGTTCGAGCCCCACCAACAGCCCCGGCGCCGCTGCCAACGCGAGGAGCACCAGCGCTGGATAAAGGAAGCGATGCTCCTTGTGCGAAGTGAGTGTGATGGCCCCCACGTAGACGAGGGCGCAGATCAGCGGCAGCGACAGACGCGGGCGAAGCTTCTGCGCCGCGAGCACCAACCCGGGCCAACTCCACAGCGCCGCCAGCCCAAGCAGCGGCCCCAGGTAGTAGCTCGCGGGGTCGCGCCCGAAGCGCTGCGCGGCTTCGTCGGAAAAGACGTTGAACTTCAAGTACGCCTCCAGGGAGTGAAAGGGCTTGCCCCAGGTCGCCCAGTCGAGCGCACCCAAGGCGAGAGCGACTCCGAGCCCGCCGACAGCGGCGAAGCTGAACATGCGCCAACGCCGCGTGGCCAAGAGCCACCCCATCGCTGCCAGCACCACCACCGCCGACGGGTAGCGGGCGACCACCGAAAGCCCGAGCATCGCTCCACCAAGAAGACCGTCGCGCGCGCGCCCTCCTTCGCGATCCAACGCCTCCAGGGCAATGAGCAGGAAGGCGGTGGAGAACGACTCGCCCAGGGTGCGCCCGGCGAAGGTGAGCACCGGGGCGTACAGCCCGACGAGCGGAACCGAGAGGAGCGCCCATCGCTCGTCCACCTTGCGCGCGGTGTAGCGGTATATCGCGAGCAACGCCCACGCATGGAGCAGGTACTGCGGAACCTCGAGCACCGTGCGGTACGTCACCGGGTGGTCGATGCCCAGCGCGCCGCACAGACGCAAAAGCCAGGAGAACAAAAGCGGGATGGCCCAGTTGCGCAGGCCCGACTGCCACTCCCAGGCCAAGATTCCGTAGCCGAAGGCGCGGTGGTAGGCCGGCTCGAGCGTTTGGTACACCTCGTCAGGGTGAATGCGGCCCAACTGCGTCACCGCGAGTAGAGCGGGCACCGCGGCGGTGACCAGCGCCCAGACCCAGGGCGAGCCGGGCGGCTTGGTCATGGGCGGGTGGGCTCCAATCGGTAGAGCGTGCGACCGCCGAGCATGAGGATGAGGGGGAACATCGTTGTTCCGAGCAACCTATCCCGCTGGCAATGGGCGGTGCCAGCAACTCGAGGATTTGCCATGCTCCCTCAAGAAACTGAGGCGCCGGGGCTGCCGCGTCCTGGCCGGCGTGGGGCGGGCGCCACCCGCGATGTCGGTATCGCAACTTGGGTTGGCGGCACGGAACTTGCCTCGCGCTCCTTTATGAACCACACCCGTCTGCTGGCGTTCAGCGTCGTGCTCCTGACGGGTTGTTGGGATTGCCCCGACTGCTGCCCGCCGGGTGATCATCGCCTCCCGAGAGAGATTCGCTGCAGCCTCGTTCGCAACGATGGGGGAGCCGCCATCGGTGTGGTGGCGAAGTGCACTGCCTCGGATGCAGGCGCGATAACCGACAGCACGGGATCGTTCGGCTTCATGACCTCCGAAATCACCTGCGGCTTCGCCGCAGGCTCATTTGAATGCGGGAGCGTTCAATTCGTCGAGGATGGCGGTCTGTTGAGGGTATCTTTCTCTGACGTCGACGGGGGAGACGACAGCGTGCCTGCATCAAGTCTCACCGGTGGCTCCTCCTGCCAACTCGTCGCACGCTGATCGTGGACGGGGCGGAAGCCATCCGTTAGCTTGGCGACCTCCTATGAGCTACCTCGTCCTCGCGCGCAAGTGGCGGCCCCAGACGTTTCAGGACATGACCGGCCAGGAGCACGTGGTCCGCACCATCGAGAACGCCCTCAAGCTCGACCGGGTGGCGCACGCCTATTTGTTCAGCGGCCCGCGGGGCGTGGGCAAGACGACGGCGGCGAGGCTTTTGGCCAAGGCGCTCAACTGCGAAAAGGGGCCCACCGTCGAGCCGTGCGGAAAGTGCCAGGCCTGCACCGAGATCGCCGCCGGCACTTGCGTGGACGTGGCGGAGATCGACGGCGCCTCCAACAACGGCGTGGAGAACGTGCGCGAGATTCGCGAAAACGCCAAGTACCTGCCCCAGCGCGACCGGCACAAGATTTACATCATCGACGAGGTGCACATGCTCTCGGGGGCGGCGTTCAACGCGCTGCTCAAGACGCTCGAGGAGCCCCCGGGGCACGTGAAGTTCATCTTTGCCACCACCGAGCCCCACAAGCTGCCCGACACCATTCTCTCCCGTTGCCAGCGGCACAACTTCCGCCGCATCTCGGGTGCGCGCATGCTCACGCGGTTGAAAGAAATCTCCGCCGCCGAAGATGCGGGCTTGTCCGACCGCGCGCTCTCCATGGTGGTGCGTCAGTCCGAGGGAGGCATGCGCGACGCGCTCTCCTTGATGGACCAAATCCTCTCCGCGTGCGGGCCCAACCCCTCCGACGAGGCGGTGGCCGAGGCGTTGGGAGCGATCGACCGCACGGTGGTACACGCCTTCGCCGAAGCGCTGGTGCGGCGCGACGCCAAGACCATTCTTTCTACCGTCGACGAAGTGTTCAACCGCGGGGTGGACCTGCGCCGGCTGGCCGAGGAGATTGCCTTCCAGATACGCCACGTCTTCGTCGCCCAGGCGGTGGGCGAGCCTCCCGCCGAGCTCGCCGACAGCGACAAGAAGGCGGTGGCCACCCTTGCCCAAGAGGCAAATCCCGCTCAGCTCGCGCGCATCTTCGACGTGGTGCATGGCGTCGTCTGGGAGATTTCCCGCGCTGCCCAGCCCAAGCTCACCCTGGAGATGGCCCTGCTCAAGGCGGTGCAGCTGGCCCCGGCCGCCTCTATTCCCGAGTTGGTTGCCAAGGTCGAACGGCTCGCCCAAGGCCAAAGCGCCACCGACACCAAGCCATCTGCCGGAGCGCCCGGAGGTCGCTCCGCGGCGCCGAGCTTTCGCGCCTGAGCGTGAGACGCCTTTGGCGGGTGCTCCTTGGGTGGGCGCCCCTCACCCCGACCCGCTCCCAAAAGGAGAGGGGGAGTGGCGCGCGGCGGTGAATGCGGTGAAGGCGGTTTCGGCACGCCACGGTAAATCGCTCGGCTTCGGCCGGCTGGTGAAGCTCGAACCGGGCGCGGTCACCCTCGCCTTCCCCCGCGACGCCGCCTTTCACCGCGCCACCGTCACCGGCACCGCGCGCCCACTCGTCGAAAAGGCGCTCTCCGACCACTTTCGCTGCCCGACCCGCATCATCGAGGCACCCGCCGACACCCCGGCCCCCAGCTCCCTGGCCGAGGAGGAAGCACGGGCGAAGGCGGTGCGGGAGAAGGACCTCGAGGGCAAGGTGCGCGCGCACCCGGCGGTGCAGGCCACCTTACGCCGCCTGGGCGGGGAGATTGAATTCGTGCGCGTGTTGGAGGAGGAGCAACCGGTCGACGGCGGCGAAGCTCCTCCCCCCGAAGAGGGTTGATTGAGGTAGATTGCGTGGCATGCCAGGCATCGACCTCAACTACTTCATTCGCCAGGCGAACAAACTGACCGAGAAAATCGAGCAGCGAAAAAGAGAGCTCGCCGAGGAGACCGTCGAGGGCAAGTCGGGCGACGGGCTGGTGACGGTCACCGCCAACTGCGTGCAGGAGATTCGCGCGGTGAAAATCGACCCCAAGGCGGTCGACGCCTCCGACCCTTCCCTGCTCGAAGACTTGGTCACCGCCGCGGTGAACGCCGCGCTCACCGCCAGCCGCGACCGGATGAACGCCGAGCTGGGGAAAATCTCCGGCGGGGTGAAGATTCCCGGGCTGATGTAGATGACCCCCGACCCGCTCAACCGGCTGGTGGCGCAGCTGGCGAAGCTGCCGGGCATCGGCGAGAAGACGGCGCAGCGGCTGGCCTTCCACGTGCTGCGCGCGCCCAAGGAGTATGCCCGCGAGCTGGCGACGGCGCTGACGGAGGTGGTGGACAAGGTGCGCCTGTGCGAGCAGTGCTACGCGCTCACCGACGAGGCGCTGTGTCATTTCTGCCGCGACGGCCGCCGCGACGACCGCGTCTTGTGTGTGGTGGAGGGGGTGGCCGACCTGCTCGCCCTCGAGCGCACCCGCGAGTTCAAAGGCCGCTACCACGTGCTGCACGGCGTCCTCTCGCCGCTGGAAGGCATCGGCCCCGACCAACTGCGCATCAAAGAGCTGCTCACGCGGCTGCACGGCGGCCAGGTGACGGAGGTGATCGTCGCCACCAACCCGGACGTCGAGGGCGAGGCCACCGCCCTCTACCTCACCCGCCTGCTCAAACCGCTGGGCTTGCGCATCAGCCGGCTCGCCCAGGGACTGCCGATGGGAGGAGATTTGGAGTACGCCGACCAGGCGACGCTGGCGCGCGCGCTGTCCGCTCGGCGGGAGCTGTAGCTGCACCCCTCACCCCAACCCTTTCCTAGGGGGAGTGGGGGTTAGCGCTTGATGGTGTACCGGAAGGGCAAGGTGAGGCTGACTTCCCGGTCGGTGTGGAGAGGGAAACGCAAGGCCCGAATCTGCCCCTCCACGCAACGGCCTACCGCCTTGTCGCTCAAATCGCTCTTCGCCTGGCTCACCTTGCCCGAGCTGACGATGGTGAAGTTGACGTTGAGCTGACCGATGTCTGCGGGCAAGTCGGCCTTGTGCTGCTCCATGCACTTCATGATGGCCCCGGAGCGCTTCTTCACCACGCCTTGGATGATGGGAAGCGTCAGGGAGATGGGCTTGACACCCTTTGGCGGCGGCTTGGGCGGCACCTCGACGCGCTCCGCCACTTCGCCGGCATCGACCACCTCGGCAACCTTCCCTGCGTCGAGGTCCTTCGTTACCGGGGCCTCGGCTCCGGCGTCGTCGCTCCCCACCGGTTTGCCGCCGCCTCCACCCGAAGGAGTCCAACCGGGCCGGAACACTCCCCACGTCACCCCGGCCACCGCGAGCACCGCGAGTAACCCCAGCGCCCCCACCCCTCTGCGCCGGCGCAGCGCCCTCTGCACCGTCGGAGGCTGCCCCACCGCGCGGGTGGCGGCGTCCTTGGCGGCTTCGTCGACTTCCGGGTCGGTCTTGGGCGAATACGGGTTGGAGAACCCCGGCACGTCCACTCCGCTCTGCGCCAGACTGGCGAGGGTGGGGATGCGGGTCTTGTTGGCCAGGCGCTCCTCACCGAACAGCGAGCAAAGGTAGGTCGCCACCATGGCGCCTCCCGAGGCGGAGGTCGTCGCCCCCAGAAAGCGTTCGATGTCGGCGGCCATCGCGCCCGCCGTCTGGTAGCGGTCTTCCACCTTGGGGGCGAGCGCCTTGACGATGATCGTCTCGACCTCCGGCGGCAGGTCGGAGCGCATCTTGCGCGGCGGCACGTAGTCGCACTGCAGCACCGCGTTGAGAATGGCCAGGTCGTTGTCCCGCGCAAAGGGGCGAATGTTGGTCACCGCCTCGTAAAGGCTCAACCCCAAGGAAAAGACGTCGGAGCGCCGGTCGACGGCGCCCGAGCGCGCCTGCTCAGGGGACATGTACATGTACTTGCCCTTCACCACACCGGCGGTGGTGTTGGTCACCCGCGACTCGGCCTTGGCGATGCCGAAGTCGAGCAACTTCACCTGCCCCTGGTAGGTCACGTAGATGTTGGAGGGCGAGATGTCGCGGTGCACGATGTTGAGCGGCTTGCCCTGGTCGTCAGCGAAGTCGTGCGCGAAGTGCAGGCCGTGGGCGGCGTCGGCGATCACCCGCATCACCACTTGCAGCGGCACGTACTCGCGGCGGCGCCGGGCAGTGCGCAGGACGGTGGAGAAGTCCTCTCCCGCCAGGTACTCCATGCAAATGTAGTAACAGCCGTCGGCCAGGCCGAGGTCGTTGATTCCAATGATGTTCGGGTGCGCCAGCCGCGCTGCCAGCCGCGCCTCGTCGAGGAACATGCCCACGAAGTCGGGCACCGAGGAGATGTGCTGGAGCATGCGCTTGATGACCACGTTGCGCTCGAACCCCTCCGCGCCGACCTGCTTGGCCAAAAAAATCTCGGCCATGCCTCCCTCGGCGATCTTCCGCACCAGGAAGTACTTGCCAAAAGGGCGCACCGCCAGCGGGTGTTCTCCAGCCGTATCCGCCTGTCCGCTCGCGGGAGCAGCCATTACTTTCCTCGCCGCAGGGTTCGGACCGTATAGACCTCGGCACCCGATGGCTGCGACAGACGAAAGATAACAGCAGGTGGCGTTCCCACAGGAATCACCGATGTACGGAAGCGCGACTTGTCATCGAGCGCCACGCTCTTGCCATTGACGAAGACCCTGGAGCCAACCGGTGCAATGCCAGCAACGTCGACCGAGCCCCGTCGAACGAAGTCTCCATTCTTGGGCGTCAGAACCACCAGCCGCGTCACCGCGTTGTCGTAGACAATCTCCAGCCGGCTCATGTTCCCCCCGCGCAGCTCCTCCCCGGTGGCGGAGATGGGGGTCACCGACCAGCGGTAAGCGCCCTCGCCGAGCTCACCCTTTTCCAGCTTCGCGCGCTCCTCGGTCACCGTCCGCTCGGCCACCGGCTTGTCCAGCGCGTTCTCCTTGTAGACGAGAATGCGGTACTTGGCCGCGCCCTCTTCGGGCTTGTAGGTGAATGTCACCGCGGGTGGTTTGTCTTGGTCTTGGTAGTAGATGGTGGCGGTGTCGCTGCCCTCGGCCACCTCGTTGCGCAGGTGACTCAAGTCGTCGACTTTGGGCTCGGGGGCGAAGGTGGCGCTTCCGCGGTCGATCTCTTTTGCCCCGTCGGCCGACGTCACCTTCCAATACAGCGCCCCGCGCCGTTGCACCGGCACGTTGAGGAACGGCTCATGCACCAGGCCGGAAAGGAGGACGTTCTTGAGCTCGGAGTCGGTGGCCACCTGGACCTGGAAGTCTTTCTCCGCGCCGCCATTCCAGGTGATGCTCGCCTGGTCGACCCCGGTGTGGAAGACCTTGAGGCCACCGCGCGAAGGCAGGGTGAACGCCTCGCGGCCGATGTCCTGCACCTTCGCTCCCTTCTTTCCCAGCCGCGCGCTCTGCCCGGCACGCACCAGCTGCTCGGTTCCATCGGACTTGAGCAGAAGATCTCCGGTGGCGGCGCTCACTTCGTAACCGTCGCCCGTCTTGGCCAGGGTGAACTGCCCGCCCAGGTCGCTGGTGAGCTCGAGCCCGCCCAAGAGCACCTGGGTCTTCTTTCCTTGGGCCAGGCTGGCGGCGAGCTGCCCCCTCTTGAGCTCCATCGCCGCGCGCTCCAGGCCCTCGCCACGCCCGGAGGCGGCGAAGACGAGCTCGGCGCCCTTGGAGAAGGTGAAGCGCGAGGGTGAGCCTGCAAGCTCCATCGTCGAGTTGCCCGACTTCACCCGCACCCCGTCACCTTCGCTCAGGGCCTCGCCGGCTTTGCCCACTGTCTTCCACTTCTTCGAGTCCTTCTTGCGCAGCTCCGCCTTGCCGCCCGAGGCGCGTAAGGTGACCGAGATGGGCTCGAGGGTGATGGGCCCGTCGCGTCCAAGGAGCTGAAGCTGTCCCAGCGACATCGACACGCTCTGGCCGGAGCTCGCGTTCAGCGCTTGGCCGTTGCGCGTCAAAAGCTCGACCTGCCCCACCAGCACCTCGACCTTGGCCCCTTCGGCGCCGACGTCGATCGACACCTCGTTCTGCCCGCGGCCCACCCGGGTGATGCCGAAGGGGGTGGCGATGGAGAGAGCCACCAGCGGCTCACCGGGCTTGCCCTCGTCCTTGGGCACCCGGGAGAGCACCAGGCCGCGAGCGACCTCCAGCAACAGCCCCGACTCGTCGCGGCTGACCACGAAACGGGCATCGTTCCCCAGTTCTACGATGCGGCCGCCGTGGAAGCGCACCCGCGCTTCGCTCTGTGGGCCGGTCTCCAAGGCGTCGCCCACGTAGAGGTAACCCAGCTCGGCGGGGCTCTTCTTTCCCTCGCGCTCGACGAGCACCGTTCCCTTCTTCGATTCGAGGTGCGCCACCGCCTGGAGAAGGGGACCCGCATCAGGCTCGATGGGTTTGTCGTCGCCGGGGCAGGCCGCCAGGAGCGCGGCCATTGCGCCGTAGGCGATGCGTGAAGTCCAACAGCCGGGAGCGGGAGCGTTTCCGGGGACGGGGGTCGGGGTCGGATCACGTTCCACGCGACCGGGCACGTGACCCGCCGCCGTGGGCCGAACGCGTCCCCGATGCCCGCAAACGCTCCCGCTCCCGGTCCCGCTCCCGGTTTCGTTCGCGGTGCTTCCATTTCGCCGATCGCTCACTTCGGGTGCAGGTCGACGTTGAAGATGGCCTGATCACCGTCCTTCACGGTGACGTTCTTCGATTGGCTCACGTAACCAGGCGCCGAGATGTTGACGCTGTAGGTGCCTCCCAACAGCTTGAAGGTGAAGGCGCCCTGCGCGCTGGCCTTGGTCTTGAGCTTGAGCTGAGGAATCTCGAGGTCGGCGTTCACCGGCGCGCCGCCCCGCGCGCTGCGCACCAGGCCGGTGATGGTGGCCAACGCCCGCTTCTTCTCCTGGAGCAGCTGCACCTTCACCTCGGAGCGCTTGCCCACCACCACCGAGGCGACCTCTTGGCCAGCTTGGTAGCCCTCGAGCCTGGCGGCAATCTGCACTGGGCCGGGCGGCAGGTCGGCGACATCGACCACCCCCGCTTCACTGGTGGTGTGCTCGACGTCCTTCACCGTCACCACTGCGTTCGAAAGCGGCGTGCCCGACTCACGGTCGACCACGGTGATGACCAGGGAGCCCACTTTGGGCGGCTCCTTCTTGGCGCGCAGCTCGAGGGTGCCATCCACTCCGGCGACGATGGTGCCGGTGGCCTCCGCCGGGAGGTAGCCGCCCACGCTGGCCCGCACCACCACCTCTCCTGGCTCGAGCGTGAGCGCGGCGACTTTGCCCGCCTCGTCCGCCGTGAGCCGGCGTTGGTCGCTGCCGCGGGAAAGCTGCACCTGCGCCCCCGCCAAGGCCGCTCCGGTGTCGGCGTCGACGATACTGATGAGAAGCGCGCCCACCCGCGGAGGCGGCGGCCCCTTGGGCTGCACCCACCTGGCCTCGAGAGAAAGGCCCACCCGTTGCATGGTCTGCGACGACACCGTGCCGTCGGCGGCGGTGAGGCTGTCTTGCACCAGCTGGTACTCGGCCAGCGCACCATAAGCGAGCTGGCCGCTCTCGAAGAGGTTGACGCCAACGCCTCCACCGGCGGCGAAGCCACGGGTGCTCGCCGCTTGGCCCGCGGAGTCGCGCGAGGCGATGGGCACCGGGAACTCTCCCCGCCCCTCGATGCTCAGCGGCCCTAGGTCGACCAATGCCCGGCTGGCGAGCAGCACTGCGTGGCGCTGGGCCAGCGCGAACTGGGGATCGACGGAGACCCCGAACAGTGGCAGCTGGGCGAAGCCGTAGCCAACGAGCGCCTCCAGCCGCACCGCCCCCAAGGCGATGCGCGCGCTGGGGCCCAGGTGGGCGCGAAAGAGGCTGCCTTGGGTCACCCGCGCGGTATCGGAGAAGAGGCCGAATCCCTCGCGTTGCAGGTGGAGCGCCCCTCCGAAGTGCCCCGCTCCGAAGTACCACCCCGTCAGCGCCACGTCGTTGGGCGTCATCCCGCTGTAGGTGAGCCCGGGGCCTAGGTCCTGCTGGCCGCCGGAGCGCAAGGAGACGCCCCAGCGCAGGCGGGCGCCGGCGAGCTCTCCCACCGCCGGAGCGGAGGCGCTCACCTCGAGGTTGGACTGCGCAAATGCAACGGCGGCGTGCGCGGCCAAAGCCGCAGCCATCACCACCGTCGCTCCACGGACTCGGGTCGATGGGCGCAAAGCGAACTGGATTATAGAGAGGCCCGAGCCGACCGCCTAAACAAAGTTCCACTTGCTTTTTTCGCCGCCGGTTGCCTCCTCCACGAGCATTCGATGCCGTTCTTGCTCTAGGCCGTTGCCGTCTGCTAAGGATCGCCCACTCCTGGAAGTGGCACCTAACCCTCGGAAATTCTTTTGGAAAGCTCGGGCGGAGGGGAGCGTCTAGCCAATGGCTCAGCAGTTGGTGATGTATGAAGAGGAGTTTCACAAGATCAACGCGGTTTGCGACCGGCTCACCAAGGACGCGAACGCGAAGGTCGTGTTCCTCGTCGACAAGAACGGCCAGCTGATCTCCGCCGCTGGGCAGACGCAGCACATCGACACCACCTCGCTGGCCTCGCTCACCGCAGGCAACGTGGCCGCCATGGGAGGGTTGGCCAAGCTCATTGGAGAAAACGAATTTCCCAACCAGTTCCACGAAGGAGCGAAAGACTCGCTCTACATGACCATCGTGGGAAGCCGGGTGGTGCTGGTGGTGATTTTCGACAACCGTACCAGCCTGGGCCTGGTACGCCTGCGCATCAAGAAGGCGTCGGACGAGTTGACGCGCATCTTCGACGCGCTGGTGAAGAAGACGGACAGCCCGGGAGCCGGCTCGCCGTTCGCCGAGATCTCCGACGACGACATCGACAACCTCTTCAGCGAGTAAGGCCGCGACGAAGCCATGTCCTTCATCAACTACTCATCCCGCGAGATCAACTGCAAGATCGTCTACTACGGCCCCGGTCTGTGCGGGAAGACGACCAATCTGCAGTACATCTACAACAAGACCAACCCCGAGACGAAGGGCAAGCTGATCTCGCTTTCCACGGAGACCGACCGCACCCTCTTCTTCGACTTCTTGCCGCTGTCTTTGGGGGAAATCCGCGGCTTCAAGACGCGCTTTCACCTCTACACGGTGCCAGGGCAGGTCTTCTACGACGCCAGCCGCAAGCTCATCTTGAAGGGGGTCGACGGGGTGGTGTTCGTGGCCGACTCGCAGGTGGAGCGCATGGAGGCCAACATGGAGTCGGTGGAGAACTTGCGGGTCAACCTGGCCGAACAGGGCTACGACCTGAACAAGATTCCGTACGTCGTCCAATACAACAAGCGTGACCTTCCCAACGCCGTCTCGCTCGAGGAAATGCGCAAGGTGTTGAACCCGCGCAACGTCCCCGAGTTCCAGGCGGTGGCGCCCACCGGGGTGGGGGTGTTCGACACGCTCAAGTCGGTGGCGAAATTGGTGTTGACCGAGTTGAAAAAGGGCGGCTGACGGGCCGACCGAAACCGTTTCACGAGGCCGGGTTTGAGGTACCACGTGCGTTACGCTCCTCTCATTGCCGCGGCGCTGTTTTCGTCGATCGCCGGCCTGGCGCAGGGCTCGCCCTCTGGCGCCGCCGAAGCTCCCGCTCCTGGGCCTGCGCCCACCGCTCCTGCCACACCGGGGGAGGCCGCACCGCCGCCGCTCACCGCCGACGAGGCCTTCAACACCCGGGTGAAGACCCTCGAGGAGCAGGTGGTCGACTTGAAGGAGAAGATTTTTCGCACCAAGGCGCGCTTGCTCCTGCTGCAAGAGACGGTGCTGGGCGGCGACCTCTCCACCGGCGCCCGCGCGGTGCTCATCCACAAGAACGAGATGGGGTCATCCTTCGTCCTCGAGTCGGTCGCCTACGCGCTCGACGGCGCTCCCATCTTCACCAAGGTCGACCCGAACGGCGATTTGGACAAGCGCGAGGAGCTGGAGATCTTCAACGGGCGCATCGTCCCCGGGCAGCACCAGATTGCGGTGCGCTTCGTCTACCGCGGGCACGGCTTCGGGGTATTCAGCTACCTCGAGGGTTACAAGTTCAAGGTGCAGTCGAGCTACACCTTCAACGCCGAGGCCGGCAAGGTGACCACGGTGAAGATCGTCGGCTACGAAAAGGGCGGGCTCACCACCGACTTGAAAGACCGCCCCGCGGTCGACTACCGCACCGAGGTCGCCAAGGACGCGGGGATGAAGAAGAAGGAAGCCGCACCGGCGCCGGTGACGCCCGAGGGCCAGTGAGCCGCGTGTTCCACAAGGTGGTGTGCTTCGCCGCCGTCGTCGTGCCCGCGGTCGGCATCGCGCAGGGCGGCACCGCGGCCCCCGAGCTGGCATCGCAGCTCGATCAGATCGCCTCCCAGCTCAAGACCACCGAAGAGAACCTGCGCTTCGTGGAGACCCAGTACACCGAGCGCCCCGAGCCCACCGACGACGAGGCGCGGCTGCGCCGCTTCTCCGACGGAGAGATTCAGTACCTCTTGGGCGATTACCCCAACGCCTCGGTGCTCTTCTACGACCTGGTGGCGGACAACCGCTTCCGCCATCACCCCAAGTACCCCGACGCCCTCTTCTACCTGTCCGACTCCCTCTACCAGCAGAAGAACTACGTGGGGGCCAAGCTGTACCTGCGCGAGCTTTTGGGCCTCCAGGCCGGCCACTACAAGGAAGCGCTGGGGCGTTATCTGGAGATCGCCGGGCGGCTCAACGAGTTTGCCGGCATCGACGAATACATTCAGCAGGCCAAGGGCCTTTCGGGCGAGCTGCCGCCGGAGCTGGCGTACGTCTACGGCAAGTGGATGTTCAAGCGCGCCGACCTGCCGCTGCAACAGCGGATGAAGCGCGCGATGGAAATCTTCACTCCGCTGGCCAGCGCTGCCTACGGCTCGACGCGGCTGCAGTCGGCGTACTTCATCGGTGTGGGCTACGTGAAGCTGGGCCAGCTCGACCTGGCGATCGAGCAGTTTCGGAAAATCACCATCGCCAGCGCCAACGGTGAGCGAGAGGTGAAGGTGAAGGAGCTGGCCAATCTCTCCTTGGGGAGGCTGCTCTACGAGACCGGGCAGTTCGACGCCGCGCTCGACCGCTACCAGGAAATTCCCCGCGAGAGCGAGTACTTCGTCGACTCGCTCTACGAGATCGCCTGGGCGCAGGTGAAGAAGAACGAGTACGAGCGGGCGAAGAACGCCACCGACATCCTCCTCTTGGTGGCGCCGGAGTCGACCATCGCCCCCGAGGCGCAGATTCTCCAGGGGCACCTGCTCCTCAAGCTCAAGCGCTATGGCGACGCCACCGACACCTACAACCAGGTGATCAACACCTATGCGCCGGTGCGTGACGAGATCGAGGCGCTGCTCAAGATTCACAAAGACCCGGTGCGCTACTTCGACGACCTTTTGGCGAAGAACGAGAAGAACCTCGACGTCGCCTCGCTCTTGCCCCCGGTGGCGCTCAAGTGGGCCACCACCCAAAAGGAGGTCGCCGACGCGGTGCAGATGGTGAGCGACCTGGAGGCGGGCCGCCGCGGGGTGCAGGAGTCGGGGGAGATCGCCAACCGCATCTTGAAGGCGCTCGACGAGCGCGGGCTCGAAACCTTCCCCGCGCTGCAAGAGGGTTACACCCGCGCCGACGCGGTGGACTCGGCGCTCACCCAGATCGACGAGGGGCTGGTGCGCATCGAGGGGGCCCTGGTGGCCGACAAGCTCTCCCCCGAGGAGCGCGCCCGGCTCGATCGGCTCAAGGGCGAGCAGGCCAGCCTCCAGGAACGCTTCCACGCCCTGCCCACCAACGAGCGCGAGGTGGAGTCGCGCAAGCAGCGCATGCAGGAGCGGGTCGACGAGGTGGACAAGAGCGCCTTCAAGCTGGGCTACGAGATTCAGAGCATGTTCGCCGTGCTCACCGCGGTGGAGAAGTGGGTGGAGGACACGCGCACCCAGCGCAAGAACACCCCGGAGGACGAGAAGGTCTTCCTCGAGCGGCTGCACCACGAGACCGCGGCCTTGAACGTGCTGCAGCGCGAGCTCGACGAGCTACGCCAGAAGCTCTCCGAAGAGAAGGCCTCGGCCGACGCCGTGCTGGGAGGAGAGGAAATCATCCGCCGCCAGTACGCCGACGCGCTCAAGGAGCTGCAGCAGATCATCGCCGCGGCGGAAGGGCGCTTGGGGCCGGACGCCCGCGCGGTCTACGACCGGGCGGCACAGGTGCGGCGCCAGGCGGAAGGCTTGCGCGCGCGGGTGGAGACGGCGAAGAAGACTTTGCGCGACCAGGTGGCACGCCGGGGCAAGGTCATTCGCGACACCGTGCGCGCCGAGCAAACGCTGCTGGGCAGCTACGACACCGAGGTGGGCCAAGTTTCCGGGCACGCGCGCGACCTGGTGGGCCGCATCGTGGTCGATAGCTTCGGCCGCGTGCGCAGGCAGTTCTACGAGCTGGTGCTCAAGGCCGACGTGGGAGTGGTGGACGTCGCCTTCACCCGCAAGCAGGACAAGACGGCGCAGATTCAGAAGCTCTCCTCGCAGAAAGACCGCGAGCTGCGCTCGCTGGACGAGGAGTTTCGCGAGGTGCTGCAGGACGTCGACTAAATGCGCACGGCCCTCTTCCAGACGCTTCTTTCCGCGTGGGGGCTCGCCGCCTTCCCAGCCTTCGCGCAGGACGGCGGGGTCGCCGACGGCGGCGAAGCGCCCGCCAGCGAAGAGAAGAAGGACGTCGCCCCCACCGAGAAGCCTCAGACCCGCTACTTCGAGGGCATGGGCCGCACCCCCGAGGAGGAGCGGGTGCTGGAGGAGCTCTCGCGCGCCCTCCAGACCTACGAGGAGGAGTCGAAGGAGTTTCGCCGCGAGGTGCAGCTGCTCATCGAGAAGAAGTACGAGGAGAAGCGCAACACCCTGGCCAACAGCTACGAGAAGGCGATTCGCGACCTGGAGGTGATCGAGCGCAAGGAGCGCCTCGACGCCATCGCCCAGTTCGAGGAGTTCCTCCAGCGCTACCCTGACGACCCCAAGTACACCCCCGACGTGATGTTCCGCCTGGCCGAGCTCTATTACGAGCGCTCCAGCGACGACCACATCGTGGCCATGCGCGAGTACGAGGAGCAGCTGAAGAAGATCGACCCCGAGTCGAACGTCACTCCGCCCCCCGAGCCGGTGGTCGACTTCTCCCGGTCGATCGCCCTCTACCGTCAGCTCATCAACCGCTTCCCCGCCTACCGGCTCAACGACGGCGCCTACTACTTGCTCGGCTACTGCCTGGAGAAGCAGAACCAGTTCGAGGAGAGCCGCGCCGCCTACCAAGAGCTCATCGCCAAGTACCCCAAGTCGAAGTTCACCACCGAGGCCTGGGTGCGCATCGGCGAGTACTACTTCGACGCGTACAACGAAGAGAACGCGCTCGCCCGCGCCGCCGAGGCCTACGAGCAGGCGGTGACCGACGCCAGCCACGCGCTCTACGACAAGGCGCTCTACAAATTGGGCTGGACCTACTACCGCATGGACCGCTTCGAGGACGCGGTGGATAGGTTCCTCAAGCTCGCCGACCACTACGAGGCGCAGGCGAAGGCCAAGGGCGAGGAGGAGGTGGGAGGCGATTTGCGCAACGAGGCCTTGCAGTACACCGCCATCTCCTTCGCCGACGAGAAGTGGGGCTCGCTGGACAAAGCGCAGCAGAAGTTCGCCGCGCTCGGGGGGCGGCGCTACGAGGCGGAGATTTACCGCCGCATGGGCGACGTGTACTTCGACCAGACCAAGCACCTCGAGGCGATCGCCGCCTACCAGCTGGTGTTGCAGAAAGACCCGCTCAACAAGGACGCGCCCCAGATTCAGCAGCGCATCGTGCAGGCCTACGAGCGCGACCGCCGACTGGAAGAGGCCTTCGCCGAGTCCTCCAAGCTGGCCAACATGTTCAGCCCGGGCACTCCCTGGCACGAGAAGCACAAGCGCGACCCCGACCTCATCGCCACCGCGCAGGAGCTGGCGGAGAAGAGCCTGTACTCCAGCGCCATCTACCACCACCAGCAGGCGCTGGTGTTCAAGCAGGAGCAGAAGTTCGAGCAGGCCAAGAGCGCCTTCGAGGTCGCCGCCAAGGCTTACGGCTCTTACCTGTCACGCTTCCCCCGCTCGAAGAACGCCTACGAGATGCAGTTTTACTATGCGGAGTGTCTCTACAACTCCTTCCAGTTCAAGGAGGCGGGGAAGCAGTATGCGCAGGTGCGCGACTCCACGCAGGACAACAAGTTCCAGGCCGACGCCGCCTTCTCCGCGGTGCTCGCGTGGCAAAAGCAACTCGAGCTGGAGGTGCGCCAAAAGGCCGTGCCCGAGTACAAGCCGGTGCTCTCCAAGGACCGGCCGGAGAACGAGGTCATTCAGCCCATTCCCCTCGCCGAGACCGAAGCCGCGCTGGTGACCGCCTCCGACGCCTTCGTGAAGAGGTTGCCTGCGCACGAGAAGGCCCCCGGCATCGCCTACAAGGCCGCCGAGCTGTTCTACGCGCACAACGACTTCCCCGAGGCCCGCCGCCGCTTCGAGGAGATCATCGCCGCCTACCCGCAGAACGAGGTGGCGCAGTTCGCGATGAACCTCACCGTGGAGAGCCTGGTGACGCAGAAGAACTGGGCGGAGGTGGAGAAGGTCTCGGCGCGCCTGGCGGCGAAGAAGGAGGTCATCGACCCCAAGAGCGACCTCTACAAGGAGCTGGTCAAGTTCAAGCTCGCCGGGCGCTTCAAGCTCGCCGAGGAGCTGATGGCCAAAGGCGACTACGACGCCGCCGCGGCCAAGTACATCGAGCTGGTCGACGAGGAGCCCAAGCACGAGTTCGCCGACAAAGCGCTCAACAACGCCGCGGTGGCCTACGAGAGCAACCGCCGCTTCGACTCGGCGCTCAAGCTCTACGAGCGCATCTTCCGCGAGTACCCCAGCTCGAAGCTGGCCGACGCCGCTCTGTTTCGCGTGGCGCGCAACGCCTACAACAGCTACGACTTCGACAAGGCGGTGGAGAATTACCAGCGCCTGGTGAAGGACTACCCGGCCTCCAAGGACCGCGAGGCGGCGCTCTTCAACGTCGCCAACCTGCTCGAGGGCTTGCAGCGCTACGACGAGGCCGCCGCCGCCTTCTTGCGCTACGCCGACCTCTTCCCCGCTTCCGAGGACGCGCCCAAGAACCAGTTCCGCGCCGCGCTCATCTACGAGAAGCAAGAAGACTGGGCGAAGGAGATTCGCGCCTTGAGCGAGTTCGTGACCAAATTCTCCGGCAAGAGCGCGCAGGCCGAGCTGATCGTCGACGCCAAACGCCGCATCGGCGACGCCTACCAGAAGCTGAACAAGGACGCCGACGCGAAGAAGGCGTACCAGGCGGCGATGAGCGACTTCGACCGCCGCAATCTCAAGCCGGAAGGCGCGGTACTGGGGGCCGCCGCCTCCGCCCAGTCGTGCTTCAAGCTCGCCGAGTACGAGTTCGCCGCCTTCGACCGCTTGAAGATCGGCGGCTCGAAGAAGGCGCTGGAGAAGTCCTTCACCGCCAAGCGCAACGCCGTGAAGAAGGTGAACGACGCCTACGGCGCCTGCTTCAAATACAAGAACCTGGAAATGACCCTGGCTTCGCTCTACCGCCGCGGCTTTGCGTTGGAGCGCTTCGGGCAAACCATTCTGGAGACGCCGGTTCCCCCGGAGGTCAAGCGTCTGGGCGAGGAGGCGGTGGTGCTCTACCAAGACGCGCTCGCCCAGCAGACGGTGGTGCTGGAGGACAAGGCGGTGGAAGCCTACGCCGCCACCCTGGCCGAGGCGCGCAAGAACCGCATCTCCAACGAGTGGACCAAGAAGACGCTGGAGGCGCTCAACCGCTTCCGCCCCAACGAGTACCCGGTGCTCAAAGAGCCCAAGCACGCCTTGGCCAAAGAACCGGTCTACCCCGACGGGCTGGTGCCCACCCTGGAGGGGGTGGTGCGCGAGCAGGTCGTTCCTCAGAAGCTGCAAGGGGACGACAAATGACCTCTCTTGTGCGCGCGCTGGTCTTCGCCAGTGGCCTTCTCCTTTGGGCCTGCGCCACCACGCCGGAAAAAAAGCCGCTGGAAGACGCCTCCGCCAGCGACACTCCCGAGGTTCCCTATCAGCCCCGGCCGGTCGAGCCCCCCACCGCCGCGTCGACATCTCCGTCGGCGAGCAAGCTGGGGGACGAGGCCCCAGCGAGCACGCAAAAGCCCTCGCCGCCCCCGCCTCCTCAGAAGAAGGCGACCAACGACCCGGGCGCCCTCGCCGCCTTCCAGCGCGCCATCGAGGCCTCCAACCGGGGCGACGTGGCCGCCGCGCAGCGCGAGCTGGAGTACGTGGTCGACCGCGACGACAAGCTGGACTACGCGTGGACCAACCTGGGGGTGCTCTACGAGCGTCAGGCGCTCCCCGACAAGGCGGAGCGGGCTTACCAACGCGCCCTCACACTTCGGCCCGACCAGGACATGGCGTGGGACTACTTGGTCCGCCTGTACTGCCGCAGCGGCCGCGCCACGCGGGCGGAGGAGGAGCTGCGAGCGAAGATTCAAGAGCTGCCCGCCGCGCTGGGGCTTCGCACCGCGCTGGTCTTCGTGCTGCTCCACCAGAGCAAGACGAGCGCCGCCGCGGCGGAGGCGAAGAAGGTGCTCAAGGCCGACGAGCGCAACGTGCGGGCGATGCAGCTTTTGGCCCAGGTCTACGTGCGCGAGGGCAAGAACGAGCTGGCCAAGATGGTGTTGGAGAACGCCAAGGCCATCGACCCCAACGATGCCGCCACCCACAACGCGCTCGGGTTGGTGCAGCTTTCGCTCAAGGCGCGCCCCGCGGCGCTGGAGAGCTTTCGCCTCGCCGCCTCGCTCAAGCCCGACTTCGCCGAGGCGCGTAACAACTTCGGCGCCCTCCTCAACGAAGCGCAGGACTATGAGAGCGCCGTGCGCGAGCTGGAGGCCGCGGTCACCGCCGCTCCTGACTTCGTCTCCGCCCGGATGAATTTGGGCAACGCCTACCGGGGCAAGCAGGACTTCGCCAAGGCCCTCGCCCAATACAGCAGGGTGGAGCGGCTTTCGCCCAACCTCCCCGACACCTACTTCAACCTCGCCATCCTCCACCTCGACTCCGAGATTCCCAACCTCGACACCCTCGAGCGCTACAAGACTTCCATTCAATACTTCGAGCAGTACCAAAAGAAGGGCGGGCGCGACGAGCGTGTGGAGCAGTACGTCAAGGACGCGCAACGGGGAATCGACAAGGAGGAGCGCCGCCGGGAGCGCGAAAAGCGCGACGCCCTCAAGCGCGTCGAGCGCGAGGCGGCCGAGAAAAAGAAGGCCGAAGAGGAGGCGCTGCGTCAAAAAGCAGAGGCGGAGAAGAAGGCTGCTGAAGAGGCCAAGCGGGCCGCCGAGGCGGCGAAGAAGAAAAAGACGACCCCGGCCAGCAAGCTGGGCAATGATGAGGAGCTACCTCCCGCCCCCGCCTCAGGTAAGCTGGGGCAGGACGACAAGTAGGTTTTCGACGATGCGACCCTTTTTCGCCCTCGCCCTGCTGCTCTTTCCGCTCGCCGCCGCGGCCCAGAGCACACCCAAGAAGAAGAAGGTCATTCGCCTCGACGCCATCACCGTCGAGGGCCGTATCCAAAAACCGCAGGCCTTCTACATCCTCCAGCGCTCGAACCTGAACTTCGAGGATCTCAACCGCACCGAGAGCTTCGTCCCCAAGGTCGAGAAAAGCGTCGAGAAAGACCCCTTCTAGGAACCCGCCGGACCCTTCGGTGGTCCAAAGCTTCGACCCACTGCCATGGCCCCAGCCCCCACCCAAAAGATTCTGCGCGTCGGCGTCATTCAGGGCGGCAAGATCATCGAGGAACGCCACCTCAAGAAGCGCGAGAACGTGACCGTCGGCCACGACGCGAAGAATACCTTCGTGGTCCCCGCCTCGAACTTGCCCCCTTCCTTCCCGGTCTTCGAGCTCAAGGCCGGCCAGTACTCCTTGCTCTTCACCGAGCACATGGAGGGGCGGGTGCGGGTGGGCAGCGCCGACGTCGACTTCTCCGGCCTGCGCGCGCAAGGCTTGGCCAAGAAAAGGGGTGACGTCTACGTCCTTCCCTTGACCGACGCGGCCAAGGGGAAGGTTTCCTTGGGCGAAGTCACCCTCCTCTTCCAGTTCGTCACCCCCCCGCCCGAGCCACCCAAGCCCGAGCTGCCCGCCGCGGTGAAGGGCAGCTTTTGGCAGTCGATGGACCAGATGTTTCTCTTGGTCCTGGCCAGCTCGCTCTTCCTCCACTTCTCCGGCGTCACCTTCATCATCTGCCAGCCGCTGCCCGTGGAGCAGGAGCTGGCCCTCGACGAGCTGCCCGACCGGTTCGCCAAGGTGATGATGCCGATGAAGATCGAGCCGCCCAAAGTGGAGGAGAGCGCTCAAGGCAGCACCGAGGACGCCAAAAAGGACGACAGCCCCAAAAAGGCGTCCAAGACGCCCGCGGGCGGCGGCGACCCGGCGGCGAAGAAAGCGGCGATGCAAAAAGCGGTCGCCTCCAAGGGCCTCTTGAAAATCCTCGGCTCGGCGGGAGCGGGCGGCGGGGCCTTCGAAGACGTGCTCGGAGGAGGCACCGGCGCGGGAGACATCGCGGCGGCGCTGGCGGGCGCGGGCGGCGTGGGGGTGGCTACCTCCGATTCGATCGGCGCCGGCGGACCCAAGGGGGGCGGCACCGGCACCGCGGCGAGCATCGGCGATTTGGGCACCTCCGGCGGGGGCAACGTCAACCTGGGCACCAAGGGTGACGTGAAAGTCTCCGGCCGGGTGCAGGACCAGGCCCCCGAGGTCGACAGCGCGGACATCGACCGCGATGCGATGACTCGCTACGTGCGCTCGCGCATGAGCGCCATCAAGAACTGCTATGAGCGCGAGCTCAAACGAAACCCCAGCCTCAAGGGCAAGGTGGTGGTGCGTTTCTCCATCACCCCCGCGGGCCGCTCGGCAGACATCGAAATCGAAGAGAACTCCCTGGGCAACGACGCGGTGGCCAACTGCATTCGCACCGTGATTCGAGGCTGGGTCTTCCCCTTCAAACCGCCCAGCGAGGTACCGGTCGCCTACCCGTTCGTCTTCGCTCCGGCTGGCTGAAGTCGAGGAAGTGGCCGAGCACCCATCTGCTACACTCACCCACCGACATGAAGCAAAAGCGCCTCGCTGAGGTCCGCGCCCTCGTCGCCCAGCCCGAGCTCCAAGACTGGTGGGCCAAGCTTTTGGCTGCCCGCGAAGAAGCCCGGGTGGCCAAGGAGCGCTACGACGAGCTGCTTTCGCAGACCATCTTGACCGAGTTCCGCGCCGAGCTCACCCAAAAGAACGCCATCGACACCCTGCACCGCGCCGGCGAGTGCGAAGACTCGGCGGCCACCTTGCTCTTCGAGGCCACCGTGCTGGAGAACCAGTCCTTCCAGGCGGTGTCCGACTTCGAGGAGCAACGCTTCAAGGTGTCGGAGCTGTGGTACCGGCTGGGGGCGGCGGAGAAGAACCTCGAGGACGACCGGGCGGCCGTGACGGCCAAGGCGAAGAAGGCCGAGGAGAACGTGCGCAGCGCCGAGCGCGCCTTACGAATCGCCACCGAGGAGTACGAACGCGAGACGGCCAAGAAAAACCGGCTCTGGGACGAGGTCGAACGTTTGTGGGCCAAGAGCGCTGAGGTGAATCTCCTGGTGAGCGAGCAGCGCTCGCGCGGGCAGAAGGTTCGCAAGGAAGCAGAAAAGCTCTTTGCCCTGGCCGAAGAGCGAAAGCTGCGCACCAAGGAGCTGCATACCGAGGCGGACGTGGCCAACGGCGCGGTGGAGGCGGCGGAGGCGAAGATTCGTCACTTGCACCAAGAGGCCCGCGAGCGTTTCGGCTGCGCGGTGGGCACCGACTTTCTCTACTTCCGCCAGAAGGAGAGTCAGAAGTTGGCGTACTGCGTCAGCCTGGTCGAGGATCGCGAGGGGTACAACATCGAGGTGAAGCCCTTGGCGGTCTACTCGGTGGAGCGGCAGCGGGGGGTGGCTTTTCTCGAGCCGGCGCGGGCCGAGGCCCCATCGGTGGAGGAAGGCGACCGCCGCTTCGAGGAGTACTTCCTCACCGGGCGCAAGGGCGAGGCGCACCCGGCACGGTCGTAAGGAGAGGTCATGGAGAAAGTCGCGGTCCTGTCCACGTCGCCCTTGTTCGAGATGCTCTCCAACCAAGAGCTGGAGTACGTCGCCGATCTCTCCCGCCCCCGCCGCTACGGCTCCGGCCAGCTGGTCTTCGAAGAGGGCGAGCTGGGCGACAGCCTGTTCGTCATCGCCCAGGGCGAAGTGGAGGTGCTGCGGCGCGACGCCACCGGGGAGCAAAAGGTGATCGCCGTCCTCGGCCCCCCCGAGTTCTTCGGGGAGATGAGCCTCATCGACAAGGAGTACCGCTCGGCCACCGTACGGGCCCGCTCCGACGCCGAGCTGCTCCACCTGACCGCCGAGAACCTCACCACCTTCCGCAAGCAGCACCGCGACGGCTTTACTTTCGTGGTCATCAACATCGCCCGGGTGCTCTCCGCCCGGCTGCGGGAGGCCAATACCCGGCTGGCCGCGCGGCTGTGAGCCGTGGGCTTCGTTGACAGGTCCCACGCCGCGCCCCTACAGTGCTTTTTGTCCTAAAAACTCCAACAAGGGCCGGGGGTTGAAAGGGACGCCTATGCGTATTGGTTGTCTCATCGCCGTTTTGGCGTCCACCCTCGGTTGGGCGCAGGAGCCTTTGCCGCTGGCGCCCGGGCCCTCCCCGACCCTGGAAAAGGCCGCCGAGGTTTCCGACCCGGAGAAGATTCGCCGCTCCGCCGAGGCCCTGGCTCGCATGCGCCAGGTGCTCAAGGAAGTGCTCCAGAAACTGGAGGAGGCGCGCAACACCAAGGACGTGGTCAAGCTCAACTGCGTGAACGAGAAGCTCACGCAAATCAAGGGCCTGCTGCGCATCTCGGAGCAGGCCGACGTGACGATGCAGGAGTCAATCGCCAAGCGCGAGTCTTCTTCCGCAGAGCATGAGTACACCAAGGTGACCATCGCCCGGCAGAAGGTGGAGCAGCTGCGCGCCGAGGCCGAGGAGTGCATCGGCCAGCTCGCCTTCCGCACCGACGAGGCCGTCTCGGTGGAGGTGGAGATTCCCGAGGGCCTGCCCGCGGGAGACCCCAGCCGGCCCGCGCCTCCGCCCGAACTGAGCACCCGCCCGCCGCCGGCGAGCCCGACTCTCTGAGATGCTTTTTTGATTTTCGGTGAATTCATCAATTTCTTCAGGTGGTCGCCGGTCGCGTGCTAAGAGGCGCGGCATTCACGACGCGGGAGAGGGGCCCTAGCGCTCGAGTATGAGGTGGGTCGTTCAAAACGCCGCGGGGCTCGTGCTCCTAGGGGTGGCGCTCGCCTCGAGCCCCGCTTCCGCACAGACCGCCGGCCCCAACGGCATCAAGGTGGGCGAAGGAAGGCTGCACCCCTTCGTCGAGCTGGAGTGGCGCTACGACAGCGCGGCCGGCTTCTATGGTCCGCCTCCTGTTCCCGGCGGTTTCCCCGTGCTTGCGCCGGAGTGGCTTCTCTACGCTCGGCCCGGACTTCGGCTGGAGCTTTCCACCCCCTCCACCACCTTCAACCTCTCTGGCGCCGCCGAATACGTTTGGTACACCGGGCTGGTCAACGAGAGCTCCAGCGGAGCCTCCCGCTTCCAGGGCTACGGCGATTTGTCCGCCCAGTTCAACAAGGACGGGACGGTGGGCTTCGACCTCGCCGACCGCTTCACACGCTCCGACCAGACCACCAACCCGGTGGCGGGCATCGGGGTGCTCTCGCTCTACAACGAGGCGCGGGTAGGCGTCCCCATTCGCCCCGGGGGAGGTGCGTTGGAGATTTCCCCTTCCGCTGCCTGGGGCCTGGAGCTGTTCGAGCCCATCTCCCCCTTGGCCACTCCGCAGTGCACTCCGGGCGACATCAGCTGCGATCCGGCCGCGCTCGCGGCGATGAACTACAACAACTTCAACTTCGCCCTCGCCGCCCGCTGGCGCTTCTTGCCCAAGACGGCAGTGAACGTGAACGCCACCTTCGACACCCGGACCTTCACCGGGAGCTCCAACCTTCCGGTGCAGCTGCTCAAAGCGGTCGCGGGCCTCTCCGGGCTCATCTCGGCCAAGGTGGCGGTGGTGGCCAACGCCGGCTATGCACACGACTTCGTCGTCTCCTCCGGCGCGCGAACGGCCATTGGCCATCTGGAAATCGCTTATTTGCTCTCGGACACCACCAACATCAAGGGCGGCTACCTTCGCACCTTGGAGCCGGTGCCGGTCTTCGGGACGTTTGGCGACGACCGCGTGTACCTCGACGCGCGCGCGCTGCTTGGCGGGCGGCTCACCTTGCACGCTTACGCCGGGTTCGACTACCTGAGCTTCTACGGAAACTCCGGGCGCAACGACACGCTGCTCACCCTCAACGTCGGGCCCGACTACCAGTTCACCCCTTGGCTGATTGGCGCCTTGGGGTACGTGCTGTCGTATAGGGATTCGAGCGACCCGAACCAGGCGATCAACTTCGTTCGCCATGAGGGCTACGCTCGGGTCACCCTGACGTACTAGCCTTCTTGGCCGATGAAGAAGCCTCTCGCCCACGTCGTCGTGCTCCTTTCTCTTTCCGGCGCTTGCGTGCACCCCAAGCCCAACGAAAGCGGGGCCACGCTGTCGGCGGAAGAGGCCGCCAAGCGGACCGCCACCATCCAGGCGAGCACCTTGGGCACCGGCGACCTGGTGGAGGTGCGCGTCTTTCAGGAGCCGGACCTCTCCAACGCCTACCGCGTCTCACCGGAAGGGACGATCGACTTCCCCTTGTGCGGCAAGGTGCCCATCAGCGGCATGACCTCCAGCCAGGCGGCGGATGCGCTCACCCACTGCCTGGCCAACGGCTTTTTGAAGCGGCCGCAGGTGTCGGTGCTGATCCGCGAGTACAACTCGAAGAAAGTCTTCATCTTCGGAGAGGTGCAAAAGCCGGGCACCTTCCCCTACGAAGAGAACATGACCATCATCCAGGCGGTGACCCTGGCCGGCGGTTTCACCAAGCTGGCGTCGAAGAACAACCTCAATGTGACGCGGATCATCGACGGGGTGGAGCAGAAGATTCGCATCGCCGCCCAGGACATCGGCGTCGGACGAGAGAAAAACTTCACCCTGCAGCCGGGGGACATCGTCTACGTCCCCGAGAGCTTCTTTTAGGACGACGTACCCCCTCTCCCTCTGGGAGAGGGTTGGGGTGAGGGGCGCAATCTCCACCCGATCTCCTTCAAGAATTCCCGGCACTCGTCGATCAGCTCCTCGGAGAGCCCAGGCGCGGCAGCCAGCACGTCGCCTCTGCGCAGATCGAGCACGGCGCCGTCAATCTGCCGCATCACCCCGCCCGCCTCCTCGACCAGGAGCGCTCCCGCAGCGATGTCCCACGCTTGGAGCCCGAACTCGAAAAACCCGTCGAAGCGGCCGCTGGCGACGTAAGCCAAGTCGAGCGCCGCGCTGCCCATGCGCCGAACTCCCTGCGCCCGGCGAATGAAGTGGTTGAACAACCCCAACGGCGCCTCGGGACGCACCTGGATGTCGTAGGGAAACCCGGTGCACAAGAGCGCCCGGTCGAGGCCCGCTGCACCGCTGGGCCGAATCGGCTGGCCGTTCAAGGTGGCGCCCAGCCCTCGGCCGGCGGCGAAGAGCTCGTCGCGGAGCGGGTCGAGCACCGCGGCGGCGACCAACCCCGAGGGCCCCTCCACCGCCACGCTCACACAAAAATGGGGCACCCGGTGCGCATAGTTGGTGGTGCCATCCAGCGGGTCGACGAGCCAGCGGTAAGGCCCCGCGGCAACGGATAGACCGCTCTCCTCGGCGAGCACCCCGTGGTCGGGATAGCGCGCGTGAATGAAGCGTAAAAGCACCTCCTCGCTCGCCTTGTCGGCGTCGGTGACCAGATCGATCTCCCCCTTGAGCTCGATGGTGCGCGCTTGGGTGAAGCGCTCGGAAAGAATGCGACCCGCAAGGCGCGCGGCCTCGGTGACGGCGGCCAAAAGCTCGGCGGGCGTGGGCTTGGGCATCGCCGAAATAAACTACTCTGCCGGCTCGGCGAGCAGCTCTTCAATCTCCGTCTGGTATCGGGCGAGGAACTCTTCCGCAAAGCCCTCATGGACGAAGCGCACCACGCCCTTCTTGTCGAGAAGGAAGGAGCTGGGCATCACCCGCACCCGCAACATCCTCTCGGAGACCGCGGCCCGCTGGTCGAGGAGAATGGGGAGGGAGAGCTTGGTCTGTTCGACGAAGGGAGCGATCTGCCTCGGGTCTTCATCGACGTTGAGGGTGTACACCCGAAAGCCGCGATCGCCGTAGTGCTTGAGTAACTGTTCGTAGAGGGGCAGCGAATCTCTGCACGGCTCACACCACGTCGCCCACACGTCGAGCAACACCACCTGTCCGCGATCGGCGGTGAGGTCGTGCAGCTCTCCGCCCGGGTAGGTGGGGAGCTGGAAGATCAAGGGCGCGGCGGGCATCGCCGGGCCGGTCAAGGGCGGCAACGGCTCGCGGCGCACACAGGAGGCCGCGAGGAGCAGGACGAGCAGCTTGGCGATACGGGTCATGTCGACTCTCCAGCGCGGCGTCGAAGCGCCTCGATGAGCTTGTCGATGAAACCACCGAAGGCGCCGTTGCTCATCACCAGGACGACGTCGTCGGCCCGGGCACCCTTCGCCACCTGCTCCACCAGTGCGCGCACCTCGCTTTCGGCGTGCGCTTCAATTCCCTGGCTGCGCAAAGCCTCGGCCACTTTGCCCACGTCGAGCTCTTCTCCCGCAGGCACTTTGTCGTGGCGCTCGGGAATCTTGAGGCTCGCCAGCGCGGCGCCGGTGAAAGCGCGCGCGTACTCCTGTTGATGGATGTTGCGGCGGCTGGTGTTCGATCTCGGCTCGAACACCGCCCACAGCCGGCGCGAGGGGTAGCGGCCTCGAATGGCGGCGATGGTTTCGCGCACCGCGGTCGGGTGGTGGGCGAAGTCGTCGATGACCAGCACTCCGCCCACCTCGGCGCGAGGCTCTTGCCGCCGTTTGACGCCCCGAAACGACGCGAAGCCGGCGGACAGCTCGTCCGGCGTCAACCCCAGCCCGCGCGCCGCCGCGTACACCCCGAGCGCGTTCTCCACGTTGTGCGCTCCGCCCAGCGGCAAGAGCACCTCTCCCAGCGAGCGCCCCGTTTCCAGCACCTCGAAGCGGGCGCCCTTGGGGCCGAAGCGCAAGCGGCGCGGAGCGTAGTCCGCCGCTCCTTCCGCACCTGAATAGGTCATCACGCGCCCCGCTCCCCGCTTCGCCGCCGTCACCGCGTTGGGGTATGCCGCGCTCACCGCCAGCAAGCCCTCGGAAGGCACCAAGCCGATGAGCTTCTCGAACGCCGACTCGTAGTGCGCCAGGTCCCGGTAGATGTCGGCGTGGTCGAATTCGACGCTGGTGAGGATGACCGTCTTCGGCCGGTAGTGGAGGAACTTGGGCCCCTTGTCGAAGTAGGCGGTGTCGTACTCGTCACCTTCGACGACGAAGTGTGGCCCGTTTCCCAGCCGGTAGTTGCCGGAGTAGTTCAACGTCACGCCCCCGACGAGAAAGCTCGGGTCCCTTCCCGCGCTCACGAGCACGTGGCCCATCAGCGCCGAGGTGGTGGTCTTTCCGTGGGTGCCCGCCACCACCACCGAGTGCCGTTGCTCGAGGAAGAACGTGCCCAGCGCAGCGGGGAAGCTCATCTGCCGAAGGCCCCGCTCGCGCACCGCGGCAGCCTCGGGGTTCACCCGCCGAATGACGTTGCCGGTGATGACCAGGTCAGGGCGGGCGGCGTCGAGGTTCTCCGGCCGGTACGGGGTGAGCGCCGAAATTCCCCACGCCTTCAGCATGTCGCTCATCGGCGGGTAGACGTTCTCGTCGCTGCCGGTCACCTCGTAGCCGGCCGCCTTGAGCATGCCGGCGAAGGAGCCCATCCCGGTGCCTGCCACGCCCACCAGGTGGATGCGGCGAACAGATGCGGGGTCAAGGGTGGAAAGGACGTTTCCGTGGTCGTCGGCCATGGTTTTTAGTCGAGGGAAAACTCGTCGAAGACAGCGTCGTGGAAGCGAGGGCGAAATTCGCGAATGAGAAGTCGGTGCCGGCCGAGCGCGGTGCGGTTGGTGAGGAGCGCCACCACCAGCTCGCGCGCCCGGTCGACCCACAGGCTGGTGCCGGTGAAGCCCAAGTGACCGACCGCTCCCGGTGCGCGGCGGCCCAGGCGGTGGCCGGCGGAGGAACCCTCGTCGGAGGGCGTATCGAAGCCCATCGCTCGTGTGCTCCCCGGCGTGGTGGGGTCGCGGCGGAAAAGCGCCTCCCACTTGGCGCGCGGAGCGATGGAGGTGTCGGCGAGCACCGCTTGACCAAAGCGCGCCACGTCAGCGGCGGTGCCGAACAGACCCGCGTGGCCGGCCACTCCGTCCATCGCCCAAGCGTTGTCGTCGTCCACCTCACCCGGGTGCGAGGGACGAGCCTCGATGTCCCACAGACCCTCTTGCCCGGGAGCCGGTTCGCGGGGCCGCGTCGTGCCCGAGGGCGCCAAGCTCGTAGGGAGTGCAGGCTGGGTGGAGAGCCGGCGAAACCGCGCCGAGAGCTCCAACGGCCCGGCCACTCGCTGTGCGAAGAGCTCATCGAGCGCGCAGCTCGCGGTGCGCTCGAGCACGTCCCCCAAGAGAATGAAGCCCACGTCGCTGTAGACCGCGGCGGCACCGGGCGGGAGCTCCGGAGCGGTTGCCCACGCCTGCCGCACCACCTCGCGCCGCGCTTCCTCCCGCACGGTGGGAGGACAGGTGTCTTCGAAGAGGCGGGGAAAGCGCTCCATCACCGGCGCGAAGAACGGGCGGAAGGCGGGAAGCCCGGAGCGATGGAAGAGGAAATCGGCCAGCGTCGCCGACGTCGGCGTGCCCGGCGTCTCCGGGGTGAGGCGGCCTTGCGCCCACAACGAGAGGAACACAGCGGTGGTCGCCATCACCTTGGTGAGCGAGGCGAGGTCGAACACCGTGTCCACACCGGCGCCTCCCGCTCCGCCGTCGAAGACCTTCTCGCCGCGAAGCAACACCACCGCGCGCGCCATCGGGAAAGCCCCTTGGGCCACTCCCTCGTCGAGGAGCGCTTGCAGCCGGCTCACCTAAACCTCCACCGCTGGCTCGAGGGGCTCGAGGGTGCCCGCGCGGGCGTCGAGCCGAACGCGGCAGCCGAGCGGCACCGGTTGGTTCACCTCGCCGTGGCCGATGCCAAACCCGGCGGCGCAGGGCAAGCCGGTCTGTTCAGCCAGCGCGCGTAGCACGTCGTCGGACCGGTAGTCGGCGCCCTGCTCTTCGCAGCCGGTGAAATCGCCGAGGGCGATGCCGGCCACCTGGTCGAAGACCCCCGCAAGCGCCAGGTGGGTCCACATCCGGTCCAGCCGGTAGGGCCGCTCGCCGACGTCTTCGAGGAGCAACACCGCGCCCTGAAGCGGGGGCATGAACGGAGTTCCCACCAGCCGGGTGAGGACCGAGAGGTTCCCACCCACGAGCGGTCCCTCGGCGATGCCGGCGATGAGCGAGCGGCCACCCAAGAGCACGGGCGCCTGCCCGGACTCCACGAGGGAGAAGAGACGCTGCGCGACCTCTGGAGGTTGTTTACCCAGCTGGGTGAGCACCGGCCCGTGAACGCTCATCCACCCGCTGGTCTGCAGAGCGCCGTGCAGCGCGGTGATGTCCGAGAACCCCACCAGCACCCTCGGCCGCGCCGGGAGCGAGAGCTTGCGCAGAAGCCGCATGCTCCCGTAACCACCGCGGGCGACGAAGATGCCCCGTGTCGAATCATCGGTGAGCGCGCGGTGAAGCTCGCGTAGGCGCCGGTCGTCGTCCCCGGCGAGGTAGCGCTCCTGGGAGAAGAGCCCTTCATCGTAGACGGGCCGGTAACGCGCGGAGAGCAGCCCCAGACCGGCATCGAAGCTGGCGCGGTCGAACGGACCCGCAGGAGCGATGACCGCTACCGTGTCGCCGGGGCGAAGCGCTGGGGGCCGGGCAAAGGACACCTGGGCTTCATAGCACCGGGCCGAAGAGCGCCCTATGCTGACGCACGTGGACATCGTCCGCCTGCCGGGGGTATTGGGACTGGGCGTCGCCCTCGGCGTCTACGGGCTCGGGGTCTTCGGGTACATCGCCATCGCTTACTGGCGCTCTCCGGAGTACCAGGCCGCGCAGCACTACGAAGCCGCCTGGGAGTTGCTCGGCCCCGACCGGGACGTGTCCGTTCCGAAGGAGGAGCTCGACCTCGCGTACACCGAGCTGCTCGAAGCCGCGCGCTTGATGCCGCAGGTGAAAGAGCTTCATGAGCAGCTCGAGCAGCTGAACTGGCGGTATGAGGGACGGCGCCTACGACAGCCCACGGAGCTGCGCCGCCGTGCCGAGGCGGTGGCGATGACCTGGCGCCGGATTCAGGATGAGCGGCAACCCATTCTGGTGGTCGGGGCGCGCGACCGGGGCTGGTCGCCCGAGCAGTTGAAGAATGGTCCCTTGCGCACGCTGGCGTACTCGAGCCTGGGCGTCCTCGCCATCGTGCTCGTCTGGCTGTACGGATGCTTCAACGCCAGGCGAATGCAGCAGCGGACGCGCCAGGAAACGATCGACCGGGCCGCGCGCGACATCGAGGAGCTTCGGCGCCAGTACCCTTCCCGTTGAAGTCAAGCTCGTTCGTACACCGCCGCGAAAAAGGCGTCGGTGCCGTGGGAGTGCGGAGCGCAGCGAAAGAAGTCTTGCGCGCGCCGTACCTCTGGGTGCGCACGCTCGAAGTCTTGGGCAACCTCTTCGTTCTCTTCGCGGCGAAAGGTGCAGGTCGCGTAGACCAGACGGCCGCCAGGGCGCAGGTGACGCAGCGCCGTCTCGAGCAGCTGGCGCTGGAGGGCTGGCAAGGTAGCGAAACCCCCGGGATGGATGCGGAAGCGCGCGTCAGGACCGCGGCGGAGAGCTCCCAGCTCGGAGCACGGCGAGTCGACCAGCACTCTGTCGACGAGGAGCTCTTCGGGGAGCGCGTGGTGAATTCGCAGGCATAAGACCCCCGCGCGAAACGCGCGTTGGCGCAAACGCTCGAGCCGTTCGTGGTCGACGTCGAAGACATGGAGCTCGCCGCGATTTTTCATGTCCGCCGCGAGGAGCAGCGACTTTCCGCCTGCGCCAGCGCACAGGTCGAGCACCGAATCGCCCGGGCGCGCCTCGACGAGCGTGCCCAAGAGCTGACTCCCCTCGTCCTGCACCTCGAACCAGCCGTCGCGGAAGGACGCGAGCGGCAGGAGGTTGGGCCGAGGACCCTCGACCACGAGGCAGTGGGGAGCCATCAGGCCCGGTCGGGTCGTCACTCCCTCGTCACGCAGACGGGTGGCGAGCCTGTCGCGCGAAGTCTTCAGACCGTTGGCGCGCAGGCAAATGGGGCCGGGCAGGTTGAGCGCGTCGGCAAAGGCATCGGCGTCACGGCCGAATTCTCGAAGCGTCAGCTCGGCCAGCCAAGGTGGGAGCGAGTGGCGCACCCCGAAGTCTTCGGGCGCTTCGCCGCCGTCAGCGAGCCCGAGGAGTGACGAGAGCAGCTCCCGAGGGCCTTTCGCGCCCGCCGGGTCGAGCCGTCGACGCCAGAGAGCCACACCGTAGACCGCCTCGACCACCGCAGTTCGAGCTTGTGACGACAGCCCTCTGTGTTGGCGCAGCACCCGGTCGACGACGCGCTCGGCAGGCCGACCCGCGAGCGCCGCAGCGATGCCCTCGAGCGCCGCCGCATGGTCCAAGGCGTGCCACGGCACTCCCCGCAGCCGCAACAAAGCCGCCGACCTCTTTGTTGACTCCGTAGGCACCCTCCCCTAAATACCCGCGCCCACATATTCCCCGATAGCTCAGCTGGTAGAGCGGGTGACTGTTAATCACCATGTCCGTGGTTCGAGTCCACGTCGGGGAGCCAT
>JBMORE010000134.1:0-9307 GCA_049322255.1 Myxococcota bacterium | reverse complement strand
GGGCCGGATGAAACGGCGGCGAACGCCGAAGCGGCGCAACACCTCCTCCACCACCTCGGCGCGGAACTCCCCGCCGTTGTCGGAGAGCACCGCCTCAGGCGCACCGTGCGCCGCGAAGAGTCCCTCCAGCGTTCGGGCCACAACGAAGGCCGAGCGCGCCACCGGCTCGAGGAGAAGCAGCCGGCTCCCGTAGTAGTCGACGACGCCGAAGAGCCACACCGGCACCACGCCCCAGAGCCAAACCAGGGTCAAGTCGACGCCCCATAGGACGTTTGGCCTAGTGACACGGATTCGCCGCCTCTTCTTCCGCGACTCCTCCAACTCCGCCAGCAGTGTCCTCCTGCGGATGAGGATGGCACGAACGGTGGTGACGCCCAGCACCACACCCTCGACGCGGGCGAAGAGGACGCTCAACCCGCGCAGGCCGAGGTCCTTCCTTTCGACGGCCAGGCGGCACACCCTCTCCTCGACTTCGGTGGGCGTGCGGTTGTGGCCGCCGCGCCACCTGCGCCAACGGGGAAATGCCCGCCGTCCGGTGAGGCGGGCGCGAACGGTGTCAAAGCGTTTGCGCCAGCGGCGTTGCCGTCGGGCCCAGCGGTCCGCGGACACCCGCAGGTGGTGACGGAGCCAGAGCAGCACCGCCGCGCCACCGAGGAGCAACTCGCCAAGGCCCATCAGCAGGACGTGCATCCGAGGAGTCCAGCATGGTCTGCTCGAAACAAACCTACGAAGTGTATCCTGCACCTTTTGGCACTGGGTGCCCTGCTTTCTTCTTGTTCTGCGGCTCGACCGATGCTTCGCGCGCACCTCGCTGACGCCGACGAGCCTCTCGATTCGCTCAAGGGCCGAGTCGTCCTTTTGAGCTTCTGGGCAATCTGGTGCACGCCCTGCATGAAGGAGCTTCCCGCCTTGGTTCGGCTCGCTGAGGAGCACCCCGGGCGGGTGGTGCTTCGGGCCGTCTATGAGCAGGAAGCCTCGAGCGCCTCACTCCAGGACCTTGGCAACTGGAAAAGCCGCAACCAAAAGTGGCTTCAAGGGGCAGGCGCCTCGTTCGACCAGTACATCTTCTTCGGAAACCGTGCCCTGCACGATCGCTTCCCGCATCGTGGGCTACCGACCACCTACGTCCTCGATGGAACAGGAGCGGTGGTAGAAAAACTCGAAGGCGTGGAGCTCACCGTCGATGACGCGGGCACCAGAAAGGTCAAGGATCACAAGCTGCGCGAGGCTGTCGCTCGTGCTCTCGAGCGCTCCCCGTAGGCGCCCCCGCATCTGACGAAACCCGAGGACTGGCGATTCGCTCCCGATCCTCTACAATTTCACCGCGATGCGCGCCCTTTTCCTCCTTGCTTTCCTGTGCGTCTCTTCCGCCTCCGCCGAGGTGCTGGTGCTCAACCGGCGCATCCAGAGCGGGCAGACGGTGGCGAAAGCGCTCTATGACGCCGGCCTCGATGATCGCACGGTGGAGGGAATCATCAGCGCGCTCGAAGGGGTGTTCGAGTTTCGCCGTTCGCGACCGGGCGACCAATTCCGGGTGGTGCTGCGCGACCGTGTGCTCGACTTCTTCGACTACCGCAAGAACGGCCTCGAGGAATGGCAGGTGCGCCGTGACGGCGACCGGCTGGTGGGCAGCAAGCGTTCCATCGAGGTGGAGAAAAAAGTCGAGCTGGTACAGCTGGAGGTGCAGTCCTCGCTCTACGAAGCGGCGATCGCCCGCGGCGAAGACCCCAACATCGCCATGGCTCTGGCCGACGTCTTCGCCTGGGACATCGACTTCTACCGGGACGTGCAGAAGGGCGACCAGGCCCGCGCCATCGTGGAGAAGTTCGTCTCCAAAGGCCGCGTGCTCCGCTACGGAGAAGTGCTCGCCGCGAGCTACGAGGGGCTCACCGTGGGCAAAAAGCGCGTCTTCCGCTACGAGCTGCCCAACGGCTCAATGAGCTACTTCCTCGAAGATGGCGCCTCAGCCCGCAAGACCTTCCTCAAAAGCCCGCTCAAATACGCCCACGTCACCTCGCGCTTTGGCAGCCGCTTCCACCCGGTGCTCAAGTACGTGCGCTCTCACAACGGGGTCGACTACGGCACTCCGGTGGGAACCCCGGTGTGGGCGGTGGCCGACGGTACGGTGACCAAGGCGGGCTACGACCGGGGCGGAGGCAACACGGTGTGCGTGCGCCATGCGAATTCGATGGAGACCTGCTACCTCCACCTGTCGAAGCTCGGCGCCGGGGTGAGGCCGGGCGCGCGGGTGGCGCAAAAACAGGTCATCGCCTATTCGGGCAACACCGGCCTGTCCACCGGCCCCCACCTGCACTTCGGGCTTCGGCGCGGCGGCGGCTGGGTCAACCCGCTCAGCCAGAACTTCCCCCGCGCCGAGCCGCTCCCCAGGGAGCTGAAGGCCGATTTCGCCGAAGAAATCGCTCCTTACGTCGCCCAGTTCGACGCTCCCCAGGTCGCTCAGGTGGCTGGCGAGTAGTTGCCGAATTGACGCCCCTCACCCCCTGCCCTCTCCCAGAGGGAGAGGGTGTTCGGAGCGCGCATTTCGGAGCGAGTTGATCTAATTCAGCCTTCCATGGCCCAGACCGTGCTCAAGATCGCTCCCCCCGCCGTGGTCCACGAGGGGAGCGACCCGGCGTCGATTCGCCGCACCTTCATCAACCACATCGAGTACTCGCGGGGAAAGAACGCCGACACCGCCACGCCCTACGACCGCTTCGTAGCCTTGGCGATGACCGCCCGCGACCATTTGGCCAAGCGTTGGGTGAAGACCCAGCGCAGCTTCTACGCGCAGGACGTCAAGCGCGCCTACTACCTCTCGGCCGAGTACCTGCTCGGGCGCGCGCTGGGCAACAACCTGGTGAACATGGGCCTCTTGGAGGTCGCCCGCGAAGCGCTGAAAGACGCGGGCGCCGACTTCGACGCGCTCCTGGAGATGGAGCCCGATGCGGGGCTGGGCAACGGCGGACTGGGAAGGCTGGCGGCGTGCTTCCTCGACTCCATGGCCACCCTCGACCTGCCCGGCTTCGGCTACGGCATTCGCTACGAGTTCGGCATCTTCACTCAGGACATCATCAACGGTTACCAGGTGGAGCGGGCCGACGAGTGGCTCAAGTTCGGCAGCCCCTGGGAAATCGTCCGCCCGGAGAAAATCGTCCCGGTACGCTTCTTCGGAGAAGTGGAGCATCACCAGGCGGCCGACGGGCGGCGGGTGGCGCGCTGGGTAGGAGGCAAGACGGTCTTGGGTGTTCCCTACGACACCCCCATCGCCGGGTACGGAGCCCGTACGGTGAACACCTTGCGCCTGTGGCAGGCGCGCGCCTCGGCCGACTTCGACCTGCAGCTGTTCAACGACGGCGACTACGAGCGCTCGGTGGTGGAGAAGAACGACTCCGAGGTCATCTCCAAGGTCCTCTACCCCAACGACCAGAACCAAGCGGGGAAGGAGCTGCGCCTCAAGCAGGAGTATTTCTTCGTTGCCTGCTCCATCGCCGACATCATGCGGCGCTACCTCAAGTCGCACGCCGACTTCGTCAGCTTTCCCAAGAAGGTCGCCATCCAGCTCAACGACACCCACCCGGCGATCGCCATCGCCGAGCTGATGCGCGTCTTGGTGGACGAGAAGAACGTGCCCTGGGACGAGGCCTGGACGATGACGGTGGCGGTGATGGGGTACACCAACCACACCTTGCTCGCCGAAGCGCTCGAGAAGTGGCCGGTGTCGCTCTTCGAGCGGCTGCTGCCGCGACACCTGCAAGTCATCTACGAAATCAACCAGCGCTTTCTCCGGCAGGTGCAAATCCGCTACCCCTTCGACGAGGAGCGGCAGGCGCGCATGAGCCTCGTCGAGGAAGGCCGCGACAAGCAGGTGCGGATGGCGCACCTCGCGGTGATCGGCTCGCACAGCGTCAACGGAGTAGCCGAGCTGCACACCAAGCTTCTGCAGCGCGACGTCATGCCCGACTTCGCCGAGATGTTCCCCGAGCGCTTCAACAACAAGACCAACGGGGTGACGCCGCGACGGTGGCTTTTGTTGTGCAACCCAGGGCTCTCCAAGCTGGTCAGCGCGCGCATCGGCGAGGGGTGGATCACCAACCTCGACCAGCTCGAAAAGCTCGCCCCGCTCGCCGCGGACAAGGACTTCGCCCGGGAGTTTCGCCAGGTGAAGCGCGCCAACAAAGAAGCGCTCGCCGCCCACGTGCGCGACCTGCTCTGGGTGAGCCTCAACCCCGACGCCATCTTCGACGTGCAGGTGAAGCGCCTGCACGAATACAAGCGGCAGCTGCTCAACGCGCTGCACATCGTGGCGCTGTGGATGAAGGCCCGCCGCGACCCCTCCGCCGTCATTCATCCGCGCGCTTTCCTCTTCGGCGCCAAGAGCGCCCCGGGCTACCAGCGGGCCAAGCTCGTCATTCGCCTCATCAACGGCATCGCCGAGGTGATCAACCAAGAGTCCAAGGAGACCGGCCTCCAGGTCGTCTTCCTCCCCAACTACCGGGTGTCGTTGGCCGAGCGCATCATCCCCGCGGCGGACGTGAGCGAGCAGATCTCCACCGCCGGCTGGGAGGCCTCCGGCACCGGGAACATGAAGTTCGCGCTCAACGGAGCGCTCACCTTGGGCACCCTCGACGGAGCGAACATCGAGATTCGCGAGGCGGTGGGGGCCGAGAACTTCTTCCTCTTCGGGCTCACCGCGGACCAGGTGATGGAAAAAAAGCGCGCCGGTTACCGTCCTCGCGACCACTACGAGTCGAATCCGGTGCTCAGGGAGGTGCTCGACTTGGTCGCCTCCGGCTTCTTCTCTCCCGAGGACAAGGGCCTCTTCCGGCCGCTCATCGACTCTCTCCTCGAAGAAGACCGCTACATGGTGCTGGCCGACTTCGACGCCTACCTGCGCGCTCAAGAAGAAGTCGCCGCCGCCTACCGCGACCCCGACGGGTGGACGAAAAAGGCAATTCTCAACGTGGCCCACATGGGGCGCTTCTCCTCCGACCGCACCATTCGCGAATACGCGAAAGAGATATGGGATATCCACTCGGTCCGGGTGGAAGACTGAAAAGCTTCAGCGCCGGCGGCTGAGAAGCACCAACACCACTCCGGCGACGACGGTGCCCACGCCGACGACCAAGAGCCACGGAAAGTCCGCTTCCGGAGCCGGCTTTTCCTCCGTCGCTACCGCCACAGCTTCGCCGGCGTCGATGTGCTCGGGGACCGCTTCGACAGTCGGCGCCTCCGGCTCGACCGGCGCGAGCGCCACCGCCGGCTTCACCTCGGAGGCGCCCATCGCCGCGGCCACCTTCTTCGGCTTGCGCTTCTTTTCCTCGGCAGGCGCCGGCTGAGTGTCCTCCGCCTCTTCGGCCTGGGGCTTCTTCTCCTGCTGAGCGACCGTCTCTGCGACCCCGGCATCGGGCGGTTCGGCCTTCTTCTCCCCCGGGGGCGCCAGCGTTCCGTCTTCCAGCTTGGCGACCATCTTCGCGTCCACCTGGTGCTTCAAGGTGAAGCGCTCCTTGGGGTCCTTGACGCGAGAGAGCAGCTCGGGAACGGCCACCACCTTCACCTCCAGCCCACGCTGAGCGAGGAACTTCACCGCACGCCCCACCTTCCACTTGTAGCCGGGGGTGTAGCTGAAGACGACCGACGACTTGTCGGTGAAGACGACCTGGCTCACCAGGGTGTGCTCTCCGGGCTTGAGCTCTCCCGAGAACAGCTTATGCAGCCCTTCGGCGTCGAGCTGGTCGGGCGAGGGCGCGGCGAGCGGAGCGCCGTCGAGCGTGAATTCCGCCTCCACCAGGCGAAACTGCGGGTCGTCGAGGCCCTCGAAGAAGATGTCCACCTTGGGCGGGGGAATGTCGCCCATCATCTGGCGCAGCTGCCGCTCGAGCTCGTCGCGCGCTCGTTGGGCGCGGTCGTCGCCGGTGGCGAGGCCTGCCCCCAAAAGGCCGCACAGGAGAATCACCCGTGGCACGGGCCCAAGCATCGCACAGGATGTTCGGGCGCGACACGTTTGCTCGCCCTGGGCCCAGCCGAGGGAGCGTCAACCCAGCTCGGCCACCTTGGCTCCGAAGAGCCGGTCGACGGCCTCGAGATGAGAGATGCCGATGCCCGCGCGAGCCTGCCGCCCGACGCGTTGGTCAAGGCGCAGCTGGGCGCTTGAGCCACTCCCTCTCCTTCCGGGAGAGTGTCGGGGTGAAGGCGAAGGCGAGTGATCCTGCCTGGCGCAACCGCTCGAGCTCGTCGCGTTGCCTGATCAGCTCGTCGCGCTCGATGCGCGCGTTCGAGGCGAAGTAGTGGCCACTGCCCATACCGCCGAGCAATAGCGTGGCCGATACCGACAACAGCGTGAGCGATTCGAAGCCCCAGACACCCCCGTCCAGCCCACCGCTGGGCCGCGTGCCCTCATCGAGCGCCATGATCGTCCATACGTACAGGCCCACACCTCCAGCGCCTGCCATGATCAGCGTCGGCCGCGGCCAGTGGATGTCGATGCGCCGGATTCGCAGGTTCAGTGCGTCGATGCGGCGGTCGAGGTCGGCCTGCCCCTCGATCGACGGAATCTCGAACGATGGCCCGGGCAACAAGGACGGCGGGCTCGCCTGACCCATCGACACCCACGCCACGAACAGGAGGGGGATCATCCCTCACCTAGTAGGAAGCGGTAAGACCAGCGCGGCCGTGTGACGAGGCTCGAGGCGGAAGCGAGCATCCTCATCAGCGCTCCCCGGCAATTCGCAGCGCCTCGCTCACGAGCCGCTCCGACAGGTAGTAGCCGTTCTGCAGAATGCGGCGGATCGCGGGGTCGATTTCCTGAAGAAGGCCGCTTTGCTTTCCGCGGAGCAGCACGCCCACTGTTCCGACAACGGCCAGGCCATATGCCGTCTTGGCCACACGGCGTCCTCGACGTTCGTCGATCAAGACCTCGGCACCCGGGAGCGTGCGCGCAAGCGCGATGACAGCCGCCTCACCGTAGTCGAGCGCTCCAGCGATGAATGGGTCGGGCAGGCCAAGAGGAGGAAGGTGCTCTATCCAGTCCGCGCCTAGGACCGCTGCAGCCCCTGGTCGGCCAGTTGGCGGCGCGGCAATTTCATCCCGCACGACTGTCGGCATGACTATCCGGTCGTACAACGAGCGAAGGAGGTCCAGGCAATCAGCACCAGCGAGCGCGATGACCGGGCCTGAATCAACGACGACCAGCGTGCGTTCAGCGCCCATGTGAGGGGGCCAGCTCCTCGTACTCGTCGAGATCGGCAACTGGTACGCCATGGCGACCCGCGGCGAAGAGGAACTCGACTCGGCCCATGCCGCAGATCTCGGCGGCCTTTCCGGAGGAGATTCGTCCGAGCTCGAAGAGCTTCAGTGCGAGTAGGAAGCGAGCTTCGGTAAGGAACTCATCACGAGACTGGCCTGTCGCCAGTAGAACCGTCTCCGGAAGCTCGATGCTCAAGGTCGCCACGGCAAAACCTCCTGAAAGAAGAATAGCACCGAGCGCAATCAAAGGACCGAGGCGAAAGAGCCGGCCAGCAGGCTGGGGACAGGCCACCGCCACCGTGCCTTTGCTGGAGCCGTTGTAGTCGCCCACCTGGCCGGGCTTCTTGCGGTTGGTCGCCTTGGGATGCGATCGCCCTGGCACGACGCGACACGTTTGCTCGCCCTGGGCACGGCCGAGGGAGCATCAACTCAGCTCGGCGACCTTAGCTCCGAAGAGCCGGTCGACGGCCTCGAGCAATTCGTCGCTCACCGCCACCTTGAGGGCGGTGTTCCCGATGATCGCCTCCGCCTCTCCCGGTAGCACGATGGACACCGCAATCGGGGTGGCGCCCTCGTACTTCTTGGAGAGCTCGAGCAGCTGCGAAAGCCGCTCTTCGGTGACCATCTCGGCGAGCAGACGTAGCTCCAGGCGTCTGACGCGCTTCTCGCGCACCTCGCGCAGCGACTGAATGTCCTCGGCGATGAGCTCGGCCACCGGGTTCTCGTCGTCGCGGGTGTTCACCTGCACCGTCCCCGTCACCAGGATGGGGTCGTCGCTCTTGAGCAGAGTCTCCCACGTCTCGAAGCCCGGCTTGGGACCGCCGCGGGTCCACTTGCCGTCCTTACCCATCACCGAGCGGCCGCCCTCACGCCCGGGGAAGCACACCACCTCCACCGAGCCGGAGAGGTCCTCCAGCGTCACCCACGCCATGCGCTTGCCGGTCTTGGTGGGTCGCTCGCGCAAGGCCCCCACGATGCCCGCCACCGTCACCTTCTCGTCGCGGCGCGCTCGCTGCACGAAGCTCGCCGGCCTCGCGTAGCGGCGCAGCTCCTTCTCGTACTGGTGCAGCGGGTGGCCGGAGACGTAGAAGCCGATCGCCTCTTTCTCGAAGGAGAGCCGTTCCTTCTCGTTCCACTCCGCTGAGGCGGCGTACTCGTTCTTCAAGGTGGGAGCGCTCTGGTCGGAAAGCAGACCGAACAGCGACGATTGCCCCACCGCCTTGTCCCGCTGCGAGGACGCGCCCCGCTCCATCGCCCGCTCGATGGTCTCGAACAGCTGCCGCCGGGGGCGTTTCTCGAAGTCGAACGCGCCCGCCTTCACCAGCGCCTCCACCACCTTCTTGTTCACTCGCCGCGAGTCCACCCGCTCGCAGAAATCGAACAGGTCCTTGAACGGCCCGCTGACCCGAGCCTCCATGATCGCCTCGATGGCCGCCTCGCCCACGCCCTTGATGGCGCCCAGGCCGAAACGAATCTTCCCCTCGACCGCACCGAAGGCGAGGTCGGAGAGGTTGACGTCCGGCGGCAACACCTCGTGGCCCGTCGCGCGCGCCTGACTGATGTAAGCCACCACCTTGTCGGTGTTGTCCTTCTCGGAGGTGAGCAGCGCGGCCATGAACTCCACCGGGTGGTGCGCCTTGAGCCACGCGGTCTGTAGGGTGATGAGCCCGTAGGCGGCGGAGTGCGACTTGTTGAAGCCGTACTCGGCGAATTTCTCCATCAGGTCGAAAATCTCTCCCGCCACCTTGGGGTCGACCCCGTTCTTCTGACAGCCCTCGAGGAAGCCAGCCCGCTCCTTTTGCATCACCTCGGCCTTCTTCTTGCCCATCGCGCGGCGCAAGAGGTCGGCGCGCCCCAGCGAATAGCCGCCGAGGATTTGCGAGATCTGCATCACCTGCTCTTGGTAGACGATGACCCCGTAGGTGTCTTTGAGCACCGGCTCGAGCGCCGGGTGCGGGTAGCTCACCTTCTCGCGCCCGTGCTTTCTGTTGATGAACACGTCGACCATGCCCGAGTCGAGCGGGCCGGGGCGGTAGAGGGCGCCGGCGGCGATGACGTCTTCGAA
>JBMORE010000133.1:61549-86069 GCA_049322255.1 Myxococcota bacterium | reverse complement strand
GGCGTCCTGCCCTCCGCCTCCGCCTCCGCCTCCGCCTCCCCCACCACCACCTCCGCCTCCACCACCACCACCGCCACCGCCTCCTCCCCCATCATCGCCGGGAGTACCAGAGTCGACCTCCACCGCGGCATCGAGTCCGCCGCCTCCTCCACCCTCTGAGGGAGAGTACGACTCGTATTCGAACTGCCGAGGGAAACCGCCACAGGCGGAAAGAAAGAGAACGAGCAAGACCGAACCGAGGCGCATGGGCAGCTCCGGGGCCGCGAATACGGCTTTTCGAAGTCTCGAGTCAAGTCGACGGCACTTGCACGAGCCGGGATTCGAACCCGGATGGCTTTGGGCCTGCGGATTTTAAGTCCGCTGCGTCTACCTGTTTCGCCACTCGTGCGCGATCTACTCGAACAACGGTGGCTGAGGGCCGGGCACGATGTCGGCGATGTCGGGGTCGGGGTCACCGGGCATGCGAGGGGGCCGATCCGACTTGAGGCGTTTGCGCTCGGCGCGCTTGGCCTCTTTTTCCTTTTGGTACTCCTGGCGCTCCTTTTCTCTCTGGCGCTTGGTCGACCTGCCCTGCATCACGGCCTCCTTTAAAAAAACAAGGCCCGGCCTCGCACGAGACCGGGCCCGTTCACACCAAGCAGGCGAGCGCTTTAGCTCACCGCCCGAACGTTCTCGGCCTGAAGGCCCTTGGGGCCCTTCTTGGTGTCGAACTCGACCTTCTGACCCTCGGCGAGGGTGCGAAACCCGTCCGACTGAATCGCAGTGTGGTGGCAGAAGACGTCTGGGCCCCCGTTGTCCTGCGTGATGAACCCAAAGCCCTTCGCGTCGTTGAACCACTTCACGGTACCACTTGCCATATTGCTTGCTTCTTTCTGTTCCAGGCAGGCGCGAATCGCCAGCCTGTCGCCCTTCTTTTAAGAGCGCAGCGGTGCGTATAACGGCTTCGCCCGCAAAAGTCGAATCGGCTCGCCCATCGACTCTCGAGCGGCCGTTGTTATAAACCGCGCGACCATGCTGGAAACCGTCGCCAAAGGCTTTCGCACGGCGAAGAACCGCCTGGCGGGCAAGGCCGAAATCACCCCCGCGCTCGTCGACGAGTCGCTCAGGGACATTCGCGTCTCGCTTCTCGAGGCCGACGTCGCCTTCGACGTGGTGAAGAAGTTCGTCGCCCGCGTGCGCGAAAAAGCGATCGGCGAGACGGTGCAGACCACCATCACCGACAAGCACGGCAAGAAGCTCCGCGTCTCGCCGGGCGACCACTTCGTCAAGGTCTGCCACGACGAGCTCGAGACGTTGATGGGCCCGGTCGACACCTCGCTTCGCCTCAAACCCAAGGGGCAGACGAGCGGCATCATGATGGTCGGCCTGCAGGGCTCGGGAAAGACGACCACCACCGGGAAGATCGCCCACAAGCTCCTCAAGGAAGGAAGAAAGCCCCTCCTCGTCGCCGCCGACATCTACCGCCCTGCCGCGGTCGACCAACTGAAGATTTTGGGCGAGCAGCTGTCGGTGCCGGTCTTCTTCGAGCCCGACCTGCAACCGCCCCAGCTCGCCAAGAAAGGCTACGAGAAGGCACGCGAGCTCAAGTGCGACGTGGTGCTCATCGACACCGCCGGCCGGCTGGCGATCGACGAGGCCTTGATGGCCGAGCTGGAGGCGATCAAGGCTCAGGTCGCTCCCGACAACATCTTGCTCGTGTGCGACGCGATGATTGGCCAGGACTCGGTGCGCACCGCGGCCGAGTTCGACCGGCGGCTCGACCTCGACGGCTTCATTCTCACCAAGCTCGACGGCGATGCGCGCGGCGGCGCGGCGCTGTCGATCAAAGAAGTCACCGGCAAGCCCATCAAGTTCCTCGGCATGGGCGAGTCGCTCGACCGCCTAGAGGAGTTCCGCCCCGACGGGCTGGCCAGCCGCATCTTGGGCTTTGGCGACATCGTCGGCCTGATGAAGGACTTCGAGCAGGTCGTCGACGAGGAGAAGGCGGAAGAAGACGCGCAGAAGCTCCTCTCCGGCCGGTTCAACATGCGCGACTTCGTCGAGCAGATTCGCATGGTCCGCAAGATGGGGCCGCTCAAGGACCTCTTGGAGAAGTTTCCCATCTTCGGGGAGATGACCGAGCAGCTGAACCCAGACGAAAAGGAGCTCAACAAAATCGAATCGATGTTCGATTCGATGACCGAGAAGGAGCGCCTCGACCCCACCCTCATCGACGAGTCACGCGCCGCGCGCATCGCCAAAGGCTCGGGCCGCAAGAAGAACGAGGTGAGCGAGCTGCTCTCCAAGTTCACCATGATGCAGAAGGTCATGGGCTCGATCGGACAAAACCCTGGACTGCTCGGGCGCATCCCCGGGTTCAAACAGCTGGGGCAGCTCTCGCAGCTCAAGGGCATGGACCTGGGCCAAATTTTCGGCAAGGACGCGAAGATGATGGAGCAGGCGCTCCACGGCGGTGGCATGGGCATGCCGATGCAGCTGCCCCAGGTGGCCCCGGGCTACACCGCCCCCATGGGCCAAAGCGCGATGGCCAAGGCGCGTTTGATGGGCTACTCGACCACCCCGCAGGGCAAGCCGAAGTCCGACAAAGAGCGCGACGCGCTCAAAGAGCGGCGCAAACGCGAGCGGCAGGCGCGAAAGAAGAACCGCAAGCGCAAATAGGGCGCCAGACGCTACGGCACCACCACCCGCGCCGCCGCCCCCAACGCCGTCCCCAAGAGGGCCCCCGCGAACACGTCGAGCGGGTAATGCGCGCCCAGGTAGACACGGGAGAACCCGACCAGCGCGGAGAGCGCTGCGGCAAGACCTCCCAGCCCGTTGCCCTGCCCCGTCCAAGCCACTGCCACCGCCACCGTGGCCGCCGTGTGACCCGAGGGAAACGAATACGCGTCGGGGTTGACCGCGAGCGCCTTGAAGTCGGCGATGCCTGCATCAGGCCGGCTGCGGCGGCTCAACCGCTTGATGAGCTGCGCCACCAGCGCCGCCCCGCCTGCGCCCCACGCCAAGCGCAAGGCGAGCTTCTCTCCGGTCGGCGTGCCGCTCGCAGCCAAGGCGACGCCAAGCACTACCCAGCTCTGCGGATCGGCCAGGTGGGTCGCCGCGCTCATCACCCGGGTGATCCACGGACGTTGCCAGCGGTGCACCCGGAGGAGCAACGCCTGGTCGTACGCCAAAAGCCGTCGCAAGGTCGTCACGCTCGGAAAGGTACTCACCGGCCAGGGCGAGGGCATGACGGCCAGGCAACGTTTGGGTGAACACCCGAGCCGCCGAGCGGGCGCCCGCCGTCAGCGTGGAGACTTTCGGGCGCGCTTGGGCACCACCAGCCCCCGCGAGAGGCGCCGCAAGACCTGTTTCTTCTGCCGCTCCTTGTAGCGCTCGTGGGAGTTCTCACCCGCCTCGTTCCTCTTCGCCGTCTCCTCATCGGCGATCTGGAACTCGACCAGCGAGAAGACGATGCGCCCCTTGCGCGGGCGGAAATCCTGCTCGGGGGGCGGCAGGTACGCGTCGAGCCTCAAGGGCACGTCGACCACGAAGTTGAGAATCTTGTACCCGCTGCCGGAGAACTCGTTTCCCGGCCGCCGCCGCTCGCGATCTTCGTAGTCCAAATCGAGGTGCAGGTCCTCCGCGTAGCGCGCGAAGTGAGCGTTCTCCTTCACCAGCTCCTTGAAGGCGAGGAGCGTGTTCTCGGTCTGCTTGGGCACCAGAAAGTTGAAGGGGAAGAGCCGCTGGGTGAGAAAGTACAGCACCGGGAGCACGTCTTCCTTGTGTCGAGTGACGATGCGAAAGCGGGTGCGATCGTAAATCTGCGCCGCCACCGTCTCCTTCTTCGCCAAGAGCTTGGTGACGATCGACTCGCGCGTCTTGATCGAGTCGGCGAACTCGACGATCGGCAGACCCTTGGCCTTCATCTCCTCGGCGACCCGCAGCACTTTCTCCGACACCATCTGGCTGAGCTCGGCTTCCGACACCGGCACCTTGAACAAGAGGTCGCGCCCCTCGATGTGCTGAATGACGTGCATCACCTTGAGCACGATGCAGGCAATCTTCCGCAGGCGCTTGGGCGGCTTCGCCCCCGAGGCGTAGAGAAAGAGGTCGTGAACCTCCTTGGGCGCAGCGACCGCTTCGGCCACCCGGTAGTTGAAGGTCTTGCGCAGGTACTCCACCGCGTCGGCGAGAATGGTGCGCACCCACGCCTCGTCGTGCGGGTTGGAAGGATCGACCTGGCACAGGCGCAAGAAGCGGTCGACCTCCTCGCGTGTCTGGAAGTGCAGCCGCCGCCACTCGATGACCGAGCCCCCGCGCAAGATGAGGCGAATGCGCTCGAGCTCCTTGAGCCCCATCTGCGCCACCGTGCGCACCGGCAGGTCGGGCAGGAGCGGCTCGGCGGGTTGGAGCATCGGCTTCACGGACGCTCTTTTTATTCAGCGTTGAAGCGGGGTGGAAGCCCCGTCACAGCCTGTTTTTCAGCGCAGGGCGATGGGCTTGTCGTCCTTGTATTGCACCACGGTGAGCTGGCCCTTCTCGTCCCAGCTCTTCACCTCGCCCTGGCGGCGACCCATCACCCAGCGCTCTTCGAGCTTCTTCATTCCGTTGGGGTAGAGCTCGATGCGCTGGCCGTTGTAGTCGCCCCGGGTGAACTCGGTCTCGCCAGTCTTGCGCCCGTCCGCGTCAAAAAACGCCCAGCGGCCCGAGCGGAAGTGGTTCTCGTACTGCCCCATCGACTGAATTTTTCCGTCGGCGTACTGCACCACGTAAGGCCCGTGAAAGACGCGGTTCCCTCTCTTGTCGAGCTTGACGCACAGCGTCGCCTCGAGCGGAGATTGGGGACCACCCATCTGCTGGGTCCCTGTTGGACATTTCAGAATCAGCTTGCCACCGGGGCCCTTGGTCATCGGCACCATCACCTCCCCCGCCAGCGCCATCGCCGGAAGCACCATCGCCATCGACAAGCCCAACCACTTCATCGTCTGTCGCATCGTTTGCCCTTTCGGTTTTAGAAAGTCGTTCTTGCGCGCCGCCGCGAATTCTCCCAACGAAGGCCCCGTGAGGGAATTCACTTTCGCCCCTCAAAAGGCAGAAGGCCCCGCTCCACCTACACCGGAGCAGGGCCTCCTCCATCTACACCGCGGACTCGCCTACTTGGCGACTTGCTGGCACACCTCGTTGCCGCCCGTGAACTTCAGGCCGATCGAGATGCTGTTGATGTTGGTCGCCACGCAGAAGTTGAGGTCGAACTCGGCCTCCTTGCCTCCCTGCATCTGCCTGAACCCCGATGTCGGCCGGGCCAGGGTGGTGGCGTCGACGGTGTCTCCGTTGACCTTGACGTAGAAGAAACCCTGGAGCGCTGAAAGCTGCGCCGGGAAGGTACCGTTCTTGTTGTAGGCCTTCACCGTGATGCGGATGTTGTCCGGGTCGACGCCCCCCGAGCACCAGGTAGAGTCTTGAGAGATCTTCTGCACGCTGAAGATGATCGGGCCGGTGTCGGTGGCGGCGTTCCAGGTCGCCATGGTCGCTCCGGAGGTGAAGTTGGCGCAGGTCGGCTTCGGCGCCACGTCGGCGCAGGTGCCCGTGCTGCAGTACTGGCCGTAGGCGCAGGTGTCGGGCTGGGCGTTGGCGGCGTTACACGTTCCCGCCGTCTCGCACACGCCGGTGGAGACGTTGCAGGTCTTCCCGCTGGCGCAGCTGCCGGTGGTGCACCTGTCCATGCACATGTTCATCGAGGTGTCGCAGACCTGGTTGCCCGTGCAGGCAGGTGTGCAGCCCACCGGCGCCGCGGTCTTGCACTCGCCGGTGGCGGTGTCGCACTTGCGCCCGCCCGAGCACCCGGAGTCATTGGTGCACTTCACCTCGCAAACCTTCGATTCGTTGTTGCACACCAGCGAGCCGCCGGCGCTGCCGCTGTTGCACAGCTGGGTGGTGGCGCACTGGCAAATCTTGGTGCCGCCGGTGGTGCCGCCGTCAGGGGCCGTGCCCGCGTCGGACGAGCCCGCGCCACCAATGGGTGCGCAGTTTTTCGCGCTGTCCGGACAGTCGGCACCGGCGGTACACGTCTGCACACACTGCTTGGCGACGGGGTGACAGATTTCGCCGGTCAGGCACTGCGAGTCGCTGCTGCATGCGCCTGTGTTGTCACCTCCACCTTCTCCACAGGCAACCGCGAAGGCAGCCAGGCCACCGGCGGCCAGCAGATATCCGATTCGATTGAACTGCATAGGTGTGTTCCTCCCAGTGAAACGACCGAGGGCTACCAAAAAACGGCGCCGAGTCTTGCCCCGACGATCCGGGGTGTCAACGAAAGTTGACTCCCTCGGAAGGGCAAGAAGCGCACCCAACGGAACAGGCCAAGGCCGCGTTTCTTTGAGGGGTGGCGCCCATGGAGCGCCCCTGTCCCGCCTCGAGACCAGACACCGCCGTCAGGGCATACGTGTCAGAACTTGAACGGGAACTTCACCGGTTCGCCTTGCGCCCGGTGCTTGGGGAAGCTCCACCTTTTGATCAGCCCACCCATGCAGGTGGCCATGTAGCTGTTCTTGAACTCGTCGGTGAGCACCCGCACGTTCGAGGTTCTGCCATTGGTCTGAATGGTCCACTGCATCATCAGGGTGCCGGAGACACCGGGTTCCTTCTTACGCTGCTCTTCGACACAGCGAACCAGCGCGGGTTTGTTCCCCAACACCACCTGAAAGATGTCGGACTCGTTGAGCTTCTCGGGAAGGTCGCCGCCTGAGCCGGGCGCGGGCGGGACGTAGACCGACCGCGAATTGCCTCTGCCACCTCCAGATGGCTCTCTGGTTTTGGAGGGTTCGGTCTTCTCGCACCCACCGAACTCTTTGCAGAAATCGTCCTCGTCACCCCCGCGTCCGCCGCTAGGGGCAGGCCTATCCGGTTGCTTGGGAGGGGCGATGATCTCGCTGCCCCCGCCCGAGCTGTCGCGGCCTCCAGAGATGGTGCGCGGCGACTTGACCGGCGGGCGCTCCCCGGGTTGGGCCGTGGACTTGATGGGGGTGGGGGAAGCCGCAGGCTGCTGAGGCGATGTCGGCGGAGCAGCGGCAGGCGGCGCAGCAACCGCAGCAGGCGGAGTGGCCACGGAAGGCGGAGTGACGGCCGACTGCGCTGGCTGCACGGGCGGAGCCACCGCCACCGGCTGACTCGGCACCGGCGGCTGCACGTACACCGGCTGCCGAACGAGGAGGTACACGATGAGGGTGATGAGCCCCAGCACCAGCACCGCCCCGCCGATCGCCAAGCCAATGAGCAGGTTGTTGCGCGAAGGCGGCCTGTAGGTCGAGTACCCCGGAGAGCTATACGTCGGCGGAGGCGCGACGTACGGGTTGGCCACTGGCCGCTCGGCGATCGCCGGCGCCGCATGCGCGCCGTTGTGCTTGCCGTTGCCAGCGGGCTTTTCCTCCGCCGCGGGCAGGTCGAGCAACCCGCCTGCCATGGGAAGCGGCACGTCCTCTCCATGCGCCGGCTCGGACGCCTTGGACGGGGGCCGGGTCAGCGCTGCGATCTCCTCCTTCGCCAGCGAGGCAAGTGCCGAAGCGGCCGAGGGCTTCCACCCACCGGAGGTCTCTTCGACGGGGGCGGCGGCCAGCGGCACCTGCATCTCCCCGCGCACGCTCTTGGCGACTCCTCCGGCGGAGAAGGCACTCTCGATCGGTACCGAGACCACCGCGGCCGCAGGGGCCGGGGCGACGATGACGGGCTTGGCGGGCCGCGGGGCCAGCACCGAAGTCAGCTCGGCGACCTCGGAGAGAGGCAACCAGTCGGAGAACCCCGCCCGCCAGCACAACGAGTCTGGGCCGATCTCCCCGCGGTTCCAGTGGTCCTTGAGCTTCTCCACCGAGACCGGCCCGACTTGCTTTTCGTCGATGGCGACGAACCAATCGTGAGAGGGCTCCTCCCCATTGGTGGGCTTCGCAGCCGCCTCACTGGCGCTTGCACCCGCCTCCAAGGCGAGCTTCTTCACCATGTCCGGGTCGAGAATGCGGGTGCTCTGGCGATCGTCGTCGTCGTCGTCGTCGTCCAGCGTGGAAGGGGCAGGCTTGGCGGCGCCGTTTTCCTCTTCCGGGAGCCCGTGCGTGCCGGAGTTGAGCACCTGGTCGAACACCGCGCCGATTTCGTCCTCGCCCACCGCGCCCAAGGGGCCTTTCGCCTTGGGAGCGTGGACGTTGGGGCTGGTGGCGTCGGGGTCGAAGTTGGGCGGCGCCCCGATGGGCAGCTGCATCACCTGGGTCGCCATGCCGTCGTCGGGGTCGGGCGGGGGCGCCGCGATGGCCGCTTCGGCGCGCCGAACCAGGATGACGAACCCGCACTTCTTGCAGCGAACCTTGACGCCCTTGGCGCCGACCTTCTCGTCGCTGATCATGTACTGCGCGCGGCAGCTGTCACAGACGAAGCGCATCATTCCCCACGAGGGCGAAACAGGGGGTCAAAGGCACACAAACCATCAAAATCGTAGAGGTCATAGGTGGGGGGGTCAAGCAGATGACCCCTCCATTTGGAGATCTCCGACGCCGAACGACGGGGGCGGGTTCCAAAACCTATCGCCGAACCTGAACCTCGACGTGGGTGCCCACCGCCACCCGGAGGGCATGTAGGTCTTCGGAGAGGGCAAAGACCATCAAGTCGCGGATTTTCGAGCGTGCCTGCACGCGATAGGCGGCGCCGCTCTCTCCCAGCACCATCTTCTTCACCGGTTCGATCTCCCCGGCGACGAACAGGCCGGTGCGCACCGCGGAGAGCTCGGCGCCCTCGAGGTAGTTGCGCAAGTCCTGGGGAGTCGCGGCCTTGACGTACTCACGGGTGACGCGGGCGAGCGCGCCCCGCGCCTGCTCGGGCAAGGCCTTCTCCAACGCCCGCCGCTCGGTGTCGATGGCGCGCGGGTCGGCGCTGAAGCGGAAGGTGTTCACCGAGAGGCTGATCGCCGCCTGAAAGACGGCTTCCAGGCGCTGCGCGGGCAGTTGATGGGAGAGCGCCAGCTCGGGGCGTAAGAGCGCCATCGTGCGTCCCAAGAGGTAGTAGGTCTCTTTCTGCCCGGTCTCGGAGAAGAACTTTCCGCCGACTTTGAGCGCCACCGGGTGCGTGTGGCAGATCTCGACGCCCACCATCGGCTCCGGCGCCGGCTCGCTCGAGCGCTTCGCCAGCCGCTCGCGGGTGGCCACCAAGAACGGCGAGAAGAGCGCCACCTGCTCCATGCCCAACAGGCGGGCCACGTAGCGGAAGTGGTGGATCTGGTACTCCTGGGCCGAGGCGACGTCGATGAGGTGCTTGCGCGGGTTGATTTGGTACTTGGCGAAGTCCTCATGGTACAGGTGCCCCGCCTGCTCGAAGAGGATGGCCATCAGCTCGGAGATCGGCCCGCGGATTTTGGGATGGAACAGGTGGCTCTGCCACAGCCGGTCGGTGAGCGCGCGCGAAGCGACCTCCTTCTTCTTCGCGTAGGGAGTGAGCTTGGTGAGAATCTCGCGCTCTCCGGGCCCAGCCTGCCCGATCAGTCCACTGGAGACTTGGGCGGCGAGCCACGCCGAGTCGTAGTCTTTGCGGCGGGCGGCGAGCTCGGCGAGCGCCGAGGCCACCTTGCCGGGGTTTCCGGTCTGTGTCAGCGCGCGGCGATAGGCGGCGATCGCCTTCTCCTCATGGCCTGGGTGCGCAGCGGCGAGCTCGGCGTAGGCCTCCTGCACCGAGGAGTCGTCGGGGAGCCCCGCCGCCACCACCTGGTAAGCCATCAGGGCCCCTTCGGGGTTCTTCATCACCCGTAGGTAGAGGTCACCCATCGCGCGCCACAGGCTCATGCGGGCGGTGTGCGTCTCCTCGGTCTTGGGCAGGCGCTGCACCATGCGGGCGTAGTTCTCTTCCAGCACCTTCCACTGCTTGTGCTGGCCCAACAGCGCCTCGATCGCGCTGAACGCCTCGATGAAGCGGAAGTCGGCGTCGAGGGCGGCATTGAAGGCGACCACCGCGCGGTCGACCTCCTTGAGCTCGTCGCGGCACATCTCTCCCAGGGCGAAGTAGACTCTCTTGGCCCTCTGCGGGTCGGCCTGCAGCGAGGGCTGCGCGAGCATCTTCTCCAGGACCTCCGCGGCCTTCACTCCCTGTTTGGTCTCGCGGTAGAGGACGTAGAGCGCGTCCATCACCTCGAGCGAGGCGGGGTCGATCTTGTGCGCCGCCTGGTAGGCGTCGATCGCCATGTAGGCATCAGCGAGCTTTTCGCGGGCGAGCTGGCCCAGCTCCAGGCAGACGGCGAACTTGGCCTCTCCGTCGAGCACCTGGGTGAGGCTCTGGCGGTACTCGGCGGCCCGGTCCCACTTCTGAGCGCCGTCGGCGAGCTTGACGAGCGAGCGCAACGACGGCTCGTGCGTGGGGTCGATCGCCAGCGCCTTTTCGAAGTGGTTCTGGGCGCGATCGAGCTGCTGCAGCGCCAGGTGAATGTCACCCAGCTGCCAATAGATCTCCACCACCTCGAGGTCGGTGAGGTCGTCGCGGTGGTGAATGAGAATGGTCGAGTAGACCTTGAGCGCCTCCTCGTGGCGGCCGGCCTGCACCAGGAGGTTGCCCAGCCCCTCGAGCGCGGGCAGGTAGGTGGCGTCGAGCTGGTAGGACTTCTCGTAGCTCTTGAGCGCCTTGTCTTTGTTGGAGAGCTTCTCGGCGACGTAGCCCAGCCGGTAGAGCTGGCGGCAGAGGTCCTTGGCCAGCTGCTCGTCCTGCTGGTCGACCGCGCGCTCGGCCATCTTGACCGCGACGATGTCCAGCATTCTCTCGGCGCCTTCCCAATTCTCCTTGGCGATGTAGATGTCGGCGAGCGGGCGGGCGGCGTCGAACGAGTCGGGCACCAGCCGCAAGGCCTCTTCGTACCAGGAGGTGGCGGCGTCGCGGTCGTCTTTGGACTCGGCGTGGTAGCGCGCCACCTCGAGCATCGCGCGGCTCTTCGCCTCGGGGTCCTCGGTCTGTTCGGCTTCTTGCACGAGCGCGCGCTCGAAGGCCCCCCAGTCCTTCTCGATCTCGTAAATGCCCTTGAGGGCGCGAATGCACGGTAGGTACCCCGGGTTGATCTTCAGCGCATCCTGGTAGCAGGCCTTGGCGCTGCCAGGGTCGAGGAGCATGTCCTCGTTGATCTTCCCCATGCGGTGGTACAGCTCGACCGCGTCGGCGGTAGTGCCGGCCACCTGCGCCTCGCGCTGCAGCATGTCCAACGCGAAGGGCCAGTTGCCGCTGCGCTCGTAGAGCGTGCCCAAGGCGTGAATCGCCAACCGGCACCGCGGGTTGAGCTCGAGCGCTTGGTGATAGGCCTGCACCGCGCGGTCCACCTGTTTGAGCTGCTGGTGGTAGGTGTCGCCCACCTCCACGAACAGCTCGGCCTGCTCTGCGGGCTGGGTGAGCAGCTCGATGTGGCGGCCCAAGACGCCGATCAGCTCCTCCCAGCGCTCCTGCGCCCGGCGCAGCCGCTCCAGGGTCTTGATCGCCTGGAGATTTTGCGGGTCCATCGAGAGCACGCCCTCGATGCAGGCGTCGGCGTTGCCCAGATTTTGGTAGCGGTCCTCCCAGATGGAGGCGCTCTTGAAGAGCACCTTCACCCGCTCGCGCCAGTCTTGCGACAGCTCGAGCTGCCGCTCGTAGACGGCGAGCAGCTCGGCGGGGCGATCGAGCTTGGTGTAGAGCTGCTCGAGGGCGTCGAGGGCCACCTTGTTGGCGGGGTCGAACTCCAGCGCTTGCCGGTAGGCGTCGATCGCCGCCTCGTCGTCCGCCAGATCGCGTTCGTAGACCTGCGCCACTTCGGCCTGGAAGCGGCTGCGCTCCTCGGGGGTGGGGGCCAAATCGCGCCCGCGCAAGAGCGTGGCGGCGACGTTGGCGAAGTCCTTTTGCCGCCGGTAGAGCGCGCTCAGCTCGTCGAGGGTCTGGAAGTCGGGCTCGAGCTCGAGCGCGCGTAGGAGCGCCGAGGCGGCCTCGCGCGGGTCTCCCAGGCGCTCGTCGAAGACCCGGCCGATCTCCCGCAAGATTTCCTTGCGCTTCTCTATCGACCCTGCGGCCTCGAGCTTCTGCTCCAGCGAGACCACGTACTCCTTGTCGCGCCCGCGGCGGCTGAACATGCCTGCCAGTGCGTCGAGGGCGAGCTCGTTGGTGGGGTCGAACTCGAGAATCTTGCGCAGCGACGCTTCGGCGGCGGCCGGGTCGTCGAGCTTCTCGTCGTGTACCTTGGCCAGCACCAGGTAGATGCGCTCGGCCAGTGGGCCTCGGGGCAGCCCGTCGGCGACCTCCTCGTAGACGGCGGCGAGCTCTTCGTGCGAACCGGTGTCCTCCGCCAGCCGCTCCACCTCCTCGCGAATGGTGTGATCGGAGGGGTTGAGCTGAAGCGCGCGGCAGATGGCGAGGAAGGCCACGTCTTTCTGCCCGAGCTTCTGCTCCTGCACCCGGGCCAGCTCGCGTAAGGCAGACAGCTTTTCCTCGTCGGTGACCAGGTGGGGCAGGTACCGGTCGACCACCTGTGCGTAGGCGCGCCAGTCGTTGACCTGAGAGTACAGCGCGGTCGTCTGCTCATAGGCAGAACGGTTGGCGGGGTCGATCTCCAGCACCTTCTCCAGCGCAGGGCCGGCGCCCTCCGGCTTGTTCCCCACCCCGCGCCACACGTCGGCCACCTGAACGAGCGTCGCCACCGCCGCTTCACGATCTTCCAGACCCAGCTCGACCTGCGCGCGCAGCTCGAGCGCACGCACCGCATCGCCGTACGCCCGAAGCTCGTCGAAGACGGCGAAGACGCGGTTCAAGTCGGCGAGGTTGTGCGGCTCGATCTCCAAGGCGCGGCGGGCGGCGTCGAGCGCCTCCTCGCGGCGGTTCATCTGGGCGAGCACCTCGGCCAGACGCAGGCGAATCGCCTTCACCCCCTCGGCACCCTCCTGCAGCGGTACCAGGCGGCGCAGGACGATCACCAGGTCGTCGGGGCGGTCGAGCTTCTCGTAGATCTCCTGGAGCGCCTCCAGGGCCCCCTTGTGGCGCGCGTCGCGCTCGAGGGCCGCCTTGAAGTAGGCGATCGCCTCCTCCGGCCGGTCGAGCATGGTGCCAACGACCCGGCCCAGCCGATCGTTGAGCCGCACCAGCTCGCGCGGGTCGATGGTGTGCGACACGCGCGTCTCCAAAAGCCCTTTGAGCTCCTCGAAGCGGCCGCCGCGCTCGAGCAGCGTGTCCAACGCGGCGAAGGCCTGCTCGTTGCGCGGGTTCTTGGTGAGCAGCTCGCGGTAGAGCTCGATGGAGTGCGAGACGTCCGACAGGCCCTCGGCCGAGACGATCGCCATCTTGGAAAGAATGCGCTCTTTCTCTGGGCCGGTGACCAGGTCGCGCTGCGTTTCCAGAATGGCGTAGAGCTTGTCGTGGTGGCCCGCGGCCTCGTAGAGCGTCTCCAACAGGCGCGCCGAGGGCAGATGGTCGGGGGCGAGCTCGAGAATCTTCTCCAGCGCGGCGGCGGCGCGGTCGGGGCTGTCGAGCCGCTCCACCGCCAGCTGCCCCAGACGGAAGAGCAGCCCCACCTTTTCCTGCGGCTCGCTGGTGAGCGCGGCGAGCGCCTCGAGCACCGCGGCCAGCTCCACCGGCTTGTCGATGACGTTGTAGAGCCGATCGAGGGCGGGCAGCGCGCGGCTCCACACCGCGGGGTCGAGCGCGCGGGCCTTCTCGTAATAGGCGGCGGCCTTCTCCGGCTCGGAGAGCTTCTGGTCGAAGAGGTAGCCCAGCGTCAGACACACCTCGGCGGCGTCGGCGGCCTCGGCGATGCGCGGCAGCTCTTCTTCGTAGGCCGTCGCCAGCTCGTCGTAGGCCTTGGCGGCGTCGGCGGCGCGCTGAAGGCGGGTGCGCAGGTCGGCGTCGTTGGGGTCTTCTTTGTACGCGCGCCACAACGCGAGGTAAGCGAGCTCGGGCTCTTCTTGCGTCTCGCGATAGGTGGCCAGCTCGGAGAGCAACGTCTTGCGCTCCCAGGCGTCGGCGCTCACCGCCACCCGCGCCTCGATGAGCTGGGCGAGCTTGGCGAGGTCGCCGTTGGCGCGGTAGGCCCGCATCAAGACGTCGACGGCGGCCTGGTTTTGCGGCTCGCGGGCGGCGATCGCCTCCATGCGGCCGATGGCGCCGGGGTGCTGCGGCTGCAGCGCGAGGATCTCGGTGTAGAGATCGAGCGCGCCCACCTTGTCCAACAGCTTGAGCTCGCGCACCTGGGCGAGGCGAAACTTGAGCTCGACGCTGGGGTCGGTGACTGCGAGTGAGATTCGCTTGGCAAGAACGTCGGCCAGCTCCGGCCAGCGTTGCAGCTCTTCGCACAGCTGGTCCATGCGCGAAAGCGCCAGCGCGTCGTCGGGGCGAAGCTCGAGCAGGCGGCGGAAGGTGGCCAGCGCCCCCATGGCGTCTTTTTGGTGCTCGTCCTGCAGCGACCCGATCTGAAACAAGAGGTTCGCGCGGCGCGCGGGCTCTTCGGTGGTGGAGAGCTGCCGGCGCAGGATTTCCAAGAGCTCGGGCACCTTGTTCTGCTTGCCCAACAGCCGGCCGATGGCGTCGAGCGCCTCGGGATCGCTGGGGAGCACCTCCAGCACCCGCTTCCAACTCTCGACCGCCTCGTCGTGCTCGGCTCGCTCCACCTGCAGCTTCGCCAACGTCCGGTAGAGCGCGGCGCGGGCCTTGTCCTCCGAAGCCTTCTGGGCGACTTCCATCAGAAGCTCGGCCAGCTCGTCGGAGGCGTCGGCGGCGCCCACCAGCTGTAGGCACAGCGCCAGCGAGCGCTCGTCGTCGGGCACCTCGCGCAACGCGCGGGTGGCGTTGACGAAGCCCATCTCCGGGTTGGCGAGGGTGGTGGCGTACAGCTCGGCGACCTTGCGCCACAGGGCGGCGCGCTCCTGGGGCACCGTCTCCGCCGAGGCGCGCGACTCGAGCATCTGCACCAGCTTGAGGTGGTCGCCGTGGTGAGCGAACACCGGCTCGAGGGCGGTGGCCGCCTCGCCCCGCAAGTTGCTCTCCGAACGGGCCATCTCCTCCAGCGCACCCACCGCGCCGGCATGGTCGGGGCGCCTTTGCAAAATCTCCTGAAACAAGGTGAGCGCCCCGCGCGCATCGCCCAAGCGGGACAGCTTGAGCCTGCCCAAGCGCACCATGAGGTCGAAGGCCTCTTCGGTGGCGCCCCGCCCCTCCGCCAGCTGCACCTCGCGGCCGATGAGCTGCGCCAGCTCGGGGTAGCGTTCCGTCTCCAAGAGCACCCGGCCGAGGAACTTGATGGCGTTGGGGTCGTCGTGCTTGCGCTCCAAGACCTCCTGGTAGCACTGCGCCGCGAGCGCTTTGTCCGAGAGGGTTTCCTCGGCGAGGTTGGCGAGCTCGAAGAGCAGGTTCACCTGCGCCTCGAGGTTGGGCTCGAGGGCGATCTGCTTCTTCATCACCACCGCCAAGTCTTTGAAGGCCGAGGTCTTGCGGTAGATGCGCGCCAGCGCGTCGAGGACGAAGAGGTTCTTGGGGTCTCGTTGGTGCACCTCGGCCCAGGCGCGGGCGGCGAGGTCGGAGCGGCTGAGCCGATCTCCGTAGACCACCGCCAGCCGGCGCCACAGGTCCTCCGCCAGCGTAGGGGTGACGCCCCGCTCCAGCTGGTCTTCGTAGGCGGCGGCGAGCTCTTCGAACGCCCCGGTGTCGGCCGCCAGGCGCTCCAGCTCCTCGCGGGCCTCCTTGTCCTCGGGCTGTTCGGCGAAGGCCCGTAGCCTTGCGGCGAAGGCGAGCGCTTTTTGCCCCAGCGCCTCGCGCAAGGTGGCGACCTCGGTGAGCAGCTGCATGCGCGAGGAGGGGTCGGCGGCGCCCAGGCGGACGTCGAGCACCTCGACCAGCTTCTTGCGGTCGTTCTGCTGGCGGTAGCGCGGTTCGAGCAGGCGGGCCGCCTCGAGCCTGGCCTGGTCGACGGCGAGCAGACGCTCCAGCCCGGCGACGGCGGTGGGCTCTTGGGCGAAGAGCTCCAGGGCGATCGCGTAGGCGGAAATCGCCTCGGCCGCGCGGCCCTCCTTTTCCAAGAGCTGCGCGCGGCGCAAGACGTAGGCGCGCTTGGCCTCGGGGTCGGCGGACAGCTCGGTCAGTTGATCGAGCACGTCGGCCTGCTCGGAAAAACGCTTCGTGCGGCCGAACAGACGGTCGAGGGCGACGAGCGACTCCTCGCCCTTTTTGATCGCGTGGGCGCGCTTGAAGGCTTCGATCGCCGCATCGTCCGCCCCCGCCTCTTCGAACGCCGCCCCGGCTTTGAGGAGCAGCTCCAACCGCTCGGCGGGGTCGCTCGCCAGCTGCGCCTTCTTCGCGTACACCTCGGAGAGGTTCTTGGCGTTGTGGCTCCGCTCGTACAGCCGCGAGAGCGCGTCGAGCGCCTGCCGGTCCTGCGGCGCTTCGCCGAGGAGCTCCTTCCACACGCGCACCGCGTCGTCGAACTGCCCCAGCTGCTCGCGAATCTCCCCCGCCCTGCGCAAGAGCGGCACCGTCTGGGGGTCGCCGGGCAAGAGCTCGCCGGCACAGCTCTCGTAGATCTCCGCCAAGTCCTCGAAAGAGCCCGTCTCGCGGGCCAGGCGCTCGAGGTCGGGCCGAATCGAGTCACGATCGAGGCCCTCGGTGAACGCCTTGAGCGCGGCCATGAAGGCGGCCTGAGGCTGGCCGAGATCGCGCTCGAAGATGGCGCGAATCTCGCTTCGGAGCCGGGCGCGCTCGGTCTGTGAGGCGGCTTCCATGCGCGCTTCCCGCAAGGCGATGCGCTTGGCGTGGTCGCCGAAGCGGGCCAGCACCGGGTCGAGAATCTCCATCGCCGCGCCGCTCTCCGCCGCCGCCTGCCGGGCCCACACCTCCAGCGTGTCGCGGGTGCCTTGGTGGGCGGGGTCCTCCCCCAGAATCTGCCGGTAGAGCTGGAGCGCCCCCGGCTGATCGTCGAGCTTGTCGTGGCGAAGCTGGGCCAAGCGGAAGGCCAGCTCCCGCCCTTGGGGGCTCTGCCCTTCCTGGTTGCGCCGCAGCTCGAGAGCGAAGGCGAGCTCCTTGGGCTTGTCGAGCGCGGAGTAGAGCCGATCGAGCGCACAGGCCGCCTCGCGGTCGAGCACGTCGTAGGCGGCGATCTGCCGGAAGGCCGCCGCCGCACGCTCGACATCCTCCAGGCGTTGATCGGCCAAGGTGGCCACCTCGCGCCACAGGGCAATCTTCTCACCCGGGTCGGCGGTGACGGCGGCCAACGTCTCCAACACGTCGGCGAGCGCCGCCCACTGCTCGTCGGCGCGGTGCAGTCGGGCCAGGGCCTTGAGGGCCTCGGCGTTCTTCGGCTCGATGCCCAGCACCCGGCGCAGCTGCTCCACCGCCGCCGGCCGGTTGCTCAGCTTCTTCTCGTAGACCTCGGCCAGCTCCTTGTGCAGGGCGATGGCCGAAGCAGCGGCTTCCCCATCGACGAGCTCGCTCACCACCTCGGCGTAGAGGTCGACAGCGTCGGCGTCTTCGGCGGCGGCCCGGGCGGCGTGGCGAACACCCTCGTCCCCGGGCGACAGGCGCAGCGCGCTGGCCAAAGCGGCGAACGCCTGGTCGGGCTGACGCAGGTGGTGGGTGTGGATGTACGCCGCTTGCTTGAGCGCGAGGACTTTCTCCAGGGAGTCCTGCGCGGCGTCGGCGATGATCCCCAGCGCCGCCACCAGCTTGCGGTGCTCCTTCACCGCCTCGTACGCCGGAACCAGCCCGCGCGCCGCCTCCTCGCGGCAGACCGGGTCGGTGAGCAAGTGCTCCAGCGCAGCGAGGGCATCGGGGTCGGAGGGCCGCTGCGCCAGTACCTCCGAGTACTTGCGCACCGCCTCGGCCTTGTCGCCCAGCGAAGCCTCCAGAAGCTGCGCGCGGCGCAAAGAGAGGTTTCCCGCGCGGTCCTTGTCGCCCTTTTGTTCGGCCAGCTCGATCATCCGGCCCAGGACGTCCGACAGCTCACCCAGCCGGCCACCCTGCTCGAGCAGCTGCGAAAGCCGCGGCAGGTTTTCCTCTTCGTCGGCACCGGCCTTGATCGCCTCCAAAATCGCCTGCGCCGCTTCCCGCGGGCGGGAAAGCTCCGCGTTCACCTCGGCAAGCTGCAGGTAGAGCGAGGGCTTCTCCTCCGTCTCGGCGACGAGGATGCGCCGGCGCAACACCTGGTCGCAGTCGGCGAAGCGGTGGGCCCTCAAGTACAGCTGTACCAGCCGGGCGAGAATCTCGGGGTGATCGGCGCTCTTGTCCAAAGCCGCCTTGAGGGCCGTGGCGGCGTCGTCGATCGCCCCACCTTCTTCGGCCAGCTCGGCGGCTTCCTGCATCAGGGAAGCGGCCAAGCCAGCGTCGGCGACCTTGCCGCCCAACTCGAGCAGGAACCGGCCCAGCTCGGCGTGGGCAGAGAGGAAGCGCGCCAGCCGTACCGCCTCGGCACGGAAGGCGGAGTCGGCAGGGTCGACGGTGAGCCCGCGCAGGCGAAAGTCGAACGCCCCGCGGCTGTCCAACAGGTGCTTCTCGCTGGTGTCGGCCAAAAGCGAGAGCAAGCCCTTTTGCTCTTCCTTGCCCTGCACGGTGGAAAGCTGCACCAAGAGCGAAGCCACCTGCCGCTGGTAATCACCGCCCTTGGCGTAGTGAGGCGCGAGCGCCTTGGAGATGTCGCCCTGGCGTACCCCTTCGGAGGCAAGCCGTTCGAGCCCCCCCACCACCGCCGCGCTGGCGATGCCTTCAGCCAGCAGGTTCAAATACAGCCGCGCGGCCTCTTCCTTGCGCGCCAGCCGCTCGGCATACAGCTGCGCCAGCCGGCAGCGCCACTCCTGGCGCTCGGGCAAGGTCTCGGCGAGCGCCATCAGCCGCTCGGCGACGGTGGCGACCTCCTCCCACTGAGAGAGGGCCGCGGCCGCGGACCCCAGACGCTTGAGAGTGGGGACGTCGTCGGGCTGCAGCGTCAAAAGTTGGCGGTACACCGCGGCGGCGGCAGCGGGGTCGGCGGCAGAGGCCTCGAGCTTCTTCGCCTCGGCCAAAAGCTTGGCGCGGGGTTCGGTCGGCTCACCGTCGGCGGTGGAGCGCTTGAGCGCGGCCAGGGCCTCGGTGGCGGCGGGGTCACCGGGGGCGTGCTTGAGCACCTCCAGCCAAGCTCCTTCCGCCTCGTCGGGGCGTGAGAGCGGCGATTCGCAAAGCTGCGCCAGCGAGCGCCACAGCGCGGTGGCCGCCTCCGGCGAGGCGACCAGGGCCGCGCGGCGCAAGGTGACCGCCAGCGCCTGCTCGGCCGAAGCCTTCTTGGCGCTCTCCAGCGTGGACGACAGGAGCATCGGCCGCTCCGGCTCGAGCACCAACGCCAGCGCGAGCGCCTCGAAAGCCTTGCCCGCCTCTTCCGCCTCGTCGAAGAGCATGGCCACGTTCTCGCAGAAGGCGACGCGCTCGCTCACCGGGCGGGGGGCGGTGACCGCCAGCTCCATCAGCGGCCACAGGTGGGCCAGCTCGCCCGCGTCGGCGAAGATGCGCGCCAGCCGGAAGGCAGCCTGTGCGTTGGCCGGCTCGAGCTTCAGCGCGGATTCCAAATGTGCGCGCGCCCCCGCCTCGTCTTTGAGGTGAAGTTGGCACAAGTCGGCCAGGCGCAAGTGCAACCCGACGCGGGTGTGCTGGTCTTTGACGGTGGCCAGGTGCGCCTCGAGCACCGCCACCGCGTCCTTCCCGCGGCTTTCCTCGATGAAGAGCTCGGCGGCGAGGCTCGCCGCATCCGCCCGAGAGGGGTCGAGCTTGGTCGCCTTTTCGAAGGCCGCCAGCGCCGCGGCGCGGTCGGGCGGGTTCAGCCGGGAAAGCTCGAGCGTGCCCAACCGCAGCCACAGGTCGACCTGGGCGGGCTTGTCCTTCGCCGCCGCGGCCATCTTCTCCAGCTGCTTGGCCGCGGAGGTGAAGTCGCCCTCCTTCTCGGCGAGCTTTTCGACGAAGGTGAGCGCGTCGGGCATCGCCGGCCACAAGAGAAAGCAGCGATCGAGCGCCTCCTTGACCTTTCCCTTCGCCTCGCTGTCGTACCAGGCGTTCAGCTTCGCCACGAGCAAGGACAGCCGCGCGGCCGTCTTGCGATCGCGTTCTTCCAGCGACGCGGCGCGCAGGTCCCGCACCCGGCTGCGCCACTCGTGCTCCAGCTTGCCGATGGCCTTCTGCGCTTTTTCCGCGCGGGGGTTTTTGGGGTCGAGCTTGAGAGCGATGTCCAGCGCTTGAAGCGCCACGCCCTGCTCGGTGGGGTCGTCTTGCAGCTGCTCGGCGAAGGCGATGTACTCCTCGGCCATCTCGCGGTCGCCCAGGGCAGCGCGTTCGCGCTCGAGCGAATCGAAGGCTGGCCGGGTGCGCCCCTCGGCGAGGAAGAGCACCCGGGCACGGCGGAAGGAGAGGCGCTCCTTGGGCTCGGCGCGCGAAGCCCGCTGGCAGCAGAGCACCGCGCGATCGCGACGGGAGAGCTTCTGCTCGTGGAGGTCGGCGGCCTTCAGGTACAAGGAGGCGGCCATCGCCCCCCCGATGAGGCTGGCGAGGCGCTCGAGCACTTCCGCCAGCGCCGCGAAATCTTGCCGCTGCTCGTAGAGCGCACGTAAGCCGTCGAGCGCCTCGCGCGAAGCGGGCTGGGCGCCCAGGGCGCGGCGGTAGAGCTCTTCGGCGCGCGCGTGGTTTTTGAGGCGGTCGCGCGCCAGCTCTCCGGCCAGGCTGAGCAGGTGCGCGGCTTCGTCGGCCGAAGGCACCTCGTGGGAGCGTGACTCGTAAAGGCGAATCAGCTCCTCCACGCGCCCGGATTTCTCGAGCGACGCCTCCATCTCGACGAACGGTTTGTCTTCCGGCCCTCGTTGCGCGCGAGTCTCGTTCGATGCCATGGGGAAGAGGGCCGAACTCTACCACCCATCGAGGCATCGGCAATGGCCGTGTGCGGGTTAAACCCGCTAAAACACTGGCGCTTCCGTCGCTATGCCTCGGCCGGCTCCCCGTCTTGCTCCGGCGCCGCAGCGGGCTCGGCCGCTGGTGCGGGTCTGGGCAGCGCAGCCACGCGTTCGGCGTTGGTCTTGTCGCCCGCGCGGTGGAAGAGGGCGACCGCTTTGTCCAGCTGACCGATGGCTTCGGCAAGCTCGCCGGCGCGTTGCCAGTTGCCGGCGGTCTCGTACATCGCCATCGCCTTGTCCTTGCGGTCGGCCTTCTCCCAGGCTTCGGCGGCGGCGGAGGCCTCGCCGACCAGCTCGAGCCAGCGCGCCATCTCGCCCGGCTGGTTCTCGCTCTGGGCCTTGGCGATTTCCTTGCGCGCGAAGGCGAGAGCCTCTTGGTCGAGCCGGGCCTTCTGCATGAAGCGAAAGGCCTTGTGGCCGGGCAGCGCCGAAAGGGTGGCCACCGCGCCGGCACGGTCGTTCGCTGCCACCTGGAGCACCGCGGCGCCGAGCCGATCTCCACGCTCGATGAGCTTTCTCACCTCGAGCTCGCGCACCCGGGCGGCGGAGGCATGGTCCTTGGCACGCTCGTAGGCCTTGCGGGCGCTGGAGTATTTTCCGGCGTGCTCCCAGGCGAGGGCAGCCTGGTCGAACTGGTGTGCCCGCTCGTAGAGCTTGGCCACGTTGTCGAAGTCCTTGGCTTCGATGTAGCGCTCCATGAGCAGCTCCCAAGCGCCGGCCTTCTCCAGAAGGGGCCGCGACTCCTCGGGGGACAGCTGCGTCAAGAGCCTGCGGGCGGCGTCGGTGTCCTTTCCCGCCAGGGCGGCACGCAGCGCTCCCTTGAAGTCCTTGCCCAGCTCGAACAGCCGGGCCGCCTCGGCGAAGGACTTTTGCCGTTCATGAATGCGGGCGGCGTCGCGCGTCCGGCCCTGCTCGGCGAGAACGCGTGCTTCCTCGCGCCAGTCGCCCACTTGGTGGAGGACTTTCACCGCCTCGGCGCGATCGGCCTTGCGCCCGCTGGAGGCAAAAGCCAGCGCCGCGCGCTGCTCCTCACCGACGGCGCGCCAGATGGCGCCCACCAGCCACATCACGTCCTGGTAGGCGGTGATTTTCTCGTCGATGGGGGGCTTCGCCGACGTCGACGTGGGCGAAGCCACCTCTTGCACCGGCTTTTCTTCTGCCGGAGCCTGCGCCGGCTCCGAAATGGGCGCAGCCGCCGCCTCTTCGGCTGGCGTCTCCTCCGCTCGAGCCTCTGTCGGTACCGGCGTGGCGCCGGGCGCAGCTGCCTCCTCGGAGGGCCTTTCTCCGGCTGGAGCCGCATCTACCGGCGGCGCTTCGGAGGGCCCGGCCTCCACTTTGACGCCCTCGGGCTTCGACTCTGCCGCGATGGCTTCGTCGAAGCCGGGCGGTTTGGGCTGGCGGCTGACGCGGGAAAGGCTGGTGATGAGCCGGCCACGGGTGTTGAGGTCGAGGTTTTCGATCGACTGAAGGCGCAACGGCTTGAGCGCCTTGAGAATCGACTCCAGCGGTGCTTTCTGGGCGGCAAGGTCGTTTTTGGTGAGCGCCTTCTCCAGCGTGGAAAGCTCGGTGACGACGCGGAAGGAAGCGGCACCTGGGCCCTCGCGTCGCTCGTCGCGTCCCCGCCCGCCCCGCTCGCCCCGGCCCTTACCGCGCCGTTTTTCGCGCTCGCCGCCCCGAGGGGGACGGCCCTTTCCACCGCCGGGCCCACGGCCCGGTCCCTTGCTTTGCTCGTTCGCCACCGAAAGTAACCTCTTTTTTAGGGTGGCTAGCTACCGGACTTAGAACGCGTAACGCAAGCTTGGCGTGACGGCAAAGCCGACGGTGGCCGAAGGCAGGAGGAATGCTCCGCTCACCTCCAGGCCGACCGAGAAGTGACGTAGCCGCGTGTAGTACTCCACCCCCGAGCCGCCGAAGACGAGCAGCTCGGGGTCGAGCAAGAGCGGTTTGGGAGAGAACATCATGTAGCCGGCTCCGGCACGCAGGTAGACCCAGGTGCGCTTGACGTCTTGCGCGTCGTTGAAGCCGACGAGGTTGGCGCGCACCACCGCTCCGGGAGCGATTGCCGAGAAGTCTCCCGACGCCAGGCCGTTCGACTTGCCGGTGTACTCCGAGCCGGCGCGGTTGGCCGAGCCCATGAGGAAGAGGGCGAACGAGAGGCGCTCGCCGATGTCCAGGCCCGCCTCGACCTGAGCCATCTGCCCGGGCGAGAAAGGAGAGCTCGAGCCGGGGCCGGCGGGAGGGTTCAACACGAACCAGGGGCCCGCGGTCACCCCCAGGTAGAACCCTCGCTCAATCTCATTGAAGGTCTCGACGGGCTTGTCCTGGGTCTGGGCGGTCGAGCCCTGCGCCATCGCAGTGCCCGGACCCCACAGCGCCAGCGACAGAAGAACCGAGGTGCGTGTCATGAATCGTGAACCTACCCCAACTCCCTCTTCCTCTGGGAGAGGGTAGGGGTGAGGGGTACGGTTCCCTCACCCTGCCTCCCCCACGGGGAGAGGGGCTTGGCGGAAGAGGAAGGGGTAGGTCACCACCACCTGCCCGTTCGCGCGCGGTTTGGGAAACCGCCAGCTTTTCACCCGCGAGGTGACACAGGCCTCGAGCCCCGCATGGTCGGCCGACGACTCGGCGATCTCCGCCTGGCTGACCACTCCTTGTGCGGAGATGACGAAGCGCACCGCCACCTTGCCCGAAAGCTCGGGCTTTTGGTTGAGCTGCGCCTCGTAGCAGTAGCGAATCTGACCCACGTTGCGGCGAATGACCTGGCGCACCAGCTCCTTGTCGAGACAGCCTTCACCACCACCCCCGCAGGAGTAGACCGGGCCGGAATCGATGGACGGCCTGGGGCCCTTCTCCTTCCGCAGCGGCACCTCGCCTCTTCCGTATCCGGAGCCGCGACCAGGGAGAGGAAGGCTCCCGATACCGACGGGGTCGAGCCCACCTCCCCCAACGCCCGTTCCTCCCATTCCCACCCCCCCGGTTCCCGCCGAATCTCCCACCACGTTTCCGGTCAGACGGCCCACGGCTTCGAGAAGATCGGTCCCCAGCCCATTTCCGGACACCACCGCGTTCACCACTCCGCCGCCGAAGAGGCCCTCGAGCAACCTGGTGCCCCGGTTCGCCAGCCGCCGCTCTTGGTCCGGGGCATTTTCCCTGCCTGCCCGCCCCACCGCGCCCGGGTGCGCACGTCCTGGCTTGCGCCTTTCCAGCGGGGTGGAGCGCCTCCGGGGCGCGGGGGAGTCGCCCTGAGCCGGTTGCGCCAAACGCACCTGGAGCTTCTTCACCACCACACCGAGGCGCTCCCCGTCATCGCCCCACCCACCGGCGGCCTCGGCGCGGTTGACCGCCGAGATGACGAACAGCGCAGCGAAAAAGAAAACGAGGAGTAAAGCGTTCATCCCCGTGTAGTCGATGCGCTCCATCCAGTCGACGGACGCTCGCACCGGCGCGCGGTGGAAAAACGCCTCGGCAGAAAGCCCGCCCACCTCGACGCGGGCTACGTCTCCTGGGAGCAGCGGCAGCACCCACACACCCTCCTCTTCCTCCTCGGCGAGCTGACGGGCGATGACCTCGGCCAGCGTCAGCACCTCGCCCCCACGGCAGAGCTCACCCTGCATTCTTCGAGTGAAGGAGAGGAC
>JBMORE010000133.1:16777-61449 GCA_049322255.1 Myxococcota bacterium | reverse complement strand
GAGGCCACCGAGCCGTTGCCGGAGATGACGAACTTCACCGCCACCTTGCCCGAGAGCTTGGGGTACCGGGTCAGCTGGCTCTCGTAGCAGAAACGAATTTGGCCGATGTTGCGGCGAATCACCTGGCGGATGAGCTCCTTGTCCAACGAGCCCATCACCATCGGTTCGGCCGAAGTGATGCCGATGTCCACGCCCTTCTTGCCGCCCAAGACGCCTACCCCGGAGCCGTAGCTGCCGGTGCCGCCTCCGCGACCCTTGGTGCCGATACCGCCGATGCCGATGGTGTCACCCACTCCGCCGCCGCCCGAGCCCGAGCCGCGCAGGCCCAGGCCCCCGAAGCCGTGAGCGTCACCCGGCGCCGCGCCGAACATGTTGCCCATCGCGCTCTTGAGCTCACCGCCCAGACCGTTGTGCCCGAAGATTGTGGAGATGCCGCCGCCCCCCGAGCCGAAAATCTTCTGCGCCAGCATGCGTGCCTGATCTTTGTTGTTCGGGTCTCCCTTGGGCGCCGCGTGCGCCGAGCGCTTGGGCGCGTCCTTCTTGCCCATCTGGCCTTCGTCGCCGCGGTGCTTGGCGGCCATCTCTCCCTGGTCCTGCTTCTGCTTGTTGAGCTTCTCCAGAAAGGGGTTCTTCTGAATCTCCGGGGGCTTGATGATCAGCTTGGCGATACGCGCCTGGGTCGCCGACAGCTCGTCGGCGTACTCGTCGCCCTCGAGCTCGCGGTTCATCGCGGTGATGACGAACAGCGCCCCCAAGAAGAACATCACCAGGAAGATGTTGAGCGCGGTGAAGTCCACGCTCTCTCCGAAGGGCACCAGCACCGGCTTGGGCACCGGCTGGAAAAACACCTCGAGGGTGACGCCGCCCAAATCGACGTGGGCGAAGTCGTCGTTCTGCAGGCTGATGGCGTAGGCGTCGCCGTCGGAGGAGGCGACGCGCTTCTCTCGCGCCTCTTCCAGTGTCAGCACCTCGTCGCCCATTTTGCGGTGCAGCTCTCCCTTCATCTTCTTGGTGAAGCGCAAGGTGAAGCTCTGCCCGTCGAAGCGCACCACCTCGAAGCGCGGACCGCCGAGCTTGGCGTCGCCCATGATGAAGTTCACACCCGCGGCGGTGCCCACGGTGAAGGCCCGCCCCTTGGGCGCATGGGGAGCGATGAAGTACTCGCCCACCATCTGGTCGCCCCACAGAAAGCGCAGCTCCAAGCCCAAGGGGCCGCTGCCCTTGCGCCGCCGAGGCCGCCCGCGAACTTTCTCTCCCGTCTGCTCGTCTCGCACCGGGGCCACCACGTTTTTCTCGGTGGCCACCGACGAGCTCGCGTCCGGCGCGGGCGCCACCACACCCGGAGGCGGAACCAGCGGGGTGACGACATTGGCGGCCTGCTGCAATGACGCCGTCGAGTTGGGCGATTGCTCCGGGCTCACGACGATCGTGGTCGGGGCGTCATGGTAGGAGTCGCTCGCCGCCGCAGAAAGGTTCTCGGCCGCCGCCCCGCTCTCGATTTTGATGGTGGTGTTGCCCACCTTGATTTCGTCACCGAAGGCGATGCTGCCTTTGTTGATGCGCTTGCCGTTGAGATAGGTGCCCTCGACGCTCCCCATGTCGATGATCGACAGGGTGCCGTCGGCGGCAACTTCGATCACCGAGTGGATACGCGACACCTTCTCGTCGTCGAGACACAGGTGCGCCGAGGAGAGTCGGCCGATCTTGATGATGTCCCGGTCGTATTCCTTGGTGGCGATGAGCTCGTCGCCCTTGAAGACCTTCAACGTGAGTGGGACGGCCACGAGAGCCTCCTGAAAAAGATGCGCTGGCTGCTGCCTAATGACACCGGACCCGACACCAGGTTCCGGCCGCCCCCCTCTCGGCCGGCGCTACAACTCCCCGACCGACTGCATCACCTTGTCCTTGAACTCCTCGCGAACGCGAATGAGGTTCGAATGCTTCACCTTCTTGCGCGCTTCGACGTACTCACCGTCGGGCTTGGTGAGGTCGCCCTCGATGGTGTCGTCTTCGAAGTTGATGTTCTGCACCTTGTTGTACCGAACGTTCTCTTCGCCCTTGTCCTGGGCCCAGGCCGCCGCCGAAAGCGTCAAGACGCCTGCCAAAAAAAGCTTCCTCATGACCGCCTGCTCCTTCTCCCCTTCGACGTGGGCGATGCTAGCACCCGGAAGAATGGCGCCAAGCCCGCGGTGAGGAAATTCTCACACCTAGAACGAAGAGGTGGCAGGGCGCCCCACCTCCTCCTACAGCGAGGGTTCCTCTGACGGCTCATCGCTCCGGGCGGTGGGCGGAGCCGGTTTGGGAGGCTCCACCTTGGGCTTGGGCGCCGGCTCCGGTTTGGCCGGCGGGGAAGCGATTTTCTCGCACTCCTTCTTCTCGGCGGCGGACTTGGCGCCCTCCAGGCACTTCTGGAGGTCAGCGCCGCCCACGTCGGCGCCCTTGAGCGCCTCGGCGGCCACGCCCTTCTTCGCGTCCTCTTGCGCCTTCTTGAGCTCCGCTTCCTTCTTCTTCTTCTCCTCCGCCTCGAGCGCCTCCTGCTGGCGCTTCATCTCCTCCTCCATCTTCTTCGCTTCTTCGAGTGCGCGCTTCTCCTCCTCGCGCTGCTGGAGAATGCCTTCCGCTTCCTTCTTGAGCGCGAAGACGGAGTGATCGGTTTCGACCCGGCCGCCGTGCATCTGGAGGTACTGGTCGAAATACTCGATCGCCTTGTGCGGGTCACCCTTGGCCAAGATGACGATGCCGCGATTCAAGTAGATGGCCGGGAGGTTGGAGTTGAGCTTATGGGCGGCGTCATACTCGGCCAGCGCCTTGTCCAGCTGGCCTTGGCCCTTGTAGGCCACTCCCAAGTTCAGGTGCAGCTCGGCGGAGCTCCCGTTGGCACGCAAGAGCGAACGAATGCTCTCCTCGGCGCCGCCGTAGTCCTCCTGAGCGAGCGCCATTTTGGCCAGCTCGAGGTGCGCGGGCAAGAAATCGGCGCGGACGGCCACCGCCTTCTTGAACTGCACGCGCGCCTTGGCGGGCTCCTTCTCGGCGAGGAGGATGAGGCCCAGGGTGTGGTACAGCTCGGCGTCGTTCTCGTCGAGCTTGAGCGCGCGCAAGGCCACCAGCTTGGCCATCGAGAGCTGCTTTTGCTCGTAGTAGACACGCATCATCACTTTGTAGGCGGTGAGCGTCTTGGGCTCGCGGAAGAGCGCCTCGCGGGCAAGCTCGAGCGCGCGGGCGTTGTCTTTGCGGCGGCGGTAGATTTCCGCCAGCCGGGCGCGGCCGCTCGCATCGTCGGGAAAGTTCTCCAGAATGTCCTTGTAGACCTGCACCGCCTCCTCTTCCTTGCCCGCGTTCTGGAGGATGACCGCCATGTTCTCCGCCGCCTGGCGTAAGGTGGGCTTTTTGCGCAGCGCCTCTTTGTAGTGGGCGAAGGCCTGCTGGCTCTTGCCCTGGCGCTCGGCGAGCACACCCAGGTTGTAGACCGGCTCGGCGAAGCGAGGGTCGGCGTCGGCGGCCGCCTGGAACCTCCGCTCCAGACCGGCGTAGTCGAGGGCTCCCTTCTTCTTCTGCTCCTCCAAGGCCTTGAGCGCGTCCTCGAAGAGGAGCTTGGCCTTGGTGGAGATTTGCACCTCGGCCTTTTCGGAGCCTTGGGCCGACTCCTTCACCTTGGGGCCGGAGAGCTGCACATCGCCGGCGGACTGGGTGGTCTTGCAGCCGGCCAGGGCGAGCACGAGGACGAGCAAAGAGCGCGGCGCGTGTCTCATGATGTCCTCTCTAGAGCGGCTCATCGGAGGGCTCCTCGTCTTTGGGGGCAGGTGCCACCGTCCTCACTGGAGCGACCTCGGTCTCTTTTTCGGGAGGCGGCGGCAGGTCGCCCAAGTCCTGCGCGACCGTCTTCGCCTTCTGTTGCAGCGCGGCGGCGCGCTCGGTGGAGACGATGGGGATGGGCTGAATCGAGGTGAGCAAGTCGCCGCCGATCGACTGCTCCTTCAAGTCGACTTTGAGCTCGAGCACGTCCTCCCGCATGGGGGGAAACTGCTCGGGGCGGTACTTGTCGCGCAGCATGTCGAGCGCTTTGGTGGTGCAGACGTTGAAGATGTCCAGCTCCTGGCTCTTGGCGACCGCGGCGGCGAAGGCTTCGGCCGCCTTGTCCTTCACCGGAGCGGCCTGCTGGTCGAGCTGCGCCTTGAACTCGAAGAGCAGCTCCTCGGGCATGCCCTTGGGCACGGGAGGGTTGAGCAACGCGTGGGCGAAGTGGTCGTACGCCAAGCCGATCTTGTGCAGCGCGCAGATCGCCGGGTCGGCGCTCTTGAGGCCCACCGTGGCGGTGTAGAGCTTCTGAATGCCCTCGAGGGCCTTGGCCTTCTCCTTCACGCTGTTCTTGAACTCGGCGACGTTGGTGAGCTTGGTCCACTTGAGGCGAATCGCGGTGTACTTCTTGAACTCCGCTTCATTGGAGAGGAAGTGGGAGCGGGCCACCGGGTCGAGGGCGGTGATCTCCAGCTTGTCCTTTTGCCGCTTGGGGAGCTTCTCGTAGTAGCTCCAGATGCGGTCGTAGAGGCGCTGGGCATTCTTGGCCGATTTCATCTTCTCTTCGTAGATGGTGGCCATGCGCCCCTCGGAGGTGAGCATCTTGTTGGCGTCTTTGACGCCGTATTTTTTTTCGTAGTCCTCGAGCTGCTTGAGCGCCTTGCCGTACACACCGTACTTCTCGTGCAGATCGACGATGGAGAGGAACACCGCCTCCGCGTCCTTGGCGGTGGGCCACAGCTCGAGGTAGCGCTCGCGGTTCCGTAGCGCTGCCTTGTACTGTCCCAACCCGTCGCGGAAGACACCGGCGTTGAAGACCGCCACCTGGGCCTTGGCCTCCTCCCACACCTGTTGGTCGCCTGCCTTGGGCTCGGGCGCCGCTTTGCCCTTCTTCCCCCTCTTCGCCTTGGGCGCGCTCTTGCCGCCCTGGCTCTTCTCGTACGCCGCCGCGTAGTCCTCGTAGCAGTCGGCGGCAGCTTCGAAGTCGGCGATCGCCTCATGGCCCTCGCACAGCGCGTAGAGGGTCTGGGGCACGAACTTCGAGCGCGGGTAGCCCTTGATCAAACGCTTGCGCGTCTCGATCGCTCGGTCGAGCTGCTTGGCGTTGAAGAAGTCGATCGCCGCGTTGAAGAGCGCCTGGTCGGCGAGCTCCTCCTTGGGGAACTCGGCGACGAAGCCCAGGTAGGCCTCGGCGGCCTTGGCGTACTGCTGCTTCGCCTCGAGCTGGTTCACCAGCTTGAAGGCCGACTCCACGATGATCTTCTTGAGATCCTCGCGGAACTTTCCGGTGGCGAGCTTCTCGCTGGCGTAGAACTTGCGCGCCCACTCGTTCACCTTCGCCCAGTCGGAGAGCAGGTTGTAGGAGTCGAGCACCAGGTTGGCGGCGACCTCCCCCGCCTTGTCGCCGTTCTCGAACTTGTAGTCGGAGTGGTTGAGAGCGATGTCGGCGAAGCGGCCCACCGCCTCGTCCAGGTGGTTGTGGTCGTAGTAGATCTTCGCCGCCTTGAAGGAGATCTCGATCTTCTTCTCCCCGTTAGGCACGTACTTCACGTAGCGCTCGCAGGCCTCGAGCAGCTCTTTGCGCTTGGGCGCCATCTCCAGCTTCTTGTTGGGGTCGGAGACCACCGGCGGCTTTTCTTTGCCGCTCGACTCGGCCTCCTTCACCACCTGGTCCCACGCGAGAATGGAGTTGTAGGCGGCGTTCACCATCCACTTCCCGGGCTTGACCGGCCTGCCCTCTTCGTCCTTCTCGCCCTTTTGCTCTTGCTCGAAGCGTTTGATGTCGTGGGCGAAGACCTTGGTGTACTCCTCGGCGGCCTTCTCGTACTTGCTCAAGTTGTCGTTGAGCAGCTCCGCCCAGAAGAAGCGCAAGTCGTAGGCTTTCTTGTTCTCGGGGAAGAGAGTGAGGTAGTCGGCGTACACCTCGTTGGCGAAGCCGAAGGTCTCGTCGTCGCGGGTCTTCTTCGCCTCGTTGTGCCAGTTCACCGCCAGGTTGGAGATGGTGCGCTCGGACAGCTCGCGCGCCTCCTCCAGCGCCTTCTTCGCCTTCTCGTCGAGCGTCTTGTTGTTCTTGAGGACGTCGTCCATCACCTTCACCAGGCGGCGCACCTGGTCGACGGTCATCTTCTTGTTCCCCGCCCGCAGCACGCAGTCGACGATCTTCCCTTGAAAGCCGGGAGCCTCGGGGGAGAGAGGCTTTTCCTTGATCAGCATGTTGAAGGAAAGGGCCGCCTCTTTGTCCTTGCCATCTTCGTAATAGAGGTTGGCCAGCTGCTTCATCATGATGAAGCGGTCTTCGGGCTCTTTGGCGATGCGGGCGAACTCGGCGCGGGCCTCGGTGGGCGAGCCTCCGCCGCGGCCAAAGGAGCGCACGAAGTCGTTGCGCGCTTCCTTGATCAGCCCCTTCTTGTTCCCTTCGGCACCCGCCTTGTCCAGCTCGCCATAGAGAATCACCGCTTTGAACTTGTCCATCGCCTGCGGGTAGTCGGCGAGGTTGAAGTGGCACCAGCCCTGTTTGTAGAGGGCGAAGCCGTAGACTTGGTTGTCGGGGAAGTCGGCGGCCTTCTTGTACGACTCGAGGGCCTTCTCGAGCATCTCCCGCTTTCCCTTCGAGGTGTTGAAGTAGTACTCGCCGAAAGCCAGGTGTGCGTCAGGAATGAACTTGCTCTTGGGGAATTTCTCGATGAGCCGGCGGAAAGCGACCAGCGCCTTGCGCTCATCGCCCATCTCCATCAGGTTGTGGCCCAAGAAGTAGAGCACCTCGTCGGTGCGTTCGAAGTTGCGAAACTTCTGGACGATCTCCGAGTACTCCGCGGTGGCCTTCTTCGCGTACGCCTTGCTCTTGGCGATCAGGTCTTCCTTTTCCGCCTTGGCGCGCTCCTGCCCCGCCTTGTCCTTGGCGTTCATCGCCCGGATGAGATCGTCGTCTTTGCGGTTGGCTTCGAAGAAGAGGTACTTCGATTCCTCCCAGAACAGCTCGCCCAAGCGAAAGCGCAGCTTGGGCATCTCCTTCTTGCCGTCGGGGGTGCTCTCGTCGACGAGGGAGATGATCTTCTGCAGATCCTCGATCTGCTGGGCGCGCTTGCTCGCCACTTGCACCTCGACTCCGAGGCGGAACTGGTCGTACTGCAGCGCGGGCGCGGCCTGGCCCTTGTCCTCTTTCTTGCGGGTGAGGTCGCCGGCGAGCGATTTGTCCGGGGCGGCCGAGCTCTCCTTCTTCAGCTCGGTCTCTTTGACCTCCTTGCGCTGGGCGAAGGAATGAACGGAAGCGACCAACGTGGCGATGAGGAAGAGTCGGCGCATGGTTTACCTGTCGAGGCCTTTCCCTCTCGCTTTTGGGAGCAAGTAGGCGGCACTCCTCGGGAATTCCCTTTGAAGAAGGGCTCGATCATGTGCGCAAAACCTCGGCAGGTCAACCGGCACGATGCGCCGTCGCCAGCGCGTGGTATGGAAGGAAAGCGCCGTGAGCCTGCTTCCCTCCAGTGCGACGTTCGAGGAGCGCGTGCAGGACTGCTTCCTCGCCTACCGCGGCTTTGGAGTGATGCTCAGCGCGCTGGACGTCGAGCTCCTCGAGCGGTGGGCGCTCTTACAGGTGCCCTTCGAGGTGGTGGCGCGCGGCATCCGCAAAGCGGCGGAGGGCGCGCTGTGGGACGCTCGACCGGGTGAAACCTTGCGTTCTTTGCGCGCCTGCAAGCGTCAGGTGGAAGCGGAAATCAAGAAGCACCTGGGCGCCACCGTGGGCAAGGAGGGCGAGCTCGCCGCCGTCGACGTGCCCACGCACCTGAGGCGGCACAAGAAGCTCACAGCGGTGCTGAAGAAACTTTCGCGGGAAAAGCCCCAGGTGGCCTCCGGCATCGCGCGACTCTTGGCAGGGCCCCTGGCAGAACCGCCCGCCGACCTCGAGCGCTCATCGCGCCAAGAAGAGCTCGTCTACCTGGGGCTTTTGCGGGCGCTGCCCTTCGCTGAACGGCTGGTCCTCTTGCGCGAGGCGGCGGCGCTGGCGCAAAACGGCGCTTCCCTCTCGGCCCGGGCGAAGGTGCTGTCCCGGCGCTTCCACCGCGCGGCGGTGGTGAGGCGGCGGCTGTCGTTGCCGCCTTTTTGGTGAAGGAGCTTTGTCGTGGAAGCCAGGCAACCCTCGTCCAAGAGCTGCACCCAGTGCCACGGACGCATGTACCTCTACGAGCGCCGTGGCGAGCACGCGGCGGCGGTGCCCTGCACGTGCATCGCCCAGTGCCCTCGCTGCGAAGGGCGCGGCTATGTCTACGGCTCGCGCGAGGAGACCTTCAGCCAAAAAGTCGGCCCCAAGACCTACGACGTCTTGAGCCCGTGCTCCTGCCGGCTGCTCGACAAGCGCCTGGCGCGCTTCAACGAGGCCGACATCCCCGCGGTGCTCGCCGGCGCCGACTTCGAGAGCTACCGGCCGCACAACTCCGAGCAGGCGCGCGCCAAGGAAACGGTGATGGAGTTCGCCTTCCGCTACCCCGACGGTCGCGGCTTCGTGCTCTCGGGCTCGGTGGGCACCGGCAAAACTCACCTCTTGGTGGCCGCCTTGGCGCACGCGATCGTCGAGAAGGGTGCGCGCGCCCAGTACGTGGAGGTAAGCCTCCTCTACGCCACCATTCGCCGCGGCTTTCAGGAGGGCAAGAGCGGAGGAGAAATCATCGGCCCGCTCTCGGAGGTCGAGCTGCTCGCCATCGACGAGCTGGGCAAAGGGCGCGGCAGCCCGTTCGAGATGGAGACCCTCGACGAGCTGATCGCCCGTCGCTACAACGCCGGCCGCGCCACCCTCTTTGCCACCAACTTCTCCTTGGCGCCCCCCGAAGCCCGGCGCGGCGGCTACCGGTCGACCGAAGACTTGAAGAGCGCGGCCAAGGAATCGCACCAACTCAGCGATCGCGTGGGAGAGCGCATCTTCAGCCGGCTCTCGGAGATGTGCCAGTTCGTCGAGCTCCCCCCAGGCACGCCGGACATGCGCCGCATGCGCCACGAAACCGCCAGCACCCACGCGCGGCGGCCGCGCAAGTAGATTCGGTCGCATGCAGACACGAGATCGCTGGTCCGAGTCCAAGCAACGAGCAACCCCTTGCTATGGCGCGGCCACCCTGAGTGTTGGGAAGTAGGCTCGATACCGGGTGGGATCTCGGGTGAGCACGGGCACGCCAAGGGTCAGCGCATGGGCACCGATGAAGAAGTCAGGCAAGACGGCAATCCGCAATCCGCCCCGGTGTCGGTAGGCGCGATGGGCTCTCGCCGCAAGGAAGAGAGCTTCTCGCGGCAACTCCCGGAATTCGACGCCGACTGTTTCCAGAACCTCGTCCAAGGCGGCGGGGTGCTCGAAGCCGGGGGAAACCTCGGCGTAGATGATCGGGTTGACGAGCACCGGGCCACGCCTCCCCCATTCGTCCAAAGCCGCACAGGACGGTTCGCACCATTCGGCGTCCTCATTGATGACGTCAATGAGAATACAAGTGTCCACGAGGATCATTTCGAGCGCTTCGACCCGAAGCCAGGGTCCTCGATGTCCTCGTCGTAGCCGCGGAGGAGATTCATGTAGTCGTCTGTGCTCATTCCCAGACGCTTGCCCGTACCGCGCAGCGCTGCGAATCTGCTCGAGGGCCTCCGCTTCTTGCCCGAGACCTTGACCGGCCTGAGCACGACCTGTCCGTCGGCTGTGTAGTCGAAATCCAATTCACTGCCCGGCCGAAGCCCCAAGTAGTCGCGCACCTTCTTGGGTATGGTGACCTGGCCTTTGATGGTGACCGTCGTCCCCATGTCTCCTCCTTGGTAATACCTTTGTCTGAATAGTATTACTTCAACATTTCAGTGGCAACCGTGGCCGGCTTCAGGCGGCGCGCGCCAGCGGCCGCGCAAAAGCCCGCTGGGGTAAAGAAGCCAGCCAGTCTCGTGCAACCGGGCCGTTTCGGCTGTTGAATGGGGCGTGATGAGCGACCTCCACCGAGACGTCTTCGGCTGGCACAGCCCCCACCTCCACATGCACATGCCCCTCGTGCGCTACGGGCACTGGGGGCCGGCGGTCTTGCTCTTCCCCACCGCGGGGGGCGACTTCCTCGAGGCGGAGCGCATGGGGCTCATCGGCGCCATTCAGCACCTGATTGTCGCCGGGCGGCTCACCGTCTTTGGCATCGACAGCATCAACCCGCATGCCTGGCTCAACCCGCACGTCGACTTCCCGGAGAAGGCGCGTCGCCAGGCGGCCTACTCACGTTACATTGAGGAGGAGGTGGTACCGCACATCCGTCGCGTGGTGCAGAACGACCACGCCCGCATCGCCGCCTTCGGAGCCAGCTTCGGCGCCTTCCACGCCGCCAACGCCGTCTTTCGTCGCCCCGACCTCTTCTTCGCCCTCGTCGGCATGAGCGGGCTGTACGAGCTCGATTGGTTTCTCCACGGCTACAGCGACGAAACCGTCTACTTCAATTCCCCCAACTGGTTCGTGCCCAACCTCCCCGAGGGGCCGCAGCTCAACCGATTGCGGCAGGACACGCACATTCACCTGCTCGCCACCCGCGGCATGTGGGAGCACCCCGAGCTCACCGAGCGCTTCGCGGGCACCCTGCGGAGCAAGGGCATTCCCCACCACCTCGACCTGTGGGGACACGAGATGTCCCATGACTGGCCCACCTGGCACCGGATGCTCAACGTGGTCATTCCGGAGCGGCTTGGCTGGTGAGAGTCTTCGCGCAAACGACGGATCAGCTCGCGACCAGCTCGGCGTGCAACCGGCGGGTCAGCTCGGGCAAGTGCGCCTTTTCCACCAAGAGCGACAGCTGCAGCGGCGAGGTGTGCACCGCGAACACGCTCGCCCCCAAGCCTTCGGCAAGGGACAGCGCCCGGCGCAGGTGGCTCCAATCAGCGTTGATGCCCGCGCCCACGCAGGTCACTGTCCCCAGGCCCTCGCGCGACGTCACCTGACCGGAAAAGCGGGCGGAGAGGTCTCGTGCGAGCGCCTCGGGCCCATGAACGTCGGCGAGTGGCACCACCACGAACGATTTGGCCATGCCGGCGCCCAAGGCGTCGAAAGAGAGCACCCTGCCCCGCACGCTGCGCGCGTCGAGAAAGTCGAGCAGCTCGCTCAGCCGCTGCCCCTCGCCCTGTACGCACAAGACGGCGAGGTCTGCGTCGGAGGTCACTCCCTTCACGCGCGAGGTGGCGCCCGCGGGCAGCTCGCTCACCGAGGTGCCGCTGCCACCCCCGTGCGCGCTCTTGGCGAGAATGACGATGCCTTTTTGTTTGGCGAACTCCACCGCGGTGGCGTTGAGAACTTTTGCTCCGGCGGAGGCGAGCTCCTGCATCTCGTCGTAAGAAAGCGCGGCGAGCTTCTTCGCGTCGGGCACCACCCGGGGGTCGGCGGAGAAGATGCCGTCGACGTCGGAATAGATTTCACAATCCGCCCCCAGCGCCGCCGCCAGCGCCACCGCCGTGGTGTCCGACCCGCCGCGGCCCAAGGTGGTCACCTCGCGCTTGTAGGAGACGCCTTGGTACCCGGCGACGATCACGACTTTCCCCGCCGCGAGCTCGTCGCTAATCCGGTACGGGCGCACTTCGACGATGCGCGCCTGCGCGTGGGCGTCGTTGGTGATGATGCCGCTTTGGCTGCCGGTGAAGCTGATCGCCGGCACCCCCAGCTCTTGCAGCGCCATCGACAAGAGCGCCATGGAGATGCGCTCGCCGCAGGTGAGCAGCATGTCCAGCTCACGCCGCGGGGGGTCGGGCGAAACCTCTTTGGCCAGCGCGAGCAGCTCATCGGTGGTGTCGCCCATCGCCGAAACCACCACCACCAGCTGCGCTCCTTCATCGCGCCGGGCCTTCACCTTGCGCGCGACCAGACGAAGCTTCTCCGCCCCGGCCACCGACGAGCCCCCGTACTTTTGCACCACGATCATCGATGCGCTCCTGTGGCTTTTGGGCCTCGAGCCATACTCGTCTTGCAGGGACTCCGCCAGCGCCACCCCGGGCCCCTCCTCTCGCGGCCACCCCGTAAACGTCAACCGCGAAAGGTTGACGAATAGGTTGACGTTTTGAATTTCTCCTCTGAGCCAGTTGACGATTCGGTTGACGGTGGGGTTGACGATTAGGCGGGCCCCGCAACGAGACACCCAAGGGGTGGGTGCCTTTCCCCGCGCTTGCCTTGACCGCCTGTGGGTGTACAACCGCGCCCCGCTGAGTTTGGAGGACCCCACGATGGCAATGATCGAGGTCAAGGGCCTTACCAAGCGTTACCGCGACCGGGTGGCGATCGACGCGCTCGAGTTCACCGTGGAGGAAGGGGAAATTCTCGGCTTCCTCGGCCCCAACGGCGCCGGCAAGTCGACGACGATGAAAATCCTCACCGGCTTTCTCCCGCCGTCGCAAGGGACCGCCAAGGTCGCCGGCTTCGACGTCTTCGAAGAGCCGCTGGAGGTGAAGCGGCGCATCGGCTACCTGCCGGAGCACCCGCCGCTCTACCCGGAGATGTCGGTACGCGGGTACCTGAAATTCGTCGGACGGCTCAAAGGGCTCAAAGGCAAGGCGCTCAAGGAGGACATCGAGCGGGTGTGCGGCCAAACCGGCATCACCGAGGTGATCGACCGGCTCATCTTGAATCTCTCCAAGGGCTTTCGTCAGCGGGTGGGGCTGGCGCAGGCGCTTTTGGCTTCGCCGCCGTTGCTCATCTTGGACGAACCGACCGAAGGGCTCGACCCGCGCCAGCGCGCCGAGGTTTTGGGGCTCATCAAAAGCCTGGCCGGCAAGCACACGGTCATCCTCTCCACCCACATCCTCCCCGAGGTGAAGGCCACCTGTCAGAAGGTGCTCATCATTCACCGGGGGAAGAGGGTCGCCCACGACGCGATCGAGAAAGTCGCCGGCGCCGAAGCCGGCCTCGAGGACGTCTTCATCAAGCTCACCGCCGCCTAAGGGAGCACCATGCGCAACGCGATCACCATCGCCCGCCGGGAGCTGACGGTCTACTTCACCACCCCGTGGGCCTACCTCGTCTTCACCGCGATGGCGTTCATCTCCTCGTTCTTCTTCATCGCCATGCTGACCACCTTCCGGCAGGTGCAGGAGATGGCGCGCGCCTATACCTGGGCGCAGCTGCCGGGGGACTACGCGCTCTACAAGAACCTCACCGACGGGGTGGTGGTGCAGCTGTGGGGCGTGGTGATGATCATCACCCTCTTCGTCGCGCCGTTCCTTTCCATGCGCCTGTTCGCGGAAGAGAAGCGGCAAAAGACCTTCGAGCTGCTCATGACCGCGCCGGTGCGGCCGCTGGAGATCGTCGTGGGAAAGTACCTGGGAGGGCTGGGCGTCATCGGCGCCACCCTGGGACTGAACATCGTCTACCCGCTCATCCTCTCCGCCTTCGGCGCCTCCGAGTCGGGCACCGCCCTGGAGTGGTCGACGGTGGGCTTGGGCTACGGCGGGCTTCTTTTGTGGGGCGCAGCGTGCATGGCGATCGGGATGTTCATCTCCTCGCTCACCGAGTCGCAGATGCTGGCTGCCTTCCTCACCTTCTCGGTGCTGCTGCCGTGGATGCTGGTGAAGGGGCTCGCGCAGACCGCCGGGGAACCGTGGCGCTCGATCGCCAAGCACCTCTCCTTCGATGAGCAGCTGCACAACCTGATGAAAGGCGTGCTCGACTTGAAGGCGATCGTCTTCTTCCTCTCCATCATCCTTCTCGCGCTCTTTCTCACCCATCGCTCGGTGGAAGCGCGCCGCTGGACGTAAAGGAGCGAACGTGATGAAGACGCTCGGAAAAATCTTTGGCGGGCTCGGGCTGGTGCTGGTGCTCTCCAGCCCCATCACCTTGGTGTTCACCTCCGGGTCGACCACCGTCACCATCGTCAAGGCCACCATCGGAGTGGTGCTCATTGGCGCATGGTTTGCCACCCACTCCAAGCAGCTCTTTGGTGCCGACGCACCCGCTCCGAAACCGGGGAGCGCCACCGAGGGCGAGCGGCCGATGGGCGCCGGAACGCGGGCGGGCTTTTTCTGGGTCTCCACTGGGCTTCTCGCACTGGTGACAGTGGGCGCTCTGGCGGCGGCGAACTTCATCGTCGCCCGGCGAAACAAGACCTGGGATCTCACCAGCAAGAAAATCTACTCCCTGGCGCCACAGACCACCTCGACCTTGCGGGCGCTAAAAGATCCAGTGAAGGCGATCGGCTTTCTGCCTGCCGACCACCCCGCCTACGACACGCTCGACGAGCTCTTCCGCCGCTACGCTGCCGAGTCGGAGCGCTTCGTCTACGCCCTCAAAGACCCGCTGAAAAACCCCGACCTCGCGGCGAAGTACCAGCTGCGGGAGGGGCAGACCACGGTGGTGCTGACCAAGGGGGAAGGAACCCAAGCCGCGCACACCGCGATCAACGTCCTCTCCGAGCAGGAGCTCACCAACGCGCTCATCAAGCTGGAGAAGGTCGGCGAGCAGAAGGTCTACTACCTGGTGGGACACGGCGAGTGGCCGCTCGAGGAGGTGGAGCCCACGGCAGAAGGCCCCAGCGTCACCAGCGCCGGGGAGCTCGCGAAGAGCCTTCTGCAGGAAGGTTACTCCCCACAGACTTTGAACCTGGTGGAGAAGAACGAAATCCCCCGCGACGCCGCCCTCTTGGTGATCGCCGGGGCGCGCTCGCGTTTTTCCGACGGCGAAAAGGCGCTCTTGGAAAAGTATCTCGAGGAAGGTGGCCGGCTGGTGTACTTCGCCGAGGCCAAAGCCGACCCCGGGCTGGATGCGCTGCTCGCGAAGTATGGAGTGCAGGTCGACGAGGGGTTGGTCGCCGACGACCGCGTCAACCCGACGAACCCCTACGTGGTGGTCACCGCCGCCATGGGCGACCACGACATCACCCGCATCCTCAAGCAGGTGAAGGCGAACGTCGAGCTGCCCACGGTGCGCGGGCTCTCGGTGCTGCACGAGGGCCTCGCCGACGGCGTGGTGGTGACGCCGGTGGTGGTCAGCTCTCCTTTCGCTTGGGTGGAGACGACGCTCGACGACCAGCCGCGGCTGTCGCCCGGCGAGAAGGCCGGAGCGATTCCGCTGGTGCTCGCCAGCACCCGGCCCACCGCGAGCGCGAAAGACAAGCGCTTCGACGAGGCGCGGGTGTTGGTGTTCGGCGACTCCGAGGTGCTGGTCGACGCGATGTGGGGCCACGAAGCCGACCGCAACCTGGTCTTGAACTCGCTCGCCTGGGCGAGCTCGCAGGTGCAGAAAATCACCATCCGCCCACCGGACAGAGACATCTCCACCCTCGACGTGGATGACGCGATGCTCTCTCGCATTCGCTTCATCTCCATGGACCTGTTGCCCATCTCGCTCGTCGGCTTCGGGCTGGCGATTTGGCTGGCGAGGCGCAGCAAGTAAATCCCTTGAAACAAACAACGAAAACTCTCCTCTCTCTCCTCGCCCTCTTCGCCATCGCCGGCGGCCTGGGGCTCTACGCGTACTTCGGCGTTCTCCAAGGTGACGAGCGCGCGGAGAAAAAGAAGGCCGTCGAAGAAAAGCTCTTCGCCGTCGAGAAGGTGGACGAGCGCACCGTCGACGCAGGCGCGCTCCAGCCGGAATTCGTTCACGTGAAGGTGACGGCGAAGGGCGAGACCAGCGTGCTCGAGCGAGAAGACGGCGGCGAGTGGCGCCTCGTCGCTCCGGTGAAGGGAAAGGTCGACAAGCTCACCGTCGATCAACTGGTGAGCCAGCTGCAGACCGCCAAGCTCAAGCACACGATCGAGACCACGGCCGACGCGTCGGCGCTGAAGAAGTACGGGCTCGACTCCCCCCGTTTCTCGGTCACCGCGGCAGCCACCGTCCCGGGAACGAACGAGCGGCGCGAAGTGACGCTCCACGGAGGCATCGAGAACACCTTCGACGGCTCCATCTACCTACGTAAGGAAGGCGACCCGGCGATCTATTCAGCCGAAGGAGGCGTGCGCTGGGCGCTGGAGAAGTCCTCCTACGAGCTGCGGGACAAGGAAGTGCTCGCCGTCGACGAGGCGAAGGTGAAAACGATCGAGGTGCAGGCCCAACGCAGCGCCTACGTCCTCGAGCGCGTCGACGAAAAGACCTGGAAGCTCACCCAGCCGCAGGCGATGGAGGCCGACGCTTCCACCGTTTCCGGCATGCTCGCGCAGCTGCGCTCCGAGCGCGCGCTGGCATTTCCATCCACCCCGCCCGCCATCCTCGACAAGCCAGCGGTGGACGCCACCGTCACCCTCGACTCCGGTGAAACGGTGCGCCTGCGGCTGGCGTTGGAGACCACCGACGGGCCAGGCAAAGCCTACGTGCTTCGCAAAGACAGCCAAGGCACGACGCTCGCCGAGGTGAGCGGCCCGGCGACGGCGATTCTGGAGAAAGACCCGCTCGAGCTGCGCGACCGCTCGGTCTTGAAGTTCTCCAAAGACGCCGTGGTGAAGATGCGCTTTGCGCTCTCCGACGGCGGCGAGCTCACCGTCGAAAAGGAGCTGACCGACGGCGGCAGCTCCGAAACCTGGCGGGTGGTCGCTCCCACGCAAGGAAAAGCCAAGACCTTCAAGCTTTCTTCCGTGCTGTGGAACCTAGGAGCGCTCAAGGCCGCGCGGGTAGTCGAAGAGCACCCCAAGTCCTGGGCCAAGTACGGCATCGGCCCCAAGTCGCGCTCCGTCGCGCTCTTCGACCGCGCGGGCAAGGAGCTCGCCACCCTGACCATCGGCGACAAGGCGTCTGCCACCTCTGAGACGGTCTACGTGCGCGGCTCGCGCGAGGTGGTGCTGGAGACCGACGCCAGCCGGATTCAAGACCTGCCTGCCGGCCTCGCCGACGTGCTCGACGTCCCGGCGGCCGACGCTTCGCGGTGACGCTCGACGACCGAGACCAACGTCTCCACGTCCACCGGCTTTCGAAGGTACTCGACCGGGCCCAGCTCGTACGACGAATGAGCCAAGCTTGCGTCGGCGGACAAGACCACCACCGGAATGGAGGCCAGCCGAGGGTCTCGCTTCTTCTCCTCGAGAAATTGCCAGCCGTTCATCACCGGCATCATCAAATCGAGAAGGACGATGCTCGTTTGCTCCGCGTGGCGGCGAAGGTTGGTGAGGGCCTCCTGCCCGTTGATCGCGGCGACCACCGAAAAGCCCGCCAGGCGCAAGGTCTCACAAATCGACTCCAGGACGTCGGAGTCGTCTTCGACGACCAGCACGCTCCTTGGGGCGAGCGTCAAGGCAGCCGGCCGTTTCGGCAGCTCCACCCGGAAGGTCGAGCCGGCTCCCGGCGCGCTGGTGACCCGAATGGTTCCTCCCATCGCTTCGACGATCTGGCGGGTGATCCACAGCCCCAACCCCAGCCCGCCGTAGTGCCTGGAGGAGACGACCCGCTCGAAACGTTCGAAGATTCGCAGCTGATCTTCAGGCGAGATGCCGATGCCCTGATCGCGAACGGACAGGCAAGCCATACCGTCCGAGCTCTCGAGGACGACGTCGACGGGTCTTCCCGCGCCGTACTTGAGGGCGTTACCCAATAGATTGGTCACCACCTGTTCGAGCCGAAGGCGATCCCAAAAACCGCGTAGCGATTCGGGGACCTCGACGTTCAGTCTGCTCTGCACCTGATGGGCTTGGGTGGCGAACCTCTCCAGCACTTCCCGCACGACCGACGCGAGATCGAGCTCCTCCATCTCGAGCTGCAAGCGGCCGGCGGCGACCCGCGAGACGTCGAGCAGGTTGTCGACCAGCTTGCTCAAACGTTCGACCTGGCGGCCGATGGTGTCCAGCTTGGGGGTCAAGCCTGCCGACTCCAGAATCGGGGTCGAGCTCCGCTTCATGAGGTCGACCTGCAGCTGAAGGGCCGAAAGAGGCGTTCTCAACTCATGGGCGGCGATGGAGATGAACGCATCGCGCGCGTGCGCCGCCTCTTCCCACTGCTTGATCAGGCGCGATCGTTCCTCGTCGATCCGGCGACGCTCGGAAATGTCGCGAAGGTGAGCGGTGAACAAGGGCGGCTGGGAGTCGGACACACAGGTGACCACGATCTCCGCCGGAAACTCGGAGCCATCGGCTCGCAGCGCGGGGAATTCGACCCGTTTGCCGATGATCGAGCTTTCTTTGGTGGCCAGGAAGCGTTCGAGCCCTTTTCGATGGGCCTCACGCAGCTGCGGGGGAATGAACAGCGCGGACAGCACCTTGCCCACGACCTCGTCGCGCCGAACGCCAAAGGTCTTCTCCCCTGCTGGGTTGATGTCGACCAGCTTGCCCTCGTGGTCCATGGAGATGATGCAGTCGGGAGCGGTGTGGAGAATCCCCGAAAGGCGCGCCTGGCTCATGCGCAGCTTTTCGTTCGCCTGCACCAGTTGGGCGGTGCGTTCCTGAATGCGCCCTTCCAGCTCTTCGTAGGCTTTTTCCAGTGCCTCCTGGGCTTTCTTTTGCTCGGTCACGTCTTGGCAGGAGCCACGGAGAAGCACAGGCTTGCCGTGCTTATCGAAGAGCACCTGCGCCCTGCTGTAGAGCCTGCGAATCTCGCCGTCGGGTCGAATGATGCGCTCCTCGAAGGAGATGGGCTTGGGGCTTTGGAACGCCTCCTGAAGCTTTGCGGAAACGGAGGCTCGATCGTCGGGGTGAATCCGCTCCAAGAAACCTTCGTAGCTGGCACGGAACGACTCGGGGGTCAGCCCGTAGATTCGGTAGAGCTCGTCGGTCCAGGTGACGACGTTGGTCGCCACTTCCCACTCGAAGCTGCCCACGTGGGTCAGGGCCTGCGCCTCGGCAAGCTGGCTTTCTCGCCGCTGAAGGGTCGCGTTCGAGGCCTTGAGGGAGCGGTAGCCCCACCACACGAGCACAGCGAGCGTCAGGCCGACCGCCAGCCAAAGCGCCACGCCATATCCCGTCGCTCCGTCCAGCTTCGAACCGAGCGCGGCGGCCGAGGCGAAAGCCACGGCCAGAACGGCGAACTTCGCAAGGCGGCGAATCTGTTCTCTCATCAACAACCCCAAGTGCAGCTGAGATCGACGGTAACACATCGACCTGGTTTTCCCCTCACAGCTCGACGACCAGGAAACGTTGCTCGGGGTCGTGCCGGCGCAGCGCGTGCATGGCGACGTTGTATACGGGCACTCCCTTGTCGGTCTTCCCGCGCAGTGCGCCGTGATGACAGTGGCCGTGGAACACCGCGTCGGCACCGTAGCGATCGATCGGCCCCATCAGGCGGCTGGAGCCCAAGAAGGGGCGGATCTCCGGGTTCTCCCCCTCGGTGGTGCCGGGGATGGGCGAGTAGTGCAAGAGCACCACCCGCTTGGGCGTGTCCAGCTGGCCGAGCGCAGCCTCGAGCTTGAGCGACTCGGAGACCAGCTCTTGCACGAAGCTCTTGGTCTGCGGCTCGCCGAAGGCCTGTAACGTGGCGTTGCCGTACCCTCCTCCGAAACCCTTCACCCCGGCCACCCCCAGCGTCTTCTCGAACACGTAATAGTCGCCGTCGAGCACGCGCACTCCGGCCTTGCCCAGCTCGGCGCGAATCTCCCGCACCAGCCCCTGCTCGTAGTCGTGGTTGCCCAGCACCGCCGCGCAGGGAATGCGCAGCTCGGCCAGCTCTCCGGCCAGCACCTTCGCCTCGTCGAGCATTCCCCGGTCGGTGAGGTCGCCGCACAAGAGGAGCACGTCGGCGTTGGCGTTCACCAAACGGACGAAGTGGCGGAAGCGGCCCTGCTGATCGTCTCGGCAATGCAGGTCACCGGCCGCCGCTATTCGCAGCTTCGATCCCGGTTGTCGATCCATGTCGTTGCGCCTCGCGGGAGCGCTCTTCCTCTTCCCAGCGCCGCCCGTCCTCGTAACCCCACTCCCCGATGTCCAGGCTGAAGTTGACCTTGGAGATCAGGCTCCCCCGGCACACGCGTCGCTCCCAGTTGCCCTCACGCACCGTGCCCCGGGTGCGCTCGAGGAGCTCCTCCATCACCCACTGGGGAACGACGGTTCGCTCGCTGGGAAAGGAGAAGCGGAACAAGAGCAGATGCGACAAGAGCACCTCCCAGTGCCGCTCGAAGCGGCGCAACAGGCGCGGCCAGTCGAAGGCGCGCCCGGCGGACTTGATGAGGTGAATCACGTCGGCGCCGTCGTAGCGTTCGCGCTCCAGCACGAAGGCCTTGGACCAGATGAGCTCTTCGGGGGGGGCGATGAGCACCCGCTGGCCCATCACCTTCCTGCGCCGGGCGTGGAGAAACCATTCGTCGTCGACGTCGGCGACGCCATTGCCCGAGGAGAAGATGAGGTCGACGAACCATTCTCCCTTGAAGGCCTTGTACAGCCACACCTCGTCGGTGCGTTCAGTGACCCAGCCGTCGTGGGCGAGCACCTCGAGGGCTCGCAAGGCGTCGCCGCGGCGGGGGAAGAGATCGAGATCCTTGGTGTCGCGAAAGATGCCGGTGTACTGGCAGAACGCATACGCCCCACCCACCACGAAGGGCACCCCCGCCTCCAGCAACACCTCGAGCGCCCGCGCGCGCGCGTTGATTTCTCCGCTGGGCCGCGCCGCTTCCACGACGGAAGGGCTGGTGGACAGCGTGCCCGGATAGTTGGGGTGACGCCGCTCTTTCATCAACCAAAGCTAGGAATGGCAGTGCGATGAAACCAGCCTGCCCGTGTGGCGAGCGGGAGGCCGAACAGACCCTCCAGCGGGCCGTGGTAAAATGAAGCTCCAAAGGGCGAGCATGAGAAAGACGTTAAGACTGGATTTCACTGACAAATTTCAGCTCTGGGCAAACTTGGTGCGAACGGGAGGAGAGCGCTTCTTCATTCCCAGCGACGCGCAGCTCGACCTTGGGTCACAGGTGGAGATCGAGGTGACCTCCCCGGACGTGGCGGTGCAGATTCAGCTGCGCGCCGAGGTGTTGGGCCGGCGGGAAAAGAGCGACCGCTTCGCGGCGGGAGTCTTCGTCTCTTTCGCCAAAGGAGAGCTCGAACGGTGCCGCGCGCTCATCGGGCTGGCCCACGCCAAAGACGCCCAGGAGCGTGCCGCCCGACGCCACCTTCGCATCGACTGCGCGCTCCCGGTCCGCCTCCACGACTTTCTCGCTGCTCGGTGCGTGACGAAGAACCTGTCGATCTCGGGCATGCTCTTGACCTGCCCGGCGCAGCTGAAAGTGGGACAGCGGCTCGAGCTGGAGCTCATGCTCCCCAGCGGGGAGCAGCTCCCTTTGGTGGCCGAGGTGCTGCGCGCCCGCAACGAGCTCGCCATGGCCGCCCTCCAGTTCGTCGAGCTTCGCGAAGAGACCGCAGAAAGGCTCGCCGACTGCATCGAAGGGTTGCGTCGGGCCGAGGAGGAGGAGCTGCGCCGTCGCAATCAAGCCCCTTCTCGCCGCATTCGAGCGGTGGTGGCCGCCGCCGACCCCAGCCTGCTCCTCGCGGTGTCGGGAGAGCTGCAGAAGCACGGCTTCGAGGTGCAGCAGGCCTCCCGAGGCGACGAGGCGCTCGAGCTCGTGCTTCGGCTGCGCCCCGACGTGGCGTTCATCGATGTCTTACTGCCGGGGTTGGACGGGCTGGAGGTCTGCTCCCGCTTGCGCAGCGACGCGGCCACCATCGCCCTGCCCATCGTCCTGCTCTCGGCGGTCCAAGACGAAAAGCTTCACCAGATGGCCGACCACTCCGGCGCGACCGACTACCTCACCAAGCCGGTGCCGATGCCCGATTTGGTTCGGCTGGCCAAGCGGTACACCCAGCAGTAGCCGAAAAGGCGAGCCGGGACGGCTTGCTCCCCGTTGCGCCTCCTTGTTAGGAGAGCTTCCCGGCCGGCCTTCGTAGGGGTGTCTGATGCGGTTCAACCTGCCCGTCGTCTTGCTCACCCTCCTTTCGTGGGGTTGCGGCTCGGGCTCGGGGCGCCCTCTCGCCGACGACGACCCCGCGGGCCCGCGCATCGAGGCCTTCTCCTGCACGCCCGCGGCGGGCGCGGTACCGATGCTCTCCACCTGCACCTTTTTTGTGCGTGAGGCCGCCAACAAGCCGGTGACCTGCTCGCTGGACGTGAACGGCGACGGGGCGGCCGAGTACACGCTGCCCAACTGTGGCCTCTTCTCTTTGCAGACGCACACCTTCGGCAGCGCGGGCACCTTTCCCGTCAAGCTGACCGCCACCAACAGCGACGGCGCCTACCGCGAGAAGGCCACCACCGTCACCGTGTTGGCCCACAACGAGGCTCCGGCCATCGCGGTGTTCGTCGCCGAGCCGGAGCGCGGGCAGGTTCCCTTCACCACCACCTTGCGTTGGTCGATCTCCGACCCGGAGAGCCACCCCCTCACCTGCCTGGTGGACACCAACACCGATGGAAAAATCGACCTGACGGTGAATGGCTGCTCCTCGAGCACCCCTGCCCAGGTGACTTTCGACACCGTGGGCACCTACGACGTGTCGCTGGTGGTGCGCGACGCCTTCGGGGGCACCGCGCAGAAGGCCACGGTGGTGACGGCCGAGCCGCAATTCCGAGTCGACCTGCGGCTGGCCCGCGTCGATTGGGCACAGACGGTGGTGAAGCCGGACTTGAAGCTCATCCCCGGCAAGCCGGCGCAGCTGCGCGTGCTGGTGGTCTCCGACCAGCCGAACGTGCCGGTCACCACGGTGCGCGCCGAGGCCACCCTGGGTACGACCTCCCTGGGCGTGCTCGACCTCGCCGGGCCGGCGAGCTTTCCCACCACCGAGGACATGACCCAGGCCTTCGCCGCCCAGGTGCCCGACGCTTGGCTGGTACCCAACGCGAGCGTCACCGTCACCGTCGACCCGGCCAACGCGCTGGCGGAGACCGACGAGGCGAACAACGTGCGCACCCAGCCGGTGCTGGTGGGCGCGGCCACGGTGCTCCATCTGACCGCGGTGCCCGTCGTTCAGCAGGGGCTCACCGGCCGGGTGCCCTCCAACTTCGCCCCGCGGCTGTGGCAGTTCTGGCCGCTGCACAGCACCCAGTCCACCACCCGCGCCCCGTATACCTTCTCGGGGCAAATCACCGCCTTCTCCGCGCAGGGCTGGAGCGACTTGTTGACCGAGCTCGCCTCGGTGCGCCAGGCCGACGGCAGCCGCCGCCACTACTACGGCTTCGTGCAGGTGAATTTCTTCAGCGGTGTCGCCGGCATCGGCATGCTCGGCTTTCCCGTCGCCACCGGCCGTGACGACTCCATCGACACCATGGTTCACGAGCTGGGTCACAACTTCGACCGCGACCATGCCCCCTGCAACACCCAGGGCGACCCGGCCTACCCTTACCCCGGGGCCCGCATCGGCTCCTGGGGCTTCAACCCCGCCACCCAGCAGCTCATCGACCCCAGCCGCTCCGTCTATGACGTGATGTCGTACTGCGACCCCGTCTGGGTGTCCGACTACAGCTATCAGGGCGCGCAGGCCCGCCTGGAGCAGCGGCCGCCGCAGGCCTATGTCATCGGCGGCTCGCAGCCCCAGTTGCTCATCGCCGGCCGCATCGACGCCAAAGGCGTCTCCTTGAAGCCTTTGCAACGCTTCACCGGGGCGCCGTTCCCCTTCGAGGAAGGGCCGTACGTGCTGCGCCTGTTCACCGCGCACGGTGTCACCGAGCACGGCTTCGCCACCCAGCGCGTCGCCGACGTCGACGAGGCTTTCTTCAGCTTGGTGGTGCCGGATGTGGGGGACGTGCGCGCCCTGGAAATCCACCGTGCGGGCCGGCGGCTCTTGCGCCGTGAGGCGGTGCCGCTTCGCTCGGCGGCTTCGCCTTCGGTGCGCCATCTGGGCGACCGCCTTCGCGTGCAGTGGGATGCGGCGGTGCTCCCCTATGCGATGGTGGCCCATGTGGGAGAATTCCGCACCACCCTCACCCTCTACGCGCAGGGCGGGCGGCTGGAGCTGCCGACGGCCGGGTTGCCCGAAGGAGGCCACTTCGAGGTGGGCCTCTCCGACGGCCTCAACGCCCAGCGCTGGACGTTGGGGCGGTAGAAGTATCTCCAAACGCTGGGCTTGACTCGGGTTTTCCCCGCCCTTTCAACTTTGGGCCGCCGCTGGGTCCATTGCAGCGAAACCTTCGGCACGAGGCCGGCAAAGCCGTTTCTTCAAGGAGAGACCATGACGCGCATTCTCGCAGTAGCCACCGCGGTGCTGATGACCGCCTGCGGTGTGGACAGGGCCGACACCTTCCGCAAGGGAGTTCCCCAGGCGAAGGACGTGGCGGTGAACGTTCCCTCATCGAGCGGACAGGCACTCTCGTCGCGACAGGACGGGCTGGAGGGAGAGCGCGCCGGCTTCTACACCCTCACCCGGGGCGTCACGGTGGTGATCAACGCCGGCACGGTGGCGGTGCTGGGGCTGGTGAAGGCGATCGTCAACAACCCCCCGACCTCGGTGCGCGAAAACACCGCGGTGTGGGGCCCGCACACCGACGCGCTTTCGCCCAACACCTACAAGTTCACGGTGATCAAGAACGCCGAGAACGACTACAGCTACACCCTGGAGGGGAAGGGCAAGAACGCGGGTGATGATGCGTACGTGGTCATTCTCTCGGGCGCGCACAAAGTCGCCGCCGACGCCGCGGGGAACCCGCAGGAAAACTACGGCAACGGCACCTTCCTGCTCGACTGGGACGCCGCGGCCACCCTGCCGGAGCACGGCAAGGAGATCGGCTCGGCGGAGTTCACCTACTCGCGCCTCTCGGCCAGCGCGGACATTCGCATCGACGTGGAGTTCAAGCAGGTGAAGGACGAGGAGACCGGCAGCCGGGTCGACGCCAGCTACCGCTACCTCTCCACCCCTGCCGCGGGCGGCTCCTTCGACTTCAAGATCATCAAGAACCTCGACAACGACCCGGCCAAACCGGCGCTCGAGGTGGCTACCATTCGCAGCCGCTGGACCCAGCAGGGGGCGGGCCGCGCCGACGTGAAGGCGGTGGGTGGCGACATTCCCTCGGGCGGCGCCACCGCCAGCGAGTGCTGGGACGAGAACTTCGCCAGCCGCTATGTCAACGCCTCCTTCGCCCCCAGCCTCAACTACGGGGTGGAGAGCGTCTGCGCCTTCGCCACCGCGGAGTACTCTTCCCTGTCCCTGTAAGAGACGATTGAGACGATGCACCCTTTTGGCCCACGCGCTCCCTTTACCCCTCTCCCGCTGGGAGAGGGTTTGGGTGAGGGGAGCGCGTAGCCGATGAGCCACCCCGCGCTGGAGGTCCTCGAAGGGGGTAGACCCGATGTCCGCGCCAGCCTGCGCGAGCTGTACGGAAAGTACGGAGGCAGCGTGTACGGCCGTTGCTGCTACCTGCTCAAGGACCCGACGGCGGCGGAGGACGCGATGCAAGACGTCTTCGCCAAGGCGCTCACCCACTGGAGCGCCTTTCGCGCCGAGGCCTCGCCACTCACCTGGTTGACCAAAATCGCCACCCACCACTGCCTGAACCTTTTGCGCTCACAGAAGGCCGGGTGGAAAGACCGCTTCGAGGCTCAGGAGAAGAGCATGCCTTCGAGCCACGGCGGTCCCGCGGTGCTGGAGACCCGAGACGCGGTGCGCAAGCTGCTCTCCCGCTTCGACCGCGAAACACAAGCGGCGGTGATTCACTACCACCTCGACGAGATGACGTTGGAGGAGGTCGCCCAACTCCTGCAGCGCAGCGTGCCGACCATTCGCAAACGACTGTTGGCGTTCGCCGCCGCCAGCGGACAGGAGTTGTTGCCATGACACCACAAACCCACCTGGGAGAGCTCGAGCTGCGGCGCCTGTTCGCCGGAGAGCTTGGGGGAGACGACGCCACACACGCGCAGGCGCATGCCCACGAGTGCGGCGTCTGCCGTTCCAAGCTCAAGGCCATCGAGGACGAGCAGCGCCGCTTCGAGAAGGAGATTTCCTTCGAGCGCTTCGCCGCCGGCGTCGAGCGGGCCCAGCGCGCTCCCCGCGGGCTGGAGGGCCCCCGTGCGCGGTGGCTCTACCCGGTGATGGGGCTGGCGGCCGCGGCGGTGCTCACCGTGGCCGCGCAGTCGCTCATCGACAACAACCAGCTTAGGCCCAACCGCACCAAGGGCGGCGCGGGCATCGACGTGGTCGTGGGCGGGCCCGAAGGTGCGCCCACCCGGGTCACCGCCGCCGGGACAGCGGAGCTGCTTGGGCCCGGGGAGCGGGTGCGCATCGGGTACCAGGCCGGGGAGCGGCGCTTCGTCTTGGCCGTGGCGATCGACGATCGCGGCGAGGTCAGCCCCGTCTACCCCGAGGCGGGCCCAAGCCTTCCTGCCCTGGGCGGCGGCACCCAGTACCTTCCGGGCAGCTTCGAATTCGTCGGCCCAGGCAGCGAGCAGCTCATCGTCGTCTTGAGCGACGAGCCACTGGAGGTCGAGGCGGTCTTGCGCGCGACCCGGAAGGCCTTCGAGCAGGCAAAAGGCGACCTGTCGAAGGTGAAGCGCATCGACGTCCCGGGAGAGCAGTTCCACCGCATGTTCCTCAAATCCCCTCTCCCTCTGGGAGAGGGAAAGGGTGAGGGGCGGTAGTTTGAAGATTTGCCCCTCACCCCGACCCTCTCCCAGAGAGAGAGGGGGCCTCTTTCTCGCCGTTGGGCTGGTGCTCCTCTGTGCGCCCGCCCACGCGCAGGGACCCCTGCACCGCTTCGCCCTGGTCGCCGGCAACGACGACGGCGGCGAAGGGACCCGCCCCCTGCTCTACGCTCGTGACGACGCGCGGAAGATTCACGACATCCTCACCCGGCTGGGTGGGGTGCGCCCCGAAGATGCCTCGCTCCTGCTCAACGCCGCCGCGGAGGACTTTCTCCTCGCGCTGGGGGAGCTGGAGCGAAAGGCGCGCGACGCCGCCCGCCGCGGTGAACGCACGGCGCTCCTCGTCTACTACTCCGGCCACGCCAAGGACGGCGCCTTGCGGTTGGGAAGGAGCAAGCTGCCCTTCGAAGCGCTCAAGGGCCGGCTGGCACAAGCGCCGGCGGACGTTCGCATCGCCGTGTTCGATGCGTGCCGCTCGGGCGGTCTCACCCGCACCAAAGGGGTACGGCGTGCACCGGCGTTCGAGGTGGAGTCGGACGCCACCCGCGCCGCCAAGGGTCTGGTCATTCTCACTTCCAGCGCCGCCGACGAGGACTCGCAGGAGTCCGACCTCATCGGGGGCAGTTACTTTTCCCACCACCTGGCGAGCGCGATGCTCGGCGACGCCGACCGTTCGGGCGATGGCCGGGTGAGCCTCTCCGAAGCGTACGCCTACGCCTACGACCGCACCGTGGCGGACACCGCCGAGAGCGCCGCGGGCGCGCAGCACCCCACCTTCAGCTACGACCTGGCAGGCAACGGAGACGTGGTGCTCACCGACGTGGCCGAGCGCCGCGAGGGGCTCCTCTTCCCCGCCGAGGCCCCCGCGGGCTCCTACTACGTGGTCGACGAGCGGGGCTTCATGAGCGCCGAGGTGGTGAAGGCCGCGGGCGCCGAGCGACGCATCGCGCTCAGCCCCGGCACTTACTTCCTCAAGCGCCGGCTCGCCGACCGGCTGCGGGTGGGCAAGGTGGAGGTCGGCGCCGGGAAGGTGGTGCGAGTCGACGAGGGCTCGTTACGAGACGTGGCCTTCGCCGACGACCCGATGAAAGGGCCGGAGCGCAGCCTTCTCTACGCGCAGCACTTGAGCTTGGGCGTCACCGGCACCTTCCAGGCGGTCTTCGATGCGCCGTCGAGCAGCGGCGGGCTGTTCCCCTCGGCGACGCTCGTCGGCCTGGAGGCGCTGTCACACAACTTCTTCGGCCGCGGCTGGTCGCTGGGGGGGGACGTGCTCCTGGGGGGGAGTAGCGGGCGGCTTTCGGTGGGTAGCGTGCAGGAGTTGCCCTACCGCTACTCGCAACTCTCGGTGGGCGGCTCGCTCCTTGCCGAGTGGCCGGAGGGCTCCTGGGTGCCCTTCGTCGGCGGCCGCCTGGGTATTCACTTGATGTCGCGCGACTTCCCTGGCGCTCGCCTCCCCCGCCAAGTCTTCTACACCTTGAGCCCCGGCCTTTTGGCCGGGGTGAAGTGGCGCCTCACCCAGCGCTTCGGCCTCACCGGCCGCGCCCGCTTGCACTATCTCCTGTACAACATCGACGAGACGAGGAACTTCGGTTACCTCGAGCTCGGCACGCTCTTGAGCTACGAGCTTTAGGAGTCTTCCATGCGCCGCGTCCCTTTCGTCTGCGCCGTCCTCCTCGCCGCCTGCGGGGGCAACTGGTCGAACCAGGACATCGAGTTCGTCAACGCCCTGCCGGCGAAGGCCGACCTCGCCTCCAAGCTGCCGGTGGACGGCAGCCAGAGCGGCCTGGGAGGTGAGCCGTCCAAGGCGTACACCGACACCCGCAAAGCCTCGAACGACTTCAACGGGCTGCTCGACCGCATTCTCGGGCTGGCGGAGCTCGTCCGCCAGGTACCTCCCACCCGGCGGGAGGCGAACCGGCGCACCTGGGGCCCCTTCCCCGACGAAAAGCACCCCGGCGTCGAGGCACGTATCGTGATGACCAAGATCGACGAGGAGACCTTTCTCTTCGTCATCGAGGCCAGACCGCAGACACAAAGCGCGTGGACCGCGCTGCTCACCGGCAACCTCCGGTCGGCCGCCCAGCTCACCAAGGGCCGCGGGCACATCGAGCTCTCTTTCCGGGCGGGGCGATCGATCGGCATCGACGACCCACAGAGCGCCGCCCTCGACACCCTGGAGATTGATTACCTCACCGATTTGAACCCCCTTCGCGTGGAGATGCTCTTCACCTTCGCCTCGGGCAACGAACAGAACCTGAGCTCGGTCGGCTACACCTACCGCGAGAACGCCGACCGCTCCGGGTCGATTCGCTTTCAGGGCAAGGGCACCCACCCCGACGTGCTGGAGATGCTCGTCACCAGCAAGTGGCTCTCCTCGGGAGCGGGCCGCGCCGACGTCGAAGTGCTCCAGGGCAACTTCGCCGGGGCCACCGCCGTCGAGTGCTGGGACACAGCGTTCAACGTCACCCACGCTTATCAGAGCTGGCCCGGTGGGGTGGAGGTCGGCCTGGCTTCCGATTGCGTGACGGTGGCAGGTCTTTGAGGTTAGCGTCCGTTCCGTGAACAGAGTCGTCACGACGCGCATCACGGTGTTGTGCCTTTGCGCCGTGGCGCTGTCCGCCTGCTTCGATTTCGACGCTGCGTACCAGGGCTACTGCAGTGGCGGGCGCTGTGACGCGCTGGCGGACGGCGGAGGTGGAGACGGCGGAGGCGACAGCAAAAGCGACGGCGGAGACTTGGGCAACGACGCCGGCTCGGTTGAAGATGCCGGCCCTCGAGAAGACGGAGGCGCCACCGACGCGGGAACGTCCGATGCCGGCTGTCCGTCTTTCCTCTGCCCGGTCGACGCGGTGGAGCTGTCGCGCGCCTCGTACATGTACTCTTACTGGTCGGTGGCGCCCGGCATCGTCGCCGAGTCGGTGGACCGCTACCAGGTGTACACCAGCTACGACATCGACCCGCTCTCCGCGATCGCAGACTACGACCTCTTCGAGTACACCAAGGTCGACGGCGGGCTCACCGAGGTCAATCGCTCCTTCGAATTCGGCGACGCCTACGAGGCGAAAATTTCGAAGGGCACGCTGGCCGACCGTTGGACCGGCACGCGCGGCTACATTCGGCACTACGTGCAAGACTTCTCCGTCGCGGGATTCGGCGACTGCCAGAAGCCGGACGGCGGCCAGAGCAACTCCTGGTTTTACGGGCTGGAGGTGTTCTCGCCGACCGACGTGCTGTTCGTCGGCTACCCCTTCACCATCTGCCGGTGGACGCCCACCGGCGGCCTGGTCGAGCTCGCCGACCCGCAGCTTGGCCCTTCGGTGTACCTCAACGACGCGCACCGCACCGCCTCGGGGGTGGAGTACGTCGTGGGGGGCGACTACAACGGCAACGACGCGCTGGGGAAAATCTACCGGTCCAACGGTGCTCCGGTCTCCGGGCCTGTCGACGTCGACAGCTTTGGCGACGGGTGGATGGAGATCGACGGTGTCGGCAACGAGGCGTGGGTCGTCTCTCACAGCGGGATGGTCGCCCAGCTACGCCCTGACGGCGGCTTCGAGCAGGTCTTCGACGCCGGCTTCGGGCTGCGTTCGGTGAGCGCGCGCTCGGTCAGCGAGGTGTGGGCGGTCGGGCACCAGGGAAGCCGGGCCGCCTACTTCGACGGAGGGACCTGGGGCTTGGTGGTCCTGCCCTCCAGCGCCTCCAACCCCAGCATCGTCTGGGAGCGCGTGAAAACGACCGAAGACGGCCTGGTGCTGTCGGGATATCTGCGTACCGGCAGCCCCGCGGCGCTCAAGGGCGTGGTGCACAGCTATCGCCGCTTTGGAAAGTAGCGCGCTACGCCCTCAAGGCGGGAATGTCGCCGGTCACCTCGCCCAACGTGTTCGCGGTGTAACCCACCGCCTTCATCGCGGTGACGAGCACCTGGGCGGGGTGCATGCCGTTGGCCACCACGTGCTGGCCCGGCTGAAGGCCCCCGGCGCGTCCGGCGACCAGGCACGCCATGTTCTCGGTGGAGTGCGAGCTGTTCTGCGCCCCCGCGCCCGAGTCGAAGCCGTGCCCGCCCTCGAAGAGGTAGACGATGGCCATGTTGTCGAGCATCGAGCCGTTGCCTTCGGGGGTGTCCCGAAAGCGCGACACCAAGTAGGCGAAGTGCTTCATGTGCCAGGCGATGCCGCGGGAGATGGCCAGGGTACCCCCGGGCGCCCCACCGTGGCCCAGCTCGTGGCAGTCGGTGGCCTGGCCGGTGAGCTGGTACATGTTCAGGTGCGATTGGAACATGGTCATCTGCAGCGAGGCCACGCGCGACAGGTCGCAGGCGAAGGCCATGTGGATGAGGTCGGCGAAGGCACGAGCGCGCTCTTCCTCCCCGCTGTAGCCCAGGTTCTGTCCGTAGGTGGTGTTGCCGGAGCCGTCGACGCCCTGGTTTCCACCCAGCGCGGGGTCGGTCGGGCTGGGGGGAACGACGCAGGTGCTGGTCTGCGGAGGAGGAATCGCCGCCACCCGCCGCTCCAGCTCGCGAATCTCCTCCAGGTGCAAGGACAGGCGCACCCGGTCGGCCGCTCCCAGCTTGGGAATAAGCCGCTCGGTGTTTCCGCGCACCAAGTCGAGAATGCTGCGCCGAGAGCGCTGGTCGAAGTCAAAGCGCGCGGCCGCCGCCGGGTCGACACCCGGAGGGGTGAAGCCGCCAAACAGGGCGTTGAAGGCCTGCTGAGGGCTGGTCTGCGGAGGGATGGCCACCGGGTTTCCGCCGGAGGTGTTCGCCCGGTAGGAAATCATGTCCCGCCCGTAGGGCGCCGACACCGAGAGGTACCAGTCGGCCTGCACGCGGTAGACGAGCGAGCGGTGCGGGGTGTTGCCGGCGAGGAAGCCCGCGACCACCTGGTCGGAGGTCACTCCCGCCGAGGCCGTGTTGCTCGGCGAGCGCACTCCCGACAGCAGCGGGGAGAGCGATGAAACGTGAAAGTCGTCGCGCCGGCCCGCGGCGGGCACCGGGCCGCCGTTTGCCACCGGGATGCTCAGACCCGAGACGATGCTCACCTCGTTCTTGATGTTGTTGTGGTTGGCCAGGGGCGCGGTGGCGCTCTTGAGGTCGTAGTCGCGACCGATGGTGTTGGGCACCAGGTCGTTGTGGCGGGTGTCTCGGTCGGCCCCCAGCGACTGACCGTCGAAGAACACCATGTAGCGTTTGGGTGGCGTGGCGCTCTGGCCGAAAGCTTTTTGGGAGTCGAGCATCACCTCGAGCAAGGGCAGGCCGATGCTCACTCCTCCCAGGCCCTTGAGCACCGCGCGGCGATGGAGCTTGAGCGTCTTCTTCATCGCATGGCTCCTATTCTTCCATCCGGAAGGCGAAGGTTTCGTCCGCCACGAAGTCGAGCAGCAGCTCGGCGAAGGGGCGGTTCTTCTGACGGAAACTCTCGGTGAGCTTCTCCACCAGCGCGGCATCGGCGGGAGCTTCGCGGCGGCCCATGGCGAAGCGGTAGACCTGGGTCACCACGCAGCGGTCGAGCCCGCCCGAGGCGACGAGCAGGTCAGACAGCCCCGCCGGCCCGTTGAACCCTCCCAGCTCGGAGATCACCCCCTGGCCGTCGATGAGGCACGCGGGCTCGTTGTCGTCGTGGGTGCGGTAGCGACCGGCGCGGTCGTAGCTCTCCAGGCCGAAGCCGACGGGATCGATGTTCTGGTGACAGCTCTTGCAGTTGCCCACACTGGCGTGCGCCGAGTAACGGTCTTTCTTGCAGTTCGAGGTGGGGCTTTGGGGAATCTGATCGACGTCGACGTTGGGGGGCGGGGGCGGCACTTCCTGACAGAGCAAGCGGGTGCGCACGAAGATGCCCCGCTGCGTGGGCGAGGTGTCGTTGAACTTGGCGCCCGCCGAGAGCACCGAGCCGTGCGACAAGAGCCCTTTGCGCCCGGAGGCTCCGTAGCTCACCCATTGAGCGGTGGAGCCGCCTGCGCCGGGCAAGCCGTAATGGTTGGCCAAGGCGTCGGTGGCGTACGTTTCGGTGGCACGAAACAGGTCGAGGTAGTCGCCCCGGTCGTCGAACACCACCCGCTTCACCAGCGCTCCGCTCTCGGCCCGCATGGCGTTGGTCAGGTCGACCGGGTGCGGCAGCTGGTGATAGCCCAGCCACAATGCGTGAAAGCGGTCGACGCGCTCGGTCGCCCGCGGGTCGTCGACGAGGCGCTGGGCGGCGGCGCGAATGTGCGCGGTGGAACGGAGCTCGTCGTTCTGCGCCAAATCAAGGAGCCACTCCGGCGGGGTGCTCCCCCACAGGAAGTAAGACATGCGGGTGGCCAGCTCGAACGGTGAGAGGCGGAAGGTGCCCGCCTTGCCCGCCACGGGGGTACCCAGCTCCACCCGGTAGAGGAACTCGACCTGCTGGAGCAAGGCGCGCATCACCAGCTCGACACCCACGTAGAAGTCGTTGGCTTCCACCGCGTAGCTCTGCAACGCCAGGTAGCCCGTCACCTCCTCTTCGGAGAGCGGCCGTCGCAGTGCCTTACGCCCGAAGTCAGTGACGAAGCGGCGCAAACACTCCGCGTCACCGGGCCCGGAAGGCGCGCACCGCACCAGCGCGTCTCTTTTGCCTGGGTCGGCAAGCGCGCGGCGAACCGCGTCGATCGCCAGCCGCTCCACCGCCTCCACCAGCATCGCCGAGGCGATTTGCGTCTTGTAGTCGTTGTCGAACGGGTCGTTGGAGTCGGCCGGTAACAGCGCGAAGCCCGAGTTGGTTGCATCGCCGAGCAGGTCGCGCAAGGTGGCGTCGTACTCGGTGCGGGTCAGCCGCCGCGCTCCGGAAACCCCCGCCAGCGCGTCGGCCGGCAGCGTCACCGGCCCACCATTTTCGGGAAGCTGGAATTCTGCCGTGGCCTCGCAGCCCGCTGCCGTCGCCGCCAGAGCCATCATGAGAAGTCGCCTCGGCATCGGCACCTCCAGAAAACGACCTACAAGCAAGCCCTTGGCCGTCAAAAGGTGCCGTTGTTTCCAGCGGTTGATGACCCTCTTGGGAAGAATGGTGTGGAGTTGCGCCCCCAACTGTCTTCAAGCGTTTCCACTGCATGAAGCCCCTGCTCGTTCGCCCGATCAGAAGTCGACCTACGGGCGATGGTCTTGTCGCGAACCATCCTGCGGCCCAGTTTGCTCGCGAGAGGAGGCGACAATGACAAAAAAGAAGACGAGGAGACTTTTGCTGGCCGGCCCGCTGATGGCCGGCTTGTGGGGCGGTGTGGCGTGGGCCCAAGAACCGATGGAGCAACCGGCGGTTCCCGAAGAGCCCGGGGTTACCGAGCCCGAGTACATGGCGCCGCAGAAGATGAGCGGCCGCGAACGCAAAACCGACATGGACCTGCTCAGCGTGCGGGTGGGTGGCGGCATCGAGGGCCTGAGCCTGACGCTCGACGATCGTCTGGCCACCGGCCCGCTGTGGAGCGCGGCCGTGGGTGTGCAGCCGCTTTCGTGGCTCGGCGGAGAGCTGGCGTACTCCGGCTCGGTCCATGAAGTCGATTCCGACTTCCTTCCGGTCGGAGACGAGGGCGCGACCTCGGGCGCCGACTTCGTTCGCAACGGCGGGCACGCCGCAGTGACCGCGAACGTGCCACTGAAGATTGCGCAGCCGTACGCGCTGGCTGGAATCGGCTTCGACGACTACAACTGGCGCGGCGGTGACAACGCTGCCTTCCGCGACGACACCGCGGGCCGAGTTCCGCTCGGGGTGGGGGTCAAAGCCGAACGGGGCAACTTCATCGCCGACCTGCGCTGGAACTACAACATCCTCTTCGATCAGGAGTTCGCTCGGCTGAGCAGCGCGGACGAAATCGGCGGGACGTGGGATCTGGGGCTGCAAATCGGCGGACAGTTCTAGAGGCAAGCCTTCGTCGGGAGGGCCGCACGCGTCTTTCAAAGTCAAAGACGCGTGCGCAGCCTTGCTCCCGTCCTTCTGCCCTTGTAAGGTGCGCCGTTTTCGTACACCGCCTTACCAGAAGGACGTTCCATGGCCCGCGTCACCGTCGAAGACTGCCTGCCCCTCGTCGACAACCGCTTTGCCCTCGTGCTGCTCGGCGCCAAGCGCGCCCGCCAGCTGATGGCCGGGGCACGCCCCATTCTCGAGATCTCCAAGAACAAGCCCCCCGTGCTTTCGCTGCGCGAGATCGCCACCGGGAAGGTGAAGTTCGATCGCGACGTGCGCGAGGCGCTCTCCGGCAAGTTCGACCCTCCCAGCAAGGCTTAAGTCAGGGTTCTTCCCATGTTCGAGGGCACGTCGCTGTCGGCCGAGGAAATCGTCCGGCTCTCGAAAAAGCACACCCTCTTCGAGTGGTCGGCCCAAGAGGCGGTGGCCCCCATCCCCATGGCCCGCGCCAAGGGCATCTTCTTTTGGGACGCCCACGGCAAGCGCTACTTCGACTTCAACAGCCAGCTGATGTGCACCAACATCGGCCACGGCGACGAGCGGGTGATTGCGGCGATCAAGGCGCAGGCCGACAAGCTGGTCTACGCCAACCCGTACATGGCCACCGAAGTGCGCGCGCTGTTGGGCCAGAAGCTGGCCCAAATCGCCCCCGGAGACCTGAACAAGGCCTTCTTCACCTTGGGGGGCGCCGAGGCCAACGAGAACGCCATCAAGGTCGCCCGCCTGGTCACAGGAAGGCACAAAATCATCGTCCGCTACCGCAGCTACCACGGAGGCACCGCCGGCGCCGCCACCCTCACCGGCGACCCCCGCCGCTTCGCCGCCGAGCCGGGCATTCCCGGGGTCTGCCGGGTGCTCGACCCTTACCGCTACCGCTGCGGCTTCTGCGCCGATCGCCCCGCTTGCAACCTCTTGTGTCTTCGCCACATCGAGGAAGTGGTGGAGTACGAAGGCCCGCGCAACGTGGCGGCGATCATGATGGAGACCGTCACCGGGACCAACGGCATCATCATTCCCCCTGACGGCTACCTGAAGGGCCTTCGGGAGCTGTGCGACCGTCACGGCATTCTTCTCATTCTCGATGAGGTGATGGCCGGCTTCGGCCGCACCGGGAAGATGTTCGCCTGCCAGCACTGGGACGTCGTCCCCGACCTGATGACGGTGGCGAAGGGCCTGACCAGCGCCTACCTGCCGCTGGGAGCGCTCTTGGTGAGCGACCAGATCGCCGCCCACTTCGAGAAGAACGTCTTCTACGGCGGGCTCACCTACAACTCGCACCCCATGTCGCTCGCCGCGGCCATCGCCACCTTGCGTGTCTACGAGGAAGACCAGCTGGTGGAAAACGCCGAAAAGGTGGGCAAGGTGCTCGCCCGGGAGCTTGCCCGGCTCAAGGAGAAGCACGTCTCCATCGGCGACGTGCGCTCGATCGGGCTGTTCTCCATCGTCGAGCTGGTGAAGGACCGCAAGACCCGCGAGCCCCTGGCGCCCTACAACGCCAAGCCCGACCAGATGGGCGTGATGAACAAGCTCAACGCCGCTTTCCGCGAGCACGGCATCTACACCTTCGTGCGGTGGAACAACTTCTTCATCAACCCCCCGCTGTGCATCACCGAGGAAGAGCTGCTCGAGGGGCTGGCGATCATCGACAAAGCGCTGGAGCTCACCGACGCCGCGGTTGCCTAACGACGCAGCTTCTTTTTTTTCTTCGAGGCCGTCTTGACGTTCGACACCTGGGTGCCGGCGTCGGCCTGGGCCCCCTCAGCGGGCACGAGCGCGGCCACCCCGGCATCCTCCTCCGTCGGAGCTCCCCCGTCCGTCAGGAGCGCCTGGGCGAGCATGACCCCGGCGTCTGAGACCTCCTCGGCCAGCGGTGGCTCCGGGGCGGGCTTTTGCCAAGGCAGCGGTCCCAACCGCGCCCGCATCTGAGCGATGCGGCCCTTCACGAAAGCGGGAGCGAGGTAGTACAGGCCGCCTCCTGCCGCGAGGAGCAGCACGAACAGGGTGAAGGCGATTCGGCGCAGCGCCCCACCCTTCTTGCGGGGCCGTATCGGCATCCCCTTCTCGGCGGCGACCGCGGCCAACTCCTCCTTGGAGAGGCGCTGGACGTTCCCCGTGGGAGGCAAATCGTCGAGGACAGGGCGAAAGGCCTCTCCGGTGGGTGCGACGCTCTCGAGCGGCTCCTCCCCGGCGCGCACCGCCGGCATCTCACGCAAAGACAGCGCCTTCCCGGTGGGCTGCGCCGCGATGTCGTCGCTTGGCACCGCGCCGCCGCGCTGGAGAATCGCCCCCAAGGACATCACCGCAGTGGTGACTTTCTCTTCCTCGGTGAGGACGATGGTGCGCAGCTCCTCCAGGCGCGCCTTGAACACCTTCTGTACCAGCGCCGCGCTCTGCTCGGGCTTGTAGAAAAACCCCGCGCCCAGCTTCTCCAGCTCGCGTGCGAATTCGAGCATGCTGGCGTAGCGGTTCTCCGGCGCGGGGTGGAGCGCGCGCATCGAGATTGCGTCGAGCTGCGGCGTCGCCTCGGGGTGCTTGGCCGACGTGGGCGGCAGCTCGGCCTTGGAGGGGGAGCGCCCGGTGAGGCACCGGTGCAGCACCGCGCCCAGGGAGAAGACGTCGGACCGCACCTGCGCGTCGTCACCCTTGAGCACCTCGGGCGCCGCGTAAGACGCGCGCACCTTGTCGTTTCGCCCGGTGAAGGGCACGCAGAAGTCGAGCAGCTTGGTCATCCCGTCGTAGGCGACGAGCAGGCTGTGAGGGGACAAGGCCCCATGCACGAGCGGGCGGGGACGGCCGAGCGGGTCGGCGAAGGTGTGCGCATAGTGCAGGGCGTACGCCGCCTCGCGCACCGCCTTGAGCAAAAAGCCGAGCGGCACCCGTTGCCGAAGCTTTTCGCAGCTCTCGAGCATCTCGTCGAAGGTGGCCCCCGGGGTGAACTGGGTCACTAGGAAAAGCTGTTGGCCCACCACCTCGATTTCGTACAGCGCGGCGATGGAGGGGTGCGAAAGCCCCACCGCCACCTTCACCTGGTTGAGGAAGCGGGTGTCCGCTCCCGCTTTCGACACGTGCTCGGAGGGGACGGGCCTGAGCACCACCAGCTTACGAAAGCCGGCGAGGCCTTTTTGCATCGCCAGCTGGCTCTTGGCGGCACCGCCGGGGACGAGCGGGCAGAGGATTTCGTATTTGTCCGAAGCGTCCATCCGGCCTTTGAAGGCAGCTTACGGTAAGATGAGCCAAGCTTTGCGTCGAGGGTTTCCGATGGAGATCAAGCCGCCCCGCCGTCCCGGCGCCACCCGCGCCCAGGCAAAAACCGCCAAAGTCGAGGCCGCACCTGCGGCGACGCCCCAGCGCGCCGAGCTTCTCTTCAGCGTGGTGGGGGCCGCCGGCACGCCGCTGTCCACGGAACAAGCCCAGGCCCTCACGGCGTCCGTCGCCCCCGACGCGCTGTGGGGGGAGTTGCCGAAGACGCCCGAGGTCGAACGGCTGGAGCGCCGGCTGAACCACACCCACCAGGAGCTTTTGCAGCTCGAAGCCCAAATCGGAAGCGTCAAAGCGCGCCTGGAGAAAATCTACGACGGCAGCCAGACCGAGCTTCAGGCCGAGGTGATTCACGCCCTGGCCCACGACGAGAAGCTCGACCCCAAGGTGCGCCGCTCGATGGCGCGGTACGCGCGCCTGTTGGCTCGGCTGGAACAAGAAAAGGGCCACGCCCACTCACGTAAGGACTTGTCGAAGGTGAAGAACAAGATGGCCACCGTCTGCCAGCGCGCCAAGAAGCGCGCGAACGACCAAGGCGCCGGGGTGGAGCTGGCGCAGAAAGTCGAGCAGAAGATCGGCGCCGACACCCAGCCCGGCTCACTCACCTCGCTCCTCTTCCGCTGGTTCGACAGCTGGAACGTGTTTCTCAAGCTCTTCGACCAGTTGCGCAACCAGGCAGAGCCCTTCCACCTCGACCCGGTGGAGTTCGCGGCCAAGCAGTTTAAACTCGCCAACGAGGTGCACGCCGAGGTCCTGCGCAAGGAGCTGGCGCGCAAGGCCGAGCACTTGCGAGCGCTGGCGCTTAAGACCGCTTCAGCGCGCTGAGGCGAGGTAAGCGAGCTTGGCCTTTGCACCCAGCCGGTAGCTCTTGCGCAGCTCGGCCAAGAGCCGGTCCATCCGCCCGGAGGCGAGAAGCCGCGTCACCTGCCGGCAGTACTGCCCGGCCAGCCGGTTGGCCTCTTCGTAGCGGTGCCGCTCGTCGGCGGAGAGCGAAGGCAGATACCCCACGTGCTCGAACATGCGCGCCAAGAGCTCCTTCGCCCACGCCGAGACGTTCTGGTTCCACCGCGCCAGCGCGCAGGAGACGAACTTGTCCACCTCGGCCTGCGCCTCCAGCTCGAGCAGCGAAACCTGCCGCTCCTCGCGGGCGGCGAAGGTGATGTAGAGGAAGTGAGACACCCCTTCGGCCACCTCGCAGTACGCCGGCAGGTCGTGACTGACCACCACGTCGGGTGGCGCCTCCTCGTACGCGCGCACCCGCTCGAGCAAGTCTTTGGAGAGGTAGAGGGCCAGGCCCAGCTCTTCGCCGTCGTCGGCAACCAAGAGCTCCTCGCGGGCGCGGCCGGTACCTCCCAGCGCGCGCGCCGCCGCCTCGTCCACCAAGTATTCCGCCGCTCGCAGCTCGCAGCGGTAGCCGTAGATGGCCTCGAGGTGGTCTTGCACTCTGCCGACCACGCGCGCTCCTTAGTTGGGCAAAAGGCCCTTGGGCCCCAGCATGCCCGCATCGACCAGCACCTTCTCCAATCGCCCGTTGCCGCTGCGGACCCAGCTCTCGAACACGCGCATCTGGCCCGCGGGGCCCGAGGCCGCCAGCCCGCGGGCGGAGATCTCCTCCAGCACCTCCACCAGCGCGCGGAACTTCTCGTGCAGCTCGTGGAAGGCGGTGGCAAAGCCGCTCTGCGCGGAGAGGCTGGCCACCTGCGCGTACGCCGCCCCGCCCATCTCGATGTAGTAATCCGGGCCCACCACGCTGTCGCGCAGCGAGTCGGAGAAGAACCCCGCCTTGTAGAGCGAGACATCGCCCAGCCGGCGCAGGGTGAGAATCTTCTGCGCCCGGTCGGCCTGCAGCGCCCGATGGTAGAGAATCGCCAGCGGCTCGTGGTCTTTCCTGCCGCCGTACTCCTCGGAGAAGAGCTTCTCCGCCGCTGCGAATTCGGCCAGGAGGTTCACCAGGTAGTGCTCGGTGACCTCCGCCAGCGTCACTTTCTGGCGCGAAATCGCGTCCTCCAACAGGAGCCTGAAGAATTCTTTCAAGGTCGAGCCGACCACCAGATCGCTCATCGCGCCCAAGCACCTCCTGGAACAAAAATGTAGCAACCTCTGGGGGGACGGGCCAAAAAATGCCCTGAGATTTGGCCTGGTTAACTGGCAATCGGGGCTTGTGAGTGCTAAGCGAGGGCGCACCGACACCTGGCACTCCAACACCGGGAGTGCCAAGGAGGGCCGCCGGTCCGGTCTTAGGCCTCGCCGACGTCGGCGTGGCTTAAGACAAATTCAATAGAATTTTCATGATGTTGACATCATGTATTCAAGGCGCAGACACGGCTTGACGCACGAGGGCCGATGGTTATTATCCGCGCCGCTCACGCTTAGCACTCGGTCAATTCGAGTGCTAACCCGTGGCCGTTTCGAACCAAAAACCAACGAAGGAGTGACGCGATGAAGTTTCGGCCTCTGCAGGATCGGATGCTCGTGAAGCGGGAGGAGGAGGAGAACAAGACCAAGGGGGGCATCATCATCCCCGACACCGCCAAGGAGAAGCCCTTGCGCGCCAAGGTGATCGCGGTGGGCAACGGCAAGGTGATGGAGGACGGCAAGGTCCGTCCGCTCGACGTGAAGGCGGGCGACACCATTCTCTTCTCCAAGTACGCCGGCACCGACATCAAGATCGAAGGCGAAGACCACCTCATCCTCCGCGAGGAGGACGTTCTCGGGGTCATCGAGTAGTCCCCTCTCATCCTCATCTACGGAGATTCACACATGGCTAAGGACATCGTTTTCGACGTGCGCGCCCGGGATGCGATCCTACGCGGCGTCAACATTCTGGCAGACGCGGTGAAGGTCACCTTGGGGCCCAAGGGCCGCAACGTGGTGATCGAGAAGTCGTTCGGCTCCCCTACCATCACCAAAGACGGGGTGACGGTGGCCAAGGAGATCGAGCTGGAGAACAAGTTCGAGAACATGGGCGCTCAGATGGTGAAGGAGGTCGCCAGCAAGACCTCCGACGTCGCCGGCGACGGCACCACCACCGCCACTGTGCTCGCGCAGGCCATCTACCGCGAGGGCACCAAGCTGGTCGCCGCGGGCCACAACCCGATGGAGATCAAGCGGGGCATCGAGAAGGCGGTGACCGCGGTGACCGCCGAGCTCAAGAAGATGGCCAAGCCCACCAAGGGGAAGAAGGAGATCGCCCAGGTCGGCACCATCTCGGCCAACGGTGACGAGACGATTGGCAACATCATCGCCGACGCGATGGAGAAGGTGGGCAAAGAAGGCGTCATCACCGTCGAGGAGGCCAAGGGCCTGGAGACCACCCTGGACGTGGTCGAGGGTATGCAGTTCGACCGCGGCTACCTCTCGCCCTACTTCGTCACCGACCCGGAGCGGATGGAGGTCGTCCTCCAGGACCCGTACATCCTCATTCACGAGAAGAAGATTTCCTCGATGAAGGACCTGCTCCCCCTGCTCGAGCAGGTGGCGCGCGCGGGCAAGCCCTTGCTCATCATCGCCGAGGAGGTCGAGGGTGAGGCCCTGGCCACCCTGGTGGTGAACAAGATCCGCGGCGTGCTCAACACCTGCGCGGTGAAGGCGCCGGGCTTCGGCGATCGCCGCAAGGCCATGCTCGAGGACATCGCCACCCTCACCGGCGGCAAGATGATCGCCGAGGACTTGGGCATCAAGCTCGAGACCTTGACCCTCAACGACCTCGGGCGCGCCAAGCGGGTGACGGTGGACAAGGACAACACCACCCTCATCGACGGCGCCGGCTCGCAGAAGGACATCGAAGGCCGGGTGAAGATGATCCGTGCGCAGGTCGAGGAGACCACCAGCGACTACGACCGCGAGAAGCTCCAGGAGCGGCTGGCCAAGCTGGTGGGCGGCGTGGCGGTGATCAACGTCGGCGCAGCCACCGAGACCGAGATGAAGGAGAAGAAGGCCCGGGTGGAGGACGCGCTCCACGCCACCCGCGCCGCGGTCGAAGAGGGCATCGTCCCCGGCGGCGGCGTCGCCTACCTGCGCTGCCTCAAGGCGCTGGAGAAGGGTGACTGGGCCCACGACGAGAAGTTCGGCGTGGACATCATTCGCCGCTCCCTCGAAGAGCCCCTGCGCCAGATCGTCGCCAACGGCGGCCTGGAGGGCTCGGTGATCGTCAACAAGATCAAGGAAGGCACCGGAGCGTTCGGCTTCAACGCCGCCACCGGCGACTACGAAGACCTGCTCGCCGCCGGGGTCATCGACCCGGCCAAGGTGAGCCGCACCGCGCTGCAGAACGCCTCCTCGGTCGCCTCCCTCATGCTCACCACCGAGGCGATGGTGGCCGAGCGCCCCAAGGAGGAGGAGCCGAAGATGCCTCCCGGCGCCGGCGGCATGGGCGGCATGGGCATGTAGTCATCCCCTCTCCCCCTGGGAGAGGGCAAGGCAGCCTCCAGCCCGAGCAGGCTGGAGGCTGTTTTTTTTATGGTCAACCTGTTGAAACCTGTGGATTAACGCAACGCACAATCAAGTGGTTACAGGTGGTTGGACCGCTGATTGGCGCACGTTCGAGACTTGGAGACCTGGGGGAGGTGGATTAAAAATACCTCTCGAGTGCCGGCCCGTTCGCCCGTCCACCCGTCACAAGATCCGTGGACACGCGTCATGGCGCCCGGGGGCGTGCGCGAGCGCGGGCGGGCTGAGCGGGCCGGCATTCACTTTTTCCTCCTCGCGCTCAGCCTCGCCGCCGTCGGCTGCAAGTCGGGCGTGGCCAAGCGGGTCGACCTTCCGGGAGAGCTGCTCGTGTTGGCCGTGGCGGTCTACCCGTTCGGCTTTCGGTGGGACGAACCGGCATACCGTTCCTTCGAGCTGTCGCACCGGCTCATCGAGTCGGCCAAAGCGGCGGCCAACGACCGGCTGTTCTTCTTCGGCCCTTCGGAGTTCAAAGTTTTTCGCCCTCAGGACGACAACGCCTGGGCGTCGAGCAGCGTGGTGTCGCGGCTGCCCGCGTGCGGGGTTCGGCCCGAGCGGGCGATGGTTCTGCGGCCCTGGGCGGAGAAACGGGTGCACACAGCCCAAAAAGAGCTCTACGACGGAAAGGGCCGGGCGGTGGGGATGGCCGCGGTGCAGGAGACGATTTATCTGGGGCATGTCGAAGTCCTTCACCCCTCCAGCCAGAAGGTGGTGGTGGAGCTGACCGGCGAGGCCGTGGTCGATCCGTTCTCGGAAGTTCCCGAGCGCGAGTTCGACCCGGCGCCAGAGCTCACCGCCCTGATGGAGCGACTCACCACCACCGCCATCCAAGCGCTGGAGGACCACGCCGCCCCCCTCAACGAGCCCAAAGAGCTTCCCTTCACGGTGGCCTTCAACCCCAAGGCGGCCTTCACTTACGCAGAAGATGGCCGTCCTTCGCTCGAGCTGCAGATCGCCACCATGGACCCCGTCGAGTCCGAGCTACTCACCCAAAACCGGGCCCGTTTCGCCAACCCGGAGGTTTCCGAGGCGGAGACGACCCAATGGTCTCGCTTGCCAGGGGGCCTGGTGGTCACCCGCTCCTCCGAGGAGGCCAATGTGCAGGTGGGAGACATCCTCCTCACCGTGGACGGCCAACCCGCGCTGCCCTGCGCGCTCGATCGGCTGCGCTACCTGCCCGTGCCGGCGCAAGTGAAGGTTCGGCGCGCCAGCGGGGCGATCGAAGAAGTCGTCCTCCCCTAATTCCCCTCTCCCCATGGGAGAAGGCAAGGGTGAGGGACCCCCACACTCAAAACAACCCCTCGATCACCCACCGAAACACCCCATGTACGAAGTTGGGCACCAAGATGACCGGCAGCCCCACCGCCAGGGTCAGCCCCAGCGCCAGCGCGGTCGACAGCCGCGGGTACTTGGCCAGCGACGACTGCACCACGCTCATCGCCACCACCAAAGTCGCGGCGATCGCCAAGGCGATGGGGCCGGTGAAGCCGATCACCTTGAGCCCCAACCACATCGCCCCGAAGGCAAAGGCGTTCACCACGTCGCGGCCGTTGGACGCCCACCACCGCGAGGCCTCCGTGGCTTTGAGCTGAAGCTGCAGCCGCTCCAACAGGGCGGTGAGAAAGAGCACCCCCAAGAAGACGAGGTTTCCCAGCACGCGTGCCGCCCAGTCGAGCTCGCGGTAGCCGCCCAGTTCCTCCACGTCTTAGCGAACGCTCCTTCGGGTTCTACTCTCGTGGGTCATGGTCTAAAAGGCGATGGCAACTTACATGAACTACGACGACCCCGAAGTGACCGAATCGGTCGCGGCGCCTAAACCGTCGCGCGTCGAGCTGCGCGAATGGACGGTGGAGGTGGAAGCGGGCCCCGACCAGGGCCGCAAAGTGACCACCCTGGGGAGCCTCATCCGCATCGGCAGCGACCCCACCAACGACCTGGTGCTCACCGACTCGACGGTCAGCCGGCGCCACCTGGAAATCGAACGCACTCCCGGCGGGCTGCTCCTGCGAGACGTCGGCAGCCGAAACGGCACCTTCGTCGACGGCCGGCAAGTGCTACAGGCCTACCTCGAGCCCGGCGACAAGGCGACGCTGGGCAAGACGAAGTTGGCCTTGAAACAACAGACCAAGGGCACCCAGGTCGAGCTCGACGGCGGCGAGTCTTTCGGCGAGCTGGTGGGCGGCTCGGAGGCGATGCGGGTGGTGTTCGCGGAGCTTCGCCGCGCCGCCAAGGGCGGGTTGAGCCTGCTCATCGAAGGAGAGACCGGCACGGGGAAGGAGCTGGCCGCCCGCGCGGTGCACGCCCACTCCGACAGGCGCGGTGGCCCCTTTCGGGTGGTGGATTGCAACCTCATCACCGAAGAGGCCGCCGAGCGTGAGCTGTTCGGTGACGCCAAGGAAGGCATCCCGGGGGTGTTCGAAGCGGCGCAGGGCGGCATGGTGTTCCTCGACGAGGTGGGAGAGCTGCCCCAGGCCCTCCAGCCCAAGCTTTTGCGCGTGCTCGAGACACACGAGCTGGTTCGGCCCGGGGAGAATCAGCCGCGCCGGCTCGACGTGCGCATCATCGCCTCCACCCACCGGAACCTCGACGAAGAGGTGCGCGCCAACCGCTTCCGCGCCGA
>JBMORE010000133.1:0-16677 GCA_049322255.1 Myxococcota bacterium | reverse complement strand
TCCAGCTTCACCTTCCCCTTCTTGGTGCCGTCGACCAAGTCCCAGCCTGAGTTGTCGTAGAAGGCGGAGGACTTGGAGAGCGCGCGCTGGGTGGAGCTACCCAAAGAGAGCCCCTGGGCGTTCGCGTCTTGCCGGGCCTGGCGTTCCGCCGCCGCCGGGGCCGCGGCGCCATACCCGATGTAGGTTTTGTTCAGCTCGATGCCCAGCCGAGCGATTTCCTTGTCCTGGGGCGCCTCGACGTGGGCGATGCGCGCGTTCTGGTCGATGGTCATGAAGCTGCCGTCGGCCAGCACCGCACCGTCCCGCCAGCCGCCCTGGACCCCGTCCCTCTCCGGCCCGCAGTGAATGGTATTCACGGTGATGCCCTTCTCCACCGCCGTCTTCACCGCCTTGCGGTAGTCCACCGGCCCTTGGGTGAAGGGCTCGTTGCCGGCGATGTAGATGAGCTTTAGGTCCTTGGCCGATCGGCTCCAGGAGAGCTGCTGCACGGCCTTGGAAATCACCTGGCCGCAGTACTCGTCGCCGCCGTTGGTGGTGAGGGCGAACAGCTGCTCCGAGACGCGGTCGAGGTCCTGGGTGAGCGGGACAATCTGGCGGATGAAACCCGCCTCGCGCGCCAGAGAGGACTTGCCGTACTCGTAGAGTGCAATCTCCAGCACCGGCCGCCTTTCCTCGTGTTTGGCGGTGGCGAAGGTGTTGACGATGCGCCACAGCTGCTCCTTCGCCTGGTGAAGGAGGCCGTCCATGCTGCCCGAGGTGTCGAGCAGGAGGGCGATCTGCACCTTGGGCGCGGCGGCCACCGGCGCTACCCGCTCGGCGGAGGGCACCGGCGCGCCAGCAAGAACGGGCTGCGTGAAAAGCGCGGCGCCGATGAGCAACGAACGAAGGGTCGACTTCATGGAGGCTCCTTTAGGTTCGAGAACGAAGCACCCAAACGCACGACCCGCCGATTCGATCTACGAGCGCATACGAGATGTAGGATGCGAACTAAGTGCGGCCGGTCTTGAACGGGTCCAAGGTCCGTACCTCAAAGGATTGAAAGTCGCGCACGTTGCGGGTCACCACGGTCAACCTGTGGACGAGGGCTGTTGCGGCGATCATGCCGTCCTCGAGATGGTCATCCGAACGGTTGTGCATCAGCTTGGCCCAAACGCGGAATGCTGCGGCATCCATGGGTAACACGGCGTAGGTGCGCTCGACCCGCTCGAGCCACTTTTCCAGCTCTACAGCTCGGGTGGAATCCCGCCCGCGCGTGATTTCAATTCCGGACTGAATCTCGCCAACCGTAACCGCCGAGAGAAACAGCTGATCTTCCTGGACCTTCTTTATCCAACTGACGACCGCACCATGAGGTCGAAGGCGGCGCAGCTCAGAAACGACGTACGTGTCGAGCAAGTACATGCCCGAAGCTCCTCAGTCCAAGCGAGCGAGCAATCGGCGTCGTCGGCGGCCGCGCTTTGGAATGGGAAGGTCACCGCGCGCTTCCTCTGAAAGAAGTAGTTCCTTGAGCTCAGGCCGGGACGCCCTCTCCAAGCGACGCCATTCATCGATTGGTAAGACGACAGCGGTCTCTTCCCCGCGCCGGGTGACGATTTGTGGGCCTTCAGCGGTCGAGGCTTCTAGCAGCTCGCTGAATCGCGCCTTCGCATCTTGAACTGGCCAACGCTTGGGCTCGCGCATCATCTTCTCCTGACTAGTTACCTGACTAGTTTAAGGTCGCCCGGCGTCGAAGGCAACCGAGAGGCCCTTACGGGAGGCATCTACTCGGGTGCGTGCCATGGCATCCATGGTAACAACTCCGCCTCGCCCAACCCCTCAGCGCCCGCGGCGACGGCGGAGCCCGCGAACCCCCCGCTCGGCCCTCGTTGCAGGCCTTCTCGGCGCACTGCTTCCAGCGGTAAGCGCTGCGTACGCGCTGCCATCAAATCCCTACCACCCGGTCGACTGGAAGCTCGTCGCGGCGAGCCACCTGGCTATCGACGCTGTAGGAGTCTTGCTGTTCGTCTCTTCCGGAGGCTTCTCGGCTCTGGCGCAGGCGAAAGTCTCGTGGACCCGGTTCAACGCCCTCACGGGAGCATTCTTCATCGTGCTCAACAGGGTTCTTGCCGTGTGGGGAATGCCCACCCTCGTCCGGCTAGGGAACCGCGCTGCCGCCTCCGGGCTTCGCTTCACCCCGGATATGCCGCCTCAGCTGCTCCGTCCGGAGCCGGCGCCCACCCCCACCCCACCGGCGCTGTGAATCAAGCCACCTGGTAGGTGTAAAATGAAAGTTTGATTTTAGATTTGCATGAAGACTACTTTGGGACATGGCGTTCGTTTCGCGATCGCTGGAGCCGACACTGCGCCGTGCGGTGCGCACCTTCCCCGCGGTGCTCCTGACGGGTGCGCGCCAGACGGGTAAGACGACCCTGTTGCGTGAGCGGTTCTCGTCCACCCACCGCTACTTGTCGCTCGAGCGCCCCGACGTCCGGGCGCGGGCACTGGCTGACCCGCTCGGGTTTTTCGAAGAGAACCCTCCCCCGCTCATCCTCGACGAGATTCAGCGCGCCCCCGAGCTGCTCCACTACCTCAAGGACTGGATCGACTCAGACCGCCGGCCCGGCCGCTGGCTTCTCACCGGTTCGCAGACGCTGGCGCTCATGCGCGATGTGAGTCAGACGTTGGCAGGGCGAATTGCCGTGCTCACGCTCGACCCGTTTTCGGTTTCCGAAACTCTCGGCATAGGAGCGCTCGACGTTGACGAGTGCCTGAGCCGAATCTTCGGTGGAAAAGCGGCTCCCACCAAGGTGCGCGCCGGCCGCAAGGCGCTCGCGGACTGGCTCTTGCGCGGAGGGTTTCCCGAGATCAGGCTCCATCCCAGAGCGGACCGCCACCTTTGGCTCTCGAGCTACGTGCAAACGTACCTCGAACGGGACGTGCGCGACCTTTTACGGGTCGGAGACCTGCGCTCCTTTGGGCGCTTCTTGGGGTTGGTAGCGGCGCGCAGCGGCACCCTGCTCAACATGGCCGACCTCGGCCGGGACGCCGGCGTCACGGGGCCAACAGCTAAGAGCTGGCTTTCGGTTCTCGAGGCCAGCCAGCTCGTCTATCTTTTGCGTCCACATCACGCCAGTTTCGGCAAGCGCCTCGTCAAAAGCCCGAAGCTATATCTCCTCGACACGGGGCTGGTGACCTACCTCACGGGTATTCATTCGGCCGAGGCCGCGCTTCAGAGTGCCTCAGCGGGCGCGCTCGTCGAAACGGCTGTCGTCGCCGAATGGGTCAAACTGTTTCGCCAGAATGGTGAGCAGCCCCCGCTGACCTTCTGGCGCTCGAGCGCAGGTGACGAGGTGGATCTCGTCATCGAACGAGGAGGCCAACTCTACGGCCTCGAGGTCAAGGCGACGTCCACACCGACCCCGTACCATGCGAATGGACTTTCCCGTTGGTTGGACCTCGCCGGCGCAAGTGCGAAAGGAGCGTTGGCTTGCAATGTCTCTCGACCGCTCGCCTTGCGCCCCCAATTGCGCGCGGTGCCGTGGCACCCGTGGTAGAGCCAGCTCTTTAAGCCACCTGGTCGGTGTTGGCGGCGACCGCCTCGTGCATCTTCACCGAGACCAGCTTGGAGACGCCCGGCTCCTCCATCGTCACCCCGTAGAGCGTGTCCACGACCTCCATCGTCCGCTTGTTGTGGGTGATGAGGATGAACTGCGACTGCTTGGCCATCTCGCGCACCATCTCGTTGTAGCGGCCAACGTTGGCCTCGTCGAGCGGAGCGTCCACCTCGTCGAGCAGGCAGAACGGGGTGGGCTTGATGAGGAAGATGGCGAAGATGAGCGCCACCGCGGTGAGCGCCTTCTCCCCGCCGGAAAGTAAGGTCACGCTCTGCAGCTTCTTGCCCGGGGGCTGGGCGACGATCTCCACCCCCGGCTCGCCCCCCGCGGGGTCCTCGGTGAGCACCAACCCGGCGCGCCCGCCGCCGAACAGACGAGGGAAGATCTGTTGGAACTTCTCGTTCACCACTTCGAAGGTCTGGGAGAAGCGCTCGCGGCTGGTCTTGTCGATCTTGACGATTGCCGCCTTGAGCTGGGCCAGCGACGACTCGAGATCGCGTTTTTGCGTGGCGAGGAACTCGTAGCGGGTGGAAATCTCCTGGTGCTCCTCGATGGCGGTGAGGTTCACCTCCCCCATCCGCTCCACTTGCGCCCGCAAGTCCTTGAGCCGTAGCTCCGTCTCCTTGGGGAGCGAGGGCAAGAGATGGAACCGGTGCAGCTCGTGGGCAAGCTCGGTCTGATGGCGCTCGAAAGTCTGCGTCAACAGGTGCTCGAGCTCCAAGGTGAGCTCTCTTTCGCGCAAAGAAATCTGCGACAGCCCCTGGGCGAGCCCATCGAGCTTGCCGCGCAGCTCACGCACAGCCCCGTCCTCCTCGCGCACCTGGGCCTGTCCATCGGCGTAGGCCGCACGCTTGGCCTCGAGCTCGGCCTTTCGCTGGGCCAGCTGGCCGGCGCGCTCCTCCCGGGCAAGCTCCGTCTGGGCCGTGCGCGCGTGGAGCTCTTCCAGGTGGTGGCTCCCTTCGCTCACCAGCTCGCCCAACTTGGCCAGCCGCTCGTCGACCTCCACCCCTTGCGTGACGAGCTGCTCCACCTCTTTTTTCGCAGCCTCCGCCTTCTCCCCCGCCGCGGCCACCTTCACCCGGAGCGCGGTGAGCTCGTCGGTGAGCGAGCTTCCCTTCGCCTTGAGCGTCTCCACTTCGAGCGCCATCTGACGCACCCGCTCCTCGCGGCCGTCCCGATCGGTCTGCCCAAACACCAGCTCGCCCCGGGCCGCCTCCTCCTCGACCGCCAGCGCGGCCAGCCCCTCGGCCATCTGCGCCTTTTCCAGCTCGAGCACGGCGATGCGCTCGCGCAGCTTGGAGAGATCCTCTCCCGCCTTGTGCAGGTCCTTCTCCTGGGTCGCCAAGCTCAGCTCTTCGGCGTGCTGGTGCTTGGCCAGCCCCTTGAGCACGCCCTCGCTGTGCCCCATCTGCTTCTGCAACGAGTAGTGGCGGGTAACGATGTCGTTGTACCGCGCCTCGACCCGGGCGACCTCTTCGGTGAGCTCGGAAATCTCCCGCTTCTTCTGCAGCGCTCCTACCGCCGGCCCCTCGAGCACCCCGCCGGTCACCGAGCCGTCGGCACGCAAGACCTCGCCCTCCAAGGTGACCAGGGTCACCGGGCGTTCCTGCGGCGGGTAGGTGCGGGCGACCTCCAAGTCGCGCACGATCAGCACGTCGCCCAAGAGCGCCTGCACCACCGGGGTGAGCGCCTCTTCGCACTTCACCTCGCGCCAAGCCGGAGCGATCGCCCCGGGCACGTTCAAGTCGACGTCGGCGAGCCCACCCTCCCTGGGCGCGGGTAAAGGAAGGAAGGACGAGCGCCCTTCGGACACCGAGCGCAGCTCTTCGACCCACTTGAGTGCCTGGTGGCGGCTCTCGACGATCACGTGCTGCAGCTTCTCACCCAGCGCGGCCTCGATCGCCTTCTCGTACTCGGGCGGCGCGGACAGCACGTCGGCCACCAACCCGAAGATGCCGCTCTTGCGCATTTGCTCGCCGGCCTTGAGCATCACCGCGCGCACCCCGCGGTCATAGCCCTCGTAGTTTTTCTGAATCTCCCACAGCGAGGTGAGGCGGCTGCGCTTGTCGGCCAGCTCCTCGCGCAGACAGATGACTTGAATCTCGTTCTCGGCGAAGGCCTCGCGGGTCTTCACCAGCGCCTCTTCCTCCTGCCCCTTCCTCGCCGCCAGGTCGAGCGCGCTCTGCCGAAGTTGCCCCACCCGGTCGACCACCTCATCGCGCAGGCGCGACAGCCTCCGCTCCTCCTCCGCAAGCCCCTCGGCCTCTGCGGAAAGCTTCGACCGTCGCGCCTCCAGCTCCCCCTTGCGGCGGGCGAGGTTGCTCAAGTTCGATTCGTGGTTGGCGAGCTTGCCGGCGAGCTCCACCAACAGGCCGCGCTCCTCGTCGAGGTGCTGGGCAAGCTCCGCTTGCAACGCAGTGACCCGCCGCAGCTCCTCCTGGAGGACGTGCAGCGCGACCTCGTCTTCCTTCTGAGAGGCACCGAGCGCGCGTTGCTCCTCTTCGCGGGTGGAAATCTGAAAGCGCAGCTGCTGGGCGCGCTCCTCCAGCTGCCCCACCTCGTTCGCCGCCTCGTCGATGCGCCGGGCCGTACCCTCGGCGTCGGCCTTCCAGTGAACGAGGTTCTGCTCGTCGAGCTGCGCCTGGCTTTCGCCCAGGTGCACCTCGGTGGCCAAAGACTCCAACTCGGCGCTGTGGACCTCGAGCGCGGCGCGGCGGGCGGCAATCGAGTCTTCCAGCGCGTGGACGTGGGCGAGAGCCTCTTTCTCCTCCGAGCCCAAGCTCGAAAGCCGGGCCTCCAGCACCTTGCGCTCGGCGTGCAGCTCGAGGAAGCGGTGGCTGGCGGAGTGCAGCTCGATTTCGCGCATCTCCGCTTTGAGCTTCTTGTACTTCTCCGCCTTCTTCGCCTGACGCTGGAGCGAGTCCAAACGCCGCTCCAGCTCCCCCACCAGATCGGTGACCCGCAGCAGGTTTTGCTGCGTGTACTCCATCTTCCGCTCGGCGGCCTTGCGGCGTGCCTTGTACTTGGTGACGCCCGCCGCCTCTTCGATGAACGCGCGCCGCTCCTCGGGCTTGGCGGAGACGATCATTCCCACCCGCCCCTGCTCGATGATCGAGTACGCCCGGGTACCGACCCCAGTGCCCAAAAACAGCTCGGTGACGTCGAGCAGCCGGCACGTGGTCTTGTTGATCAGATATTCCGACTCGCCGCTGCGGAACAACCGGCGCGTCACGCTCACCTCGGGCAGCCCCACGTACTGCGGCGCCAATAGATCTCCCTCGTCCACCTTGAAGGTGAGCGTCACCTCGGACATGGACAGCGGCGCGTGCAGCTCCGAGCCGTTGAAGATGACGTCTTCCATGCCCCGGCCGCGCAGGTTCTTCGCGCTCTGCTCGCCCATCACCCAACGAATGGCGTCGACCACGTTCGACTTGCCGCACCCGTTGGGGCCGACGATGCCCGTCACTCCGTCGTCGAAGGTGAAGACCGACCGGTCCATGAACGACTTGAAGCCGGTGATGTCCAGACGGCGAATGCGCATCGGGAGGACCTTTGGCGAAAAACGGAGGCCGGCGAATAGCATGTCGGCGCTTCGCGGAGCAAGAGACGATGCAAGGCGTGACACTATGTGAGTGGATATGGAGAGTCGTTCAACCTCGTGAAATGACGCCCCTCACCCCGCCCCTCTCCCGGGGGGAGCGGGAGTCTTGGGCTCGACGCGCACGGTGAGCACCCTTGGGCCTTCAGTGGCCACCACGTGGATTTCGTAGGCCTCCAGCACCCATTTGTCCCCCGGCACCGGCACCCTCCCCAGCTTGGCCATCATGTAGCCGGCGATGGTGGTCACCTCGGTGTGGTCCACGTCGAACTCCACCTCGAGGGTGTGCTCCAAATCGTCCAGCTGGGCGGTGCCGGGCAGCTCCAGCCGCCCGCCGGGGAGCGCGTGCACCGGTTCGACCTTGCGGCCCAGCTCGGCCACGTCTCCCACCAGCTCGGCCACCACGTCGGCGATGGTGACGATGCCGCTGGTGCCGCCGTGCTCGTCCACCACTACCGCCAGCTGCTTCCGGCGGCGGCGAAACTCGGACATGAGCTGCTCCAAGGTGACGTTCTCGGGCACGAAGAGCACCGGCCGCTGCACCTGGGAGAGGGTCTTCAGCTCGCCTCGCGAGAGGAGGAAGAACAAGTCCTTCACGTTCACCAAGCCCTCGACCCGGTCGAGCGAGCCACGCGCCACCGGCAGCCAGGTGTGCCCCGCGGCACGGGCGTCGGCCACGTTGCGCTCCAGCGGTTCCTCTAGATCGAGAAAGCGCACCTGGTTTCGCGGCACCATCACCTGGCGGGCAATCTTCTCCACCATCTCCAGCGCGCGCTCGAGCAGCTCCGCTCGCTGGTGGGTGATGGCGCCGGCCTGTGCCGAGCTGGTGAGGATGAGCTTGAGCTCCTCCTCGGAGTGCGCCTCGTGCGCCTCCATGGCCGGGCCTAAGCCGAACCGCTTGAGCAGCCAGCGTGCCATGCCGTTGAGCAGCCACACGCCGGGAAAGAAGAGGAAGTGGAACAGACGCATCGGCCAAGCGACCGCCAGCGTGGTGGCTTCGGCCTTCTGAATGGCGAGGCTCTTGGGGGCGAGCTCGCCGACGACGATGTGCAAGAAGGTGATGACCGAAAAGGCAGTCACCAGCGCCGCCGAGTGCGCCACCTGCGCCGCGGCCGCCGGGTCGGGAATCAACCGCGCGATGAGCGGCTCGAGCAGGCGGGCGAAGGCCGGCTCTCCCACCCAGCCCAAGCCCAGCGAGGCCAAGGTGATGCCGAACTGCGTGGCCGAGAGGTACGAGTCGAGGCGCTCGACCATCTTCTGCGCTCCCGCGGCGCCCGGCTTGCCCTCCTCCACCAGCGCCTTGAGCCGGGTGGGGCGGATTTTGACGATGGCGAACTCGGTGGCGACGAAAAAGCCGTTCAAGAAGACCAAGGCCAGCGCCAGCGCGAGGTAGAGGTATTGCTCCATACCTGGCCGGTCAGATGAGGCTCTCGAAGTCGGGCTCGCCCTTGAGGGAGTCGAACATCGGGTCGCTCGCCAGCCAGCCGGCCACCTTCTGCCGGTCGGTGGTCACCGCCTTTTTGAGGTGCGCCAGGGCTTCTCGGGGGCGCCCCCACAGCGCGTAGAGGGCAGCAAGGTTGTAGTTGAGCAGCAAATCATCGCCGTTGAGGGAGCGCGCCTTCTCGTACGCCCGCTCGGCCTCTGCATAAAACCCTTTCTGCGCGTAGCAGATGCCTAAGTCGAGCTGGGCCTCGAAGTTCTCCGGCTCCAGCCGGACGACCTCCTTGAGCTGAGCGATGGCCGAGCGGTAGTCGCCCCCGTCCATGTGCAAGGCGGCGAGCTCGTGGCGAGGAAAGGCGTCGGCCGGGTCGAGCTCGATGGCCACGGCGAGCTCGGCCATCGCCTCCTGCTCGCGGCCGTGGTCGGCGTAGGTGAGGCCCAAGTTCAGGTGCGCGTCGGGATACTCGGGGTCCAAGTCGATCGCCTCCTTATATTCGGCGATCGCCATCTCCGACCCGTGGGTGGAGAGGAAGCAGGCGAGGTTGTAGTGCGCGGTGGCGCTCTCTGGCTCCAGGCGAAGAGCGGTCAGGTACTCTCCCAGCGCCTCGCGGAAGAGCTTCTTCTCCGCGTAGACGGTGGCCAGGTTGTCGTGCGCGTGGGCGGAGTTGGGGTCTAAGTCGATCGCCTTCTTGAATTCCTTGATCGCCTCGTCCAGCCAGCCCCGGTCCGCCAGCTCGATCCCCCTCGAATTGTGCTCATCCGAGAGGGCGATGGTGTCCTTCTCTCTCGCCATGGAAACTGCGGGAGTCTACCTCCCCTTCGACTTCCGCGCCCGCACGCGCCGGCGCTTGAGTGCCTGCTTCTTCGACTTGGCGCGGCTCGCAAGCTTCTTCTTCGACCGGTTGCCCTTCTTGGCCATGAGAATTTCCCTTTGAATGGAGTCCAAGCCGAGCTTGCCTTGCGAGGGACAAACCGGCAAGAAACCCGCGCTGATGATCGACAAGCTGGAAGAAGTCGAGCGACGCTATGAGCGCCTCACCGCCGACCTGAGCAGCCCTCAGGTGCTGGAGGACTCCGCCCGGCTGCAGAAGGTGGCCAAGGAGCGCTCCTCGATCGAGAAGCTGGTGGAGACCTTCCGCACCTACAAGAAGGTGCTCGCCCACCTGACAGGCAACGAAGAGCTGCTTGCCGGCAGCGACGTCGACTTGCGCGAGATGGCCAAGGAGGAGCTGCCCGCGCTCAAGGCGCAACGCGACGAGCTGGAGGCGCAGCTGAAAGTTCTCCTTCTGCCCAAAGACCCCAACGACGAGAAGAACGTCATCCTCGAGATTCGCGCCGGGGCCGGCGGCGACGAAGCCGCGCTCTTCGCCGAAGAGGTGATGCAGATGTACCTGCGCTACGCCGACCGCCGAGGGTGGAAGGCGGAAATCGTCGACCTCTCGCGCGGCAACGTGGGCGGAGTGAAGGACGCCACCCTCACCCTCTCGGGTGAGAACGTGTACTCGGTGATGAAGTACGAGTCGGGGGTGCACCGGGTACAAAGGGTGCCGGCCACCGAGGCGCAAGGGCGCATCCACACCTCCACCATCACCGTGGCGGTGATGCCCGAGGCGGAGGACGTGGACATCAAAGTCAACGACGCGGACATCGAGATGCAGGTGATGCGCTCCACCGGCTCGGGCGGGCAGAGCGTGAACACCACCGACTCGGCGGTGCGCCTCATTCACAAGCCCTCGGGCATCGTGGTGAAGTGCCAGCAGGAAAAAAGCCAGACCAAGAACCGCACCCAAGCCTTACGCATGCTGCGCGCCAAGCTCTACGAGATGGAGCAGGAGCGCATCCGCTCCGAGCGCGACACGATGCGCAAAGGCCAGGTGGGCACCGGCGACCGCTCGGAGAAAATCCGCACCTATAATTTCCCCCAAGACCGCCTCACCGACCACCGCATCGGGCTCACCCGGCACAACCTGCCGGCGGTGATGGGGGGCGACATCGAAGACGTGCTCTCCGCGTGCCGCACCTACTTTCAGGCCGAAGCGCTCAAGCAGCAGGCCGGCGCCCCCAAACCTTCCGAATGAGCGAGACGTGGACCGTCCGCAAGGTGCTTGGCTGGACGGCGCAGCACTTCGAAAAGCACGGTGTGGACGCGCCCAGGCTCACCGCCGAGGTGCTCTTGGCCCACGCGCTTTCCTGCGACCGGGTGCGCCTGTACGTCGACCTCGACCGCCCGCTGGCCAAGGAGGAGCTGGCTTCCTTTCGCGCCCTCATCGAGCGCCGCGCCGCTGGCGAGCCGACCCAGTACCTCACCGGCCACAAGGAGTTCTACAACCGCCGCTTCCAAGTCGACCCCCGGGTGCTGGTGCCGCGGCCGGAGACGGAGCTGTTGGCGGAGGCGGTGCTGCGGGCGCTCCCCCAAGACTCCCCGGTTCGGGTGCTCGACCTGTGCACCGGTTCGGGGTGTATCGCGGTGACCCTCGCCGCCGAGCTTCCCAAGGCCTCGGTGTGGGCGACCGACCTCTCCAGCGACGCCTGCGAGGTGGCCCGCGCCAACGCCGAAGCCCATCAGGTGGGCGGCCGGGTCAGCGTGCTGCAGGGCGACCTCTTTTCTCCCCTGCCCCCCGGCGCGCGCTTCGACGCCGTCGTGTCCAACCCGCCTTACGTGAAGAGCGCCGACATCGACGACCTGTCGCGGGAGGTGCGGCGGGAGCCACGCTCGGCGCTCGACGGCGGGCCCGACGGCTTGGAGGTGCTGCGGCGGGTCATTCGCGGCGCACGTGAGCACTTGAAGCCCGGTGGGCTCCTCGCACTGGAGATCGGCGAGACTCAAGGGCCGGCGGTCCGCGCGCTCCTTTTGGAGGCTGGCTTCGCCGACGTCGATGTAGAGAAAGACCTCGCGCGGCTCGACCGCCTCGCCTTCGGAAGGCAACCCTAAGTCCTCAAAGCCACGCATGGACAAAATCATCGTCAAAGGCGACGGCCCCTTGAAAGGCGAGACCTACGCGTCGGGCGCGAAGAACGCGGCGCTGCCGATTTTGGCCTCCGCCCTGCTCGCCGACGGCGAGCACACCTTTCGCAACGTCCCCGACCTGGTCGACGTGGGCACCATGCTCAAAGTCTTACGCACCATGGGGTGCCAGGCCGAGCGGCTCACCGGCAAGAACAAGCACGTGGCCCAGGTGGAAATGAACGGCAAGGTGACCCCCGAGGCGCCCTACGAGTTGGTGAAGACCATGCGTGCCTCGGTGCTCGTCTTGGGGCCGCTCTTGGCGCGCTTCGGCCGCGCCCGGGTGTCGATGCCCGGCGGCTGCGCCATCGGCGCTCGCCCCATCGACCAGCACTTGAAAGGCTTGAAGGCGCTGGGCGCGGAGGTCGAGCTCACCGAGGGCTACGTGGAGGCGCGGGCCAAGAGGCTCAAGGGCGGGGTGGTGAGCTTCGACCTCATCACCGTCACCGGCACCGAGAACGTGATGATGGCGGCATCGCTCGCCAAGGGCCGCACCACCTTGGAGAACGCCGCCCGCGAGCCCGAAGTGGAGGAGCTCGCCAAGGTGCTCAACAAGATGGGGGCCCGCATCAGCGGAGCCGGCTCGGACGTCATCACCATCGACGGCGTCGACGCCTTGAGGCCGGTGGACCACGCCATCCTCCCCGACCGCATCGAGGCCGGCACGCTCCTGGTGGCGGCGGCGGTCACCGGGGGAGAGGTGCTGGTGAAGAACGCCGTGCCCGAGCACCTCGAGGCGGTCATTCAAAAGCTGCGCGAGACTGGCTGCCAGGTGCGCGTCGAGGACGGCGGCATTCGCCTCACCGGCCCCTCGACCTTGCGCTCGGTGGACATCAAGACGCTCGAGCACCCGGGCTTTCCCACCGACATGCAGGCGCAGCTGATGGTCCTCATGTCGGTGGCGGAAGGCACCTCGGTCATCACCGAGAGCATCTTCGAAAACCGCTTCATGCACGTCGCCGAGCTTCGCCGAATGGGCGCCGACATCTCCGTGGAGGGCGCCACCGCCATCGTCCGGGGGGTCGAGGGCCTCTCGGGCGCCCCGGTGATGGCGACCGACTTACGGGCCTCGGCGTCGCTCATCCTCGCGGGCCTGCGCGCCGAAGGGCACACCGAGGTCAGCCGCGTCTACCACCTCGACCGCGGGTATGAGCGCCTGGAGCGGAAGCTACGGGCGTTGGGGGCAAACATTCGCAGAGTCAAGTCGTGATGCGCGAAGACACCAAAATACTGAAGCGCAATCGTTCAGCAGTAGGGATTGGTGAGGGAGCGCCTGCTTGCCGGGTTGCACCTTCGAAAAATGAAGACCTATCATTTCTCCAAACTGACAGGAGCTAAGCACCCACGATGAATTGCCCCGCCTGTGACGTCGAGATGGCCGATCTCGAAGGGGATGGACAGACGCTGCGCAAGTGCGGCGAGTGCGGCGGTTTGTGGATCGACGTCGCGGATCTCAACCGGCTGCTTTTGCACAACAACATGCCGACCCTGGAGACCATCGGGGGCAAGGTCGACGCCGACGCGTTGACCGGCCAGTGCGCCGAGTGCCAGGTCGACTTGGTGCGGGTGGAGGGAGGTGAGCGCCACCATCCGCTCCAATACGACACCTGCGAGTCGTGCGGCGGCATCTTCCTCGAGTCGGAGTTCAAAGACGCCTCCGACTTCAAGGCCGCGGAAGGCGAGATCATCGACTTCTTCCAGCGCTTTTCCGGCAAGAAGAAGGTCGGCGCCACCGGCAGCTAGCCCCCTCTCCCTGTGGGAGAGGGCAGGGTGAGGGACATCAGCTCAAAGGTAATCCCTGAACGCCTGCTTCAAGTCCTCGGGCAAGTCTCCCTCGAGGGTGAGGGTGTGCCCGCGTTCGCGCTCCTTGGCCTTGTCGCGGTGCGCGCGCGCCGAGACCTTGCCCTTGCCCGGGACTTCCAGCACCAGCCGCGAGCCAGAAACGTCGTAGCTGCCCGAAAGGACCTTGGGCTTGTTGGCCGCCTTGTCGAAGGGGTCGTAGACGTAGCGGTAGGTGCCGTCGAAATAGAAAGACAGGTAACGGTCGGGGGCGCCCTCGTAGCCCGCAAACCACGTGCCCAGATAGGGCGCTTGGCGCTTGTCGTATTTGAGCTTGGGGGTGAGCCAGTTACCGTTGAGCGCCTTGCCTTCGCTGAAGAACACGATGTCGGTGATGCAGACCGGCACGTCGGGGTCTTCCGCGGGGTAGAGGTCGAGGACCTCCACGGTGAACTGCGAGCCGGCCAGCGGAGGGTTCACCGCAACCGCTTGCAGGCCGCGCTGGTCGGCCACGGTGAAGCTGAGCGCGCCCGCGGGGCCCTTGATGGAGAACTTCTTCGCCCGCGAGAGCTCTTTCCAGGTGCTCTCGTCGAAGCCGTTGCCGGTGTAGACGCGAATCTCGTCGATGTGCGTCGGGCCCTTGAAGCCGAAGGTGAGCTGGTCGTTGAGCGGGTCGGGGGTGGGCGAGCACCAGGCGGTGATTTCGCGGCCGTCGAGCAGGTTGAGGGGCTGGTAGAGCGTGGGGCGCGTTTCCTTTTTGTAGTAGCCCGTGGCCTGCGCATAGCCGATCTGCCCGCCCAGGGCCAAAAGCGGCGCAGCGAGCACGAGAAAGACCGCCAGACGAGCCATAGGCCGCATGATGCAGCGAAAGAACGGCCTTCTCCAGTTTGTATTCGCGCCTTGGCCCGCAGGAACAATTCGGCGCTTGCTCTGTTGGGCGGCATGTTCGATATCCGGCGGCTTCCATGCACCGGGAGGGAAACACCATGCGAAGGCGTGCTTGGGCAGCGGTGGCTTCTGCCTGCCTACTCGCTTGCCCAAGCAACAAGACCGAGCTCGACGCAGGGTCGGTCGACGCGGGGCCCGCCGCACTCACCGAAAAGGAGCCCAACGACCGTCCCGATCAGGCGCTGCTTTTGACCGGGTCATCGCTGGTGAGCGCCCACCTCTCCGCCGACCCTGCCAAGCCCGACGAGGACTGGTACCAGCTGAGCTCGAATCTCCCGCGCACGGTGGACGTCACCGTGAGCGGCTTTCCCGGCGGAGACATGGTGCTCGAGGTGATGGACGCCGACCGAAACCGCCTGGCGCTGGTCAACAGCGAGGGCGAGGGCCTGCCCGAGCGACTCCCCAACCTGGGGGTGTCGGGCAAGACGTTCGTGCGGGTCTTCGCGGCGAAGAGGGGCCTGGGAGGCGCCTACACGCTGACCGCGCACTTCAAGGCCATGGTTCCCGGAGAAGAGGTCGAGCCCAACGACCGCGCGGTGGATGGTAATTCCCTCGCTCTGGGCGAGCCGGTGACCGGCTACCTCGGGCATGCAGGCGATGAAGACTGGTACCGCGTCGAGCTGCCACAGCCCGAGGGAGCGGCGTTGGCACAAGTCGACGGCGGCGAGGGCTTCGCCGACGCCGGCCTGCCCCTGACCGATGCCGGAGCCCCGCTCGATGAAGCCCCCCAGGTCGCGCTCAAGATCGAGTTGGGCGCGGTGAGCGGGGTGCGCTTCGAGGTGGCGGTGCTCTCCGAAGCCGAGGCTGCCTTGTTCCAGGTGAAGGGCAAGGAGAACGAGGCGCTCTCCTTGCGCAACGTAGGGGTGCGGGCCACCGACCGTCTGGTGTACGTGGTGGTGAAGAGTGGGTGGAGCGGCACGGGGAAGGACGCCAAGCGCGGCTACCAGCCCGACCAGCCGTATACCTTGAGCGTGGGTCAGGAAGAGGCCGGCGCCAACGCGGAGTACGAGCCCAACGACGAGCTGGCCAAAGCCACCGCCCTGCCTCGCGACGGTTGGCGGGAGGGTTTCCTCTCTCCCAAGTCCGACGTCGACTACTACGTCTTGCGCACCGCGCAGCCAGTGCTGGCCAAGGTGCAGCTGTCCGGCGTCGAGCGGCTCGACCTGGTGCTCTCGGTGGTGAAGCCCGCGGAGACGCCCGGAGGTGCGGAGGAGGTTCTTCTCAAGGTGAACGATGGCGCGGTGAAGGAGCCGGAGATCGCCAACAACGTGCTGTGCGTCGAGGCGTGCTGGTTCAAGGTCGATGGCAACACCCGCAAGGTCGACGGCAAGTGGGTGCGCGACTTCGAGAACCCCGACCTGCCCTACCGCCTCACCGTCGCCGTCACGCCCGATGACGGAAGCCAAGAGCGGGAGCCCAACCACAGGGTGCAGGACGCCACGGTGCTGACCATGAGCCGACCGGTGCGGGGGACGATTCAACCGAAGAAGGACGTCGACTACTACCGGCTCGATTTGTCGGGGCGGCCGGTGAAGACCAGCCTGCGCGCGACGCTCACCGGGATTTTGAAGGTGGACGTGGGGCTGTACCTCCATCGGGTGGACGAGGAGGGGAAGCTCCACTTGGTGGAGACCGCCGACCGCGCCAAGGGGGAGCAGCCGGAAGTCATCCGCTACTCCGCCGAGCCGGGGGTGTACGTGTTCGAGGTGCGCGACGCGAAGAGCCGGGAGGCGAACTTCCAGGACGCGTACCAGCTCACCGTCGAGGAAGGCGAGTAGAGATGGGCCACATCCTCATCGTCGAGGACAGCGAGGAGAGCCGCGAGCTGCTCGCCGATCTCCTGACGAGCCGCGGGTACGGCGTGCGCACCGCGCCGAACGGCCAGGTGGCGCTGGAGCAGATGCGCCAGAGCGAAGCGCCGCAGCTGGTGTTGCTCGACCTCACCATGCCCGTGATGAATGGGTGGCAGTTGTACGCCGCCATGCGGGAGGACCCACGGCTGAAGGAGGTGCCGGTCGTGATCATCTCCGCGGCCGACAGCCTGGTCGTTCCCAAAGGTTGCCAGGGGGTGATACCCAAACCCATCGAGGTGGAGCTGCTCTTGGCGATCGTTCGCCACTATTTGGGAGAGCGCGCCGAGGTCGCGAGTTGACCCATGCCGAACACTTCGTGCCTGTCCTCCCTCCGACCGGCCGCACGCCTTGACCCGCGTCACGACGAGGGTTATCAACCTCTTCGCCTGCGGTGGTAGCTCAGCTGGTAGAGCACGAGCTTCCCAAGCTCGGGGTCGCCGGTTCGAACCCGGTCCGCCGCTC
>JBMORE010000132.1:0-10176 GCA_049322255.1 Myxococcota bacterium | reverse complement strand
CCGCTCAGGGAAGCGAGCCCGTTACCGCGGCATCCGGAAGAACCTCTTCGACCAACGACGACATGCCGCCCTCGTCAACCTTCGGGCCCTCGCCTCACTCGACCTAACCGGGTCAGCTCTCTAGGAGCTGGGCGCTCAAGTCTGGGCGCGGCCGTGGGGCTTCTTGTCTCGCTCGCCCAGCGCCGCCTGCAAATACTTGCCCGAGAGCTTTCGCCCAATCAGTTCCTGGGCGAGAGCGCCCGCCTCGACCAGCTTGTCGAGGTCGACGCCGGTCTGCACACCCAGGCCGTGGAGCATGTAGACCAAGTCTTCAGTGGCCAAGTTCCCTGCCGCCCCTGGCGCGTACGGGCAGCCCCCCAACCCGCCCACGCTGGCGTCGAAGGTGGTGATGCCCATCGACAACCCCACCAGCGCGTTGGCCAGCGCCGTACCGCGCGTGTCGTGCAAGTGCAGGGCGAGTTTTTCGATCGGAAGGTGCTCTAGGAGGGCGGAAAGAATTCGCTCCGTCTGTCCCGGGGTACCCACCCCAATCGTATCGCCCAGGGAGAGTTGATGGAGGCCCGCCTCGGCGAGCTCGCGGCAAATCTCCAAGACGCGCTCCACGCTCACCGCGCCCTCGTAGGGGCAACCCCACACGCAAGAGAGGTATCCGCGTACCCTCATCCCGATATTCTTCGCCGCGTTCGCAACTTCGCGCGCGGTGTCGATCGCCTCGGCGACACTCTTGTTGATGTTCCTTTTCGAGTGGCTCTCGGTGGCAGAGAGAAAGACCGCCGCCTCCGGCAGGCCCGCGGTCTGAGCGCGCTCGAGGCCCTTGAGGTTCGGGACCAACGCGGAGAACACCACTCCCTGGGGCGCCTTCAGCTCCGCCAGCACCTTTTCGGCGTCCGCCAGCTGCGGAATCCATTTGGGCGAGACGAACGAGGTGACCTCGATGCGCCGAAGCCCTGCGGCGACCAGGGCATGAACCAACCGCACCTTGTCGGTCGTGGGCAGCGTGCGTAGCTCGTTCTGTAGCCCGTCGCGTGGGCCGACCTCATACACCTCGACCCGTGCCGGAATCTTCGAGAGCCAGGAGCTCACGCCCGAGCCGGAATATTGGCCCGAATCCAGCGGACGATGTCCTGGGTCGAGCTGCCGGGAGTGAAGATTTCCGAGACGCCCAGCTCTTTGAGCTTGGGAATGTCTCCATCGGGAATGATACCGCCCCCGAACACCTGGATGTCGCCGGCCTTCTGTGTTCGCAGAAGCTCGATCACCGCCGGGAAGAGCGTCATGTGGGCGCCGCTCATGATCGACATGCCGATCGCATCGACGTCTTCTTGAATCGCGGCGTTGACGATCATCTCGGGCGTTTGGTGCAGCCCGGTGTAGATGACCTCCATGCCGGCGTCACGCAGGGCGCGGGCGATAATCTTCGCCCCGCGGTCGTGCCCGTCGAGCCCGGGCTTGGCCACCAGGATTCGTAGCTTGCTCTCAACCATTGACGCGTTCCGCTCCGATGATGAGGTCGGCCGATGAGGTTGTTAACGGCGCCCCGTCCACCCCGCCGTGCACCCATTGGACGCGGAAACCGGCCTCCTCCAGCAGGCGGGAGTGCTGGGACAGCGGATAGTAGCGGATGAAGAAGTGGCCGGAAAGAACGCGACCATCGGGCAGCGACAGCTCGCGGTAGCCGTTGTCGCGGCCGCTTCGGGGGTCGAAGGTGCTGCGCTCGATGAGGTGAACTCCGCCGGGAAGCTCTCCGTCATAGGAGGCGATCGGCTCTCTTGCCACCCGGTCGTAGGGCACAGTCTGAAAGATCAACATTCCGCCCGGACGCACGCAGCGCGCCAATTCGCGAAAGAGGGGAAGCTGCGCCGAATCTTCGAATACGAACAAGGTCGAGTACCAGGCGTAGGCCCCGGCGAGCGAACGAGCGGCGAGCGGTAAGCGAAAGAAATCCGCCCGTACAGCCGAAAAGTCCCTTTCCCGCTCGGCCAGCGAGAGCGCGTCGGAATCGAAGCCCAAGACACTTCGACGGCGGCGAAGCACCGACCCCAACCGTCCTGCATGCCGGCCGTGACCACACCCGACATCGGCGATTGGACCGTCTCCCTCCAGCCGATCGAAGACCGAGGCGAGGTACGCCACCTCGCGCGCGGTCACTTCGGGCGAAAGGAACGGCAAGGTGCTGCGCAGGTACAGCTCACCGAAGAAAGCCATCTACTCCTGCATCCCGAAGGTCTTGCGCAGTTTCCAGATGAAGGCGAACACCGCCACCGCGACCAGCACGGCGAGCGCGGCAGCCAGGAGCGGGCTGGGACCCACGGGCTCCTCGCGACCGATGCCGATGCGCGGCGCCTCCGTCGTCTCCTCGGCGTTCAGAACGCCCCGCCTTCGCGGTACGGCCCCCACACCTTGCGGAAGACGTCACAAATCTCTCCCAAGGTGGCGTAGGCCTTCACCGCCTCGAGCACCGGAGGCATCAGGTTGTCTGCGCCGCGCGCGGCGTGCTCCACTTTGGCCAGGGCCGCGCTCACCCGGGGGCCGTCGCGCTCCGCCTTCACCTTGGCCAGTCGTTCGACCTGCTCGTGGTGTACCCGTTCGTCGATCTTGAGGGTCTCGATGGGCGCCTCCGTCTCAGCCTGGAAGGCGTTGACGCCAATGATGAAGCGCTCGCCCTTCTCGACCTCGCGCTGGTAGCGGTAGGCGCTCTCACCGATCTCCTTTTGGGGGAACTGCTCCTCCACCGCGCGGATGATGCCGCCCATCTCGTCGATGCGACGCAGGTAGTCGAGGGCGCGCTTCTCCATCTCGTCGGTGAGGTACTCGACGTAGTAACTGCCCGCCAGCGGATCGACCACGCGGTCGACGCCCGACTCGTGGGCGATGAGCTGCTGGGTGCGCAGCGCCAAGGTGACTGCCTCTTCGGTGGGCAGCGCGTACGTCTCGTCGAGCGAATTGGTGTGCAGAGACTGGGTGCCGCCCAACACCGCCGCCAAGGCCTGCAGCGCGGTGCGCACCACGTTGTTGTAGGGCTGCTGCGCGGTGAGTGAGACGCCTGCCGTCTGCGCGTGGGTGCGCAGCATCATCGAGCGCGGGTCTTGGGCGCCGAAGCGATCGCGCATCGTCTTCGCCCAGATGCGGCGGGCGGCGCGGAACTTGGCGACCTCCTCGAAGAAGTCGTTGTGCACGTCCCAGAAGAAAGACAGGCGCGGGGCGAAATCATCGACGTTCATACCCCGCTTCACGCACTCTTCCACGTAGCCGATGCCGTCGCCCAGGGTGAAGGCCAGCTCCTGTACGGCCGTCGCCCCCGCCTCGCGAATGTGGTACCCGCTGATCGACACCGGGTTCCACCGCGGCATCCTTTGGGCACAGAAGTCGATCATGTCCACCACGATGCGCACCGCCGGGCGCGGAGGAACAACCCACTCTTTCTGAGCAATGTACTCCTTGAGCATGTCGTTCTGGATGGTGCCGCCCAGCTTCTCCATAGGAACGCCCTGCTTCTCGGCCACCGCGATGTACATGCACAGGGCCACGATGGCCGAGGCGTTGATGGTCATCGAGGTGGTGACCTCGTCGAGGGGAATGCCCTCGAAGAGAATCTCGAAGTCGCGCAAGGTGGAAACGGCCACGCCCTCTTTGCCCACTTCCCCGCGGCTCATCGGGTGGTCGGCGTCGTAGCCCATGAGCGCGGGCATATCGAAGGCAGTCGACAGCCCAGTCACGCCGTGACGAATGAGGTACTTGAAGCGGGCGTTGGTGTCCGAGGGGGTGCCGAAGCCGGCGAATTGGCGCATCGTCCACAGGCGGCCGCGGTACATGCTGGGCTGCACTCCGCGGGTGTAAGGGAACTGCCCGGGAAGCCCCAAGTCATCGATGCGCTCGTGACGTCGATCGGCCGCAGTCAAGACGTGCGGAATCGGTATGCCCGAGTCGGTGAGAAACTCGGCGCGCCGAAGGCTCGACTTGGCCCTCGCCGCCGCCAGCTCGTCTCTCTCCCACTGGGCGACTTTCTGTGACAGCTCCCTCACCGCCGCCGGCTCGTACGTCTTGCCGCCGTTTTTTGAGCGAGACGAGGCGCTGGCCGCTCGCCTGGCGCGAAGGGGCTTTGGCTTCGACGCCTTGGAGCTTTTTGCCGCCACCGAGCGTGCGAGCTTTCTGGGCGACGAACGCTTCTTCGGCATGGCGGCGATGTAGCACCGCGATCTATGCCTCGCAAGACGAGCGGCCGACCTGGTGCCACGTCAACGCGGTGGCTCTCCCATTGGCGGGTGACGGCGGCAGCGCGCGGGCGCAGGGCCCTTCTCCATGCGGGTGACGAAGACACCGCGATAGGTGCGGGCGTGCTCGGTGAGGTAGGCGGCGAGATGCGTCTCAATCGCCCGGCCGGCAAAGTGGTCTCCGACGATCCACTTGCCGTTTCCCGAATACACTCCCACGTGCCAGACCCAGACGTCGCCGCCGTCGAGTTGCCCGATGGGGCCTTCGAGCGGATTTCGGTCGGGCGCGACAAGCATGAGCACGTCTCCCATCTGCAGCTTGCCGATGTCCAATTGGTCGGAGCGCACTGGGGCCAGACCTTTCACAGGTACGCCCAGCTCTCTGCGCAAAACCGTCTCGGTGGGGTTCACCGCGAAGGACTTCCAGCCGCACCGGCCGATCGCCTCGGCGGCGAAGAACACCACCCCCTGGCAGTCGATGCCGGTGGCACCGGGGCGCAGACGGCCACCAAACTGGTATGGCGTGCCCAGCACCGAACGAGCGGCCAAGACCATCTTCCGCGCCACCGCGGGTGGCAACGCGAAGCAGGGCCACGACAAGAGGAGGACGACGGCCAGGGCACGAAGAGCCAGAAGAGTCACGTGCGCGAAAGACGCACCAGCGGGCGCGAGGGTTCCCTCCCTGCCCTTCGCTCCAAGCCTCTCCCAGGGGAAGAGGGGCTCCTCTCATCCCGCGCAAATCAGCTTGATGCGTACTTCTTTGTCGTCGATGCGGCGGCGGCACTGGTTGCCGAAGTGAATGCGCCCGGGCTGGTCAGCGGTCGGCTCGTCGTAGGCGGTCAGCCCACCATTGGACAAGGTGCACAGCTCCGAGCTGTCGTCGAAGCGGATGATTTCGAGCTGCAAAAGCTCAGGCGCGGGCACGTTGCGCACCTCCAGCGTCTGGCTGATGTTGGCCAGCCCGGCGATCGCCACCAGCGTTTCCCGGTAGGAGGGCTTGCAAATTGAATCGAGGTTCGCCAGCGAGTCGTTGAACATCTCGGCCAGCTGCCGTTGGCGGAAGCCTGGCTGGTAGCTCGTGGGGCAGTCGACGTTGGCGACGTGGTTGTCCACCACCACGCTCTGCACTTGCTTGCTCGAAACGCCCACCGGGCCGATCGTCGCCCACACGATTTCGCGGGTGGCACCGGTGCCGTCTTTCAGCGTGCTGAAAATCTGGTGGTACTCCAACAGCGGAGTGAGCGAATTGGTCTGCTCGGTGCAGTAATCCCGCCTCGGATCGGAGCCCACGGTGACCACCGGTGGGCGCGCAGTTTCGCTGCAGTCGTCCTCGTCGGTCACTACCACCACCAGGAGCCGTGCGCGGTCGCGCAAGAAGCCGCCGTTACCACCCTCTTCGATCGGCATTTTGATCAGGTGATCGGCGGTCAGCGCCAACCTCGCAGCTTCGAAGGGGGTCTCCTGGCCTGAGCCGGTTGTGCCCACCTGCACCAGCCGGGCGAACTTCTCCACCAGCTGGGGGTCGGTGCCCGACAGCATGCGTTCGGTGCCCGTGCCCAAAAGAACACCGCCGTCGGAAGACGCATCGGGCACCGGCTGCAGCTTGCCTGCCTGGCCAGGGTATTCCCGGTAGCCACGCACGCTGTTGACCAACGTGTGCTGGTACACCGAAGTGGTGATGACGCCGACATGAAAGTCCTGCGCCACACCACCACCGCGCTTGACCTCGTCGACGAAGGCGGTGAGCTCGCGGGCCACTCCCTCTTGTTCCTCCTTCATCGAGCCGGAGTTGTCGATCACGAAGAGGATGTCGAGCTTCTGGGGCTCGAGGAGCGGCTGCTCCGCCTGGCATTGACCGGGGACCTTCGACGTCGGGTCGTCGACGGGGGAGGTGCAGGCGCCACACCGGGCGAGGGCGAGCACGGCGATGACTCCCGCGAGGGCGCGAGTGAACCGAGCCATGGACTTCTCCTAAAGCTTTCAAGCGGCCTTGACGGGGGTAAGCATGCCCCAGCCTTTGCTCGGGGGCGAGCTTGTGTTCGCCAGGGGAGGTTGCTCGCTCGGCCCAGTTTTCATTGCGGCGCTAAGGGTGCTGAACTACAAGCACTAGAAGTCGTTTACCCCAGGAGCGAACTCACATGTCCGACGAAAAGAAGAAAGGTGGCGGCGCGGCCCAGCCGATGGCAGCCCCGATGTCGCCTCCTGGGCTCATCAACAAGGACGACATCCCTCAGGTGTTGCCCATTCTCCCCTTGCGGAACTCGGTGTTCTTCCCGGGGGGCGTGCTCCCGCTGGCGGTGGGCAGGCAAAAGACCATCGCGCTGATCAAGGACGCGGTGCGCGATGACCAGGTGATCGGCGTGGTCACCCAGCGCAAGGCGGAGGAGGAAGACCCCGGGTCAGCCGACCTCTACTCGATGGGCACCGTGGCCCGCATCGTGAAGCTGCTCAAGATGGGAGAGGACAACTACTCGCTGGTGGTGCAGGGGTTGGCCCGCTTCCGGGTGGTCGACCTGGTGCAAGAAGCGCCCTACCTCAAAGCCCGCATCGAGCCGGTGGAGGACAAGACCGCCGCTGAGAACGTGGAGGTGGAGGCGCTGGGCATCAATCTAAAGAAGCTCGCCCGTGAGGTGATCGAGCTGATGCCCGAGCTGCCGGCCGCCGCCACGGAGCTCGTGGAGTCGATCACCCATCCCGGCCACTTGGCAGACCTCATCGCTGCCAACGTCGACGTGCCGATCGAGGAAAAACAGGCGGTGCTGGAGACAGTAGACTTGAAGGCGCGGATGAAGCTGGTGCTCGAGCTGCTCAACCGCAAGCGCGAGATCCTCAAGCTCTCGAACAAGATCGACTCCGCGGTCAAAGGCGAGATGTCGAAGACCCAGCGGGAGTACTACCTGCGCCAGCAGCTCAAGGCGATCAAGGAAGAGCTGGGCGAGATGGGAGAGGAGGAAGAAGAGCTCGACGAGCTGCAGGAGCGGCTGAAGAAGGCCGGCCTGCCCCCCGACGTGGAGAAGGTCGCTCAAAAGGAGCTCAACCGGCTCAAAACCATTCCCGCCGCGTCCAGCGAGTACACCGTCGCCCGCACCTACCTCGACTGGATCGCCGACCTGCCCTGGAGCAAGCAAAGCGACGACAACCTGGACATCGAGAACGCGCGGAAGATTCTCGACGCCGACCACTTCGGCATTCAGAAGGTGAAAAAGCGCATTCTCGAGTACCTGGCGGTGCGCAAGCTCAAGAACGACATGAAAGGGCCCATCTTGTGTCTGGTGGGTCCACCGGGCGTCGGTAAGACCTCGCTGGGTCAGTCGATCGCCAAGGCGGTGGGCCGCAAGTTCGTGCGCCTGTCCTTGGGTGGGGTGCGCGACGAGGCGGAGATTCGCGGGCACCGGCGCACCTACGTGGGCGCCCTCCCCGGCCGCTTCATTCAGAGCATGAAGAAGGCGAGCACCAAGAACCCGGTGATGATGCTCGACGAAATCGACAAGCTGGGGGCCGACTTCCGTGGCGACCCTTCGGCGGCGCTGCTCGAGGTTCTCGACCCTGAGCAGAACAACTCCTTCTCCGACCACTACCTCGACGTGCCGTTCGATCTGTCGAAGGTCATGTTCATTGCCACTGCCAACATGCTCGACCCCATTCCTGGTCCGCTCAAGGACCGCATGGAGATCATCGAGCTGTCCGGCTACACCTTCGACGAGAAGGAGCAGATCGCCAAGATCCACCTCATTCCCAAGCAGCTCAAAGAGCACGGGCTCACGGCCGACCACATCGTTCTCGAGGACAAGGCGCTCCACACCATTCTCGTCAGCTACACGCGGGAGGCCGGGGTGCGTAACCTCGAGCGGCGCATCGCCGACGTCTGCCGCGCGGTGGCCGTGGAGGTGGCTTCGGGAAAGACCGAGAAGCAGACCATCTCCGCCGAGCGGGTCAGCGAAATTCTCGGACCGGAGCGGTTCTACTCCGAGGTGGCTGAGCGCACCGAAGTGCCCGGGGTGGCCACCGGGTTGGCGTGGACCGCAGCCGGCGGCGACCTGCTCTTCATCGAGTGCACCAAGATGGTGGGTAAGGGAGGCATGACGCTCACCGGCCAGCTGGGTGACGTGATGAAAGAGTCGGCCCAGGCGGCGCTCTCCTACCTGCGCGCCAAGAGTGAGGTGTTGGGCATCAACCCCAACTTCCTCGAGAAGACCGACGTGCACTTGCACTTCCCCGCCGGTTCCATTCCCAAGGACGGGCCCAGCGCGGGCGTGACCATTCTCACCGCGCTCACTTCGTTGATGACCGGCATTCGCGTGCGTAGTGACACCGCGATGACCGGCGAAGCCACCTTGCGCGGGCTGGTGTTGCCGGTAGGCGGTATCAAGGAGAAAGTGTTGGCAGCGCACCGTGCCGGCATCAAGCGGGTCATCCTCCCCGAGCGCAACAAGAAGGACCTCATCGATGTACCCGAGCAGGCGAAGAAGGAGCTGGAGTTCATCTTCGCCAGCCGCATGGACGAGGTCTTGCTCAACGCGCTGGAGCAGAACCCGTTCAAGGGCGCTCCCACCGCGGGAGGCACCCCTGACGGTGGTCCGGTGGCACCGAGCGGGGAGAAGCCCGAAATCCGCGTGTGAGGTTGGCGCTGGCGATAGGCGTGTCTGTCGTTTTGGGGCCGCTCCTGACGACCGAGTCTTGGACCGCCGACCCGACCGACCAGATGGACGCTCTCTTTGGCTCCAGCGTAGCGAGCGCGGGCGACGTCGACGGTGATGGTTTCGGCGACGTCGTAGTCGGTGCCTGGAATTGGAGCGGCGAGGCCACTGGAGAGGGGCGTGCCTTTCTGTTCCTGGGGAGCGCTGCGGGCTTGGCTGGAGCTCCGCTGTGGACAGCGGACCCAACCGACCAGGCCAACACGCGGTTTGGTTGGACAGTGACGGGCGCCGGTGACGTGAACGGCGATGGGTATGGGGACGTGGTGGTGGGAGCCCCCAACTGGAGCGACGGCACTGTCACCGAAGGGCGGGTGTATCTGTACTATGGGGGGCCGGCGGGCCTGAGCACGACCTCTTCTTGGACGGCCGATCCGGCCGATCAGGCCTCCGCCGGCTTCGGGTTTTCTTCGGCGAGCGCGGGCGATGTCAACGCGGACGGGTATGCCGATTTGATCGTCGGCAGCCCCAACTGGGACGGCGAAGCCGCCAACGAGGGACGCGTTTATTTGTATTTGGGTGGACCGGCGGGCCTGACCGTCACGCCTTCCTGGGTAGCCGACCCGACAGATCAATTGGGAGCCGGCTTCGGGTTTTCAGTAGCGAGCGCTGGCGATGTCAACGCAGACGGGTATGGCGATGTCATCGTCGGCGCCATTTCGTGGACCGGTACAGCCACCGGTGAGGGACGTGCCTATTTGTATTTGGGTGGACCGACGGGGCTGTCCACCAGCCCGAGTTGGACGGCAGACCCGACCGACCAAACGGGGGCTGCCTTCGGCGCTTCCGCAGCGAGCGCAGGCGACATCGACGGAGATGGGTTCGGTGACGTCATCGTCGGCGCCTCCTGGTGGAACGGAACGTCTGCTGGCGAAGGACGCGCCTACGTCTATTTCGGCAGCGCTGCGGGTCTGGTTCCAAACCCCTCGTGGACCGCCGACCCGGCGGATCAGATCGCCGCTCTGTTCGGCTCGAGTGTGGGCGCCGCCGGAGATGTCAACGGCGATGGTTACGCCGATGTCTTCGTGTGCGCGTCTGCATGGAACGGAGCCGCATCCTCTGAGGGACGAGCCTATCTCTATCTGGGCGGTTCGACCGGCCTTTCGGCCAGCCCCGCCTGGACCGCTGACCCGACGGATCAGTCGGTTGAAGTGGACCCCGTTTTTCGGACCACCCCGATCTTTGCGTTTCGAGGCAGCTCCATGATGAAGGAGCTGTCCCATGGGGAAGAAGAACTCGAAGCGGTACGACCCGGCGTTCAAGGCGCGCGT
>JBMORE010000131.1:0-10221 GCA_049322255.1 Myxococcota bacterium | reverse complement strand
CGAGCGCGTTTGTCGCGCCGGAGCCTGAGCCAAGCGCCTTCGTCGCACCGGAGCCGAGCGCCGTCGCACCGGAGCCGAGCGTCGTCGCACCGGAGCCGAGCTTCGTCGCACCGGAGCCGAGCGCCTTCGTCGCGCCGGAGCCGAGCGCCGTCGCACCGGAGCCGAGCGTCGTCGCACCGGAGCCGAGCGTCGTCGCACCGGAGCCTGAACCGAGCGCCTTCGTCGCGCCCGAGCCAGAGCCGAACGCCTTCGTCGCACCCGAGCCGGAGCCCACGTCCCCGGAGCCTCCTCCCGAGGTAACCGCGAGATTCTATGTACCGCTACAGGAGCCACGCATCGCGTCTGCGCCCCCACCTTCCGTGCTGACACCGGCACCGGAAGTTGACGCCGCTCCCGATCCCTTCGCCGCGCATGGCGCCTTCGAGTTGCCTTCTATGGAGGCTGCCTCCGAGCCGTTGGGTTTCTCCGCGGCCCCGGTCTTTGACCCGACCCCTGCCGTTCAGCCGTCGCCGCCACCGGCCAACGAGGCACCCTCGGTCGACGTTGACGATTCCCCAGTCATCGATCTCCTCGATTCCGATCGCGAGGAGGATTCCCTCTCTGGGAGCCCCGACGACACCCCGCCGCTCGCCAGTGCGTCCGACTTCGTCCAGTACGAGCGTCAACCCAGCCCTACTGCCAAAACAGCCATCGACGTCTCTCTCGAGGAACCGATGCCCGAGGTGCAGTCCGGGTCTCTGGCGGCGATCGCCAACACTTCGGCCACCGAGCTTTCAGAGGAATCGCTTCCACTCGGCGAGGAGCAAGTGCCACTGGCCAGCGCCGCCGACTTCATCGACTCCCCCCAGGTACGCTCCGCCGGCGCCAGCTTCGTGCCAGCTCCTGTCGTCCCCGAGGCACCCGCTCCTTCCCCCCCCTCCTTCGACGTGGACATCACGACCGATTGGAACCCGCCCGATCCGGAGCCGAGCGTCATCGTCTCGCCTGAGCTGAAACCGAACGTCGTCGTCACGCCCGAACCGATCGCCGTCGGTACGCCGGTGGCAATGTCGCCTGCTGAAGAGCCAGAGGAGGAAATCGACCTCGTCGATGAAGCCGAACCTGAGGCTCCGCCGCCTCCCGCTCCTGCCCCGGTCAATATGGCTCCACTGGCGCCCCCCTTGGGTGGCGGCAAGCCGACGTCGGCCTTCGGACAACCGGGCGCGCTCGCCTCGGCGTATGTTGCGGGCGAGCATCGGGTCATCGTTCACACCATCGAGGGACAGGTGAAGCGCGGAGTGATTCGCGACGTCGACTTGCTCGACGCCACCATCGCCCTCGAGCTTCAGGCCGGTCACGCGCCCGAGAACATTCCCATTCAGCGAATGAAGGCGGTGTTCTTCATGCTCCCACCGGGCAAGCAGCCCAGCCCCACCAACGGCGAAAAGGTTCGCGTCACCTTCAACGACGGCCGCCAGGTGGCCGGGTTCTCCAACGACGTGCACGACGACCTGCCCGGTTTCTTCATGGTCCCCGCGGACAACCGCACCAACACCGCGCGCATCTTCGTCTACCGCGCCAGCGTGCGCAGCGTGGGGCCGGGCTAGCTCCCCTGTCGGTACTTCGGCTTCCAAGGGCCGGGGGCTTCTTTGGGCGTCGTCAACAGGTCGTGCTCGAGGAGCCACTGCCGCTTCTCCGGGGGGCGTGGCTTGTGCGTCATCCCAGATGGGTCGATGCGCTGCCACCGCTCTCCCAGCGAGGCGCGACGCTCTCGCAGCAGGCGCTGGTAGGTGTCGTAGTCAATCTCCTTCATGGTTTCCTCAGTCTCTGTCGCACGCGTTGGACGATGACGTCTGGCCCATCGCCGCTGTCGATTTCTTCCACCAGCCCATTCAGCGCATCCAGCACCCGTTGCTCGGCCGCACGGCGACGAACCTCTTTGTCATCGATTCCAGGATGTAGCCTCAACATGAGCAGCGCGGTGACGCCATCGACCTCCGCGCCGCCCCACTTGAGGCCGTTCAGGCGGTCGAGCAGCAGGTCGGGCGCCGAGATGACCAACAGCTTGCGGCCGCGCACATTGACGGCAACGCTCGACTCACCGGGGTCCAGCTGGCCCGACGGGAACTCCACCCAGAGCCCAAATTCCGGGTGAACGTAGTAGCGCCCTTTTCGCTCGAAGCCGAGGCGCTCGAGTGCCTGCTGCGGGTTTCCCGCGGCGACCAGGTCGATATCACCGCTGACGTATCCGCCCGCCGTGTGGAACTGCGCGGCGCCGCCGCCAACGAGGATCGGGTCGATGCCAACCGCGCGCAACGCCTCGGCGAGGATCGCGGCCACCTCTACCAAATGCTCCCGCACGTCACCCGCGCCGCAAAGGGCCCGCAACTCGTCCCGCAGCTCCATCACTCGACGATAGGGCGACACGATGAGGAAGAACAACCCGGCCCTGTGCGCAGCGTGGGGCCCGGATAGCCCAGCGTTCGCCGGCTTTTAGTGCAGGTAACGGTCCGAATCGCTGCGCATGTTGCGGTCGCCCCCGATCACCTTGAGGTGCGAAGACCGGGCTTTGAGCTGCCGCTGCAGCCGCCAGGACGTAAAGCGCAGCCACAAGACGCGCGGGCTGCCCATCTTCACGTAGTAGGCGGTGAGCAGAATGCCCAGGGCGTCGGGAATGACGACGAGCCAGCTGCCGAAGGCGCCGTTCAAGAACACGAAGCCGACGCCGATGAGGGCGAACACGTGGCCGGTGACGGGCAAGCCCCAGAAGTTGGTCTGCCGGGTGCCGAAGGACAGCCCGTAACCCACCCAGAGGGCGGTGACCATCACCGTGCCCCCTCCGAAGGGCAGGCCGGCGATCACCGGCGAGAAAAGCCCCACGAGCGCGGTGAGCACCCCGGCGAGGACCGTCACCCCCACGGCGAAGAAGAGCATGCGCCGCGCTCCCCAGGACATCTCCAGGGCGCCGCCAATCGACCAGATGATGAGCGCCCCGAAGATGACCCCCAAAGGAGAGGTCTCGATGAAGGTGTAGGTGAGGGGCTGCCAGAGCATGAAGTGGCGCAGAGCCAGCTCGGGAGTGAGCACCAGCAAGGCTCCGAACGAGCCGCGGGTGAGCGCGAAGAGCACCGAGCCGGCGATGAGCCCTATCGCCAACTTCGCCGCCGTCGATTGCACCGCGGGAAACCCTGGAATCTGCATGCGCCGCATTGGCAACCGAAGTGTAAGGCCGGTGTTCCCGGCGCGCTTCACTTCGGGCGGTAAAAGAGGGTGATGGTCAGGCAGTGAAACTCCTTGTCGGAGGACTGCGTCACCACCCGGTCGACGATCTCCAAGCCGGGGTTGTCTTTGATCCACTTGGTGATGTTCTCCCCCATCTGCTCGCGGTCGCGGGCCAACGTGGTGGAGAACACCTTGATGCCGGTGAAGTTCGTCGCTCCCATACCCATCCCTCCGTGGGCCTTGGTCTTTAGTCGTAAACCGAACCCCGAGGCAACCTAACCGCGCGCGGCCTTGCGGCGGGGCGCGGGCTTTTTCGGCTTCTTCTTCGGGCGAATGACCTCGAGAATCTCCTGCTCGGTGAGCGTCCAGGCGCAGCCCTTGGCCTTGGCCAGAATCGCCCTTTGCACCTCGTCGGAAACGGAGAGCTTTCGCTGCTCGAGCCAGAAGCGGACGTTGCTCATCCCGCTCATGTGGCCGACTTCGATTTCCTGCGCTTTACCGAATTCGCCGGCGGGCACGCCGGAGTACACCCGGTCGGCCAACCAGTCGTCGCCCTTCTTCTTCGCCTTGATGATCGCCGCCGCGTGCACCCCGGTGGCAGTGCGAAAGGCGTCGGCCCCCGAGAGCGGATAGTTCACCGGAATGGCGACTTGGGTCGCCTCCGAGACCTTCTTCACATAGGGCACCAGCGCCGAGAGGTCCTGGTCGATCCACCCCATCAGCTTCAAGTTGAGCAAGAGCAAATCCATCGAGGTGTTGCCCACCCGCTCCCCCACTCCCAGCCCACAGGCGTGCAGGCGGTGCGCGCCCGCCTCGAGGGCGGCGATGGCGTTCACCACCGCCAAGCCCCGGTCGTTGTGCCCGTGCCAGTCGATCTTCACCTCGGCGCCGGTGGAGGCGATGAGCGAGCGCGTCCACTCCACCAGGGCGCGCACCCCTAAAGGAGTCGCGTGGCCCACCGTGTCGCACAGCACCAACCGGCTCGCCCCGTGGTCGATCGCGCTCCGAAAGAGCACCTCCAGCGCCAAAGGGGAGGAGCGGGTGGTGTCCTCGGTGACGTAGGCGACCTTCAGGCCCTGCTTCACCGCGAAGGAGATGGCGTCGGCCGACATCTTGCGGATGAGCTCCAGCGACCACTCCTCCGCCCACTGGCGAATCGGCGAGGAGCCGATGAAGGTGTAGACGGCGATGGGCTGCCCGGCGCGCTGGGCGGCCTCGGCCACCGGAGCGATGTCGGCGAGCACGGTGCGGGCCGCACAGTTGGGGGCGATGGAGAGCTTCTTCTTCTGAATGTGCTTGGCGAGCGCCACCACGTCGTCGAAGGCGCGCTTGCCGGCGCCGGGCAGCCCGATGTCCGCGGTGCGAACGCCGACGTCGTGCATCAGCTCGAGGAGCTCTTTCTTGTCCTCCACGCTGGGGTCGACCACCGAGGGCGACTGCACCCCGTCGCGTAAGGTTTCGTCGTTGAAGTCGAAGGGATGCTCCGGCCGGGGCGAGGGCCGAAGCGCGTTCCAGTCGTGAATGATGGCGCCTTCGTCGCGAGCGGGCGCCGAAGGCGGCCGCTTCATCCGCGCTGCTGTTGCTTCATCGCCGCGTAGTGCGGGCACACGGTCTGGTCGCGGCAGGTGGGACCGATGCCGTCGGGGTGAGCGACGAAGGGGGTCTTCTCCGACTCCTCGACCCCACACAGCGCGCACTTGCGCTTGCGGCTTTTCCGCTCGGCACGCCGCTGCTCGGCGATCTGCTTGGCCCGCTCGCGCGCCACCTTGGGGTCAATCGGTTCGGTCATCGGGGTCGTCCGTCAGGAGTGAGGTTCAGTGGTTAGTGGGAGGAGAGCGCGCCGTCAAGGCGTTCGAAAGCCCTACACCGCCTCCACGAGCACGGCGATGCCCTGTCCCCCACCGATGCACGCCGAGCCGATGCCGTACTTGAGACCGCGGCGAGAAAGCTCGTAGAGCAGGTGGATGGTGAGGCGGGCCCCCGAGGCGCCCAGCGGGTGACCTACGGCGATGGCTCCTCCGTCGACGTTGGTCTTCTCGCGCGGCAAACCCAGCTCCTTCTCCACCGCGAGATACTGGGGCGCGAAGGCCTCGTTGACCTCGAACAAGTCGACGTCGGCGAGACGCAACTGCGAGCGCTGAAGCAGCTGGCGAATCGCCGGCACCGGACCGATGCCCATGATTTTCGGGTCGCACCCGCTCACCGCCCAGTGGAGGAGCTTGCCCAAGGGAGCCAGCCCCTTCTTCTCCGCCCAGGTGCGGGTGGCGAGCACCGCGCTCGCCGCGCCGTCGCAGATGCCCGAGGCGGCGCCCGCGTGCACCACTCCATCCTTCTTGAAGACTTTGGGCAGCTTCTTGAGGCCCTCCAAGGTGGTGTCGGGGCGGTTGTGCTCGTCCTTCTCGAAGAAGGTGTTGCCCTTCTTCGACTTGAGCTCGACGGGCGCCATCTCGCTTTTCAAGCGGCCAGCCTCCTGGGCAGCGGCGAAGCGCTTCTGGGAGAGGAGCGAATACTCGTCGACTTGGTCCTGGGAGAGCTTGTACTGCTCGGCGAGGTTCTCGGCGGTGAGGGCCATCGCCGCCCCGGTGTAGCTGTCGGTGAGCGCGCTCCACAACGAATCCTCCAGGCCGCCCTTGCCCAATGGAAGGCCCCAGCGCGCCCCGCGGATGACGTGCGGCGCCTGGCTCATCGATTCCGTGCCGCCGGCCAGCACCACGCTCGCCTGCCCGGTGAGCATCAGCTCTGCGGCGGTGACGAAGGCCTGAAAACCCGAGCCGCACAAGCGGTTGACGCCCAGCGCGGGCACCGGCACCGGCACTCCGCTGCGAAGCCCCACGTGGCGCGGCAGGTAGATGGCGTCGGCGGAGGTCTGAATGACGTTGCCGTAGACGACGTGCTGAATGTCCTCCGGCGACACCTTGGCCTGGGCGAGCGCCGCCTTCGCCGATTCCACTGCGAGGTCGGTGGCGGTCCAGTCTTTGAGGGTGCCGCCGAAGGTCCCGAACGGGGTGCGTTTGCCGGAGAGAAACCAAATCTCCTCATGCTGAGACACCGTCTTCATCGCTCCTCCTATCGCTTGCCGAACAACGCCGCGGCCACCATGCCAAGGGTGCCCACGCTCCACAACAGCCCGTGCAGGTTCTGCAACCGCACCTCTACCTTGCCGGGGCCGCCAAACCACGCACGCGCGGCCGCCAGCCTGCCCTCTTGGTCGAAGCGGCCCACCGGGCTTCCGAACGACGCCACGCGGCGCTGATGAGCCTTGAAGACACGCTCGGTGGAGGCGTCCTCCAAGGCTCCACAAAAATAACGGCCGGGCACCTCGCGCGCCGGGCGGCGGTAGTTGGCGGTGATGACGAAGGCGTCGCGATCGGTGTGGCTCAAAAAGTAGAGCCGCGGCCGGCGGTCGCGCCCCAGATAGAGGGTGACGAAGACTTTATCTTCCACGTGAGCGAAGTCGTAGCTGACCAGCTCTTTGGTCAAGCGGGGACGCTCGAGGCGGCTGCCGATGGGGACAAAGCCCAGCGCCTTCACGTCGGCCTCCAGCCGCGAAAGTTCTCCGGGCACTCTCATCGCATCGGCGGGTGCGTCGGGCTCGATGCGCATGCTGTGCGGCGCCACGCAGAGCAGGGCCCGCCAGAGGTTCTTCTGGAGAACGAACCCGGCCAGCGCCAGCCCCACGAGGCCGATGAAGAGGTCGAGCACGTTCACCACGTGGGCCTCTTCATGCCGACAGCGCCTGAAACACGGCCTTGCCGTGACGCTTGATCGCCGGCACCAGCCCGCCCTCACGCTGCAGCGCCTGCACGATGGGGCTTGGGCGCTCGGCCTTGAAAGTCTTTCCCGACGCTAGGTGAGTCACCATGCCCGCGCCCAGGTCGATGGAGAGCTCCTCGTTCTCCCGAGCGAGTGCGTAGAAGGCGGGGTCGGTCACCACCAAGTACGGGAGCGCCTCGTTGACGAGGTTGCGCTTGTGGATGAAGGCGTAGCTCTTGGCCACCACCGCCACGACACCCGCCCCCATGAGGGCCCACACCGCCTGTTCGCGCGAGCTGCCCGAGCCCCACCCTTCGCCGGCGACGACGATGTTCTGCCCTCCCTTGGCGCGCGCGGCGAACTCGGGACGCACGAAGTGGAAACACTTCTCGCCCAGCGCCGGAAGCTGGGTCAGGTGACAAAACTGGCCGGGGATGATGGCGTCGGTGTCGACGTGGTCTGCGAAAGCCTGCACCCGGCCGTGAAGCACCTGGGAGGCAGCTTCGCCGCCGTCGGCTTTCGCCGACGCAGCGAAGGCGACTTCGACCTTAGGCTCGCTGGAGGTGATGGAGGGAAGCGGCCGGTGGGTATCGCGGAAGAGCAGCTTCTCGTAGCGGGCGCGGTCGATGTTCGCCAAGAGCGGCCGCGGGTCGGCGACTTTCATCTCCGCGGCGGAGGCGGCCACGGTGGCGCCCGAGGCGAGATAGGCGAGGCTGCCTTCACCCATGCGATTCTCGTAGTTGCGGTTCTGCGAAGAGAGCCAGGTTTCTCCCGGGAGCGCCTTCTCCGAGGCCACCCCCAGACACATCGAGCAGCCCGGCGGCCCGATGCGAAAGCCCGCCTTCTCGTAGTGACGCCACAGGTCGCCCTGCCGCAGGCGCTCCTGGATGGAGAGGTCGCCCGGCACCACCAAAAGCTTGGGCGAGGCCGGCCGCGCGGGGCGGTCTTTGAAGGCTTGCTCGAGGACGAGGGCGGCGAGCACCAGCTCTTCCTCGGTGGTGGTGCAGGCGCCGATGAAGCAGCCGTCGAGCTTCATCCCCATCGCCTTCTCCACCTCCATCACGTTGTCGGGAGAGAAGGGCTTGGCGACCAGCGGCCCCAGACGGTCGAGGCGAATGGGGTAGCGCGCCACGTAGGGAGCGTCGTCGTCGGCTCGGAAATAGAGCGCTCCCTCGTTCTCGGAGCGGCGGTGGGCGAGCCAATCGGCCACCACCTCGTCGGCCTCGAAGATGCCGTTGAGCCCCCCGAACTCAGCGGTCATGTTGGCGATGGTGAAGCGCATGTCGGTCGACCAGTGGCGGGTCGCCTCGCCGCGGTACTCGACGGTGCGCTCCATCGCCACGGTGTTGCGTCCTAAGTCGCCCAGCGTCTTTAGGATGACGTCCTTGCCGCCGATGCCAAAAGGCAGCTCGCCCAGGTAATCGACGGCGATGGCTTCGGGGACCTCGATCCACGACTGGCCGAGCACCATCGCGGCGGTGATGTCCGCCCCGCCCAAGCCAATGGAGAACGCGCCTAAGCCTCCGTGCGAGGAGGTGTGCGAGTCGGCCCCCAGCACCACCTGCCCTGGCTGCACCAGGTCTCGGTAGAACTTGGTGTGGAGGATGGTGACGTTGGCGTCGTAGAAGTGGCGCAGGCCGGCTTCCTGGGCGAAGTCGCGGGAGAGCTGGGTGAGCTTCTGCGCCCGCGGGTCCTTGGCCAGGGTGACCGGATCGACGGTGTGGTCGACGGCAAGAAAGAAGCGGCCCGCGTCGTGGATTTTTGGACGGCCGAGCGCCTGGTAGGTCCGCTCCATCCCGTTCCAGGCGAGCTCGCTGGCGATCGTCCAGTCGACGCGAATCTGGAGGATGTCGCCCGCCTGCACCCAGGGCCGGGTGAGGCCCACCGCGTGATGGGCCAAAACCTTCTGGGTGAGCGTCATCGGCTGTCGGTTCGGCACCATGGGGAAAGCGACCCTAGCGCAAGGAGCGCGGCGGATCAGCTAACCCGCTGGTGCCGACCGTGCCGGACTTTTACGGACAGGCCGCGTCGAAGAGCTGCGCGTTCCAGCAGGCCTTTTGGTTCTCGTGGCCGGTGTAATCGGCGGCGGTGATGGAGCCGACCTTGGTGGAGACGCTCCAGGCGATGTCGGCCTGCTTGTTCTGCTTCAAGTCATAGGAGACGCTCGCGGCGTCAGCCAAGAGCTTGTAGTCGACGAAGGCTCCGTCGTCGGCGGTGCCGGTGTTGTTGGTGAACTTGAGCTGCTTGTCGGTGGGGCTGTTCACCGTCCAGTCGATGCGCACCAGCTTGCCGGCCTGGTTGTAGATCTGCCAGTGGCCGGTGGAGACCTCGTAGCGGCCGTCGTACCAGAGGAAGTTCGTCAGCTGCTCATTGCCCACCTTGCCATTGACGCGCATCTCCCAGACCGAGGCCTTGCCGTCCATCTTCGCGCTGAGGGTGGCGGTCGCGTCCACCTGGAGGTTCTTCACCGAGTAGGACCACTCCCAGCCCTCCTTGGTCGCCTTGGGCTTCTGGGAGAACGCCGCGTGGAAGACGGCGACCTCAGGGGTGAGGCCCAAGCCAATCCACAAGTTGAGAATGCCCACCCGCACCGCGGCCTGAGTCCAGTGGGTCTTGGCGTTGGGGTCGATGAGCGCGCCGCTGTTGTCCATGGCGCTGAAGTCGACGGTCATCGAGTCTTTGGGAGGGAGCGGCGGCGCCGGGTCTCCGCACGCCACCAGGACTGCAACCGCCATCGCCAGAATGCCGAATCGCATGTGTTGCCCCCTTCGGAAAAGCGAGAGGGCGCGGATCCTACTCGAACCAGCTCGCCCACATCGAGTTTCCGTCGGTCCAAAGGGCGACGGCGGCGCCGGTGCCGTCGATGGCGATGGTGGGGCGTGTACCGTTGGTGGAGAGCGTTTGCCGGCTCCCCCAGCCGGTGCCGGCCAGGTACTGGCTGGCGTAGACGTAGCCGGTGAAGCTCCAGACTGCCACCGCGTTCCCGCTGGCATCGAGGACGACCGAGCGGTCGGTCGTGTCGCCCGCGGACGCGTTCACGGTCTGTGCCCCACCCCAGCTCCCGGCGACGTAATGATTGGCCAGCATCTGGTTTCCATCGCTCCAGAGGATGACCGCCTGACCGCTCGCGTTCATGGCAATCGAAGGGATGGCGGAGGTACTGGACGTCCCGATGGTGAACGGGCCGGCGGTGCTGCGAGCAGCGAAATCGAAGCGCCGAGCCTGAATGGTGGTGCCATTCCGCCAGGTGCCGATGGCCGTTCCGGT
>JBMORE010000130.1:0-10331 GCA_049322255.1 Myxococcota bacterium | reverse complement strand
GCCACCAAAGACTCGGACATCGACCTTCTGGTGGTGTGCCGAGACCTTCCCCGTCCGCAGTTTGAGCGCCGAGCGCGCTTCGACCAGGCGACCGCGGACGCCGCGCCCGAGTTGCGCCGTCTGCGCGAACTTGGACACTCCGCCGAGATGAGCGTCGTTCTCAAAAACGAACAGGAAGCGCTTTATCGCTCGCCGCTCTATTTGGACATGACCGAGGACGCCGTCCTTCTGTTCGACCGCGGCGGCTTCTTCGCTTCCGTCCTCGAGGGCCTCCGGGAGCGCATGAGGTCGCTGGGGTCGCGCCGCGTCTTTTTGCCCGACGGCTCCTGGTATTGGGACTTGAAGCCCGACTACGAGCCCGGGGATCGGATCGAGCTGTGACTGCCGAGGGAATGGCGCGACACTACCTGGCACAGGCCGAAGCGCGGCTGAAGCTCGTTCAGCTGGCGAAGAGCGAAGGGCACTGGGCGGTCACGGTGCGCGAAGCACAGGAGTGCGTGGAGCTCCTCCTCAAAGCGGCGCTTCGGCACGTCGGGCTGGAGGTGACGCGCACGCATGACGTCGCCGAGCCCCTGCGCCGCATACGGGACCGTTTCCCCGAATGGTTCGCGGCCGAAGTCGACCATCTCGCTTCCATCTCCTCCGAGCTGGCAGGCGACCGCGGCATCTCTTTCTATGGCGACGAGCGTCAAGGCATACCCGCCGAGCAGCTCTTCGGACAGCCTGACGCGGAGCGCGCCGCCGAGCAGCTGGGGTTCGTGCATGGCCTGTGTCGCCGCCTCATCTCGCCTGAGAGCTGAGACATCCCCGCTCTGCTGGACGGCACGCCGGCTTTCCCGTACGTCGGCGACATGTGCGTCGACCGCCGCCGCGAGAAACTCTTACCCGTGCCGCGCTGGCCGACCCGCGAGGAGGCGGAAAGCTCGCGCTGGTTTTCTCCGGTGCGCGTCGGCCCGCTGCAAATCCGCGAGCGCACCTGGGTGCCGGCGATGGTCCCCTGGCGCGCCACCGACGACGGCTTCGTCACCCCTCAGGTGCTCGCCTGGTACGAGCGCTTCGCCCGCGGCGAGCCGGGCGTCCTGGTGGTGGAGGCGACCGGCATTCGCGACATCCCCAGTGGGCCGCTCTTGCGCGTGGGCCACGACCGTTACCGCCCCGGGCTTGCCCAGCTGGTGGAGACGGTCCGGCGGGCCAGCGGCGGCCGCACCCGGCTCTTCATTCAAATCATCGACTTTCTCCCCATTCGCCGCCGCCCAACGAAGGAGAAGTTCTTCTCCCGCTTCCTCACGGTGGACACGGCCTTGCGCGAGCGGCTGGCGGCGCACCTGGGCGAATCCGAGTGGACCGACGTCGGCGAAGCTACCGTGCGCGAGCGGCTGGTGTCTCTCGACGAGGCGGCTGTGGAGAAGGTTCTTTCGACCCGCGACTTGGAGTCGTTGCGCTACGGCTACCGCGAGCGGGTGACCGACACCCACCTCCCCCACATCCGCGAGCTGCCAACGGTGTTGCCGAAGCTCTTTGCCGACGCCGCCAACCGCTGTGTGCAGGCAGGCTTCGACGGCGTGGAGCTGCACTTTGCCCACGCGTACACGATGGCGAGCTTTCTTTCGGCGAAGAACACCCGCGACGACGGCTACGGAGGCCCGCGGGAAAACCGGGGGCGTCTGCCGCTGGAAGTCTTCCGCGCCGCCCGCGAAGCGGTGGGGACGCGCGCCGCGCTGGGTTGCCGCTTCCTCACCGACGAAATCATCGAGGGTGGCAGCCGGGTGGACGACGCTGCCTACTTCGGCGTCGAGCTGGCGCGCGCGGGCATGGACTACCTCTCGCTTTCTCGCGGAGGAAAGTTCGAGGACGCCAAACAGCCCAAAGTGGGCTGGGCGGCCTACCCGTATACCGGGCCCTCCGGTCACGAGTGCATGCCCACGCCCCGCATCGCTCCACCCGGGCCGTTCGGGCGAAACCTCGCCGATACCGCCCGCGTCAAACGTGCGCTGGTGGAGGCGGGCTTCCCGACTCCGGTGGTGGCCTGCGGGGGCATCGCCAGCTTCTGGCAGGCGGAAGAGGCGCTCCGGGCCGGCCAGGCGGACATCATCGCTTCGGCGCGCCAGACGCTCGCCGACCCCGACTGGTTCAGGAAGATACGCCTGGGGCGGGGAGAAGAAGTGCGTCGTTGCCTCTTCACCAGCTACTGCGAGGGGCTGGACCAAGCCCACGAGGTGGTGACTTGCCAATTGTGGGACCGCAAGGTGTTTTCCGACGATGCCATCACACCCAAGACGGCGGACGGCCGCCGCTACCTCGCGCCCGCCTGGGACGCGTCTCGAGGATGAGGTAGTTTTTGTCCGATGGCTGTGGGACCGGTTGGAAAAAAGCCAAAAAGTGGCGCCCCTCGCGCGGATGCATCGAGGTCGGCACCCACCACGTCCTCACCAGAGGCGAAGGCCGCGTGGACGCCGAAGAAACGTGCGGCGCCGGCGTCTTTCCTGCCTCCGGTGGGTTTCGAGCCCGCCCGAGCGACACCGCGTCAGGTGCACCTGTCCACCGACGTGCCGCCGCCCGCACGCGCAGAGCCCTCCGCTGCCTCTCCCTCCGCGCAGAGCCTGTCGGCGGTGTTCGACGCGCTGCCCACCCAGGGGGGCGGCCCCGCGGGCGCGCGCCTGCTCTCCGACAACCTGGACGCGTGGAACGCGCGCTGGGACATGGTGAGCCAGGCCACCACCTCCATCGACGCGGTGTACTTCAGCCTGGAGAAAGACGTCTTCGGCCACGCTTTTTTGGGCACGCTGCTCGAAAAACAGCTCTCGGGTGTCCAGGTGCGGGTGATGACCGACGCCATGGCCGACACCTTCGGCCAACGCGGCTTCAAGATGCCCTTGCGCGGCAAAGACTACCTCCAAGAGTTGGTCCACCACGGGGCAAAGGCCTACGTCTTCCACCCCCTCTGGCAGCGGCCGGCGAAAGTCTTTCGCGGCGACTACTCCCTGCTCGCCTCCAACCACGACAAGCTGTTGGTGGTGGACGGGCAGCGCAGCCTCACTGGCGGCCGTAACATCGGCATCGACTACTTCGCCGACCCGCACGACCGGCCACACGCCTGGCGCGACATGGACGTGGCGCTGGAGGGCGCCGGCCCCGCCAAGGGCCTCACCGCAGCGCTGAACGACGAGCTGAAACAAGGCAACGTCGCCCGGCCGGTGCACGAAGACCGGCTGGGCAACTGGGCGAAGCGAGACCTGGAGCTGTTGGCCACCGCGAAGATGATGGACGTGTGGCTCAAGGCGCCCGCCTTCAGCGAAGCCCAAAAGGCGCAGCTGCGGGCAGACCCGGCGGCGCGCGCGAAGCTTGCCGCCGAGCTGGTGGATGAAGGCCTCGCCCTGGTGCCCCCGTCACGCCGCCGCGCGCCCAACGCCCGCGAGCAGCAAAAGCTGACCGAGCTGGCCGCGCAGCTGGTAGAGCAGCTGGAGGCGCGGGGCAGCCACGCCCGCTACCAGGCCAGCCGGCTGCCCGAGCGCGCCACCGAGGCCAAAATCCTCGACCAGACGTCGGCGGCGGGCACGCGCGTCAACGGCATCGCCCCAGCGCTGGCGGCGCTGACCGACGCAGCATCCAAGCGCATCATCATCCAAAACCCCTACGTGGTGCTGACGGAGTCGATGCTCGCCTCGCTGGAGAAGGCGAGCCAGCGCGGGGTGGAGATAACGATTCTCACCAACAGCCCGCTCTCCACCGACAGCGCGGTGACGCAGGCCTTCTTCCTCGAGGACTGGCAGACGATTCTGGCCCGCTGCCCCACCGCGCGAATCTTCGTGGCCACCGGCGAGCGAAAGCTCCATGGCAAGAGCGCGGTCATCGACGACGACCAGGCCCTGGTGACGACCTACAACCTCGACCTTCTGTCGGGCTACGTGAACAGCGAGGTGGGCGCGGTGGTGAAGTCAAGGGAGTTGGCGGAGGACTTGCTGGGCGAGCTGGAGAAAGACCGCGCCGCCGTCTCCAACGGCTTCCTCGAATACCGCATCGAGAAGGACGCCAACGGTGAGGCGGTGCTCAAAGACGGCAAGCCCATTCCGGTGTTCGGCCCGGAGAACCACCTGCCGCCCGAGCTGATCGAGGAGTACTCCAAGAAGCGCAAGCTCTGGGGCCAAACCTTGCGGGAGAACTTGGGGTACTTCGAGCCCCTGCGCCACCCCAAGCCTACGGAGTGACCGGCCGCTCCTCGGGGCGAGGCAGCGGTGGCCGCGGCGGCACCTGGCGGCGCAAGGTGCGCTGAAAGGGCACGAACACCAGGGCCACCACCACCCCGAAGAGCACGTGCTCCAGGACGGCGAACCCGATGGGCACTTGGCGCGATACCTGCCCCATGCCCACGAGGGGCAGCACCACGTAGAACATCACCAGCCACACCACCACGCCCCACAGCACCCCCGCCGCCAGGGTCGCCCCCCGTGTGAGCCCGGCGAAGAAGATTCCAAAGAGCGCGCCCCACCCCACCGACACCAGAAAGTGCACCCCGGCGCCCAGGAACACGGCCAAGAAGTCGAAGCCCGGCTCTCCAGCCCGCTCTCCCAACAGAGGCGTCGCGGCGCCCTTGAAGACCATCCACACGTCCTGTCCCCGGAGGGCCGTGGCAAAGAGCAAGAAGGCCCACAGCACCACCCCTCCCACCAAGCCGCCGATTGCGCCCGCCCCCGCCCCTCTCACCCGGTCTACCTGTGCGCCGTTCATCGACACCTCTCCTTCCCTTGCCAAGAAAGTCGGCCGCGCCACCTACGCGGACAAGCCGCAACCGAGCGGACGAGCGCCCGGCACGCGCGCCTTTGGTGCCGCGACGCGTCCAACGGCCCCAGCTTGAGGGTTGCACGACGAAAGGAGCCACCCGGTGTCCCGTTACGTTCTGCCCGACCTCCCCTATGACTACGGCGCCCTCGAGCCCCACCTCTCGGGGAAGCTCGTCGAGCTGCACCACGACCGCCACCACCGCCTGTACGTGGAGAAAGCCAACCAAGCCATCGACACCCTCCTCGAGGCGCGGCGCACCGACGACTTTTCCCGCGTGGCGGAGCTGTCGCACCAGCTGGCGTTCAACGTCTCCGGTCACCTGCTGCACAGCCTCTACTGGCAGAACCTCTCGCCCGATGGCGGAGGCCGGCCCAGCGGCGAGCTGGCCTTGGCCATCGACCGCGACTTCGGCTCGTTCGACAGCTTCAAAAAACAGCTTCTGGCCACGGCGATGAGCCTCACCGGCTCGGGCTGGGCGGCGCTGGTGTGGGACCCCCTCATCCACCGCCTGGGCACCACGCAGATTCACGACCATCAATCGGAATCCACCCAAAGCAGCGTGCCTCTGTTGGCGCTCGACGCTTGGGAGCACGCCTACTACCTGCAGTACCAGTTCGAGAAGACGAAGTACTTCGATGCCCTCTGGCGGCTGTGGAACTGGGACGACGTGGAGCTGCGCTACCGCAGAGCGCGCACGCTCGATTTGGCGCTGGGCCACGTGGCCGAGAACGCCGAGCTGGAAACCCCAGCCCCGCTGCACCATTGAAGGAGCGAGCCCGACTTCGGTTGGTCAGTGAACGGATGCATGGCCTTCGGGCTTGGGGGTTCGTTCGACACTGAGCCAAACTGCGCGGGATTTAGGAAAACCCCGTGAGCAGCGATTTCCAGTCCTTTTTCCGCCTGTCCTTGGACGCGATGGTGTTGGCCGATGACGAGGGCACTTACGTCGACGCCAACGAAGCGGCGACAGCCCTCTTCGGTGTTCCTCGTGACCAACTGATTGGCAAGAACGTGCGCGACTTCGGCGGTGACTGTGAGGCGACCGGCCGAAACTGGGAAGCTTTCCTCGCCCACGGCAGCCAGCGAGGAGAGTTTCGCCTGCTCCGACCCAACGGCTTGGTGTGTGACATCGAGTACAGCGCCACCGTCAACGTGGCGCCTCACCGTCACCTGACGGTGCTGCGCGATGTCACCGCCGCCCGGACGAACGAGCGCTGCAAGGACGAGCTCTTGGCGATGCTCGGGCACGAGCTGCGAAGCCCGCTGGCGCCCATCTTCACCGCGCTCGAAGTCATGCGCCACCGTTGCGCCGCCGACCCTTCGCTGGAACGGGCACGGGCCGCGGTGGAGCGGCAAGTGCGGAACATGGCCCGGCTGGTCGACGACCTGCTCGACATCTCCCGTGTCACACGGGGGACCATCGAGCTGCGACGCACCCAGGTGACGCTGCGCGCGGTGGTGGAGCAAGCGCTGCAGACAGTGAGCTCTCTGTGCGAAACGCGCGCCCACGAGCTCGCGGTGCGCTACGCCGGCGAGGGCTTGCAGCTCGAAGCCGACCCCGCGCGCCTGGAGCAAGTGGTGACCAACCTTCTGGTCAACGCGGCCAAGTTCACTCCTCCGGGCGGGCGCATCGAGGTGACGGTGGGGCGCGAGGGCGAGGAGGCAGTGCTCAAAGTGAGGGACTCGGGGGTAGGCATTCGTCCCGAGCAGTTGTCCCAGGTGTTCGAGATGTTCGTCCAACTGGACCCCGCGCTCGACCGCGCCCAGGGCGGCTTGGGGCTGGGGCTTGCGCTGGTGCGCAAGCTGGTGGAGCTGCACGGGGGAACGGTGCACGCCCACAGCGAGGGGCCTGGACAAGGCACCGAGCTCGCGGTGCGCTTGCCCCTCTCGCGCTCCCCTTTGGCTTCGCCGCCGTCGGCGCCCTCCTCGACCGCCACCGAGGCGGAGCCGCTCACCATCCTCATCGCCGAAGACCATCCCGACGCGCGCGAGTTTCTGCGCGAGCTGCTTGAGCTGTGGGGACATCGAGTTCATGCCGTGGCCGACGGGCGCTCCGCGGTGGAGCATGCGCTGGGGCGCCCGCCGGACGTGGCGCTGGTAGACATTGGCCTCCCCGAGCTCGACGGCTACGAAGTCGTGCGCCGCATTCGCCGCGCCGAGGGCGCCGGGCATCGGCGCACCTTCCTGGTCGCCCTCACCGGCTACGGGCAACCGCAGGACCGCGCCCAAGCGCTCGCCGCCGGCTTCGACGAGCACCGGGTCAAGCCGCTCGAAGTCTCCGAGCTGCGCGAGCTACTCGCGGTGAAGGCCCGCCGCACACCTCCCCCTGCCGAAAGCCCCGCTTTGGCCATGCGTCACTAGGGGCAGCGGTTGGAGCTGTTGCACGCTGCTCCGCCGTTGCAGAAGCGGCCCTCGCAGCACCTCTGCCCGCTGGCGCCGCAGGCCTCGCAGGTGTACGCGTAGCACACCGCTCCCAGACCGCAGGTGCCGTCGGAGCCGTCGAGGTCGCAGCAGCGCTGGCCGATGCCGCCGCAGCCCACGCACTGACCGCCGTAGTCGACGGTGAACGGCCCCGTGCAATCGATGAAGGTGCACCGCTGCTGGCCCAAGAGGCCGCAGCCGCCGTCCTCGCAGCCGCCGCCGTTGCAGATGCCGCGGCCGGAGCCGCACTGCCCGCCGTTGCCCACGCAGGTGCCCTCCACGCAGCACCCCCCATTGCCGCAGAGGTTGCCGGTGCAGCACGGCTGGCCGGCGCTGCCGCAACTTTGGCACGAGCCTGAGATGCTGCACGCCAACCCCGAGGCAGTGCAGAAGTCGCGCGCGTACGTCTGGTTACTTTGGCAACAAGTCTGGCCCTGGCCGCCACAGTTGCCGCAGGAGGAGGAGGGCGAGGTGCAGACACCCAGCGGCTGGCTGCCACCCACCGCGCCCCCGCAGCCGGCGTCGAAGCCGACGCAGGTGTGGCCGGCGCAGCAGCCGGCGGCGCAAGTGCTGTCGGCGCAACACGGCTGGCCGGGACCACCGCAGGCGACGAAGGTGCCCTGCTGGCACACGCGGCCGTCCGCACCGTTCTTCCCGCTGGCCACGCAGGTGCCCCTCACCGGGTCGGCGCAGGCCCCGATGCGGCACGGAGAGCCGGTGGGGCACACCGGCTGGCCCGGCAACCCGCAGGGCACACAGGAGGTGCTGTTGCAGGCAAGCTGCGACCCGGTGCAGGTGTTGCCGGTGCAGCAGGGCTGGTCCCGCCCGCCGCAGCCGGCGCAAGAGAGGGTCGACTGGCACAAGTCGCCCCGCGTGCACAGGCCTCCCACGGTACGGCACAACGGCCAGCCCGGGTTGGCGGTGTCGCAGCAGCCGCCGCCGCAGGTGTTGCCGGCACAGCACGGCTGCCCCGGCAGGCCGCACGCCAGGCAGTAGGCGCCGACGCAAGCGCTGCCCGCTGCACACGCACCCGCGCAGCAAGGCTCGCCAGGGCCGCCGCACTTCTGGCAAAGCTGGCCGTTGCACCCCAAGTCGGGCGTCGCGCAGCTGGTCGCCGTGCCCAAGCAGCACGGCTGCCCCAGCCCGCCGCAGGTCTGGCAGACGCCGTTGAGCGCATCGCACCCCTGGTTGGAGGTGGTGCACTGCGTGCCCAGGCAACACGACTCGCCGGGTCCGCCGCAGCCGCCGTCGGCGCAGCTGCCGCCTGCACAGGTTCCCCCCAGCGCGCCGCAGCTGGTGCCCTCGGCGAGGCACTGCCCCAGCACGCAGCAGCCACCGTTGCACTGATTGGCGCCACAACAAGGCTGGCCCGCCTGGCCACACACTGCGCAGATGCCCGCCCCACCACCGGTGCACACCATGCCGCTGCCGCAGGCTCGGCCCGGGCAGCAGGCCTGTCCACCCCCACCGCAGCTTTGGCAAGTTCCACCCACGCACGCCGTTCCGGCCATGGCGCACTGGTTGCCGGGGCAGCAAGGCTGTCCCGCGCCTCCACAGGGCTGACAGGTGCCGTTTTGGCAGCCGGTGCCCGCCGCGGTGCAGCTGTTGCCGGCGCAGCATGCCTCGTTCGCCCCACCGCACGACTGGCAGGTGCCGGCGATGCAAGCGGTGCCACCGGCGGTGCAGCTACTTCCGGAGCAGCACGCCTGACCCTCTCCACCGCAGCTGCCGCAGCTGCTCCCGGAGCAAGTGCCGGCGCCGCCGCCGCAGTCCGCGCCATTGGCGACGCAGCTTCCCCCCACGCAGCACCCGCCACCGCCGCAGGAGTTGGCGGCGCAGCAAGGTTGCCCGGGGCCGCCGCAGGTCGCTCCTTGGCACAGGCCGCCGAGGCAGGAGGCGCCCGCGACGCAGGCATCGTTGGTGCAACAGGGCTGGCCGATGGCACCGCACACCTGCGCTTGGCAGGCACCGCTGACGCAGGAGGCGCCCACGGTGCAGGCGTCGCTGCCACAGCACGCTTGGCCGGGAGCGCCGCAGCTGAAGGCCTGACACACCCCGCCGCCACAGACGGTGCCGCTGGCACAGGAGTCGCCGCTGCAGCAGGGCTTGCCCAGGGTGCCGCAGTCGGCCGGGGTGGAGGGGGAGCTGCAGGAGGCGATGGTGAGCCCCACCGCGAAGGACAAGGCAAAGGCGACGACGACGACTCTGCGCATGGGGCTCCTCCCGAAACGGATGCTGCTGGGACTCGCGCGCCAAGCGTAGCACTCCGGTCCGCGATGCACTCAGTAAGAGCCTTTCACGCCGAGGATGGGCACCACCAGGGGCAGCCCGTTGGGCGTCTTCGCCAGGCGTTGCCGCCGCTCTTCGGCGGCAAGTTTCCCAAGTGAGCGCTCCACCGCTGGTGCGCATCGACGTGTTCCGCCTCGACCGCCGAGTCGCGACCATCTTTACCGACCACACCGAGGGCGAAGTGAGGTTGTTCGACGAGTCCTTGGGGCCGCTGCTCCGACGTTTGTTCGATCGCCCCCGGCTCATTCGCAAGGGTGGGCACCGTGAGGCTGGCCTGGCGATCGAGGGCGAGTCGAGCACCGGTCTCCTTGGGCGCCTGAGTCGCTCGATGAACTCATCGAACGAGAGTTGCCCATCCGCGGGCTGCGCGGAGAGCGCGTGCCGGTGTGACCGAAGGCACGACCGTCGGTCACCACAGGACAGCGGCGGAATGGTAGGCGGCAATCTTCGGATCTGGGGTGACGATGGTGAGCCCGTCCCCGCCGCGGTCGCGACGATGAACCGGTCGCCCGGAACGACGAGGATTTCGGTAGGCAAGGCAGTGGACGCAAGCGCCACCGCGGAGTCCGAAAATTCGGCGACCCTGGGTGAGGGCAGCGGGGACTTTTGCTATAGATTCGCTATCATTAACAAAAAAATGCTCAAAAAATGCCGCTGTCAATGTGTCTAAAACAAATGGCCTCGCCGCTGGAGCCCAGGGCAGGTCTCCAGGTTGGATAGCCAGCCTCCACCGACCTCTCACCCTCTAGCCGATTCGTTGCAGGACCAGCTCAAGCCAGGGGGCTCGGACCAAACGCCCGCTTGCCGCACCCCAGCGTAACGGCGTTCGGCACGGCTCCTAG
>JBMORE010000129.1:0-10638 GCA_049322255.1 Myxococcota bacterium | reverse complement strand
TGGAGCGGATGCGGCGGACGCGCGGAGCGCAGCGTTCACAGACGCCTTGAAGCTCACGCCTCGGTGCGCACGTAGACGAAGTCGAGCGGCTGGCCGTTGATGCCCCGGGGCGGAGGCGCAATCCAGTTCGCCATCTCCCCCGGCTTGGTCACCGCCTTCGCCTGTAGGCTCTTCACGTAGGCCTTGTCCGCCTCCGAGGGAAGGAGCTCGTCGCGGCGGCGGTTCCACTCCTCCTGCGTCAAGAGCTTGCCGTCAGGGTCGAAGCAGTGCCCTGCGTAGACGCCTTGTTGCCGATGGAAGCGGCGCGAAGGTAACCGGAAGCGAAAATCAATCCCCGCCTCGGCGAGCACCTTGTTCCAACGGTCGACGCCGCGTTGACAGTCCTCCACGTAGCCGTCGCGCAAGACCTCGTTCATCGCCGAGCGCATGGGTACGTCTTGGTGGGCCAGCCCACTTCCCTGCGGCACCTCCATGCCGTAGGTGCCTTCGAGGGCCACGTGGTCCTCGAACTTCTCCTCCTTGGCGCGCCCCTTGAGGCCCGCGGCGAAGAAGGAAGCTGCGTTGGTGGAGATCTCCGAGCCGAAGAGGTCGAGCGAGAGCGAGTACCAGAGGTTCAGATACTTCTGAATGATGGGTAGGTCGATGCCGCCCATCTGGCGCGCCTCGCCGCCGTTGGCTTGCTTCATGAGCTCAGCGGTGCGCTGCACCACCCTTTGCACGCCGGTTTCGCCCACGAACATGTGGTGCGCCTCTTCGGTGAGCATGAAGCGGGTGGTGCGCGAGAGCGGGTCGAACCCGCTCTCGGCGAGCGCGAGCAGCTGATACTTCCCGTCGCGGTCGGTGAACATGGTGAACATGTAGAAGGACAGCCAGTCTTCGATCGGCTCGTTGAACGCGCCCAAGATGCGGGGGCGGTCCTGGTCGCCGCTGCGGCGCTGGAGCAGCTCCTCGGCCTCCTCGCGACCGTCGCGCCCGAAGTAGCGGTGGAGCAAATACACCATCGCCCACAGGTGACGCCCCTCCTCCACGTTCACCTGAAAGAGGTTGCGCAAGTCATAGAGCGAGGGGCAGCTGTGGCCGAGCATGCGTTGCTGCTCCACCGAAGCAGGCTCGGTGTCGCCCTGGGTGACGATGAGGCGGCGCAGTGCGTTGCGGTGCTCTCCCGGTACGTCCTGCCACACCGGCTGACCGAAAACGTCGCCGAAGCCGATGGTGCGGTCCTTCGTCGGCTCGGTGAGAAAGATGCCCCACCGGTAGTCGGGCATCTTCACGTAGTCGAAGTGCGCCCAGCCGTCGGTGTCCACGCTGATCGCGGTGCGCAGATAGACGTCCTTGGCCTGGTAGCCTTCCGGGCCCATCTCCATCCACCACTGGCGGAAGTTGGGCTGCCACTGCTCGAGGGCGCGCTGAAGCTTCTTGTCCTCGGCGAGGTGGACGTTGTTGGGAATCTTCTCGTCGCTGATGTGAGCCATTTTTCAAGTCCTCCGCATGTCGAAGGTGGGCCGGACGCCGGCCTGACCGTAGAGAGTGAGGGCGCCGCGCTCTCCCACCGCGTTGGGGCGCTGGAAGATCCAGTTCTGCCAGGCGGTGAGGCGGCCGAAGATTTTCGTCTCCATCGTCTCCGGGCCGGCGAAGCGCAGGTTGGCTTCCATGCCGGTGAGCGCGTCGGGAGAAAGCGAGGCCCGTTCCTCCAGCGCTACCCGAATCTCGTCGTCCCAATCGAGCTCGTCGGGGGTGAAGGTCACCAGTCCGGCGGCGAGTGCCTCCTTCGCTAAGAAAGGTCCCTGGTGGGCGAGGACTTCTTTTTCCTTGTGCGGGGTGGCGAGCAGGCGCGTCTGCAGGCGGGACAACCCGTTGGACATGGGGAGCAGCCCGGCGTTGAGCGGCCCCAGCTGAATCTGCGTGGGCCGCTCGGGGTCGTCGAGCATGTAGCTTCGGTCTGCGGCCAGCGCGAGCTCGGCGAGCACGCCTGCGAAACACCCCTCCGGCTCGATGAAGCAAAAGAGCGTCTTCGCGGTGAGATCGAGCCGCTTGAGCACCCGCTTCTGCAAGTGCAACGTCTCCCGCACCAGCCAATGCGTAGCGTTTTGCTCGATGAACCGGTCCCACGCCAAGACCTGCGTTGGGTCACCCAAGGTGCGAAGAACGATGGTGCCCACGTCGAGGTGGTTGATGCGCAGCCGCAAGAGCGCATCGTCGAGCTCGCGGAAGGCGCGAATCCCCCACGCGTCGGAGCCCCTCGCCGCCACCCCTTCTCCATCGGCGGGAGGGCCTTCGGTAGGGCCACGCACCGTCAGCTCCGCCAGCCGCAGCGTCGGGTTGAGCTTCACGCTGACGAAGCGGTACTCGAGGGCGCCGCTGCTCACCTTCGGCGACAGCGGGGTGAGCTCGATTCCCTTGGCTCCCTTGGGCCGGTCGCTCTTCTCCGCCAGCGCCTTGGCCCGTTCGGCCACCACCTGCTCGAACTTGCTCTTGGGCACCACCTGGTCCACCAGCCGCCACTCCACCGCCCGCCTGCCTTTGATGCCCTCGGCCACGGTGGAGAAGAAGTCGGCCTGGTCGCGCCGCACTTTTCGCTTGTCCACCACCCGGGTGAGGCCGCCGGTGCCCGGGAGCACCCCCAAGAGCGGCACCTCGGGGAGCGACACCGCCGAGCTCCCGTCGTCGATGAGGAAGATTTCGTCACAGGCCAGCGCCAACTCGTACCCGCCCCCCGAGGCGGTGCCGTTGAGCGCGGCGATCGACCGAAGGCCCGAGCACGTCGAGGCGTCCTCTAGTCCGAGCCGCGTTTCGTTGGTGTACTTGCAGAAGTTCACCTTGAAGGGGTGCGACGAGCTGCCCAGCATGAAGATGTTGGCACCCGCACAGAAGATGCGCTCCTTGAGCGAGGTCAACACCAGCACCCGCACCTCGGGGTGTTCGAAGCGTAGCCGTGTGATGGCGTCGGCCAGCTCGATGTCCACCCCCAGGTCGTAGCTGTTGAGCTTCAAGGTGTAGTCGGGCCGAAGTCCCCCTTCCTCCACCACGTCCATCGACAGCGTGGCCACCTCGCCCGCGAAGGACAGCTTCCAGTGCCGATAGCGGCTGGGGTGCGTCTCGAAGGAGGGGACGGTCTCGTTCAGGTTCGGGTGAGCCATGGGGCCGATCTACCCGCCTCCGCCGGCAAAGCGCAAGCAACATAGTGCTTACAAATAGGAAGTATGATTCATATGCGATTGCCGCTATCTTGCAAAAGGCTCATGAAGAGAAACTCCAAGCCCGCGAGGCCCTCGCCATTGCTCGTCGAGCTGGGACGAGAGATGAGGGCGCTGCGGCAACAGCGAGGGCTCACCTTGCGCGCGTTGGCGCAGGCCAGCAGGCTCTCTGAACGCTTCGTCTGTGAGCTCGAGGCGGGACGGGCGAACATCTCGGTGGTCAACCTGGCGGAGCTCGCCTCGGCGCTGGGGACATCGCTGGCCGCGTTGTTCGCGCATGCCGACGGCGGCGAAGCTCGCTCCCGGGTGATGGCGCTCTTGGGCTTGCGGGGCGCGGGCAAGAGCACGGTGGGCAAGGCCCTCGCCGAGCGGTTGGCGGTGCCGTTCTTCGAGCTCGACCGCCTCGTGGAGACGCAGGCAGGGATGGGTTTGTCGGAAATCTTCGCCATTCACGGCGAAGGGTACTTTCGCGAGGTGGAGCTGACCGCGCTGCGGCGGTTTTTCGCCGAGCATGACGTGGGCGTCTTGGCCACGGGGGGCGGCTTGGTGACCTCCCCGGAGGCGATGAAGCTGCTCGTGGCGCGCGCGCACACCGTCTGGCTCAAGGCCACCCCCGAGGAGCACTGGACGCGGGTGGTGAAGCAGGGAGATTTGCGCCCCATGCGCAACCGTCCACAGGCGATGGCCGAGCTCCGCCGCCGGCTCAAGGAGCGCGAGCCGCTCTACGCACGCGCCGAGCACGTGTGCAACACCTCCGGGCGCACGGTGAATCAGGTGGTGAACGAGCTGCAGGAACGCGTGACCTGGCGAACGAGCGCCGCAGGCTGACCCACCGCCTTAGGTCGTCAGCTCGACCCAGATGCCTCGCGTCCAGAAGTAGGGTACGACTCGGGGCAGCGTGAGCTCCTCCGACTTGGAGACGATTCGCCTCGCCGACCGACCCGCCACGCGGGCGGTGTGCTTGCGGCTGGTGGTGGTGGCCGAGGGGTACCACTCGACCCACTCGCTCGCCGACGGCGCCGCGCTGGTCATTGGCCGGGGCGAGGACGCCGACATTCGGGTGGAGGACCGCTCGATGTCCCGGCGCCACGCCCGGGTGCTCGTCGGCCCGGTGCCACGCATCGAGGACCTCGAGTCGGCCAACGGCGTTCGGGTGCGCGACCGCAAGCTGGCCGTAGGGGAAAAGGCCGAGCTGGTGGTGGGAGAGGTCGCCGAGCTGGGCTCGACGCTCGTCTTCGTGCAGCCAGAGGTGCCCGCCGCGGTGGGCGAGTGGAGGCTCGCACCGCACCAGCGCTTCAGCGAGCGGCTGGCCGAGCTGTGCGGGGCGCGCGCGCGGCCCTTTGCTCTCGTGCGCCTTCATGCAGCCGGCGTGGGTGCGGCAGAGGTCCAGAAGGCCCTCGCACAAGCGACCGATGGGGAGGACTTGGCCGCCAGCTACGGCCCGGGTGAGTACGAATTGCTCTTGCCTGCGGAAAGCGAGACGGAGGCGGCGCGGCGAGTAGAGACGGTGGTGGCTGCGCTGGAGGCTGCCGGCGCCCAGGTGCGCAGCGGCAAGGCGATCTTCCCCACCGACGGCGACTCGGCCGAAGCGCTCCTCGGCGCCGCATCGAGCCTGCACACGCGGCCGGGACGGACGCCGTTCGTCGTTCGCGACGATGCGATGTCGCACCTTCACCAGCTCGTCGAGCGCATCGCTCCCAGCAACATCAACGTGCTCGTCCTCGGCGAGACGGGGGTGGGCAAGGAGGTGCTCTCCGCCGAGCTGCACCGCCGCTCCCACCGCGCCGACAAGCCCTTCTTGCGGCTCAACTGCGCCGCCCTCGCCGAGACGCTGCTCGAGTCCGAGCTCTTCGGGCACGAGAAGGGCGCCTTCACCGGTGCGGTGAAGACCAAGCAGGGCCTTTTGGAGACGGCGCGCGGAGGCACGGTGCTGCTCGACGAGGTAGGCGAGCTGCCCGCGTCGCTGCAAGCCAAGCTCTTGCGGGTGCTCGAGGAGCGGCAGGTGATGCGGGTGGGCGCGCTCAAGCCGGAAGCCATCGACGCGCGCTTCGTCTTCTCCACCAACCGCGACCTCGAAGCCGAAGTGGCGCGGGGCGCCTTCCGCCAAGACCTCTATTACCGCATCAACGGCATCAGCTTGGTCATTCCCCCCTTACGAGAGCGGGTGGGAGAAATCGAAGAGCTGGCGCTGGGGTTTCTTTCCGAGGCGGCGAAGAAGGACGGGTTGGGCGCCCCCCCTTCGCTCTCGGTCGAGGCGCTGGAAGCGCTGCGCCGCTACCCTTGGCCAGGAAACATCCGCGAGCTGCGCAACGTGATGGAACGTGCGGTCCTCCTGTGCACCGAGGGCGTCGTTCGGCCCGAGCACCTCGGTCTGGGCGGCTCCCGACCGAGCGGCGGAGCACCGGTGGTTTCCCCGCCGCCGGCCGTCGAGCCGACTGCCGTGGGTCTACGCAGTGAACGCGATGCGGCGGAGAAGAAGGCCATCCTCGACGCTCTGGACAAGTGCGGAGGCAACCAGACCCAGGCGGCGAAGCTTCTGGGCATCTCCCGGCGCACGCTGGTCTCGCGCGTTCAGAGCTACGGCCTCACCCGCCCACGCAAGCCCAAGTCTTGACGCCTTTGTCGAACGCCGACGAGTTCTCGGGGACGGAGCGTTACGCCGTCGTGCGCCGGTTGGGTGCGGGCGGCATGGGCGTCGTCTACGAGGCGCTCGATCGCCAGCGCAACACCCGCGTGGCGCTCAAGACGCTCCGGCGTGTCGACGGGGCGAACATCTACCGCCTCAAGCACGAGTTCCGCGCGCTCGCCGGTGTCAGCCATCCGGGTTTGGCCATGCTGCACGAGCTGGTCTGCCACGACGACACCTGGTTTTTCACCATGGAGCTGGTGCAGGGGGTCGATTTCCTGGCTCATGTTCGCCCCGGCGCCGCGCGAATCTCCTCGGCCGACACGGAACCCCCTCTCCCACTGGGAGAGGGCAGGGGTGAGGGGCGCCAGCTCGCAGAGGGCAGGGGTGAGGGGCGCCAGCTCGATCTCGCACGCCTGCGCAGCGCGCTCGGTCAGCTGTGCGAGGCGGTCGCCGCTCTTCACGTCGCGGGCAAGCTGCACCGTGATCTGAAGCCGTCCAACGTGCTCGTCACGCCGCAGGGCCGGGTGGTGGTGCTCGACTTCGGCCTGGTGACCGAGACCGAGGGCGAAGGGCAGACCAGCACCGGCCAGGCGATTGTCGGCACCGCGGCGTACATGGCTCCCGAGCAAGCCAACGTGGGCGAAGCGACTTCGGCCGCCGACTGGTACGCGGTGGGGGTGATGCTTTACGAGGCGCTCACCGGCCGGGTGCCGTTCGCCGGCAGCCCGCTTCAAGTATTGCTGGACAAGCAGCGGGTGGACTCGCCACCGCCGATTTCTCTGAACCCCGAGGCGCCGGCCGATCTGAACGCGTTGTGCGTCGAGCTCTTGCGTCGCGCGCCCGAGCGCCGGCCCTCCGCGGCGGACATCTTGCGCCGAGTGGGAGTGACGCCGATCGTGGAGGAACGCGCGGAACGGCGGTCGCCAGCGCCGTTCGTCGGGCGCGAGAAGCACCTTCGCGTGCTGCGCGAAACATATGAGGCAGCACGTGCAGGAAAAGCGTCGGTGGCGCTCCTCTACGGTGAGTCGGGCATGGGTAAAACGGCGCTCGCCCGGCGGTTCCTCGAGGAGTTGCGTGGCTCCGACGCGGTGGTTCTCTCGGGGCGCTGCTACGAGCGAGAGTCGATGCCCTACAAGGCGCTCGACAGTCTGATCGACGGGTTGACCCGCTACCTCACCCGGGCAGGGCGGGAGAAGGCGGAGGCGCTCCTGCCGCGCGACGTGCAGGCGCTGGCGCGCATCTTTCCGGTGCTGCGGCGCATCGGAGCGGTGGCCGATGCTCCGTTGCGTGCGAAAGAATGGGCCGACCCGCAAGAGCTTCGCCGCCGTGCATTTGCCGCGCTGCGCGAGCTCGCCGGACGCATGGCCGATCGAGCGCCGCTGGTGCTGTTCATCGACGATGCCCAGTGGGGCGATGTGGACAGCGCTGCGCTCTTGGCGGAGTTGTTACACCCGCCCGATGCGCCGCCGCTCATGCTTCTTTTGTGCTACCGCGGAGGGCGCGACGCCGCGCAGACGCTCACCGAGCTCTTGCCCGATCCGGGAACGGGCATCGAGCTGCGCGAGCTGATGGTGGAGGCGCTGGAGGCCGACGAGGCGCGGGAGCTGGCTGAGGGGCTTTTGGGAGGAGAAGTACGCGCACAAGAGCGCCTGCCCGCCCTGGTGCGCGAGTCCGGCGGGAGCCCCTTCTTCATCGACGCCTTGGTGCGCTCCATCCACGCGGGAGAGTGGGAGAGCGGAGCGGAGGTGAGCCTGGACGCAGTGGTTCGCGCACGCGCGTTGCGTCTGCCCTCGCCGGCGCAGCGCCTGCTCGAGGTGGTGGCGGTGGCAGGCAGGCCGATTCCTTCCACGGTGGCGGCCCGCGCTGCCGAGTTGGCGACCGGTGACGTGGCGGCCTTCGCTTCCTTACGGGCGGCGCAGTGGGTGCGCACCGCCACCACCGGCGCGGTGGAGACGGTCGAGACCTACCACGATCGCATCCGCGAGTCGGTGGTGCAGCGGCTCTCGGCGCCGGAGCAGGCCGATTGCCATCTGCGCATCGCGCGCGCCCTCGAGGCGAGCGGATGGGCCGATTCCGAAGCGCTCGCGTTTCACTTCGAGGCGGCGGGGCTGTCCGAGCGAGCGGCGCAGCACGCGGCGTCGGCGGCAGCGCGCGCGACCGAGGCGTTGGCCTTCGATCGTGCCGCCAAGCTCTACCGCCAGGCCCTCGAGCTGTGGCCTGACGCCAACACAGGACGGCAGCCGTTGCGGGTAGCGCTGGGCGATGCGCTGGCCCATGCGGGGCGCGGCTTCGAGGCGGCGCAGGCCTACGAACAGGCGGTGAAGAACAGCCCAGGTGTGCTGCGGGCGGCGGAGGTGCTCGAGCTTCGGCGGCGAGCAACGGAGCAGCTGTTGCGCAGCGGGCACGTCGATGAGGGGCTGATCGCGCTGCGCGCGGTGCTTAGCGAGGTGGGGATGACGCTCGCGCCCACACCACGCCGGGCGCTGGGAGCGCTTCTGTGGCGGCGGGCGCACCTCGCCTTGCGGGGCATTGGCTTTCGCGAGCGCGACGAGAGCCAGGTGTCCGCCGAGGAGCTCACCCGCATCGACGTGTGCTGGTCGGTAGCTGCCGGGTTGTCGATGGTGGACACCATTCGCGCGGCCAGCTTTCAGACCAGGCACCTGCTCCTCGCGCTCTCGGCGGGAGAGCCGCTGCGGGTGGCGCGCGCACTCGCGGCCGAGGCCGCCTTCGTCGCCACGGGGGGCAGCAAGGCGAGCGCGCGTGCGGCACGGCTCATCGCCGCCGCTGAGAAATTGGCCGCCAAAGTAGGAGACGCGCGGCTGCTCGGGCTGGTGTCCTTCTGCGCGGGGCTCACCGAGTTCCTGGTCGGCCGCTGGCGCGAGGCACAGGCGCACGCCGAGCGGGCCGAGCGGATATTTCACGATGTGGGCTCCGGGCTCACCTGGGAGGCGGTGAACGCGCGGCTCTTTTCGGTGTGGTCGCTCTTCTACCTGGGAGAGATCGGCGCCTTGCGGCGAAAGTTACCGGCGATGGTTGCCGAGGCGCAGGAGCGCGGCGATCTCTACTCGGCGACCAGTCTGCGCAGCGGTCTGGCCAACGTCGCCTTGCTCGCCGCCGACGACGTGGAGGGTGCGCGACGCGAAGTGCGCGAGGTGATGGGCCGGTGGTCGAAGCAGGGCTTTCACTTCCAGCACTACTGGGGCCTTTTGTCGCAGGGGATGATCGGTCTGTACGCCAACGAGGCGGCGGGTGCGCTGGCCCACATGGAGGCGGAGTGGGGTGCGCTGGAGCGCGCGCTCCTCTTGCGCATTCAGAACGTGCGCATCGAGGCTTGGCACCTGCGAGCTCGGTTGGCGCTGGCGGCGGGGAAAGTGGACGAGGCGCTTCGGATTGCTCACCGCATCCATCGAGAGCGCATCGACTATGCCGCCCCCATCGCGTTGTGTCTTCAGGCCGGCGCGGCCGGCGACCATGAGCGCTTCCGCCAGGCCGAGCGGCTCTTCGAAGCGCAGCAGATGCCGCTCTTCGCCGCGGCGGCCAAACGGCAGGCGGGCGAGTTGCTCGGAGGGGACGAGGGGCGTGCGCTCATCGAGGCGGCCGACGGGTGGATGCGTGGACAAGACATCGCTCGCCCCGAGCGCATGGCGGCGATGCTCGCGCCTACATGGAAAAAGCCGGTGAAGAGTGCGTAAGGCTTCCCCGACGAGAAAAGCCTATTGACGCCCGAGCAGCTCTTCGACTCGACGAAGACCGAAGCGGCTGGCCATCTCGGCGACGTCTTTGCCGATTTGTGGAACCGCTTTGGTCTGCCGACGAATTGCTGCGAGCTCGCCGTGAATCTTTTGGAGGATCCGAGTGGTGAGATCAGTCACTTTCTCGTTGCTGGTCTTCTTGGCCACCGGTTCTCCCTACGTGAGGCGCCCACTACACCACACGGGCCCGAAAGCCGTCACCGTAGGTGCGAGAGGACGGTGCGTTTGAGTACGCTCTTACAAAACGCGAGGAGTCGAGATGGGGCGCGAGAGGGGAGGGCTGGTGTTGGTCATGCTGACCGCGTTCGCCGTTGGCGGCGCGTGCGAGCGGTCGGTGCCGTACTGCGATTCAGACGGCGAATGCCCTCGAGCGTCCTACTGCGATCTCCGGCGTCGCGTCTGCGTCGGACCGATTCTGGATAGCGGTGTGGATGGTGGCGTCGGCGACGCTGGTTTCGACGCCGGTCACGCCGCGTGCTCGACGAGCTCTGAATGCGGAGGCGGAACGTGCGACGCCGGAACGTGCGTCTGCACGCCTGGGTACCACACGTGTGGAGCTACCTGCCTGCCCGACGACAGCGTGGACAGTTGCGGAACTTCCTGCGCGCCCTGCAAGGTGGTCGAGCGCGGAACGGTGAGCTGCGACGTTGACGCGGGGGCTTGTAGCTACACTTGCCAACCCTCCTACTTTCGTTGCGACGCGGGTTGTTGCACGGCGGCAGCGATTGCGGCCGGAGGGACCCATGTGTGCGCGATCTTGAATAATGGTGCGGTCAAATGCTGGGGACGAAACGATGAAGGTCAACTGGGAAATGGAAGCACGACCGGGAGTTCAGTGCCTGTTGAGACCCAGCTGACGGAACCAGCGGTTGCCATCACATCGGGAGAATTTCACACCTGCGCCATCGTGCTGGGTGGAGCTGTTCGCTGCTGGGGAGACGGAGCTGCAGTTCCTCGACCTGTGCCTGGACTGGATGCTGGTGTTCGTTTCGTGGAGGCCGGAAGCCGCCATACGTGCGCCATCACCGAGTTCGGTGGACTCAAGTGCTGGGGAATCAATGAC
>JBMORE010000128.1:0-10746 GCA_049322255.1 Myxococcota bacterium | reverse complement strand
ACTCCACTTCCTTGACGCTTCAAAACCTCGGTGCATATAAGCCCGTGGCCTTCGCTTTCGGCGCCATAGCCAAGTGGTAAGGCAAGGGTCTGCAAAACCCTCATTCCCCGGTTCGAATCCGGGTGGCGCCTCTCTCCTCGTGCGGCACGCGCTCTGGGTCACGCTTTGGGTCGTCGCCTCCTGCGCCCGGCGCGCCACCCCGCCTGCTCAAACCTTCCAAGCCTCGGTGCCCCCCGCCGCACAGAGCGGCTTCGCCGACGCCGATGTGCTCCCTGCCAAAATGGACGGGCTGGCGCTTCCCCCTGCCCCGGGAGACCGGACGGGCGAGCTGTTCTCCAAGCGGCTCGACTTTCGCGCCGGCGCGCCGGTGTTGCCGATACGGCTGATGGAGGGCCGCACCGAGGTTTCCTTCTCTGCGCGCGGGCGGATGCGGATGAAGCTCTCCGGCGAGGTGGAAAAGACGGTCGAGGCTCCCGCGGGCTCGACTTGGACGGTTCGGTTGGTGGAGGGCTCTCCCGCGACACTTTCCGCGCGCGTGCAGCTCGCCGAATTTCCGTTCGCCGACAAGGAGGGGCTGGCCGCCGAAGAACGGCGCTGGGTGGAGAAGGGCCTCTTGGTGAAGACCCACGTGCTCGGCTCGGTGTACGGCATCTCCGGGAAGGTAGTCGACAGCCGGCGCTACCTCTTGCTCGACGATGCGCCGACGAGCCGCGCCGAAGCCGTGCAACGCCAGGCCGAGCTGTTGCGCACGCACGGGGTGCGCACCATGCTCTTCGAGGAGGTGAAGACCCCGCCGCGCGGCATTCTCGAGCTGCGCGATCCGTCAGGTGTGGTGGTCGCCCTGGCGCAAGACCTGCTCGTCGCCGAGACGCTCGACGGCGCCCCCTTCGACGTGCGCGCGGTGGAGCACGACGTCGGCTACGCCAACCACGGCTTCGACGACCGCAGTTACCGGGGCAGCCTGGAGCTCACCGTCGACCGCCAAGGGAAGTTGGCGGTGGTCAACCTGGTTCCGATGGAGGAGCTGCTCAAGGGGCTGGTGCCGGCGGAAATCTTCGCCCGCGCCCACCCCGAGGCGCTCAAAGCGCAAGCGGTGACCGCGCGCGGGGAGGTGCTGGCGAAGATCGGCACCAAGCACCTGGCGGATCCGTACCTCTTGTGCGCCGAGCAGCACTGCGCCGTGTACAAGGGCCTGTTGGGCGAGGCGGTGAGCACCAACGCCGCCGTGGAAGCCACGCGCGGAGAGGGCCTGTTCGACGCTTCAGGGCGGCTGGTCGATTCGGTCTACAGCGCGGTGTGCGGCGGCCACACCGAGCACAACGACATCGTGTGGGGAGGCCCTCCCAACCCCAGCCTGCGTGGCCGCCCCGACACCCTCCCCGGCCGGCGCGCGCTCAGCGCTCCCGGCAAGCTCGAAGCTTTCCTCGTCGCTGAGCTTCCCGCGGCGTGCCGGCTCTCCAGCTTCGCCCAGCCGAGCAAATACCGCTGGGAGCGCCGCTTCACCGCCGAGGAGGTGAACCGCCTGACCGAGCCTTTGGGCATCGGCCCGGTGCGAGCCATCGCCGTGACCGACCGCGGCGTCTCCGGGCGGGCGCGCCTGGTCACTCTCTCCGGAGAAAACGGGGCCACGCAAATACGCGGCGAGCTCAACATTCGCAGACTCTTTGGCATGCTCAACAGCGCGATGTTCATCGTCAGCCCCCAGCTGGGCCCCGACGGCAAACCGACCGCCTGGCTGTTCCGGGGCGGAGGCTGGGGACACGGCGTGGGCATGTGTCAGACCGGCGCCATCGGCCGCGCCGAGGCCGGGCAGGACTATCGCGCCATCCTCGAGCACTACTTCAACGGCGCCCAGGTCGCCCGCATCTATTGAATGACCCCTCTCCCTTTCTCCCTTTGGGAGAGGGCAAGGGTGAGGGCGCGTCCCACCTGCCCCCACCTCTTCCATGGGAGCGTGCGCTGGCGGACGGGATGAGCAAATTTCGTCTGTACCTCCCCGTACAATGGGGGCGGGCGTTATCATCTTGGGCGCTTCGGTATGAGCCTCCTTCAGCCGGCCAAGCGTAGGCGCAAGCGGAACGTCGCCGCTCGGGCGATCGTCGCGGGAGCGCTCGCGGTGCTTGGCCACTTGGCCTTCGCCGGGCTGCTCATCTTCCTCTCGCTGGTCCATGTGAGCTTGCCGGCGCCAGCACGCACCCAGGCGGTGGCGCCTCCGCGGGCAGTGACGATGCGTTCCGTCCCTGCCGACCAGTGGGAGAAGAACCGGGGGCAGCCCGCCGCCCCCTTGCCAAAAAAGGAATCTCGCAAAGAACCCGAGGCCGTTCCCAAAGGCCAGGTGGTGGACGTGGCTCCCGGAAACGGGGAGGAGTCTGCCGAGGCCAAGTACCTCGCCGAGTCTTCCAACCGGGTGGACAAGGAAACCCGCGCCAAGGAGCAGACGCCCTTCTACCGAAACGCCATGCCAAGGCGCACCTCGCCCAACCCACAGCAAGGCGGGGGCAACGCCACGGAGCGAGAGGCGAAAACCGCCGGTAACGACGGGCTGGGCGACGATGACCGCCCGCTGCGAGAAGGAACGCCGGTGCTGGAGATTCCCGACGTCGAGAAGCGGCAGGAAATCGCTCTCAAGACCGACCCTTCGGCGACGGGTGTCGGACCTGCGGTGAAAAACCACGCCGAAAGCGACGAAGTGGTGGGGAACTCCAACCGCCTGCGGGTGCACCCTGGTGAGAGCGGCGACACCGAGGCCTCCGAAGGCCGCAAGGGCTCGCCTGGGGTGGCGAACCTGATTCCCTCCACTGCCGTGCTCGACAAGCTCACCGGCGCCGCGGCCAACGACCACTTGGGAGACGTCGAGGAGGGCGAAGGCACCTACCTCAACACCAAGGAGTGGAAGTACTCGAGCTTCTTCAACCGGGTGAAGCAGAGCGTGGGCATGCACTGGAACCCGGGGCAGGAGCTTCGCCAGCGCGACCCCACCGGAGGCATCTACGGAGGCCGCGACCGCTACACGGTGCTCAGCGTCACCCTCAGCGAGCGCGGGCTGGTGAAGGACATCTACGTGGAGAAGAGCTGCGGGGTGGACTTTCTCGATCTCGAGGCGATTCACTCCTTCGAGCGGGCGCAGCCCTTCCCCAACCCGCCGCCGGGGCTGGTGCGCAACGACTCGACCGTGCAGTTCTCCTTCGGGTTCTTTCTGGAGATGGGCGGGGGCCCACGCATGCGGCTCTTTCGTCAGGCGAATTGAGCGCGTACTTTCTGACGCGTGATCGATCTCGCCTCCAGCCGCGTGGAACGAAACTCCGCTGTCCGGCGGGTGCTCGCCTCGATCCTCGTCGCCAACTGGGTGGTGGCGGCGGCCAAGCTGGCGGTGGGCCTGTGGGCGCGCTCGGCTGCGGTGACCGCCGACGGGCTGCACTCGTTCATCGACGGCAGCTCGAACGTGATCGGCCTGGTCGCCATGTCCATCGCCTCCCGCCCCGCGGACGACGACCACCCCTACGGGCACGGCAAGTTCGAGGCGCTCGCCTCGCTGGCCATCGGCGCCATGGTGGGCATCGGCATGCTCGAGCTGGGGAGAATGGCGATCGACGCGCTGGTGCACGACCGCCACCCCGACGTGGGTCCCCAGATGGCGGCGGTGATGGTGGGCACCCTGGTGGTCAACTTGATCGTCACCATGGTGGAGCGCCGCCTCGGAGAAAAGCTCAAGAGCCCGCTTCTTTTGGCCGATGCGCGCCATACGCTCTCCGACGTCTTCGTCACCCTGGCGGTGCTCTCCTCGCTCGTGCTCGTTTGGCTGGGGGTGCCGCGGGCCGACGGCGCCGTCGCCCTCTTGGTCATGGGCTTCGTGGCCTTCGTCGCCTACGGCATCGTGCGGCAGGCGGTGGCCATCCTCTCGGACAGCGCACGCCTCGATCCCGCCACGGTGTCCACCGTCAGCGCCGCGGTCGAGGGCGTGCGGCGGGTGAAAGACGTGCGCAGTCGCGGCATGGAGGGCTCGGTCTACGTGGATCTCAAAATCGAGGTCGACCCGGCGCTCACCACCGCTCAGGCTCACTCAGTGGCCGACGAGGTCGAAAGGGCCTTGTGCGCCCGCTTTCCCGAAGTGGTCGATGTCGTGGTGCACGTCGAGCCTGCCGGCCGTGCGCTATCGCACCGCCGACGGTTGCCAGCGAGCCTGAAATCGAATGGCAGCCGCGAGGGATGAGCGGCTCACCTCGCTGGGAACCAGGTCAGCGGCAAGCTCGGCGGCGGTCTCGAGCTTCGTCGCCAGCTCCTCCTCGCCCATCGCGCGGGCCCCAGAAATAGCGAGCGCGCTGGCGGCTGCGCCTACGCCAACGACGATCGGCCCACTGTCTACATCCGCCGGGAGATCGACGCCTGGGGGCCACTCACGAAAACCAACCCCCGGCCCCAGGGAGACGAAGTAGCTCTTCTTGTAGGCGCTCCACCACCGGGAGGCGAGCGCCGGGTCGACCTCGGCCAGGTAGCGGGCGCTGAACGATTGCGCGCACCCCCTCGGATGACGCGCGCCTTTCGCCTTGCCCGTCGCTTCGGACCACGGCAACCCCAGCTCGTCGTCGAACGCGTGTCGCTCCACCCACTGGCGCCAGGCAAGAAACGGTTCGGCATGGAGCGTCGTCCCGTGGCCACGGTCGTAGCGGGCGAGGCTCGCAAGCGTCGCCGCCTGATCCGCCGGCCAGCGAAAATTCTGATTCGAGTAGGACGCGACGTGCCGTGTGGAATCCACCAACGATCGCTCCAAGAGCGTGCGCGCGATGGCCGCGTGCAACGCCGCGTCTGCGCATCCTCCCAAGCGGTCACGCGCCCCGAGGATGAGGTTCAAATGACTGAGCCACAGCCCCTGAGGCTCTTCGGCCAATGGGGACTTCGACGGCTGCTCCTTCTTGGCGAGCTCGAAGGCCCGCTCGACGCATGCGACCGCCGCGGCGCGGAGCTTCGGTGAGCGCACCCCCTGCTCCGCACACCCGTCGGCCAGATGCGATAGAGCGATGATCCGAAATCCCTTGGGGGTCGCTTCCAGCTTCCCGCTCTTCAGCACCTGCCTCACCGGCGCCGAAAGCTCGAGCATTTCCCAGGCGAAAGGCTTCGCCGGCGAGGCGGACAGAAGCAGCGCGACGATAGGGGCCGCTTCGATCACGCCGCGTAGGCCTCGATCGGAGGACAGGCGCAAACGAGCCGGCGGTCACCGAGCACGTTGTTCACCCGCGCCACCGAGGGCCAGAACTTGTATCGCCGGGTGTGCTCGGTGGGAAATGCCGCGCGCGAGCGAGCGTACGGCCGGCTCCACTCGTCGGCGGTCACCACGTCAGCGGTGTGGGGGGCGTTCTTGAGCAGGTTGTTCTCCCGACTCACCTTGCCCTCTTCGATCTCCCGAATCTCGGCGCGAATCGAGGTCATCGCTTCGATGAAACGGTCGAGCTCGGCCAAAGACTCGCTCTCCGTCGGCTCGATCATCACCGTGCCCGACACGGGGAAAGAGATGGTGGGCGCGTGGTAGCCGTAGTCCATCAAGCGCTTGGCCACGTCCTCCACCTCGACGCCCGCAGTCTTCTTGAGGTGCCGCACATCGAGGATGCACTCGTGCGCCACCCTGCCCTTTTTCCCCTTGTAGAGAACCGGGAATTGGGCCTCGAGCCGGCGAGCGACGTAGTTGGCGTTGAGGATGGCGACCTCGGTCGCGCGCTTCAAACCCTCGGCGCCCATCAGACGGATGTACACCCAGGAAATGAGGAGGATGCTCGCGCTTCCCCACGGCGCGGCCGAGACGGCGCCGATGCCCTTCTCCCCTCCGGTGGCCACCACCGGGTGACGAGGCAAGAACGCCGCCAGGTGCGGCGCGACGCCGATCGGCCCCATGCCCGGGCCTCCGCCCCCGTGGGGGATGCAGAACGTCTTGTGCAGGTTCAAATGACAGACGTCGGCGCCGATCTCTCCAGGCCGAATGAGACCGACCTGCGCGTTCATGTTCGCGCCGTCCATGTACACCTGCCCACCGTGGGCGTGGACGACGTCGCAGATTTCTTTGATTTCTTCCTCGAAGACCCCGTGCGTGGACGGATAGGTGACCATCAGCGCGGCGAGCTTCTCTTTGTGCTCGGCCGCCTTGCCCTTCAAGTCGCCGACGTCGATGTTGCCGGCGGCGTCGGTCTTCACCACCACCACCTGGTAGCCGGCCATCACTGCGCTCGCCGGGTTGGTGCCATGCGCCGACTGCGGAATCAGCACCACGTCGCGGTGCGCTTGGCCGCGGCTCTCGTGGTAGGCGCGAATGACCAAAAGCCCGGTGTACTCTCCTTGCGAGCCGGCGTTGGGCTGCAACGACACGGCAGCGAAGCCGGTGATGTCGGCGAGCATCGCCTCCAGCTGCTTGAAGATGATTTCGTACCCAGCAGCCTGTGCCCGCGGCGCGAAGGGGTGCAGCCGGCCAAACTGCGGCCAGGTCACCGGCAACATCTCGGTGGTGGCGTTGAGCTTCATCGTGCATGAGCCGAGCGGAATCATCGAATGCGTCAGCGACAGATCGCGACTCTCGAGCATCCGGATGTACCGGAGCATCTCGGTTTCTGAGTGGTACTTGTTGAAAACCGGGTGGGTCAAAAAGGCGCTCGTGCGCCGCAAACCGGCCGGCAGGTTTTCACCCGCATCCTGCGCGAGCTTTTGCAGCGTGACGTCCATCGCCCGCCCACCGGCGAAGACCGCGAGCACGTTCTCCAAGTCGGCGGCCGAGGTCGTCTCGTCGAGCGCAAGGCCCAGCGCCGTCTCGTCCAGGCGACGAAAATTCATGCGGCGGGCCGCGGCGGCAGCGACGAGCTGGTCAGCGCGCTCGCGGGTGGTCTCCACGCGCAGGGTGTCGAAGAACTGCCCGTGCTTGGGGGCGTATCCAAGGCGGGTCAAACCCAGCGCCAGCGCCGAAGCCAGACCGTGCACGCGAAGGGCGATGGCCTTGAGCCCTTGCGGCCCGTGGTAGACGGCGTACATCCCCGCCATCACCGCCAAGAGCACCTGCGCGGTGCAGATGTTGCTGGTCGCCTTCTCACGGCGAATGTGCTGCTCGCGCGTCTGCAGCGCCATGCGCAGCGCCATCTTTCCACGGGCATCTTCGGTGACGCCGATGATGCGGCCAGGCATGTGACGCGCGTGCTGCGAGCGGGTGGCAAAGTAGGCGGCGTGCGGCCCCCCGTAGCCCATCGGCACGCCGAAGCGCTGCATGCTGCCCACCGCGACATCCGCGCCCAGCTCTCCTGGCGGAGTGAGCACCGTCAGCGCCAGCGGGTCGGCCGCCACGACGGTCAGGGCTCCGTGCGCGTGCGCCTTTTCGAAGAACCCGCGGTAGTCGTGAAGGGAGCCATCGGTCGCCGGATACTGCACCAGCACCCCGAAGACCTGCCGCTTGAAGTCGAAGGTCCGATGGTCGCCGACGATCACTTCCCAGCCCAGGGGACGGGCGCGGGTGCGCACGACGTCGATGGTCTGCGGGTGGCACTCGTGGGAGACGAAGAAGACGTTGCCCATCGCGCTGCCTTTGATCGCGTGCACCATCGCCATCGCCTCCGCGGCCGCGGTGCCTTCGTCGAGCAACGAGGCATTGGCGATCTCCAGCCCGGTGAGGTCGGAGATCATCGTCTGGAAGTTGAGCAGCGCCTCCAGCCGCCCCTGGGAGATCTCCGCCTGGTACGGCGTGTACTGGGTGTACCAGCCCGGGTTCTCGAGGATGTTGCGGCGAATCACCCCCGGCACGATGGTGTCGTGGTAACCCATGCCGATGAAGGAGCGGAACACTTGGTTCTTGTGGGCGATCGATTCCAGCTCCTCGAGCAGCTCGTGCTCGCCCACCGCCTTGGGCAACTGCAAGGGCCGCTGGGTGCGAATCCGCGCGGGCACGGCAGACTCGACCAGCTCGTCGAGCGAGCGGCAGTCGAGCGCGCGGAGCATCTCGGCAATCTCCCGGGCTTCGGGGCCGAGGTGGCGACGGGGAAACGTGTCAGTGTAGTCGAGATCGACGCCCATGGAGCGACCGTCTATAACGCCGCCGCTCGAGGCGGGAACGAAAATCTGGCCGGCGGCCGAGGGGGAGAGCTTGGAACGGCCGGCCCAGTTGAGCTATCAGAGGTCGCATGAGACGTGTGCTCTTGACCTCCCTCGGTGAGCGCACCGAGACAGTCTTCTGCGCTGACGCGGACGCGCCTTAGTCGTGCGACGCATGGCGCTCCTGGTGCTGGCGGTGTTTTTGGCCTTGGCCGCGGGTGTCGCCTTTCACCTCACCCAGCCCTTCGTCGGGGCCATTGGCGGTGAAGCGCCTGCCGCCGACCCGGCGCGGCTTCGTGCGGTGGTGGAAAAGCTCTCGGGGGAGCTCTCGCCGCGAGATCTTCAGCACCACGAGAACCTCGAGCGGGTGGCGGAATTCTTACGCGCAAAGCTCGCCGCGGCGGGCGGCAAGGTGCGGGAGCAGACCTTCACCCGCGAAGGCAAAACCTTCCGCAACGTCTTCGCCGACTTCGGCCCTGCCACAGCGTCGCGGCTGGTGGTGGGAGCCCACTACGACGCGCGCGGGCCGCTCCCAGGAGCCGATGACAACGCCAGCGGGGTGGCGGGGCTGTTGGAGCTGGCGCAGCTTTTGGGCGCTTCGCCGCCGTCGATGCACGTGGAGCTGGCCGCGTACGTGCTCGAAGAGTACGGGCTGGACGGGAGCCGCCTGCACGCACAGACGCTGCGGCACGCCGGCTCCGAGGTGAGGGCGATGTTCTCGCTCGAGATGATTGGTTTTTTCACCGACACGCCCGACAGCCAAAAACTGCCGGCGACGGTGCTACGCCCCCTCTATCCTTCCCACGGCGGCTTCATCGCGGTGGTCGGTGACTTCGGCTCGCCCATGCTGGTGCGGGCGGTGAAGGGCGCGATGCGCGGGGCTGCTCCCGGGCTCGACGTGCAGTCGATCAACGCTCCCCGTTTCATTCCCGGAGTCGATTTTTCCGACCACCGGAGCTTCTGGAACCTTGGCTACCCCGCCCTGATGCTCACCGACACGGCTTTCTACCGGAACCCCCACTATCACCAGGCGAGCGACACCCCCGCGACGCTCGACTACGAGCGCATGGCGAAGGTGGTGCGCGGGGTGTACGGAGCGATCTTCGAGCTGGCGAAGTAACGCGCGCTTTTTACTTCGCCCCTTCGAGCAGCTTCTCGTATGCCGCCGCGTCCAAAAGGCCGTCGTATTCGCCCGGCTGCGAGGGCTCGACCTCGACGATCCACCCTGCCTGGTAAGGGTCCTGGTTAATCGTCTGCGGGCTGTCGGCGAGCGCGTCGTTCACCTTCACCACCGTGCCCGAGACGGGCGAGAACAGCTCGCTCACTGCCTTGGTCGACTCGATCACTCCGAACGACTTCCCGGCGGTGACTTTGTCTCCCACCTTCGGCAGCTCGACGTAGACCACGTCGCCCAGCGACTCCTGCGCGTGGAAGGTGACGCCCACCACGACGAGGCTGCCTTGCTTGCGCGCCCACTCGTGGTCTTTGGTGTACTTGAGGTTCTTCGGGTAGTCAGCCATCGCTTTTAGGTCCTCTTCCAGAACGGGGTCTTCACCACCTGGGCCGCCACCGGCCGGCCGCGAATCTCGACGTGGAAGGTGCTGCCCTCGGTGGAAAGCTCGGTGGGCACGTAGCCGATGCCGATCGCCTTCTTCACCGACGGCCCCATCGTGCCCGAGGTCACCTCGCCCACCTGCTTCCCGTCTTTGAGGATCGGGTAGTGCGGCCGTGGAATGCCGCTCTCGGTGAGCACGAAGCCGACCAGCTTGCGCCGCACCCCTTCCGCCTTCTGCTTCGCCAGGGCCTCTTTGCCCACGAAGTCCGCCTTGTCCCACTTGACGATCCAGCCCAGCCCCGCCTCCAGCGGGGTGTGGGTGTCGTCGATGTCGTTGCCGTAGAGCGCGTACTTCATCTCGGTGCGCAAAGAGTCGCGCGCGCCCAGGCCCGCGGGCACCAATCCATCGCGCTTGCCTTCCTCGAGGAGGGCAAACCACAGCCGCTCGGCCTCCCCCGGAGGACAGTAGAGCTCGAAGCCGTCCTCCCCCGTGTACCCGGTGCGGGAGATGATGCACTCCACCCCGGCCACCTTCCCGGTGGTGAAGCGGTAAGTGCCGACTCCGGACACGTCGACGGCGGCGAGGCGCCCCACAATCGATGGCGCCTTCGGTCCTTGCACCGCAAGCTGGGCCCACTCGTCGCTCACGTTCTGCGGAGCGACCGTTTTCGCGTGCTTTTGCATCCACGCGAAGTCTTTCTCGCGGTTCGAGGCGTTGACACAGATGAAGATGTGCTCGGGCGAGAAACGGTAAGCGACCACGTCGTCCACGAAGCCACCCTGCTCGTTCAACAGCCCCGCGTAGACCGCTTGTCCGTCGGCGATGTGCTCCAGGTCGTTGGTGATGAGGCGGTTGGCGGCCGCCAGCGCGCCCTTGCCCACGAGCTCGATCTCCCCCATGTGCGAAACGTCGAACAGCCCGGCGGCGTTGCGCACCGCCTCGTGCTCGGAAATCACCGAGCTGTACTGCACGGGCATCTCCCAGCCGGCGAAGTCGACCATCCGAGCGCCCAGCTTCTTGTGGGCGGCGTTGAGCGGGGTCTGCCGCGGCATCGAAAGGCTCCGAAAGGAAGATTCGCGCGCGGACTATAGCGACCAGCTTTTCCCAATCAAGGAAGGATAGAGTCGGCCGCACGATG